>NZ_JCAXEQ010000009.1:0-83121 GCF_059758515.1 Rossellomorea sp. GQ25 | reverse complement strand
GGAGCTGGACAATCGAAAAGCGCAGGCGGCTTGCTCAGAGGCGACAAGCATAAGACGAACCAGACGGAAAGGCGGTCTTCGCCTTTTTGGCTGGTTTGACTTATGACCTCGAGCCTCTAGCCGCCGGAGCTGGACAATCGAAAAGCGCAGGCGGCTCGCCCAGAGGCGACAAACATAAGACGAACCAGACGGAAAGGCGGTCTTCGCCTTTTTGGCTGGTTTGACTTATGACCTCGAGCCTCTAGCCGCCAGAGCTAGACAATCGATGAGCGCAGGCGGCTCTCTCAGAGGCGACAGGCATAAGGCGAGAACACCGGTCAAAAAAAACCAAGGTACTCTCATCACATTGAGAAGTCCTTGGTTTTTATTGTTCCTCATATGCAGGATCAGTTATAATCACTTCCACACGCCTGTTTTTTTGAAGATTTCCCCTTGTGTCATTGGGGGCAATTGGTCGTGTGTCCCCATATCCAACGGCAATGAAGCGCTTCGGATCTAAGTTCTCCGTTTGAACCAGGTACCGGATCACACTGCTTGCCCTTGCAGCGGAGAGCTCCCAGTTTGATGGAAACCGATATGTACCGATTGGACGATTATCTGTATGTCCCTCCACTTTCACGAAGTTTGGAATTCTCGATAAAAGATCGCCCACTTTATTTAAGAACGGATAAGCGTCCTCAAGGACCGTTGCTTCACCTGAAGCAAACAAGGCTTGCTCCTGAAGAACCAGCACGACTCCACGCTCGGTTCTTGTGGCCACTACAACATCACTTAGTTTGTTTTCATTTAAGTAGCTTTGTATATCGGCTAAAAGTTGATTCAACTCTTTATCAGTTTCCTCACTGCTCTGAGGCTGAGTTTTCTCCATCTCCATTTCAGGTTCAGAAGAAGGATTCTCGAATGGAATGACAGAAGGGTAAAACTCGAGTATTTGACGCTGCTGAAAGGAATCAGCGATGGTCCTGAATTTCACGATATCGATTTGAGACATGGAAAATAGTAAAATAAAGAATACGAGAATAAGAGTAATGAGATCAGAAAAGGTTACCATCCATTTTGGTGCACCCGTGGGCTGAGACGCTTGTCGTCGTCTACGCTTCATCGAGTGATGCCTCCTCTTGTTTTCTGCTTGAGTACATCTCCAGTTCCTCATTGGATAAGAACACTCTTAATTTCTCTTCCAATATTTTCGGATTTTGACCGGATTGTATCCCAACGACACCTTCGATCACGATTTGTTTCATAAACACTTCTTTTTCTGTTTTCATCGCTAATTTGGATGCCATAGGTAAGAAGACAAGATTTGCTAGGATCGATCCATATAGAGTCGTTAATAAGGCGATGGCCATATTAGGTCCTAATGACGCTGGGTCATTTAAATTCTTTAGCATCAGTACGAGACCAATCAAGGTCCCGATCATCCCCCAGGCAGGCGCATACTCCCCAGCCTTATCCAGTAAACTTTTATTTTTACGATGCCGCTCTTCTAAAGCGATGATCTCGGCATTCATAATATCCACAATCACGTCCTGCTCAATTCCATCCACGGCTAACAGGACTCCTTTTCGGATGAAAGGATCCTCAACCTCTTCTACTTCCGCCTCTAATGCGAGAAGGCCTTCACGTCTGGCTTTTTCTGAAAGTGTCACAAACGTGCGAATGAGGACTTGAAGATCGTATTCCTCGTCACGAAAGGATTCTCTCATCACTTTCCCCAATTGCTTCAATTCCTTAATAGAGAAGCTGACCAGCATGGCCGCGATCAACCCGCCTATCACAACAAACATGGACGGCAGATCTACGAAGGAACTGAAGCCTGTAACACCAGCGTTTGTAATTATGGCGAAAGCGACGAATAGAAACCCAACTACAACCCCGATTGGTGTAAGAACATCAAGCTTTTTCATTTTGACTCTCCCTACAAAAATAAGTTCTGTTTGTCTTTATCTTTTATATCGACAAACTTCTTATTTTGTTGAGCTCCGATGTTCAAGTCGATGAGGAAGAACAACTGTGGATTCATCAACCGTTTCTTTGTTCATATACTTCGTTAATAATCTCATCGCCACAGCCCCGATATCATATAAAGGCTGAACTACGGATGTTAACTGTGGTCTAACCATAAGCGCCAGTCTTGTGTTATCAAAGCTGATTACTTCAACTTCATCAGGAATGGACACGTTTTGATCCTGAGCACCGTGAACGACTCCAAGTGCCGTCTCATCATTTCCGACGAATACAGCGGTCGGCTTGTCCTCAAGCTCAGAAAACTTCTGCCAGGCTTCAAGTCCAGAATCATATGTGTACTCACCTTCAACAACCAGGTCGTCACTATATTCAACTCCGGCTTTAGCGAGGGCCTCACGATACCCTTCTAATTTAAACTTCATGTTGATTGTATCGTGGAAAGGACCGCTTACAAATCCGATGCGCTTATGTCCTTTTTCCAACAATTCCGCAACAGCATCGTAGGAAGCCGCTTTGTAGTCGATATTAACTGAAGGAACCTTGTTTGTTTCTTCCACTGCTCCAGCTAAAACGATTGGAACCGGGGAACGTTCGAATTCTTGAACATGTTCCTCGGAAATGTGCCCGCCAAGGAACAGAATTCCGTCCACCTGTTTACCAAGCATCGTGTTGAGAAGATGAAGTTCCTTCTCCGCATTTTGATCCGAGTTACTTAAGATAATATTGTATTTGTACATAGTTGCGATATCTTCAATTCCACGTGCCAATTCAGCGTAGAAGATATTAGAGATATCCGGAATGATGACTCCGACCGTTGTTGTTTTCTTACTTGCAAGTCCCCTTGCTACAGCATTCGGACGGTATCCAAGGCGGTCAATGACCTCCAGTACTTTCTTTCTTGTTGCCGGTTTTACATTGGGATTTCCATTGACTACACGTGAAACGGTTGCCATGGAAACATTGGCTTCTCTTGCTACATCATATATTGTAACGTTCATAGCTAACTCTCCTTTACTCTTCTACTCATTTATCTTATTTTACACTAAATAAACCTAAAGAAAAAAGCGATTACAATAGTTTGTTAAAAAATGCACATATTTATATTCACGTTAGTGTTTTTTCAATGTATATAGGTTATTTATCTGCAATTACCATGATAATCATACGATAGACTCTATATTCGTGCAACGACTCAGCCTTATCTTAATAAAAAGTTTATTATAGCATGCAGAAATATCGACGACCAGAATATAGGCTTACTGGGAGGAGAGATGCCTTTCGCCGATATATTTGGAATTTCGCCGTTAAATGTGAGATTTCGCCGATAAAATGAAATTTTCGCCGATATCCTCAATGAAGTTCAGATGGTTCAACTGAAATTTACTAATTATTTGGTCCGTATGCTGTTCATAAGTAATCAAAAAGGCTTTTCTTAAAAAAATAACCAAATGACAGCAGAAAATCGTTTTTTTCATTCTAAAATCAAAAACAAAGGGTTGGATCCCATAAATAGGATCCAACCCTTCTCTTATATATATTATACTTCGATCGTTCTTCCTTTTAACAGCTCCTGATAGAAATGATCAAATTGATCTATATCCATTTGTTGGGCAGAATCGGATAAGGCAACGGCAGGATCAGGATGAACCTCAGCCATTACACCATCTGCACCGATGGCAAGTGCTGCTTTAGCCGTTGGAAGCAACAGATCTCTGCGTCCGGTTGAGTGCGTTACATCCACGAATACTGGCAGATGCGTCTCTTGCTTAAGAATTGGGACAGCTGAAATGTCCAATGTGTTTCTTGTCGCTTTTTCGTACGTACGAATTCCACGCTCACAAAGGATGATGTCTCCATTTCCTTGTGAAATGATATATTCAGCAGCGTTGATGAACTCATCGATTGTTGCAGCTAAACCGCGTTTAAGTAATACGGGCTTCTTCACTGCTCCTGCTGCTTTTAACAGCTCGAAGTTTTGCATATTTCTCGCACCGATTTGAATCACATCAATGTATTCTAATGCGGGTTCAATATCAGCGGGATTTACGATTTCACTGACGACTGCCAGATCATATTCATCCGCCACTTTTTTAAGAATTTTTAATCCTTCGATCCCGAGACCCTGGAAGTCATAAGGTGACGTTCTCGGTTTGAACGCTCCGCCTCGAAGCAATTTAAGTCCTTTTGCTTTGACGGCTTTTGCCACTTCTGCTACTTGCTCGTAAGATTCAACCGCACATGGACCAAAAATGAAGTGAGGCTTTCCGTCTCCAATTGAATCTCCGTTGATCGTTACAATCGTATCATCCGGTTTCTTTTTACGGGAAACAAGCAGTGCTTTACGGTGATCGTCTTTTTGAAGCTCCAAACCGGCTTTAAAGATTTCTTTAAAAATATGTTCAATGGTCGAATGTTCAAATGGACCATTATTATTTTCTTTGATCAGATCCAGCATGCCTCTTTCTCGAACAGGATCATAGCGGTATACTCCTTGAGTTTCCTTGACACGCCCGATTTCCTGAACTAGTTTAGCACGTTCATTAATGGTGTCTAATAGTTTTAAGTTCATCTCGTCTACTTGTTTTCGTAATTGATCGAGCTCTTGATTACTCACAATACAGCACCCTTTCTTTTTTTATCCTGTTCATACGTAAAAACTGTTATAGTTTTAAGAAAGTATGATACATTTTTGATATTGAAACTTATTATAATAGAACATATCTAAAATGTCACGATAAAATTCTTTATTAATTAGACGCTTTTAAGTACTAAAGTATTTTAGTATTGTATGAGAATAGGCTAAAGTGGGTGAACACTAATTGAAAAATACACAAAAAATATTTGCATTGGACATCGGAACCCGATCGATCGTCGGGATTATTTTAGAAGAAATAAACGGAATATTTCAAGTTTCAGATATTTTAGTAGAAGAGCATAAAAAGAGAGCCATGCTGGATGGTCAGATTCATGACGTTCCAGCAGTTGCCGAGGTCATTTGCACCATTAAAGCACAATTGGAGAAGAAACATGGCCCCCTTCATAAAGTGTGTGTCGCGGCTGCAGGAAGAGCTCTAAAAACGGAAACCGCATCTTCCACATCAAATATAAAAGGGAAACCCCTTCTTCAAAAAAACGATATTCTTCATCTCGAGTTAAGTGCTGTTCAGCAGGCTCAAGCATTGGCTGCAGAAAACGAAAATGATACGAAGGGCTATCACTATTACTGTGTTGGTTATTCTGTTCTTTTTTACCGTTTGGATGGTGAGGAAATCGGAAGTCTCATTGATCAGCAGGGGGAGGAGGCCACCGTCGAGATTATTGCCACCTTCCTTCCACGTGTCGTGGTTGAATCCTTAATTGCTGCACTGAATCGCGCAGGACTCGAAATGGATGCCTTAACCTTGGAACCTATCGCTGCCATTAATGTGCTGATTCCAGAATCCATGAGACGACTCAATGTAGCACTCGTTGATATCGGGGCAGGAACATCCGATATTGCGATTACCAATCTAGGCACTGTCATTGCCTATGGAATGGTTCCGACAGCCGGCGATGAAATAACAGAAGCCATCAGCAATGAACTATTGCTGGATTTTCCTTTAGCCGAGCAAGCAAAGAGGGAGCTTCAGTCCTCAGAGGAAATTACTGTTACCGATATTCTTGGTTTTGAAACGAGTTTCCCTGCACTGGAGGTTGTGGAGATAATGGGACCAGCTGTAGATCGTTTAGCCGGGGAGATTTCTAAGGAGATTCTCCGTTTGAACAATGGGAAGCCTCCACAAGCTGTCATGCTTGTAGGAGGAGGCAGTTTAACACCTGAGCTTCCGGGCAAGTTAGCCTCATCCCTGCAACTTCCACACAAACGGGTCGCTGTAAGAGGCGTGGAGGCGATTCAGAATATAACCATATTGGATGAAATAACGAAAGGACCAGAACTCGTTACACCTATAGGAATCGCCATTGCAGCTAAACAGACACCTGTACAATACGTCACAGCCAACGTGAACAATCAACCGGTTCGATTATTTGAAGTAAAGGACTTAACGGTTGGGGACTGTATTTTGGCTGCGGGCTTAAAACTAAGTAAATGGCACGGGGTTCCAGGGAATGGTTTTTTTGTAACAGTCAATGGTCAAGAAATATCCTTACCAGGAGGTCACGGTCTGGCACCTCTTATTGAAAAGAATGGTCAGCCTAGTGCACTGGACGAAAAAATGAACCATAACGATAATATCACTGTTCACAAAGGAGAAAACGGGACTTCACCAAGTGTAACGATTGGAGATCTATTAGACACCTCTACTTCTAAACAGATTGTGATAGATGGGAACCCTTTTTTACTAGCTCCACTCGTCTACAGAAACAATCAACCTGCATCCCTTGATGAAACCATTCAGGACCGTGATTGTATCCGGATCGAATTAATAGAATCACTCTTCGACGTGTTAAAGCATTCAGGGTATGAGGAGTGGTTAGAAAGCACTAAGCCCTATCGAATTTCCATCAATGGAAAAGACACCTTCTTCCCTGTTTATAGTGGAAAGCTATTCATCAACGGTTTTGAGGCGAAGCTTTCATCAAAGATTCAACAGGGCGATATCATTTCATATAAACCAGGTTTTACTCCAACGGTAAAGGAGCTTCTCGTTAAAAAACAGCTCACTACAGGGGCTACCATCCTCATTACTTTTAACGGAAAGAGAGTAGAGCTTATGAAAGAGAGCAGCCGTGTTTATCGCAATGGCATTAGACTTGAAATGGATGATCATTTATTCGCGGGGGATACAATTGAAATAGAAGAACAACAAATTAGCTCATTTATTTTCCAGGACTTATTTAATACTGTCGAGATCAACATGCCTTCTCATGCGAACGGGAGCTTCATACTCTTGAAAAACGGAGAGGAAACCACCTTTTATGAAGAAGTTCAACAGGGGGATGAACTCGAAATCGTCTGGCCTCAGTCCACACGCTGAATGAAAGAATAGCAGACAGCAAAAAAACTGGCATTTACGCCAGTTTTTTTGTTTATGATCCAACTTGTCCAGGTACGCTGCTCGTACGATCAGTTGGATGGATATTGTTGTTGTTATCGTGCGTAGTTGTTGAACTCGTTGAAGTCTGTGAGCTGTTTACTGAAGAGGTCGTGTCGCCTGTCACTTCTTCACCTGCTTCTTTCACTTTATCTCCTATATCCTTTAATTCCCCTGCCGCTTCCTTCGTTGTGGCGATAATTTCTGAAGAATCTTCCTTTACTTGATTCACTTGATCGATCACATCATCATTCACCTTTTCATAAAGGCTCTGTGCGTCGGTGATTGCATCCTTTAATACAGTAGAAGCCGTTTTAAGGCGATCCTGCCAGTCGTTCATAACCCCTGATGGATTCTCCCTTACCTTTGCTACCATTCCCATTGTGGAGTCCTTCACATTGGATGTGCTGGATGAAACTCTTTTTCTCGTTGTTTTATCAAGCATAGCCAGTGCGCCACCTACTACAGCTCCCACTACCATGCTTTTTAATAACTTACCATTCTTCTCACCGGAAGTGCCATTCATCGCAGTCGTATTAGTCGTATTGCTCGTTTGAGTTTTATAAGGTACAGTCTGTGTCATGAATCGTTCCTCCTAGTTTACTTTAAATAAATTTTATTCTTATAGAGTAAATTCCCTGTATTACAGAAAATAAACACATGGGTGGGAATTACCAAAAATTATTAGAAATCCCCTACGAAATCATCAATCATCGCCAATAAAATAAAAAAGAACCCTGTAAAACAGAGTCCCTTTTAACTTCTACAACTTATTCAATTCATTCTCAGTAATATTCCAATGTGAAGCCTTCCAGCCCGGTTTTCCTTCAATAAACAAGAAAGCTTGGGGTGATTCATGCTTGATTCCGTATTTTTCGGCAATATGATTGGATAACTCCCTTGACTCTTGAACAGCTAAATAGTAGCCGTCTTCCTCCTCATGCTTTTTCAAGAAGGCTTGGTATTCGTTGAAAGCATTTGAACTCACCGGGCAGGTTAAGCTGTGCTTCATAAAAAAGAAGCGGGAATTCGTTTCAGATAGCTGTTCAAACTCTTGAACGGTTTCAATCTTTTGCATATCATTCATACTCCCTTACATAAAAATGTGCATTATTAGATAGCCAGAGACAGACTTGCCCTATAGCATTTTTATTCCAACAAAAAAACGGTGAAGTAATCATATCACTTCACCGCCCTTAGAATCAATTATTGATTGTATGTTTTTTCAGTTTCATCAAATGCCTTTTTTGTTTCTTCGAGCTTTTGATTCACATCTTCTGTTTCTTCAACAGGTGTTGTTTCTCCAACTGAAACAGCTTGCAGTTCATCGTTTGTTTCTTGAAGCTCGTTATTATTAGAGCGGTATGTTTTCAGCTTACCAACGACATTGTTGGATTGCTCCTGTACTGATTTTGAAAGTGCAGATGATTTTTCTTTGGCTACTGCAGCAAACTCATTGCTCTTTTCTACAGCCGTGTCTTTCCACTGACCTGTCTTTTCTTTCAGCACGCCAGCCTGCTCATTGATATCATGACGAAGGTCTTTACCGGATTTAGGAGCCAGAAGAAGAGCTGTTGCAGCCCCAACGATTCCTCCGATCAGTGTTCCGATCATGAAGTCCTTTGAATTAATGTTGTTGCTGTCGTTTGATTGGTTCTGGTTCTGATTTTGATTGTACTGTTGTGTCATGTTTAAAATTCCCCTCTCTAATTGTTATAAGATCTTGCTCTTTTAATCAATTTTTCTCGAGATCGAACTTCTTTGGGTGCTTGGTTTTGAACAGCTGCATCAGGTTGACTTGGCTGTTTTTCCTGTTTTTGTTTCCATTTGTCCTTTAACTCGATAAAGGCATTTCCCCACTGGACCACCTGTGAAATCTTCCCTTGATTGCGTTCAAGTTCAGTTGAAATGGAAGTACTTACTTTCTTAACCGAGTTATTAAGATTCTGGATGGAATGCCCTACATCTCTTACTGCATAAACAACAGTGTTCAGATCCTCAGATTTCTTCTGGATATCCTCAGCTAATAAATTTGTTTTATGTAGTAATTCAGTAGACTCTTTGGTTACTCCCTGAAGCTGACTCTCAAGACCGGTCAACGTAGTTGAAACACTGTCCAGAGTTGAGCCTAGAGACTTCAAGGTCTTCATGACACTCATAACTAAAATAAAAAATGCAACTGCTATTACAGCAACGCTTAGATAAAGAATTATTTCCATATGCCACACCTCCATGTATAGAGATTCTTTACCCTTATCATAAACAAATAAACATTATACTAGTATTTCTTCCTTTCTCATGAATTCTCCTGCATGAAAAAATAAAAAATATTTCTTGTATTAGCTTTTCACATTTAGTTTCTCCCATCCATTAAATCATGTTTTAGGGTACAATAAAATGGACCATATACAAGGGGGAAGATAACATGAAAGATCCACGGATTGAAAAGTTGGCAAAAAATTTAATTCAGTACTCTGTGCAATTACAACCTGGTGAGAAAGTATTGATCGAAAACTTCGGTTTGCAGCGTGAACTGGTGACAGCACTCGTTAAGGAAGCATATGCAGCCGGGGGATATCCTTTTGTTTCCCTGAAAGATCACGCAGTCGACCGCGCACTATTGATGGGTGCGCAAGAAGAACAATACAACATGATTGCAAGCTTCGAGGCGAATGTCATGGAGCAGGTGGATGCGTATATCGGTTTGCGCTCAGGTGATAATATCAGTGAACAATCGGATGTACCTGACGAAAAGATGAAGATCCATGGAAATACAATTGGTAAAAAAGTACATAGAGAAATTCGTGTCCCTAAGAAAAAGTGGGTCGTGCTCCGCTATCCGACTGCTTCGATGGCACAGCTCGCCAATATGAGTACAGAAGGCTTCGAAGACTTCTACTTCGATGTCTGCAACCTGGACTACAGCAAAATGGACAAAGCCATGGATAACCTGGTTGAGCTCATGAACAATACGGATAAAGTCCGCCTTGTCGGAGAAGGGACGGACCTTACATTCTCAATCAAGGACATCCCTGCAGTGAAATGTGCGGGACGCCTGAACATTCCCGATGGAGAAGTATACAGTGCACCTGTAAAGAATTCAGTAAATGGAATCATTTCCTACAATACACCGTCACCTTATAATGGATTTACCTTTGAAAACGTAAAATTGACATTCAAAGAAGGTAAAATTGTAGAAGCTACTGCAAACGATACAGACCGAATCAACAAAATCTTTGATACGGATGAAGGGGCCAGATATGTAGGTGAATTCGCTATTGGAGTGAACCCATACATCCAGCATCCGATGCAGGATATCCTCTTTGACGAAAAGATTGATGGCAGCTTCCACTTTACACCGGGCGAATGCTACGAAGAAGCGTACAATGGAAACCACTCAAACATTCACTGGGATATGGTGATGATTCAGCGTCCTGAATATGGCGGCGGAGAAATCTATTTCGATGATGTATTGATTCGAAAAGACGGTCGATTTGTCATTGAAGAACTTGAAGTGCTGAATCCTGAGAATTTGAAGTAAAGCTGAAGAGTCACTGTTATGAATCATGACGGTGACTTTTTTTGTCTGAGGGTGAAAGAAAGGTAATGGGGTTACCTGTTGAATTATCTCCTGAATTTGGCCACGTATTCTCCTGCTGAATGATCCCCTAATTTCAACTGCTGATTTTTGCCTCATATTCTCCTGCTGAATTTTCCTCTATTTTTGACAGGTGAATTTCTACAAATATTCTCCTGTCAAATACTCATCAAAATTCTCCTGTCAAACCTACCTCAAAACATAAAAAAACCGGCTCCCATAAGAACCGGTATTTCCACATTAATTTTCTGCTACCTGTTCCTCCAGCGTTTTTTCATACGCTTGTTGGAACTTTTGTACATCTCCTGCTCCCATGAAAATAAGCACGCTATTGTCGTGTTTTAATAGGGCAGTTGTATCTTGTTCGTCAATAATGTCGCAACCTTCGATCTTACTTTCAAGATCGTGGATCGAAAGTTTCCCATGATTTTCCCGTGCAGATCCGAAGATTTCACATAAATACACTTTGTCAGCAAGGCTCAAGCTTTCGGCAAACTCAGAAAGGAAGGTTTGCGTACGGGTGAATGTATGAGGCTGGAAGACAGCGATTATTTCTTTTTCAGGATATTTTTGTCTTGCAGAATCTACAGTTGCTTTAATTTCAGTCGGATGATGAGCGTAATCATCGATCAGGATTTGATTGCCCACTTCTTTTTCAGAGAAACGGCGTTTAACCCCTTTGAATGAGCTTAATCTTTCCTGGACGGTTGCTGTGTCCAGCTCTTCGTAATGACAGATGGCAATGACGGATAAAGCATTCATGATGTTATGGTCACCAAATGTCGGGATTTTGAATGCCGCATAAAATTCATTACGTACAAACACATCGAATGAAGTGCCGGTTCTGTCCCTTGATACGTTTCTCGCCTGGAAGTCATTCTCCTCAGCGAAACCATAAAACACGACTGGTACTTGAGCCTGGATTTTCTGTAACTGTTCGTCATCTCCACACGCGATGATTCCCTTTTTCACTTGCATCGCCATCTCCTGGAAGGCAGAGAAAACGTCATCCACATTGGCAAAATAATCGGGATGATCGAAGTCAATATTCGTCATGATGGCATAGTCAGGAAAATAAGACAGGAAGTGACGGCGATATTCGCACGCTTCAAAGACAAAGTATTGAGCATCCACTTCCCCTTTCCCTGTTCCATCCCCGATAAGGAAGGATGTGGGCTTTGCGCCACTGATGACATGTGCTAACAATCCGGTTGTAGACGTTTTTCCGTGTGCACCGGTTACCGCTACACTTGTAAATTTCTGCATGAAGTCTCCAAGAAATTTATGATATCTAGTGAGGGGTAGACCTTGCTCTACAGCTGCCTGAATTTCTTCATGTGTATCAGGAAATGCATTTCCTGCGATCACATGCATATCCCCTCCAATGTTTTCTTTTTGGAAAGGAAGAATTTTTATATTTGATTCATCCAGAGCCTTCTGAGTAAAGAAATATTTATCTACATCAGATCCTTGGACCTCGTAGCCCTTATCGTGGAGTATTTGGGCTAATGCACTCATGCCCGACCCCTTAATTCCTACGAAATGATATATAGTCATAATAGAACCTCCAACAATCGTCTATCTAAAAGCATTATATGAAATGAATATTATTTTGCTATCTGTCTTAAGCTTTTGATATTGAGTATATAAAAAAGCGAACTTTCTTCAACTTGAAACATTATATCATTTTTTAAAATCCCTGACCATGCACAAGCTACGAAAGACTGCGGATAATGAAGTTTGATGCTTCTTCTTTTAAATATGTTCTCCATAATACCCCAGTTTTTTGATTCATTTGACCATAATGATTTTTCATATCTATTAAAATCCCCTTTGATTTAACGAAAAAAACAGGACCTAAGATCCACTGATGAGTTACTAACGGGACTTTCCTCATGAAATAGATCCCACCCTCAACAATTCCCTTTTCTTTACAACGAAGGTTTGTTTTAACAGAAACTTCATCATCCTGAATGACATTTTGACAGGTCAAGATCATTTGTTCATCCTGTGTATCGATTTTTCTAATGATGGTGGGCTCCCAAGCTGCAGTCAGCACGATAGCACCAAGTAATTTGACTGATTCAGGCAGGGAATGGGACCTAAGAAATTGAAAGAACAGAGTTTGGCCCTTAATGGTCTTATAATCAAACAAAAACCATTCCTGAAACAGCTTATCGACTTTCTCATCCATATGGTGCTCATCATGTAAAAGGAAACGTTTAGAGAAAATCATCTTGGCGCGTACCTTTTCTCTAATATTCGTTTCCTTCAAAGCATACTCAGATGCATTTCTATAGAGTTCTTTTATATGTTCTTCGGCCATTCGCTGCTTTTTTTGTCTATATTGCTCTAAATTTAAAAGGCTTTCTGGTTCTTGCATCCTCTCACCTATTCGAATTCTACTTTTTCCAGTCGGGGGTTGGGACGGAGTTTTCTTCCCGCCTTGGCTTCAGGGGAACCGTCAATTACGACATTATCTCCTGTAAACCCGACATGGATTTTCAGAAGACTGCTTCCTACTCCATACATATCGACTGGAACTTGATTTTCCTCAAACTGGCGAATACGATCTTCGTTAAATCCACCTGACACCACGATCTTGACATGGCGGAACCCTTCTTCATCCAAGGCATGTCTTAATGCATTAATCAGTTGCATGTTTACTCCCCGTGGATCAAATGTTCCAAGCACATGTTGATTACGGAGGAAGTATTTATCGATCATCATTCGTGATGTATCTACCCTTACCCCTTTTAATTCAGGGCCAAACTCCCGTGCTACCTTTAATGAGTCTGTAATGGCATCATTATTGTAGTCTACCAGGGCAATGAGCTCGTCTTCAGGAAATGTTTCCTGATAAGCTTTAGTGGCTTCTACGATATCCCCATTGAATAATTGGATCAGGGCGTGGGGCATGGTTCCCATCCCTTTCTTTCCCCACCATTCGTTCATGGCATGGGTAGCCTGAGCGGTGGATCCCCCGATAAAGGCTGCATATCCATCACCAGCCTGCTGAGTAAAGTGATCATCCCGATCACCCATGAAGATGACAGGTTTTTGTTTGCCTGAAATAGAGGCAGCTTTCATTACATTATAGACACTCGTCGCCACTGATGTTCTTCTTGCCAGGATGCCATCTATGATTCCTTCTAAATAGCCAAAATCCTGGTAACGGCCTTTGATGGTCAGAACGGTTTCAAATGGCGAGATTTGATCTCCATCTTTTAAGGAATGGATTTCAAGATTTTGCGGGTTATCAGCGAAACTATGCAGAAGTGCAATCACTTCATCCGTTCCACAAATAACGGCATGATTCTTTTGGAAGAATTGCATGGTGACAACGGCATCCGGTTTATACTTTTTGGCAATTTCCTTCGTTTTCAAAAAATAAACCGCTGAAAACCATCCATCCTTGATTCTTTCGTCAAACTTAAATGTATGATTGGTCAATCTGTTGAGTTTTCCTTGAAGTTTCAATTCTATTTCTTTCATCACTAAAGCTCCTTATGGCTTTTCCTACACAAAAATAGGTATTCTGTTTACTGAATCCTAAAAGGACACATACAAACAGAATACCATGTATTAAATGATTCTACTAGTCTATGCCAGAGTCTCCAATTCACTTTCTGAAATCAGGACATCCCTTGGTTTACTGCCTCTGGACTCTGAAATAATTCCATTACTCTCCATCATTTCCATCAATCTTGCCGCACGGTTATAACCGATTCTGAATCTTCGCTGCAATCCCGATGCAGAGGCCCCTCCCTGATCGACGACAAACTCACAGGCTTCTAAAAATAATTCATCTTCTTCCTCGGTAACCTGTGCTTTCTTGATCAATTCATCCTGTTGGAAGAGATAATCCGGTTCTCTTTGCTCTCTTACATGGTTGATGATGCCATCGATTTCGTCATCTGACACGAAGGTTCCCTGTAAGCGGACTGGTTTTGATGATCCATTTTCCAGGAAGAGCATATCTCCCTTACCAAGAAGCCTTTCAGCACCGCTTCCATCAATGATCGTTCTTGAATCGACGCTTGATGATACGGAAAACGCCACTCGTGTCGGTACATTGGCTTTTATCAAGCCTGTAATGACATCGACTGAAGGCCGTTGAGTCGCAATGATTAAATGAATCCCACACGCACGGGCCTTCTGTGCAATTCGGCATATCGCTTCTTCAACATCTGCAGGCGACATCATCATCAAGTCAGCTAACTCATCAATGACTATGACTAAATACGGCAGCATATCGCTGTATTGTTTATTCCGTTTAGCCAGTTCATTGAAGCGTTTAATATCCCTTACACCTGTATGAGCGAATAATTCGTATCTTCTTTCCATTTCCTCAACAGCCCATTTAAGAGCTGCAGTAGCGGCCTTCACATCTGTTATGACCGGACTGACGAGATGTGGAATACGGTTATAGGGAGCAAGCTCTACCATCTTCGGATCGATGAGAAGCATCTTCAATTCATCCGGTGATGCTTTGTACAAAAGACTCACGAGTATCGAGTTGATACATACACTTTTACCCGACCCGGTAGCACCTGCGATGAGTCCATGTGGCATTTTGCTTAAATCAGTCACGATCGGCTGTCCGGAAATATCGAGACCAAGAGCGGCGGTTAAAGGGGAAGATGGCTCTTGAAACTCAGGACTTGCGATCACTTCACTAATGCAGACAGGACGGCTCTCCCGGTTAGGCACTTCAATACCAATCGTATGCTTACCGGGAATAGGGGCTTCCATTCGAATATCCCTTGCAGCCAGGCTCAGTTTAATATCATCTGATAGATTGGTAATTTTATTCACCTTCACTCCAGGTTCCGGCTGAACCTCGAACCTCGTGACTGATGGACCTTGTGTAACATTCACTACTTTGGCCCTCACGTTAAAGTTATGAAGGGTTTCGTCCAGTAATATTCTTTGTGAATCGAGCCACTCTTCGCTCATTTCCTTTGAGACAGGAGGCATTAGATAATCCATTTCAGGAAAGACATAGTCTCTTGTCCTTTTAGATGATGAGCTTAATTCGCTGTAACTCTTTACCGCCTCTTCTCCTTGAACAGGGCTTTGTTGAGATGTTTTCTGTTCAGGATGATGATTGGATGGTGTTTCTCCCACTTTTTCTTGCTTTACTTCCAGAACAGGTTGTTCCCTCTTCTCTGGTTCTGCTTCAGTCTGAGTTAATGTTTTGCCCTCACTTTCCTTGCGGATGGGAGTCGAATCATTAAGAGCTGATCGTTTTCGCGTATCTAACTGTCGCTTATCTTGTTTCAGCATTAATACGTTAAAAGGAAGGTGAGACCTCTTACGTCTCTGCGGTTCTTCCTCCCTCGGCGCTTGTTGGGGACGTGTAGGTTCTGACTCTTCCCCTACTCGTTTCTCCTCAATCGTGGACTCACTTTGTACAACAGGTTCTTGAACGGGTATCTCTTGAATAGGATGATCAAGTTCCTGAACTTGTTCTTCATTTTCTTCATCTTCCCGTGCAGAATGGACGGGTTGTTGTGGTGGCTCTTCTTCCACAGAATCATTAAGCTCTTTCTCTTTATGTGATGAATACTCTAGCTCTTGGGTTGGTTGCTCCATTTCAGATATAAGTGAAACACGTTCATTTGGTTTCTGGGAAACTTCTTCAGTGAGCTCCACTTTTTGATCTGGATTTTTAACTGGAGTTGTGTCATTGATATCTTCAGCCTCTACCATTACAGTATCTTCAATCTGCGATTCTTCTCGTTGTTCTTCCGGGAAGTTCATCATCATCTCAACAGGTTCATCGTTAATAGGTTTTTCGGATTCAGCTGTCTCCACTTCGACAATGGATGGTGATTCTTTTTCCACAGGAATTGAATTCTCTACTACAGATAGAGCCTCATGATCAATCACAGCTTCTTTGCTCTCTTCTTCATTATGTAAAAATTTCTTAAGCTCGAACTCTACCTGGTCGTCTTTTTTTACCGGTCGTCCCCTAAAACCATAAATTGGTGAAGGGATTTCCGTAGGGGTAAACGGCCTGCTGTTTTCCTTTTCCACTTTAGAAGTTTTCTTCGATTGGACAGCAGCCGATGGTTTTTCTTCTTTCCACTTTCTATTTTTAGAAGTGTGATCCTGACTCTTATCTTTTTGTTCCTTAGGGGGCTCTTCCTTCTCTTGACTTCTTCGATTTCTTTTCGCTCGTGGACGCTCTATATTTTCTCCATCCGATATGAGGGGAAAGCGAAAAGTCCCTTTAGGATATTGATACGTCATCCTTGCTTCTACATCACGTGAATGATTGGGCCCTACTATATTTTTACGTTCAGTCTTTTTACGTTCATCATGCTGAACTTCATCATTTTTTTCATCATAATACTCTTCAAATTGTTCATCATTATCTGATAATTTACCGAATATTTTTTTAATCCAGCTCACAAACATCACTCTTTCTTTCATACTTATTTATATTTTATCAGTTAAAGAGAAAAATTCGAGTCATTTCGATAGAATAAGAGAATTGTTAAAGAATTGTGTCGAAACAAACATAGGTGTAAAGAGATTGTAATACGTATGGTAAGAACCTCTAAAAACAAAAATACCTGAGCCCACACTCCGGACCCAGGTATACATTTTTAAGCTGTGAATGGTTGACCCACTTGGTAAGTATCTTCCAGAACCAGGATCCCTTTTTCTTGAGGAGCATCTGGAAGAGCCAGTTCCTTGGCTGAACAAATCATGCCTGATGATGCCACTCCGCGAAGCTCTGCATCCTTGATGACCATTCCGCTTGGCATGATAGCGCCGACTTTCGCCACAACGACTTTTTGTCCTTTGTCAACGTTAGGAGCACCGCACACGATTTGCAGGGTTGCATCCCCAACATCCACGGTACAAATGTTCAATTTATCTGCATTTGGATGCTTTTCTTTTTCAGACACATACCCTACCACGAATTTTGGTGAAAAGTCTGCTTCAAATACTTCACTGAAACCGTTCTTCTTGATGGCTTCATTGATCAATTGGAGCTTCTCTTCATTCATTTCGACAGGTCCCACTTCACTTAAATCCATATACTTTGATGCATGGAATAGGTTATACCCAAGTGTTTTCCCTGTTTTCTCATCAAACAAACGTACAGCATCTTCTTTTCTTTCATGTAGAACTTCTCCCTCAAACCCTGGATCCATTGTAACGATCAGGGTATCACCAATACCTTCTAAGTTATAAAATACGTTCATTATTTCTTCTCCCTTTCCTTTTTGCGATTTTTTGCCAGAATGAAGATCGGCTCCAGTTCTCCTTCTTCGTACACAAAGGATAGTGCCGTAATCGGAACATTTCCTGTCGTAAAGAAGCTCATCGTCAGTTGGGCAAGAACATCATAACCCGTTTCATTGCGAATATCCCCGATGACCAACACATCCTGATGAGGTACGGACACAGTCATTTCACCTTGAACATCCTTGCTTACCTGCTTTAAGAAAGCATCATTCAAAATACGACTTGCATCATATCCGTCATTATTATTTAGAAAATAGAAGATGTTTCCTGCTACTTCATCTTTCTTCATTTCAGTTGGTAAGCTTCTGACATTGAATAAGGCAGTCTCCTTCATTTGCTCGTGAGACCAGCCTTCAGCCTTTAGCATATTTTCATCTAAAAGGCGGTAGGTTTTCCCCAGGTCAATAGCATAATAGATACGTGTTTCAGCTGTATGATCATCTGTAACGAGGGCAACCCCTTCATTGGATTCGGTGGCAAAAGAAGTGGAACGGATCACTGGAAACACTTTTTTCTCTTTGTTCCCAAGGTCTGATTGAGTTCCCATTACGTTTAAAGCTTCTTCCACATAATAAACCACTTCATCAATAATGGATTTATTGTTTTCTTTCCACTTGGATACAATCGGTGGCAGGGCGACGTTAATACCTTTTTTCGTATCGGTGTTCTCAATTCTCAGTGAATCCTTATCTCGATCATATGTAAACGTACGATTTGGTTTCTCTAATCGTTCCTGGAGTATACCTTTTAGCTTTTTTATGTCCAAACCTGATCCTCCTTTGGTGGTACTTTTATAATAGAAAGTATCGATCCAAAACTTTCATCGTTGATTCATTCACTTATAACATTTTACATCAAAATGCTTAGAATACAAAAGGAACCTGTTAAAAAGTAGGCAAAAGAAAAGGGATCCCAAAATAAGGTGATCCCTTTTCAACCTATTATGAAGATAATGTGTTCATAAAGTTCTCGATTTGTTCTTTTGTTTTACGGTCCTTATTAACAAATCGTCCCAGTTCACGGCCATCTCCGTATGCCAGAAAGCTTGGAATTCCGAAGATATCCAACTCAATGCATAGATCAATGAATTGATCTCGATCTACGTATAGGAATGTGTACTCTGAGTATTGGCTCTCGATTTCCGGAAGGATCGGCTCGATGATTCTGCAATCCGGACACCAGTCAGCTGAAAACATAAATACATGCTTACCGCTTTCTTTCAACTGATGAAACTCTTCCACTGTTTCAAGTTTACGCATTTTATTTGCCCCCTGTTTCAATCGTCATTTGATTAGGTTTGATCCAATCTAGTTTACGCATATATTCAGATATTAACAGGCTTATGAATGCAGGTCCAACAAAATGCAACAGAAGGATTCTTAATGTTACATCCCAACTGAATCCCATCGTTTTAAAGGTCATGATTTGACCGACGAATCCACTAGTTCCCATTCCGGCCCCGGCAGCATTGTTTTCCATCAACCAAATCGTGGTTCCGATGGGTGCCAATATCATGCCTGCAACGGTGGGAGGAATGAGAATACGGGGATTTCGGACAATATTAGGTACTTGAAGCATGGAAGTACCTATTCCCTGAGCCAATAATCCACCTACTTTATTCTCCCTGTAACTGATGACAGCAAATCCGACCATTTGAGCAGCACATCCAATCGTTGCGGCTCCCGCAGCGACTCCATTCAATTCAAGCATAAGGGCAATGGCGGCGCTTGAGATCGGTGCGGTCAAAGCAAGACCCATGAGGGCAGCAACCAGAATCCCCATGATAATTGGGCGTTGCTCAGTCGCCCAGCTGATCCAGCTGCCAAACATGCTCATAAAGTCGGCAATTCCCGGCCCTATAAAGTAAGCTATAGTAAACCCTGAAAAGATGGTGACGAATGGAGTGACAATGATATCCACTTTCGTTGTTTTGCTGACAAGCTTACCGATTTCCGTGGATATGACAGCTGCTACATAAGCTCCCGCCGGTCCACCCAAGCTTGCGCCTGCTGCTCCCGTAACAACCGCAGCAAACAGGACAAGTGGAGGCGCCCCAAGACCAAAGGCAATGGCTACCCCGATCGCAGGACCCATCAAGCTAATCGCCAGACCGCCCATCTCAATGAAAAATTCACTTAACCCAGGGGAAATGGGAAGCTGTTCCCCTATCGTCTTAATGATTAATCCGATGATCAACGAACTGAACAATCCTAAGGCCATATAACTTAACGCATCTATGAAATAAACCTTTGCAGATAATGTAATGCCTTTACTCTTTAAGAATTCTCTCACTTGGTTTCTCTCCTCTGTGTTAACCTTCTTCCTTTTACTAGTGTAAAGACACTTGTTTATTTTGTCCATATATTTTACCTTTATCGAACAATGAATTTCCTTCTATTTTTCTTTTATTAAAGCGTACTTATTCACGTATAATAAAAAAAACCGATTTTCCACCTAGGCAGAAAATCGGTCTATATCGTTATGATTTATGTTTAACTGAAGCTGCTATTTTCATCATCATCTCTGCATGACCTGCTAAATCATCTAATTCCGCTTGTGTCGTTACCTTCGTTCCACCCACTCCAACAATAAGTTCGTATTCTTCTGTATCAGGCAGTTCCTTAATGACATAGTATCCTAAGCGATTGTCCTTTTTAAAAGTCCCATGTTTCAAGAGATTCTCATTGTCACTAACGGCCATTTTATATAGAAGTTCACTATCCTTATTTTCTTGAGGGTTTGTGAAAAGTATAAAAGTATCAGAGCTTTTTGAAATAATGATATTATTGGGCGATTCTTTTTCTATTTTGGCTCCAAATGGAAGATAAAAGTTAATGTTTCCAGCCTCTTCTTTAGCTGCCTCATTTGAGCTTAATGTGTTCTCCACCACTTTGGCTGTCTCTTCTTTTTCTTGATCGATTGTCGTGTTGCATCCGGCTAAAATAAGCACAAGAATAAAGAAAATGACTGTGTGTTTGATTTTCATCCTATACTTATCCTCCCTTTCATGCTTAGGACCTACGCTTATGATACCCTCACAAAGTCCCATTGACAACCCTTCCAAAAAGAAATCCTGCCTTTTTAATGGGAAAACAGGTTATTTTTAACTTACCTAGGGTATTTATGATAAAATGACTAAAAACAGGAGGGTGAAAATCATGGAATACACAGTGTATCTGGCAGGGGAAATACATAGTTCCTGGAGAAACGAGATGAAAGAGAAAGTAGAAGAGCTTCGTCTCCCTCTATCTTTCGTCGGTCCAATGGAAAATCACGAACGTTCCGATGCAATCGGGGAAGAAATTCTTGGTGAACAACCCAATAAAATACTCCGCGATGAAGCAGCTTCGAGTATTAACAATCTTCGAACAGAGTTACTAATGAAAAAGGCCGATGTGGTGATTGCCTTTTTTGGAGAAAAATACAAACAGTGGAATACTGCAATGGATGCGAGCACCGCCTACACACTTGGAAAGCCTCTTATTCTTATTCGTCCAGAAGAACTGCATCATCCGTTAAAAGAACTTTCAAACAAGTCAAATGTTACCGTGACGAACATAGATCAGGCGATTAAGACGTTATCATATGTTTTTGAAACAGAATAAATAAGCATGCCGTTCAAATTGAATGGCATGCTTATTTATTCTGTTCATTACCATACTCCTGGAACTTTTTCACTATTTTAAAATAACTTAATATTGGCAACATAAAGACGATTTATGTTATTATTAATAATTTATAAACTTTTTTTGACTTTATGAAAATATTAAAATATTATAGTAAAAGAATAAGGGAGGTAGTAACATGTCATCAATGAATAAACAGAAAATTGTGGATAGTGTCCCTCAAAAAGGTTTCTTTGGACATCCGAAGGGATTATTCACTTTATTCTTCACAGAATTTTGGGAGCGCTTTTCCTATTACGGAATGCGTGCCATCCTCGTATTCTACATGTACTATGAGGTTTCAAAAGGCGGACTGGGCCTTGAGCAAAACACAGCTTTAGCAATCATGTCGATTTATGGTTCACTTGTATATATGTCCGGAGTAATCGGAGGCTGGTTGGCAGATAGAATATTCGGAACTTCGAAAGCCGTCTTCTACGGTGGAATATTCATCATGTTTGGTCATATTGCTTTATCATTTCCAGGAAGTTTAGCCATGTTCTTTGTTTCGATGGTATTGATCGTTGTCGGAACAGGATTATTAAAACCGAATGTTTCAACTATTGTCGGTGAAATGTACAGCGAAAGTGATACTCGTCGCGATGCAGCCTTCAGTATTTTCTATATGGGTATCAACTTAGGTGCATTCATTGCTCCACTAATTGTCGGTAAGCTTATGGAAACAAAAGGATTCCATTGGGGTTTTGCGGTTGCAGCCATCGGAATGTTCATAGGTCTTGTTGTGTTCATGGCAACAAAGAAAAAGAATCTTGGTCTTGCTGGTACCTATGTTCCAAACCCGCTTGCACCAGCTGAAAAGAAAAAGTATGGATTAATCGCAGGATTAGTTGTTGTTGGTCTTGCCATCATTTTAGGTATTACAATTCCTGCAGGTTTATTTACATTAAACGTATTCATTAATTTAGTAGGTATCTTCGGTATCGTCGTTCCAACCATTTACTTTATCGTTATGTACTATAGTCCGAAAACTACGCAAACTGAACGTTCCAGAGTCATCGCTTATATTCCATTATTTATTGCAGCGGTTATGTTCTGGGCGATTCAAGAACAGGGTTCAACCATCCTTGCCGTTTACGCAGATAAGCGTACTGAACTAGAATTCATGGGAATCAGCATCTCACCAGCCTGGTTCCAATCGTTAAACCCGCTATTTATCATCCTATTAGCTCCAGTATTTGCTTGGATGTGGGTGAAACTTGGTGATCGTCAACCATCGATTCCGAAGAAGTTTTCATTTGGTCTATTGTTTGCCGGTTTATCATTTTTAGTGATTCTATTACCTGCATACTTCGGAGGAGAAGATTCACTGGTAAGTCCATTATGGCTTGTGCTTAGCTATTTGATCGTTGTACTTGGTGAGTTATGCTTATCACCGGTCGGTCTTTCAGCCACAACCAAATTAGCTCCGGAAGCATTCTCTGCTCAAACAATGAGTCTTTGGTTCTTAGCTTCTGCGGCTGCACAGGCGTTGAATGCACAACTTGTTCGTTTTTACACACCAGAAACAGAAACGCTGTACTTCGGGGCCATCGGAGGTATGGCAATCGTATTGAGTATTGCTCTATTCCTGCTTTCCCCTAAGATTCAGGAATTTATGAAAGGTGTAAAATAATGGACTTAACCCTCTGAAAAAATTTCAGAGGGTTTTTATATACCTGAAGGGGTTACTTTCATCGATTCTGTAATGTATAAAAAGAACTCCGCTTCAAAACGGAGTTCCATTCTAACTATTAGAAAAAGTCACAGCCACATTTTCTTTTACGTCTTCTTCTACGGTTATCTTCATCGTCATCTCTTCTTCTGCGACATCTTCTACGATTATCATCTAATCCAAATAAATCGTCTCTGCGGTCACATCTTCTTCTGTCACCAAAAAGAAACTTATCCCAGTCGCAGCATTTTCTGTCGTCACGATGGTCATCACAACGGTCATGACGACGACCCCCAACTCGGTCATTACAAAAATGGCATCCCATAAATTCTTACCTCCTTAGAAAGAATTTATCAGATAAAATAAAGTCTGATATACTCCATCTTATGAATATCAGGTAGAATTGGTATGGGCCAAGTACCCTCTAAAGACAAAAGTCTATCGATTATTTGTCCTGCTCTTTGTTTCTGAACTGCCACTGGCCAATTAATAGCTGAACAACGTGCAAAAACATAGCCTCTCTCGTAATGAGTCCATTCGTAAACACACCCATTGCTCCTTCTTTTTTTCTAATCCCGGATGTTTGAGTATACTCATCCATCAAGGGTCCCAGCTCTTTCCCAGCCTTTAACTGACTGCTGATTTCTTTAGGCAGGGGGATTCTGGCACCTCCACCAATGATTTCGTTGCCGCTCCGATCCACGAGTGCCCCCCAGTTACAGACAAACATTCCGTAAAGTGATTCCGTCACTCCTCCTTCAAGACCGATCCCAATATCGCTATCTGTTGCCCGCAGTATGTTCTTGGCCCGGTTTAACGCACCTTCGATGGTCTCTTGATCAGAGATTGGCTGCTCACCTACATTTGAATCTGTTTTGAAACACTCGAACTCAACGTCCTCATAACATTCCAGAAAAGCCTCTTGAATGGCTTGTACCTTTACGGGATTTGTTGTTCCAATTGCTATTTTCAACAAATTAATACCTCATTTCTAAGAGAGAGTCACTCCCTTTTTGTCTCTATAAAAAGACTGTCTCAAGAAGTACATAAATGAGACAGCCTTTTTGCTATATTTTTTTAGAAAGGTGAATTATCCATTTGATTTAATGGTTTCAATTGTGGAACGATCACATTGCTTCACTAATTTGACAATCAGTTCTTTCGCAGCCGCATAATCATCTACATGGATCATGGATGCATGTGTGTGAATATATCTTGAACAGATACCAACAACGGCACTCGGAACCCCTTCATTTGACATATGTACTCTTCCGGCATCCGTTCCGCCTTGAGAAACAAAATATTGATATGGAATGTCATTTGATTCAGCTGTATCAAGAACGAATTCCCTGATGCCTCTGTGGGTAACCATTGAACGATCAAGAATGCGAAGGAGAGCACCTTTCCCTAATTGACCAAATTCATTTTTGTCCCCTGACATATCATTTGCCGGACTCGCATCGAGAGCAAAGAAGATATCCGGATTAATCATATTGGCTGCTGTCTGGGCACCGCGTAATCCTACTTCCTCCTGAACCGTAGCTCCGGAATATAGAGTGTTGGGAAGTGTCACCCCTTGCAGCTCTTTTAACAGTTCAATGGACAATCCGCATCCATAACGGTTATCCCAAGCCTTCGCAAGTATTTTTTTCTCATTTGCCATAGGTGTAAACGGACAAATCGGTACGATCTGCTGTCCTGGTTTAATCCCTATTTCTAGTGCATTTCCCCGATCATCAGCACCGATATCAATGAGCATGTTCTTAATATCCATCGGCTTTCTACGCTGTTCTTCTCCGAGCAGGTGAGGAGGGATGCTTCCAATCACACCCGTAATCGGGCCGTTATCCGTTATGATTTGAACACGCTGAGCCAGCAGGACCTGACTCCACCAGCCTCCAAGGGTTTGAAAGCGAATCATTCCATTATCCGTAACAGACGTGACCATAAACCCTACTTCATCCATGTGACCTGCAACCATCACAACAGGATCCTGATCATTGCCTTTTTTCACTCCAAACACCCCGCCCAGGCGATCCTGCACAATGTCATCTGAGTATTGAGACAATTGTTCTTTCATAAATTTACGAACCGCATGCTCATTACCGGGTGCTCCCGGCAATTCAGTCAATGTTTTAAAAAGTTCCAACGTATCTTGTTTCATGTCATATGCCCCTTTTTTATAAAATCTGCTTTATGTATAATCTTATTTTACAGAACTTTCGAACGTCTTACCACCAATTGAGAAGAAAAGGAGTTCTCTTTTTTATTATTTGTTTGATAGAATGTACCTATAGATGGTAAATAATCGAGAATCACTGGGGAGATAGCGGGTAGAGTATGCTATCCCTAAACATCAAATACTCATTGCCTGTGGAGGGAATAAAAATGAATTGGAAATCTTTCATGATCGGAATTGGAATCGGAGCAGTAGGCGGATATTTTCTTAAAGAAAAACTGGATGATTCCAGCATGGTTTCTGCAGAAAAAGTGTTAAATGACGTGAAACTTTCATTCAAAAAAGAGGGGAACATCGATGGCTCCTGGATCGGAATGAAGCCCGAAGACTATCAGAAGCACTCGGTCACAACGAAAGTCTATAAAGGTGGGGTGTCCAGAAGAAAAGACGGGGAACTGGAGCAATATGAGTTTTTAGCAGATGCATATACAGGCACGGTTGTGGATGTGTATCCTTTAACTTAAAATGACATCACTGCATCATAACAAAGGATGATCCCAAAAGTCTCGGGACCATCCTTTGTTTAGTCATTTTTTATTTTTCCCTCAGTACATGATCAACGATTTCTCCATCTCTATTCCACTTGACCCCTCTATAAACCGCATCATGGTAGAAAAGAAACCAGTACTCTCCTTCAATCGCTTGACTGATCCACTTGTCTTTGGCATCAATGGACGTCATCGGATAGTCGTCGTAAGCCAGTACCCATAGCGGATTTTTGTGCGCGTGAGTAGGCATGATATCTGCCATATGAATGAACTTCTCCCCGTTATGCTCTAAAAGGATAATCGAATGCCCGTCACTGTGACCTCCCGTATGCACCATTGTGATTCCAGGAAGTACTTCCTTTTCTCCTTCGAACGTTTCCACTTGAGATTGAATGCTCTCCCAATTTTCTTTCCAGTATGTATTACGGGAGCGCACATTCGGATTTCTCATTTCATCCCATTCCACTTGGGATGTGTAAATGGTTGCATTCGGGAATACAGAAACAAGCTTATCGCCCTCATATTTTGTTAAACCGCAAGCGTGATCGAAATGCATGTGAGTCATTAACACCACATCAATATCATTTGGCTTCAAGCCCAGTGCTTCCAGGGATGCCTCAAGATCCGACTCTTCATGCACGCCGTAGTTACGCTTTTGTTTATCATTCAGCTTCCCTTTACCAATTCCTGATTCAATTAACACATTCTTTCCTTCCCATTCGAAAAAGAGCGGATCTGTTCGTAATTCGATTTGATTCAAGTCATTCACGGCATATTTTTTTGACCAAAGAGGCTTTGGGACCACTCCGAACATAGCTCCCCCATCCATGTGAGTGACGCCGCCATTCAGCCAATAGATCGATCTATCTCCAACCTTCAACGTTTCCATTTTGACTCCTCCTTTGTTCATTCCCTTTTATTTTATCAGAATTTATGGACAACTTATAGGTGGATGCTCGGGTCGCCCTGCATTCTAGTCTTATGAAAAAAAGCCCTGCAAATTAGCAGGGCAATCAAATAATACTTATTGATTTTGATATTGAGCTTCAACCCGGTAAATTCTTTGCCCTTTGGCTGAAAACTTCTCTTCATATTCAGTCATGATATTTCCTTCAAAATCGCTCTTATGAAGATCAAGACTCAAGAAATTCAGATGCAGACCATACCATGAAAAGCTTTTTAATGAGTACTCAAATAAACCTTGATTATCTGTTTTAAAGTGGATTTCTCCGCCTTTGATCAGCACATCTTCATATAGCTTCAGAAAATCTTTATAAGTCAATCGACGTTTTTCATGTCGGTTTTTCGGCCATGGATCAGAGAAGTTCAAGTACACTCTGCTTACTTCTTCTGATGCGAAGTATTCAGTCAGGTTCTTTGCATCGACATTTAATAGCTTGACGTTAGGAAGCTCAGCTTCAATCAAACGATCAAGAGCTGTTACAATGACGCTTTCATATAACTCGATTCCAATATAATTAACGTCCGGATTGGCTCTGGCCATTTCCGTGACGAATTGACCTTTTCCAGTTCCTACCTCGATGTGGATAGGATTGTCATTACCAAATTCTTTATTCCATTGACCTTTTATCTCCTGGGGTTCTGCCACAACATACTGTGGATGGTCACTGATTTTCTCAGAAGCCCACGGTTTATTACGTAAACGCATGTAGACACCTCTTTTTTTATTATCGAAAAAAACATACCACGACTATCTGTCCTGTGCAAGAGCCAAAATAGAGCCAATCTCGCTTCAGATCTTCTGGCTGATGCGCTCGCTTCAGGTCCGTCCCTCAAAAAGCGCGCATAATTGAAAAAGGAATTCACACACTATTAGTGAATTCCTTTTTCGGGTCTGGTCATTTTGATGGGCTGAAAAAGTACATGTTTCTTTAAATCTTTGCAGACGAAAATGAAAGGGTGTACTCTATGCCTTTAAATTCACAGAATCAAATGCAGTTACTATCAGATATTTTAAGCAATCACAGTGCGGATTGCTGCGGTTCGGTTTCTGAATGTGAGCAAGTTGAACGATTGGTGAAGTCATTAATGGTTAATGCCGATATTCACGAAAACGTAAAGCCTGTCCTGCAGGAAATTTATCAGTATAGTCAAAGCGGGATATCCTCAGCTGACTTATCGAACCATATTACGTCCAATCAAGAAAACTTGTCCCAATGGGTTACGGATATGAACAACTACTCTTAATAGATCAGATCACTTTGTGCAGATATTCAATCCAGTGATTCATTTCGTGAAATCGGGCTTTTCCTTTATGCCACTGAATGGATAATATCGTTTGTGCAACCACATACCATTTCATTCTCAGCTTTAAGTTATCGGTTAACTTAACACCATATTGAGTTAACCAGCCTTCCCATTGGTCTTCAGGGATATACCAGTATAATAATAGCCCTACGTCAAAGGCCGGGTCCGCAATCATGGCCCCGTCCCAATCGATTAAATACAACTGGTTGTAATCAGACAGCAGCCAGTTGTTATGATTGACATCACCGTGACAGACTACATATTCTTCCTGTTGCACTTCCAAGAGCTCTTTTTGAAGAAATAAAAGCGCCTCTCTAATAACAGGCAATGAAAGAAGATCGAATTCTAAGCCTGTCTCTACTTCCGTGAGCATATGCTCCGGCTGAAACGGCTCTTTTCCCAACCGCTCAAGCATGGTTGAAAGCGGCTTGGAGGAATGAATCTTGTTAAGTAGCCTTGCCACCCGTTCATCCTTCATTTCTTCCGGCTTTAATTCTCTCCCATTTAACCAGTGTTGTGCCGTTATGACATCCCCGTTTTCTAGTCTTTTTGTCCAAACTAGCTTGGGTACGATTCCTTCTGCAGACAATACAGCCACAAAAGGAGAGGAATTGCGTTTCAGAAATAACCTTTGCTCTTGGTACTGAGCAAAGAAGGCTTCTCCAGTAGCACCGCCTGCGGGGACTATTTCCCAATCTTGGTCAAATAAGTGTTCCAATATATTCACCTTCTATTGGTCCTTTGTCATGTTTATATGTTCAATTACGTTAATATTTTAATTCATTCACTACATCAAAAAAGTCTTATAAAATAAAAAAGACAGCTATTGGGCAATACAATCAATAGCCATCTGTTTAAGATTTTATCGTCATCTTACGTTTTCGTCAAGCACTGGAATGAACTGTTACCTTACAAATACATAGGAAGAGACAGGTTCAAGGGTTATGGTTGGCTCTTCTACCCCATAAAGACCGTTTACATTTGCCCGATTTCCGTCTGACAAACAAATCCAATCTTTTCCTTCAGGGAGAGAATACTGACACTTTTTCGAATCTGAATGGAAGACCATGAAGATATCGTTCCACGGACCATACGGGTGGACATTCTGATATCGGACCACAACAAGATTTTCAATGCTATGTGAGACTTTTACATGTTTCCGGATCAGGCCGGTCTTTTGAAATCGGAAGGCACCGTGACTTTTACGGATTTGAATCAGTGCTTTCACGTATTGAACCACATCATCGAATTCTTCTCTTCTTACCCAGTCTAATTGATTAATTTCCACAGGAGAATTGTAGCTGTTTTCAGTCCCCTTTTTCGTCCTGTAAAATTCCTGTCCTGCATGAATAAAAGGGATCCCTTGAGATAACAGCACCATCGTTGTTGCTAATTTATGGCGATTCATAAGGGTTCCTTCATCTTCATTTAAACAAGCTTTCATTTTATCCCAAAGGGTGTGATTATCATGGGACTCCACATAGTTGACAGATTGAGTCGGCTCTTTAAAGAGTCCTCTTTCCCCATTTTTCATCCCGACACTTCCTGTCAGGACGATTTCCACCTTTTGTTCCAAGTGACCGTGACCGAGGGCAAACCCTTTGTCATATAAGTTAAAAGTACTTCCTTTAATGGTGTCCCTGAACCAGTCATTGAATTGACCGATCCCTGGAAGCTGATGGGCGTTACGCAGGTTGGCTTTTTGATGGGGGGGCAGGGGGGTATTCAGGTCCCAGCCTTCTCCTATGATGATCGCTCCTGGCAAAACTTTATCCACTTCTTCACGGATTGTCGTCATAGTCTTAATATCAAGAATTCCCATTAGGTCAAAACGGAAGCCGTCGACACCGTACTCTTTTATCCAATAAAGAATCGAATCAACGATAAATTTTCTAGCCATCAAGCGTTCGGAAGCAAAATCATTTCCCACTCCCGTCCCATTTGATGGTAAGCCATTTTCATCGTGACGGAAGAAATACCCGGGCACAAGCTTTTCAAAAGATGAGTCCTCCCGAATGAACACGTGGTTGTACACCACATCCAGTATGACCCTGATATTTTCTTCATGAAGGCTATGAATCACGCTTTTCAGTTCATTGATTCGTTCATAGGGATCTTCAGGCTTTAAGCTGTAGCTCCCTTCAGGAGCGTTAAAAAACAAAGGATTATATCCCCAATTGTAATTTTTATCGGAAGGGTGATCCGTCACCCCACCGAAATCATTGACAGGAAGCAGTTCAACATGGGTGATGCCCAGCTCCTTTAAGTACTGAATTCCACTACTGAATCCTTTCGGTGTAGAAGTCCCTTTTTCTCTAAAGGCACGATATTTCCCTGCGAATTTCATGCCGCTTTCTATTTGGGCTGAGAAATCCCGGACATTCAATTCATAAATTATAGCATCTGTAGGTGAAGCTAATGGTGCCAACGAAGAAGGACCCTCCCCGCGTCCAAGGTTCACAACACTTCCCCACTCACTGTCGAAGGAAACCGATTTAGCATAGGGATCGATCAGTTCATCCCAAACAAGGTTGATACAAGTTAGAATTGTATAATAATAACGATCTACATCGGTATTCACCTTACATTCCCATACGCCTTTTTGGGTTCTCGAAAATGGGTATTGTATCTCTTCATCATCAGGGGACCTGAGCTTTAATCTTACCTCTGTAGACGTCGGAGACCATACTTTAAACACGGTGCACCCCTTTTGGTATGTAACACCAAGGTCATCCCCGTCATAATAATAGCGTTGATCAAACTCTTCGGTCCTTATGACCGCTCCGATTTGCAGGTCTGTTTTTGTGTTATGCTCATCGACAACTTCATAGGTTTCACCTAGGACAACCTTCTCGCTCTGGATCGTCGTGACATATTTCATGGCATCATTGAGGGGAATCTTTTCTTCAATGTGAAGAGCTATTTTTTCACTACCTTTTATGAGAGTGAAGTGACTGGAATTCCCATCATGATAATCGTATGGAAGAATCAATGTAACCGTATTAAACGTATCTAAAAACGCATCGTAATGCCTACTAATGACTAACACTTCTGCCACCCACTTCTGTTTAACATTTTCCAACTTAATGGAAGAACATGCACCTTCAATTCATTCCCCTTCTTCAGTTCTTCAATTGTGTCTCCGTCTGCGTGCACTGGTACATCCTGACTCGATCGGATGGTCATCGTTGTTCCCGTACACGTGCTGACTTCATTGAAAGCCGTATGTTTTCCGAAGAAGACAGATAGAAAGACCAGGAGTAATTTCCATCTTGATAACCCATGGACGAGGGTCATATCGATAGATCCATCATGAGGACAAGCCTGTGGGGCGATCTTCATTCCTCCACCAAAAAAAGGCTGATTCGAAATTGTCACAAACCATACCTTGTGAAACACCTGCTCTTTTCCATCAACATCTATCGAAAGAGAAAAGGGTTTATACGTAAACGCTTCCTTACAAAGGAGGATAGGATAGATCAATTGTCCAAGGGACCATTTGTTCAACCACTTTTTAAAGGATGAACGATTGGCCTTACGGGCAATTTCCGCATCAAATCCTATCCCTATATTATTCACGAAATGCCCATTTGGTCCGCTACTCATGGTAAATTGACCTGAATCCAAGGTCACGATGTCCTCTTTCTTTAAACCTTCTTTTATTAAGGTATATGCCTGTTTTTTATTGTTAGGCCAATTATAGCCCCTTGCAAAATCATTACCACTTCCTGATGGAATATACCCTATAACGACTTTGTCGAAACCGATTGTTCCACTCACCACAGAGTTCATGGTCCCATCACCTCCTACTCCCACTACCAGGAGCCAGTCGTCTGGAGATTGGTTGACAACACTTGAAACAACCTTCTTCACGTCTCCGGGGTGACCTGTCAAAAAAATCTCATGTGGAATATCGATGGTTTGACTAAAATGATTCCACGAAGATAAGGAGTGATGATTCTTTGCTGAAGGATTCACGATGAAAATCGTCTTCATTGTTGGTTCTCATCTGATCCTACAGCATGTTCTCCCCACTGAAGCCTCTTGAATGAAGTGGTCTGGCAATACTCCAAGATGGCTTGTGCCGCTTTCAGCTGGACACTCTTGATCGGAGAAGAGCTTGAGCGCTGCTGCTGGAACCATTCATTGTGGAGCCGCTTGTCAAGAAACTGAATGCCCACCGGAGCCTGTGGGTAATCTATGTATCCATTTCTGCTTATCACGCCTTTATGAATAGGAAGGTCCAAACCTGCATATTGAATGATTTGATAGAGTATTCCCTCCATCCTTCTTAATCCGATTAGAGGGTTTAATACCTTCGTCTCTATATCTCCCCATTTTTTCAACCAGAATCGCTCTCCTGAACCGATGTAAGCAGTTCCCTCTTCAAATTCGAGAAAGGTTAAGCACCAGATCCCTGTAGGGGTGATAAGAATGGTTTCGAGTTCTACAGGTGCATGTTTAATTTTTAGGACCGGGTTGTACATCACCAATATGTTATCTGGAAAACGCTGAAGGAGGTAGTGTAATCGTTCGTCATAATGATAGCTGTTGTCTACATAGGATTTCTCCATGATCGTGGAGCTTGCCCATCTCAACTGAAAATCAAATACAAGGTCCAGGAAGGAAACCTTCAATTCTTCCTCCGTAGAGATATCCTGGTGTGAATCCATTTCAAATGCAATTTCTTCATCATTTGCCTGAATGGAGCTTGAGAACTCCTCTTCTTCGGCTTCTTTCTTTTTAAACAGTGAAAAGAGCTTCTCTTTCATGGAGTTCCTTTCCTCTTCTTGTGCTTCCTCCTTAATGATCGTGGAAGCGGGAGGAAGATCACCGTTCTCCCAATGTTGTTTCATTTTTTCCCATTGCTGCTTTTTTAAACGAACAAATTGGGAAGGATATCTATATAAATCCGTTTCGTACCTGGAAACGTAATCTTGAAGTTTAATCAGCTGTGCCATATGGATCGATCCTTTCATGACGGTCAATTTGCATTTAACGGTTTGGTGTAAATGGCTTCATATTTCGGCAGACGATCTATGTGTGTTCGATATAGCACGATTTCTCCTGCTATAAAGGAATGGGTGTCCGTTGGCTGAAACGAATTCAACCATTCGGAAGTAAAAGAGAAATCTCTATTCCACTTTCGCCCTACGGTGATATGTGGAGAAAAGGGTCTCTTATCTAATTGAAAGCCCGCTTCTTCACACGCACCATACACACTGTCCCGAACCCGTTGTAATGATTCTGAAGGCTGAGCGCCCATCCAAAGAATTCTGGGTGAATCACTTTTTCCAAAGGTACCGTAGTGATCAAGGGTTAATGAAATAGAAGGACAATCCAGCTCCTCTACTTTATGAATCACGGGTTGAAGTTCATCCGCACTTCCTAAAAAGGCCAATGTGATGTGATAGTCCTGCGGGTGCACCCAGCTCTGAAAAGAACCCTCATCCTTCATTGGCTGAGTCCACTTATGTATCCGGTGTTTCGTTTCTTGAGATAAAGAGAGTGCAAAGAAATAGTGAGATTTCAACATATCACTCGTCCTTTCATTTGTTACTACCATTTTAGCAAAATGTGTCATGAGAGAGAATGACTAGAAGGAAATGCAATAAAAATGAAATACAAAGCTCATTTATTTGATAAGATTTATCTGAATTAGTACGATAGAAGAAGAACGTTTTCTGAAAGGAAGTTGACTATGAAAGTTGTACAAAATATAGCTGAACTGATCGGGGACACCCCCCTTGTCAAATTGAATCGACTCAATCCTGCTGACGGAGCGGATGTATATGTTAAATTGGAGTTCTATAACCCGAGTAAAAGTGTGAAGGACCGTGCAGCCTTTCAAATGATCGTTGAAGCAGAAAAGGAAGGCTTATTAAAAGAAGGCTCAACCATCATAGAGCCAACAAGCGGAAACACGGGTATCGGACTTGCCATGAATGCAGCAGCAAGAGGATATCGCGCAATCCTGGTCATGCCCGATACGATGACCCAAGAGCGTATTAATCTATTAAAAGCATACGGAGCTGAAGTAGTCTTAACACCTGGAGATGACAAAATGCCAGGCGCTATCGAAAAAGCGAAAGAGTTAACAGAGAAGATTCCTAATAGTTTTATGCCGATGCAGTTTGAAAATGATGCGAACCCGGATGCCCACCGAAAGACGACGGCCCTCGAGATTGTGGAAGCCATGCAAGAAATCGGTAAACCCTTATCTGCATTTGTTGCGACTGCCGGAACGGGCGGCACGATTACAGGAACAGGTGAAGTGTTAAAAGAGCATTACACGGATCTCGCCGTTCATGTGGTGGAACCGGCTGGATCCCCGGTTCTTTCAGGAGGTAAGCCAGGGAAGCATAAATTAGTAGGAACAAGCCCAGGGTTTGTTCCGGATATCCTGAATACTAGTGTCTACGATGAAATCCACAAAATCGAAGACGAGCATGCCTACGATATTACCCGCAGAATGGCAAGTGAAGAAGGTATCCTGGTTGGGCCTTCATCAGGGGCAGCTTGCTATGCAGCCATTGAAGTGGCGAAGAAATTATCGCCGGAAGATGTTGTGGTGTGCATTGCCTGCGATACAGGAGAAAGATATCTATCAAGTGACCTGTTTAGGTTTTAATTTTAAGAAAAGGCTTGGTTAACTTCCGCTTCTGGATGCTCACTTGCCGCAGGGCGGGCGGTTAGCATACTCAGGCTATTTGCGAAACCGTACTCCCCAGAGAATTTTCGACAAAAGGATTATAAAATCAGAAAAGTGGATCATAAATCAGAATTCCGGATCATAAAGTGCTGAAACCGGTTCATAACTTAAAAATCCGGATCATAAGTAACGAAAACCGGATCATAAAGTTAGAAATAGCAGTTTTTTTAACCAGTGGACTTTTACATCAGCACACTTATCCTGTCAAACGCACTGAAAATCAAGCAAACAGACGCCATTTCAGGGCAAAAACACGAAAATCTTCAACATTTGATCAAAAAACGTCATCACTCACACCATCAAACGAAAAAAGCTCTTTACGGGGTGCGTAAAAAAAGGTCCGCAAGTCGTGAAATACCCTGGGAAAGGGAAGAGGCTAACAACCTTTAAATCGCTACAATCTTCTACATTAGAGATTCGGACGAACCAAAAGAGGCTGCGCCCATGACCGCGCAGCCTCTTTCTTATGTTTATTTAACCTTATGATACTGCGTAATGAAATGCTCAGGAGAAGACTTAACAACAAACGTCCACACTCCTTCAACTGTGTGAAGATACAAAAAAGTATAGTAAGCTGACAACGACTTGCTTGTCACATCCATCACGTCCTTGATGGTGAAGCTTTTCGTAGGAGTCTCGATTCGATCCATGTATAAATAAAGATGCTCCTCTGTCTCTACCGTGAATTGCTGGTTGTCTTCTATTCTTCGTTCTGTCTTCATAAATGGTTGTGAACAAATCAATCTCATTTAAAGCCTCCAACTATTTGACCGGGCTTTGTTCCCTTTTTCTTTCACTAAAGAGTGCCTGCAGCCTTTTCGTTACAGAACCGGGTTTCCCATTCCCTATCATCTGTTGATCGATCTTAATGACGGGCATTACTTCTGAAGTCGTACTTGCGATGAATACTTCATCCGCTTCGAGAAGATTATGGACAAGAAACGTCTCTTCTTGAAAAGAGATATTATTTTCTCTACATAAATCTTCAATGACTCTTCTCGTAATACCATTGAGTATCAAGTTTGTTACGGGATGCGTGTAGATGACTCCATCTTTCACCATGAATGCATTAGAAGAGGAACCTTCCGTCACAGTATCACCTCGATGCAAAATGGCTTCGAAATGACCTTCAGAAGCTGCTTCTTCTTTTGCCAACAGGTTTCCGAGAAGATTCAAGCTCTTTATATCACATCTCAGCCACCTGATATCTTCGACCAGTTTAGCTGTTACACCTTGCTCCATCTGGTGTAGAGGAACAGGGAAGTCTTTCGTATAGGCAACAACACTTCCCCTTACATCTTTCGAAGGAAAATGGTGCTGACGGGAAGACACACCGCGTGTCACTTGTATATAAACAATCCCGTCTTTCACTTGATTGGAATCGATAAGCTCCAGAAGGTGCGCAGTCAGATTTTCTTCTGAATACGGAATGGACAGCTTCATCTTTTCCGCACTTTGATAAAGTCGCTCCATATGCTCCTTCATCGTGAACGTGTTTCCGCCGTATACGCGAATCACTTCATAGATTCCATCCCCGAATTGATAACCGCGATCTTCAATATCAATCTTCGCATTGGCACGATCGATAACTTCCCCATTTACAAATACTGTGTTCATTCTGCTCTCCCCTTGTCTCTCTTAAGATTCACATGCTAATTCATAGATAGCCTGGGCATATATAGCCGTTGCTTTTACGAGGTCCTCTATATACATATATTCATCCTTCTGATGAGCAATATCTTCACGGCCTGGGAATAAGGCCCCAAAGGCTACGCCTGCCTCTAAGCTTCTGGCATAAGTCCCTCCACCGATGCTTAATAATTCTCCTCTTTCCCCGGTTTGATCTTCATAGACTTTTTTCAGCGTTTGAACGAGTTCATCATCCTTGGAAACGTGATGAGGTTTACTATCTGTGAAATTTTCAACCGAATAGCCTTCGATGTTTTCAATGATGGCTTTCCCTTTTTCCATTTCAAATGTGACTGGATAACGCATGTTCAGACCTAATCGTCCGCCTTCAGTATCTGAATATCGAAGCTTCCCTACGTTGATGGTTAAATCTCCCGTAATATCGTCACGGTAACTTACACCGAGTTGGATCCCTCTTGAATCTTTAAAGAAATGCTTGGTCGTGAACTCAAAGAATTCTTTTCCGTGAGTAGAAAGGGGCAGCTGTGATAAGAATGAGGCTAAGTAGAGACCTGCATTCTTCCCATTGTCTGGCTCCATTCCATGCGAAGAAACTCCTTCGACTTCCAAAACAAGCTCTCCGTTTTCAATGTAATAATTGCCTTTGATGTCTTCTTCCTTTGTGAAAATTTCAAAGTTTTGAACCCATTTTGTGTGGTCCTCTTCAACCAGCAGGACCGCCTTGGCATAGTCAGGAACCATGTTGTAGCGGCGTCCAGACTCAAAAGACAGGACTTTGATGCCCGATTGAGACGCATCTGCCGGTTTTGTTTGGACTAAGTCATAGTCGGCAATCCCTTTTTCTGCATGGATGATCGGGAAGTCGGCATCAGGGGCAAATCCCATTGAAGGCATTTCTTCTTTTTTAAAATAGTGCTCTACACATCTCCAGTCGCTTTCTTCATCTGTTCCAATAATCATCCGAACCCGCTTATTGAAAGTTGGATCAAGATCCTTTACGATTTTCATGGCATAATAGGCAGCCATTGTAGGACCCTTGTCATCGATCGCTCCACGGGCATAAATCTTATCGTCTTTTATCTCACCTCCATAAGGATCGACACTCCATCCATCCCCTTCTGGCACCACATCCACATGACAAAGGATACCGAGAAGATCACTTCCATTCCCAAACTCTAAATGACCGGCAAGGTGATCCACATTCTTAGGCGTGAAACCGTCTTTCTCCCCCAGCATCAATAAGTAGTCCAGCGCTTCTTTCACGCCTTTCCCCAGTGGTGCTTCCTCCGTCGCATTCTCTTCATCCAACACACTTTTAATTTGCAGGAATTGCTGCAGATCCTTAAGCAAATCGTCTTTCCGCTTCTCCACTTCATTCGTCCAATTAATACTCATTCGTATCCACCTGCTCTATATGTATTTACTTCTACTTTCATTTTATACTGTTTCATGGGGAAATCCAAACAGAGAGAATCCTGCTGAATCACCCCCGTAAGTGCTCTTGCTCTGTTCAATGAGCAAACTGCTTGATTAGAAGGGAATTTGCTTCAATTCGGCTACTCTCTCATTCTTAACAACATCAAAATTTATAAAAAGATAAAAAATACATATATTTAGCATTTTCTTCATATTCTAGGAATACAACCATGAGTTACTAGGTAAATTGTTTGTAAATTTGGGCAATATTCTAGAAATTTTGTCGGATTAGGAGTACAATGTAATTGTCTGACATCTTATGAGTAAACTTTATATGTAGAAAAGGGGTTGTCTAAAGCGCATAGTACATACGGTAGCACGTGAGGTGCACAAACGACACATGTAGTCTTTGCCTTTGGAAAAATGATGAGGGAGTGGTTCTTTGAAACCTTCAACCAATCGTATGCTAACTAGAATCAAAGCTGTATACATGTACATTAAACAGAAAGGTACTGTAACAACTCAAGATCTTGTAGACGAATTTGGCATTACTCCTCGGACCATACAAAGAGATCTCAACGTGTTAGCGTATAATGACTTGGTGCAAAGCCCAAGTCGGGGTCAATGGACAACTACAGAGAAGAAAGTAAAGATGACATCTTAATAGAAAAGCGGAGGCGGCTCGTTCAGAGGCGACAAGCATAAGATGAACCTACCAGAAAGGCGTTTTTTGCCTTTTTGGTAGGTTTAGCTTATGACCTCGAGCCTCTAGCCGCCGGAGCTGGACAATTCGAAATGCGGAAGGGCTTTGCCCTGAGGCGACAAGCATAAGACGAACCTGCCGGAAAGGCGGGTTTTTGCCTTTTTGGCGGGTTTGGCTTATGACCTCGAGCCTCTAAGCCCTGTAGCTGGACACATAGAAAAGCTGACTTAAAATTTCTAAAGAGACCCAGCCCCTTAGCAAAGGGGCTGGGTCTCTTTAGTTACTCAGGTTTATATTCTTTCAACAGTGTGACTTCCTCATCCGTCAGCTCACGATACTCTCCAAGCTCCAGGTCTTTATCCAGTTCAAGCGGGCCCATCGTTAAACGCTTCAGATACATGACGCGCTTCCCTACGCTTTCAAACATTCTTTTCACCTGATGAAATTTACCTTCTGTAATCGTCAATTCAATATCAGAGGTCAATCCTGATTTTAGAATCGTCAATTCCCCCGGTTTTGTTTCGTAGCCATCATCCAACGTTACCCCTTTTTTGAAAGCTTCCACGTCCCCTTCTGTCACTTCCCCGTCAATCACAGCAAAATAGGTTTTCGGAACATGGCGCTTCGGAGAAAGGAGCTGGTGGGATAATTGACCGTCATTCGTAATGAGAAGGAATCCCTCTGTATCCTTATCAAGCCTTCCAACCGGAAATGGATTGAATATTTGATCTTCCAGCTGAAGTAAATCAATCACGGTTTCATCCTGTCCATCTTCAGTGGCGGAGATGACTCCAGGCGGCTTATTCATGAGAAGGTAGATGAATTCACGATACTCGACCTGCTCTCCGTACAACATCACTGTATCCTTTTCCGTATTGATATGTACTTTCCCATCCTTAATGACCTCTCCATTGACTTGAAGACCGCCATCCTTTAATAGCTTCTTTACTTCTTTCCGGCTGCCGTAACCCATATTGGCAAGCATTTTATCTATTCTCAAATTAATCACGCTCCGTTTATGTTGAGTTCTTTTTCTTTTATGTTGAATTTATTCGTGATTTGACCAGTCCATAGGCACATACCCATTCATGTTTCTATTCTTAACATAGGCTACTAAAGGTAAGCAACTTTGATAAAAATAAATGAGGTGAAGCGTATGTATCCATATCGACAACAAGGTTCAGGTGGATTATTAATCCCTATTCCATTCCCTGGAGGCGGCGGACAGGGATATCCAGGTTTCCCTGGTCAAGGGTATGGCGGCGGCATCAATGACCGATTAGACCGACTCGAGAGACAATATGAGCGACTAGACCGTAAGGTCGACCGTTTGGAACGAAAAGTAGAGCGACTTGAAAGACAGCTTGGGTATTATAATAATTAGCGTTTCCAATTCAAATTTATTGGTGAACGGTGAATACACCCATTAAATAAGAACGGGGCTCAGTTTCCATACGGACTGCGCCATTCAATAAAAAAAGGGATGATCGGCATGTATCATCCCTTTTTCTTTTACCCTATGCGAAGTTTACTGCGAATTCTCGTGATTTTATCCCCGAATAATCGATCTGCCAATTTACTTCTTAAGCTTAAGTAGAAGTAAACGAGTGCTCCCACCCCACCACAGATCGTAACGAGAAGAATCGATTGGAACCCGGACTCAGGATTGAGGAATTGAACCAGTATACCATATAACACCAATACCACTACTGCCATGATGGCATTCAGTGCTCCAATGAACATGGTTCTTCTCATAATCAGTCTGAATTGATATCTCGCGTATTTCTTGATGATATATAAATTGATTAGAATCGCTACTGCATACCCAATTACAGTGGCGATGACTGCACCTTGAGTTTCAAACAAGCGAATCAATGGTATGTTCAGGACAAGCTTGAGAAGCAGACCGACTAGCAAGCTGAAGATGGTAAATTTCTGCTCGTCAATCCCTTGAAGAATCGCTGCCGTAACAGCAAATAATGCAAAGAGAATCGCAACAGGTGCATATGATCTTAAAATAGACGTTCCTAATTCATCGCTGTGATAGAACATTGTATACGTTGGCTCAGCTAAAAGCGCAATTCCTAAAGCTGCCGGTACTGTTAAAAACAATAGAATTTGAAACGTTTGGTCGATGTTTCTACGCATTGTTTTCCGGTCGCCGCTTGTATAAGAAGTCGTAATCAACGGAATCAGCGTCATAGAAAAGGCGGTTGCCAATGACACTGGAATAATCACAAGCTTATGAGTATAGAAGTTCAATACGGCAAAGGCATGGTCGGAAACTTTCGCATTTCCAATTGCAGACATCGCAGTGTTAAAGGTAATCTGATCAACCAGTTGAAATAATGGATTGGCGAGCCCAACAAAAATAAACGGAATCGAATAGGCGATGATCTCTTTATACATTGATCGTAATGAAACCTCTTCCTGACCGCGATCTTCCTCTAATAGCTCATCTAAATGAGGCTTTCGTTTAAACCAATACCAAATCAATGCCCCGAGACTTGCCAGCCCCCCGACAAATGCAGCAAATGTAGCTACAGAAATGGCGGTTGTCACAGATCCATCTAAGATGTTCAATACAACATAAATCCCGCCCAGTAAGAAAACAATCCGGACAATTTGTTCAATCACCTGGGAAACCGCAGTCGGCCCCATGGATTGATGGCCCTGGAAAAATCCCCTGATCAAGCTCATAAACGGTATGATGATCAGTGCAAAACTTACTGCTCGAATGACGGTTGTCACCTGTGCAACCGAAATGACCTGTTCATCACTTTTGATCGTCATTTCAGCAAAAATTGGTGCAAATGCATACATAATGAGGAAAGAAACAATCCCCGTCAACGTCATCAACACTAAGCCTGACTTAAATAGCCTTCGTCCTACAGCATATTCTCCTATGGCATTATATTTTGAAACGAATTTCGAAACGGCCAGCGGCACACCTGCAGTCGCTACAGTCAGAAAGATTGTATATGGTACATACCCATATTGATAAAGGGAAGCCCCCTCTTCATGACCTTTTAACAAATCATCAAACGGTATAACATAAAAAAGACCTAAAAACTTCGAAATAAAGGTCCCTAACGTTAAAATAAACGTCCCTCTTATTAATTTAGATGACATAGTATCCCTCTCTATATATCTTGTTGCTCATTAAACAAACAAAATAAAATCCAACTTGAAAATAACACACTATCAGTAGTTTACTACTGTACGAATCGAATGACAATTTTTTTCGAATGTTGTATTTAAAACCCATCCCATTTAAAATAAGGAGAAACTTCTTTTGAGAAACGAAAGAGCAAAACTAAAAGTTGGTGGAAAAATGGTAAAGAAATACGATGTGATTGTCATAGGTGGAGGACCATCTGGATTGATGGCCAGTATCGCAGCCGGTGAAAACGGTGCGAACGTCCTTCTTGTGGATAAAGGAACGAAGCTTGGAAGAAAGCTTGCGATTTCCGGAGGCGGTCGCTGCAACGTGACCAATCGACTTCCCATAGAAGAAATCATTAAGCATATTCCAGGAAATGGACGTTTTTTATATAGTGCCTTTTCCGAGTTCAATAATGAAGATATCATCGCTTTTTTTGAGAAGCTGGGAATTAAATTAAAAGAGGAAGATCACGGCAGAATGTTCCCCGTATCGAACCGGGCGATGGACGTTGTGGAAGCTTTATTGAAGCGCATGAAGGAATTAAAGGTGGATACCCGAACGAGCACAAGCGTGGAGGAAGTTCTGTACGAAAATGGCAAGACGGTCGGTATCCTCTTGAAAGACGGGGATACGATTGCCGCAAATGCTGTCGTCATAGCGGTTGGAGGCAAGTCCGTCCCTCATACCGGTTCAACTGGGGATGGATATCCATGGGCACGAAAAGCCGGGCATACGATTACCGACTTGTTCCCGACCGAGGTTCCCCTTACATCGGACGAGCCTTTTGTTAAAAAGAAAGAGCTTCAAGGACTTTCATTGCGCAGCGTTGATTTGAGCGTATTAAATCCTAAGGGAAAGAAAATCATCACGCATAAAATGGATATGATTTTTACTCATTTAGGAATTTCCGGACCGGCTGTTCTTCGATGCAGTCAATATGTGGTAAAGGCCATGAAGAAATGGAACCTGACCCATGTTGCCATGCAGATCGACTCCATGCCTGATCAAAAGGAAGAACAGCTTTTCCAGACTCTTCATAAGCAAGTGAAGGAAGATGGAAAGAAAGCCGCGAAAAATATATTCAAAGGATTGGTCCCAGAGAGGTACCTGTTATTTTTGCTCGACCGTGCAGAAATTGATCACGATGAAAAAGGAGACCATATCTCCTCAGAGAAGATCCGACAGTTTACCAAGTTGTTAAAACAATTCACCTTCAATGTAAACGGAACATTATCCATTGATAAGGCGTTTGTAACGGGCGGCGGAGTCTCCATTAAAGAAATCGAACCGAAAACGATGGCTTCAAAGAAGATGGACGGCCTCTTCTTCTGCGGGGAAGTTCTTGACATCCACGGATATACAGGTGGGTACAATATTACTTCTGCCCTTGTTACTGGAAGACTGGCAGGATTAAATGCGGCAAAGGTATAATTCAAAAAGAAAGGTTGATCCCATCTGCATCTGCAGTACGATCAACCTTTTTATTTTCTGTAAACAACCATGGCCGAGAAACAATAAATTTGATCTTCTACTTCCTCCGACATTGCTGCTACATGATATTTAATATCCACGATTTTTTTATCATCCAGTTTACTGAGAAAATGATTCATATCCTTCTCTAAATCTTTCTCATGTTCATAATCGAAGACTTTCACTTGAATCATAGAGCTCCCTCCCCATTTTTGATTGATATTAGTATCGTCAGAATATTTAGTTTTCAAACAATTGATTTGGAGTTTTTATTTAGGATGGAGTTTGTGATTGGAGGGGGATAATATTGCAGTAAGACATCTTCACCCTGCCAGTTACACTCAAATACTTCAAAAAAGGAAAAAAGCACACCCTATTTTAAAAAAGGATGTGCTTCTTCCCCCCAAAAAAACATTATTTCTTCTCTGCTGTCTCCCCAGCCCAGTTCATCATGCCGCCTTCCATGTTCACCACTTTATAGCCTTGTTCCTGCAGGTAGTGAGCGACATTTCCGCTGCGGTTTCCTGAACGGCAGATAAAGATGTACTCTTTGTCTTTATCCAATTGATCCAGTGACTCAGGAATCTCACCCATTTTGATATGCTTCGCTCCAGGAATCATACCCTCTGCCACTTCTTCATCTTCACGAACATCCACCAAAAGCAGATCTTCACCGTTTTTCAACTTTTGCTCCAACTCATCGGTTGTAATCGTTTTAATTGTTTCCATAGTCAACTTCCTTTCAACATTCATTCACCACAATTATACCAAAGCCCGTCTCCCAAACAAAAATATCAGATCGAAAAAGAGGGACGGACCTTGGTGAAATACAGAATCCCCAATTGATAGCATTTCCTAACAATCAGATTCAGTTCAAGGTCCGTCCCTCACAATATTAGTTGGCTACGATGTTCACTAGTTTGCCAGGTACGGCAATGACTTTGCGAATGGTTTTGCCTTCGATTTGGCTTTTGATTTCATCGTTTTCCATGGCGGTTTTTTCTAGGTCCCCTTTGTTCATGTCGCGAGGAATCATGATCTTCGCTTTCACTTTTCCGTTTACTTGAAGAACGATTTCCACTTCGTTGTCGACAAGCTTCGATTCATCGAATGTCGGCCATGCTTCGTAGGAAAGCGTTCCTTCATGACCCAGTTTGCTCCAAAGCTCTTCTGTCATATGCGGAGCGATCGGTGCCAACATCTTAATGAAACCTTCCACATAATTCTTAGGAAGTGTGTCAGCTTTATATGCTTCATTGATGAATACCATCAGCTGAGAAATTCCTGTGTTAAAACGAAGCCCCTCGTAGTCTTCTGTCACTTTCTTAACGGTCTGGTTATATATTTTGTCCAGGTCACTGTTCGGTGCACCTGTCACCTTCGAGGAAAGTGTACCATCCTCCTCGACAAGCAGACGCCATACACGGTCAAGGAAGCGGCGGGCTCCATCTAAGCCGTTTGTGCTCCAGGCAATGGAAGCTTCCAGTGGACCCATGAACATTTCATATAAACGAAGGGTATCTGCTCCGTGAGATTCTACCACCTCATCCGGATTGACAACATTCCCTTTTGATTTACTCATTTTTTCATTGTTTTCCCCAAGAATCATTCCTTGGTTGAATAGTTTTTGGAACGGCTCTTTCGTTGGAACTACGCCGATATCATAAAGGAACTTATGCCAGAAACGGGCATACAGCAAATGAAGGACCGCATGCTCGGCTCCTCCGATATACGTATCAACCGGTAGCCAATTATCCATTTTCTTCGCATCAGCAAGGGCTTCTTCGTTATGCGGATCGATATAACGAAGGTAGTACCAGCAGCTGCCTGCCCATTGCGGCATTGTGTTTGTTTCACGGCGGCCTTTTTTACCTGTTTCAGGGTCTTCAACGGTCACCCAGTCACTGATATTCGCAAGCGGGGATTCACCTGTACCAGACGGTTTGATCTCAGTCGTCTTCGGAAGTACAAGAGGAAGCTCACTTTCAGGAACTGCAGATGTTGTCCCATCCTCCCAGTGGATGACTGGAATCGGTTCACCCCAATAACGCTGACGGCTGAATAACCAGTCACGCAGACGATACGTTACTTTCTTCGTTCCGATATTCTTCTCTTCTAACCAGGAAATGGCTTTTGTGATTGCCTCTTCCTTACCCATTCCATCAAGGAAACCAGAGTTCACATGATCACCGTCACCTGTATAGGCTTCTTTCTCAACGTTGCCTCCAGCGACGACTTCCACGATTGGAAGATCGAATTCTTTGGCAAACTCATAATCTCTTTCGTCATGAGCCGGAACCGCCATGATTGCACCAGATCCGTAGCTCATTAGAACGTAATCGGCAATCCAGATCGGCATTTTGCTTCCGTTAGCCGGATTGATGGCATAGGCTCCTGTGAATACACCCGTTTTTTCTTTTGCCAGATCTGTCCGTTCTAGATCACTTTTCGACTTGATCTTGTCGATATATTCATTCACTTTCTCATGTTGTTCTTCAGTGGTGATTTTCTCGACGAACGGATGCTCAGGAGCAAGAACCGCGTACGTTGCACCAAAGATTGTATCCGGACGTGTTGTGAAAACATCGAAAGATTCGTCATGACCATCAATAGTAAAATTGATTTCTGCTCCTTCAGAGCGTCCGATCCAGTTACGCTGCATATCTTTAATGCTTTCCGGCCAGTCAACGTCTTCTAAGTCTTCAAGCAGGCGATCGGCATAAGCCGTAATTTTCAGCATCCATTGCTTCATCGGACGACGCTCCACTGGATGCCCTCCGCGTTCGCTTTTCCCATCGATGACTTCTTCATTTGCAAGGACTGTCCCCAGTGCCGGGCACCAATTCACGGCAACCTCATCCACATAAGCCAATCCTTTTTTATAAAGCTGGATGAAGATCCATTGTGTCCATTTGTAGTAGCCTGGATCTGTTGTATTGACTTCGCGGTCCCAATCATAAGAAAACCCCAAAGATTTAATTTGACGGCGGAAGGTATTAATATTCTTCTCTGTGAATTCTGCCGGGTCATTTCCTGTATCCAGGGCATATTGCTCAGCCGGTAAACCGAATGCATCCCATCCCATCGGATGAAGGACATTGTACCCTTGCATACGCTTCATGCGGGAAAGGATGTCCGTTGCTGTAAACCCTTCCGGATGTCCTACGTGAAGGCCTGCGCCTGATGGATACGGGAACATATCCAGTGCGTAGAAATTGGATTTCCCTTCGTCTTCCGTCGCCTTGAACGTTTTGTTTTCTTCCCAATACTGCTGCCATTTTGTCTCAACACTTTTATGATCAAAACTCATATTGAGATCCTCCTTTAATTGTCATTCGAAAGGCAGGTGCCTTTCTTCTTTTCAAAAAAAAAATAAAAAAACTCTCATCCCAAATAAATATTTGGGACGAGAGTTTGTAATAACATTCTCCCGCGGTACCACCCACATTAGTGTACGCGCACTCAGCTTCATTCATCCTTAACGCGGAAAACGGCAAGTCTTACTGATGTTCACACTTGCAACTCAGCAGGCGAGTTCATGATGCTTCTGGTTGACTTTCACCACCCGTCAACTCTCTACGACAGAAAACCGTCATTACTACTCCTGATCAACGTTTCGATATAGTAAAACATTATATGTATTCACTATTCTAGTGAAAAATATACAGAAGCGCAAGCCTATTGTTGGTTTGCGGGGGAGTTTTTTGTGAATTGAAAGAAACAGCCTACTTAAAGGCCGTTTCTTCTCCTTCTTGTTATTGAACCGTATACCCGCCATCCAATACGACAGCCTGCCCCGTAATCCCTTTCGCTGCGTCGCTGCATAGGAACATGGTATAGTCTGCAATTTCTTTTACATCCAGTAATCTTCTCTGCGGCACGAGAGGATAAATGACTTCTTCTATCACTCTTTCAAACGGTATATTGCGTGTTTTGGCAAGGTCCCCTAGCTGATTGCGAACCAGCGGAGTGTCCACGTACCCCGGACAAACCGCATTCACGGTAATTCCATGCTGTGCCGCTTCCAATGCCGCTACCTTCGTGAGGCCGATGACTCCGTGTTTGGCAGAATTATAGGCTGCTTTGCCAGAAAAACCGACTAATCCATTAATGGACGCCATGTTGATGATCCGTCCCGATCCCTGCTCCTTCATGTGAGGCAGGGCATGCTTGATCGCGACAAATGGAGCGGTCAACATGACTTTTATGAGAAGTTCAAATTTCTCAGTTGGAAACTCTTCAATATGAGATACATGTTGAAGTCCTGCATTATTGATTAATACATCTAGCTTCCCGTAGTGATCCACCGTTTTAGCGATTGCCTCTTTTAATTCGGATTCCGATGTCACGTCACAGCGCAATCCAAGAACTTCATATCCTTCTGCCTTAAGGGCCTTTGATGCTTTTTGAACGACATCTTCCTGTAAATCTGTCAGGACGACTTTTGCTCCGCTTGCTGCGAATTCTCTTCCGATTTCATACCCGATCCCTTGCGCTGCCCCTGTTATGAATACAACTTTGTTTTCAACCATGATGATACTCCTTTCTTAGATCCCTACGCCAAATGAGAATAAAAGAATCGCTAAAGCTAAACCGATAAGTGGGACAATGACGGTTACTGCACCTACCGCGCCATAAGCTTCTCCATGTGATTCATTACAGATCGAGCGAATTGTCGTAACCACATATCCATTGTGCGGCAATGAATCCAATGCACCTGAAGAAATCGCCACTACCCGGTGAAGGGCTTCAGGATTCACACCCATATCAACATAGTGAGGAGCGAGGATCGGCAATGCGATCGCTTGACCACCGGAAGCTGAACCGGTCATCCCTGCTATCACACTGACAGCGATGGCCCCACCGATCAATGGAGATCCAGGAATATTCGTCATGACATCAACGGCTGTACTGAAGGCTGGAACGGATTTGGCTACTCCTCCGAATCCAACAACAGCCGCTGTGTTACCGATGGCGATCAATGCTCCAACCGTACCCTCGGAAACAGCACCCCAGAAGCCTTTGAAATATTTGCGATTTAACACATAAGCCGAAATCACACCACCTAATAAGGCAATGATAAGAGCTGATTGTTTTAAAGAATCATGGAAAGAGAATGCCAGAATAAGGACGACTAATAATGGAACCAATCCCATGAACGGGTTAGGTAAAGGTCTTCCTTCATCAATGACCGGATCTTCTTCACGTGAATGGAACTTCTCTCCTTTATTGACTGCTTTGGTAATCATACGTTTTAACCACCAGTAGCCAAACACCGCCATAAACACGGCAACGATCAAGCTGACTTCCCAGCCTGCATAAGGTGTCGTACCCAGATATTCAATCGGAATCCAGTTTTGGATTTCTGGTGAACCTGCCGATGTCATCGTGAACGTGACCGACCCGAATGCTAATGCCGCAGGAATGAAACGGCGTGGCAGATCCGCTTGTTTAAATAAACTAACAGCCATAGGATAAACAGAAAATGCGACAACGAAGAGACTGACTCCGCCATATGTTAAAACGGCACAGGCCGCTACAATGGCGAGTACTGCGTATTTCATTCCCATTTTCTCTACTACAAAACGGGAGACACTATCCGCTGCACCGCTATCTTCCATCACTTTTCCGAAAACGGCCCCCAATAAGAACATTAAATACCAGGCAGCGATGAAGCTTGTAAAACCTGACATATAGTTTGAAACGAGATTCGCTTCCCCTTCACCCGCTAACTGCGGAAAGAGCGGCATCCCACTCAACACTGCGACGAATAAAGCCGAAATGGGACCAACAATTAATATGTTCATGCCCCTCATCGTTAAAAAGATTAATAAAATGAGTCCTCCAATAAGACCGATCATGCTTAACATGATATTTCCCCCTTTGTTCTCTAAAGATGATCAAGCGAAATGAAATCGTTTACATTTTTATCTAATCTTCTTCTCTCCTTTCCATAAAATACATTCAAACATAATACATGCAATAATTGTGCCAACTTTCAGAATACTAATCATTCACTCATTTCCTTATAAGAATTCCAGGATTCTGGACAAATTCAACATTTTGGTCACGAAATGTACATATTTACAATAAAAATAAAACAGTCCGGAAATATGGAATGTTTTCCATATTTCCGGACTGTCAATCTAATCATAGAAGCTGATATTTATTTAACTTCTCATACATGCTTGATTTACTTATCCCCAGTGTCTCTGCGACCTTTCGTTTATCTTGCTGATGAGTTTGCAGGCTTTGTATCAACACGGATTTCTCCGTTTCTTCGAGTATTTCTTTTAATGTTTTAGAGCCGACATCATATAAGTTTCCAACCTTCATATAAGAAGGCAGTGATTGAAGAGAGATCCAGCTTTCATTAGACAAATAGGTGGAAGCGTTAATGACATTTTCTAATTCACGCAGATTCCCGGGCCAGCTATAGGAACGAAAAATCTGCATCACTTCGTTTTCAAACCCTTGGATCCTTTTCCCCGATGATTTTGTGGATTTTTCTAAGAAAAAGGCAGCCAAATTCTCGATATCTTCCTTCCGCTCACGGAGAGGGGGAATTTGAAAGGGGACTACATTAATACGATAGTACAGATCGCTTCGAAATCGCTTTTCTTCCATCATTTTTTCAAGGGGGCGGTTCGTGGCGGCGATGATACGGACATCCACATGTTGAATCCTTGTTGAACCGACTGCCTCGACCTCCCCTTCCTGTAAAGCCCTTAGAAGCTTCACCTGCATGTTGAGAGGCATGTCCCCAATTTCATCAAGGAAAAGTGTTCCTTTATGAGCCAGCTGAAACTTCCCTTTTTTACCACCCTTTTTTGCTCCTGTAAAAGCACCTTCTTCGTAACCGAATAGTTCTGATTCCAGAAGCTGTTCTGGAATCGCCGCGCAGTTCACTTTAATGAAAGGTTGTCCGCTTCTTTCGCTCAACTGGTGAATACTATGGGCGAACAGCTCTTTCCCCGTGCCACTCTCACCTCTGATCAGAATCGAAATATCACTGGGGGCAATCATTTGAACTTTATCCTTCAATTCATTCATTCCGGGTGATTCACCGATAATATCATTTAACGTGTATTTCACGCCTGTATTGATATCTTGAATGTAACTTTGAATTTTAGACATCATATTCTTTACGTGAGAACTCATTTGCATCCATTCACTCGTGTCCCGGAAGATCACCGATCCAAATGCTCCAATCACCTTACCATCAACCCAAATCGGAATTCGATTAGCGATCATATAGTTTCCTTTTATGTATTGAAGGTCTGCCACTTCCTCTTTGCCACTGCCCGCAACAATATGCATACGTGTGTTTTCGATGACGTTTGTCACATGTGAACCAATCGCTTTATCACGTTCAACCTCAAGAAAGCGACAGTAATTGTCATTTATATAAATAATCGTGCCTTCGTTATCAACGACGACCAACCATTCAAAAGCGTTTTCAAGAATGATTTCAATCATTTCGACGGATACCTTTTTTAATAAGCTGCTCATTTCCGTTGCCTCCTCTGTTTTTGAAAGAGAACATATACATTTATAGTAGCACATACATTCACCGACGTTGCGAAAATGAAAGCAGCTTGCCAATCATTTCACTTACCAGTAGCCATCCGGTTTACTGTATACGGTATTAGGGAAACTTCTTAACAATGAATGGAGGAATGAAAGGATGAAAATAGAAGAACTGAAAATATTTTATTTCGAAGACGATGGATTCATCCCGAACAACCCGGACCTGCCTGTACTCATTTACCGGAATGCACTAGAGCATCCTCATGACGCCGAAGAGCTCTTTAACAGAAATCAATGGCTCAATAGTTGGACAAATGGAATATATGATTACCACCATTACCATAGTAATGCACATGAAGTATTAGGGGTTATGGAAGGTGAGGCAACGGTTCAGTTAGGCGGTGAAATGGGCGAAGAAGTGACGGTCCATAAAGGTGATGTGATCATCCTTCCAGCTGGGACCGGACATAAGAAATTATCCGCAAGTCCCGACTTTAAAGTCTCAGGTGCCTATCCGAACGGTGATGATTATAATGTGAAAAAAGGTTCATTACGAGAACGGCCGAGTGTATTGATTGAAATTAAGAACGTTCCGCGTCCATCATCGGACCCTGTGTTTGGAGAAACGGGTCCACTCTTAAAATATTGGCTCAAGAAAAAAGGATTAAACTAACGTTAGCATCCAATCGATTACGTTTTTTATTCGATTTTCCCATTCCTATTTCTCTATAGTAACGCTTCTTTGAAACGACTATAAATATTTCTTGAAATTCCTATAATCTAAGTGGTTAGATTATTTTTTTGTAAAATAGTCTTGTTTTCTTTTAAGTCCTATGCTATTCTATTATAGCGATGAGCTGAATTGTGTAAGTCGGGGATCACGTCCTTGTGACAACAAACGATGTGGCGTTTGCTGATCTCTCGCCTCAATTTTTTGCAAGTGGGCTTCCGTAGGAAACGGGAGCCCTTTTTATATGGAGAAACCCCCAATGAATCCTCATTGGGGGTTTCTTTATTGTTGAACCGATACGGAGACTGCGCTTTTCTTTTTCAACGGTCGGTCATATTGACTCGTAATGACTAATGAGACCAAGAAGAAAGCGATCAACGTCATAAACAGCACCTGCATGCTGAATACGTCCACTAATACTCCTCCGATAAACGGTCCGATCATTCTTCCTCCTGTTGCTGTACTATTCACGATTCCCTGATAGAACCCTTCTCTACCTTTTGGAGCAAGTGAGTTAGCTATCGTAGGAACAGCCGGCCATATGAGCATTTCACCGATCGTCAGAATGATCATCGCAATGGCAAACCATTGAAATTGATCGGCAATCGAAGCCACTGCGAACGAAACCATGAAAATAATCGTCCCAATCATAATTTGAAGCTTTAAATTATGTTCAAAACGTTTGATGGCTTTTGATAAAAGCGGCTGTGCAAGCACGATCAATGCTCCATTGATCGTCCACAATAAGCTGTATTGTTTCAGGCTGATATTGATTTCCTGCGTATATGTCGCAATGGTGGACTGCCATTGAACATAGCCCATCCAGCATAATAAATAGGCAATACAAATGAAGAGCAAAGCCTTCAGTTTCGATTTATCCCTTATCACCTTAGACTCATTCAAAACGGATGTTTGATGAGCATTAACAGAAATGTTTCGATAACCCAATAAGGCAATGAAGAAAAATACGATATACATACTAAGATTCGCTAAGAATATATAGTTAAAGGAAAATGAGGCGACGAACCCACCTAATGCAGCGCCAACAGCAACTCCAATATTTTGCGCCACATAGACGGAATTGAATGCTTTCCGGCCACCTTCAGGCCATACGGAACCTGCCATGGCATACATGGAAGGAAAGACGATTCCCGAGCCAAATCCAACAATGGTCAAGAAGACCACATAGTGAGGCCAGCCATGCCAAATATTCATCCCGACCAGAGCAGTCAAGGTAATGGAAATTCCTACTAATATCGAGCGGTATCCACCAAACTTATCAAAAAGTGTTCCCCCGATCAGATTTCCGATTACACTCGCTCCAGCGTTCATCATCAGCACAATTCCCGCTACAGACAGTGACTTCCCTAAATTCTCATGTAGATAAATGGTATTAAGAGGCCATAAAAAAGAGGCACCTGTCACATTCACCATCATTCCAATGACAAGCAACCATAATGATTTGGGCATCATTCTGCCCCCTTTCATCAATTTATTTCGAGTCCCAAAAGGATTTTACTCTTTTTTGTGAAAGGGGGCAAGAATTATTTCTCAAAATAGATGTTCTTTTTCATAACTTAAAAAAACTAGGTGCCCCATTAGTAAGAGCACCTAATTTCAGTCCGTTATTTTCCATTATGATGATTAGATTTAACAGGCTGTCCCTGTTTTTCGTAGCGCTTTTTTGCAGCTTTGACAGGATTGTTTTCAGCCCCGAATTCTGTATCTAATTTACGGAAATCACTGCGTGTCTTTTGTTCAGGGTTTTTTTTGTCAGAACGTGTAGTCAATGTAATTTACCTCCTACTACATTTGGATCGTGATCCAACAAAATCATCTCATTTTGTAAGGTCTGAAGCTGAAGTCTCATGCGATGCAATTGTTCACGTTGTTGAGAGTTGGCGCTATTGGCTAAATGAGCCACATCATTTACCGCTTCTTCAAGCTGCTGCATGGCTTGAGTGTACTCCACATCATGGTAATGCTCTTGCTGTGTCCCTGATTTATATTGTTCTTGAGCGTAACGAATGGCATCTTCACACTTTTGAATGCATTCATCAACCGAATTTCTTGTTGCCATTTCGACTACCTCCTTGACGTATAGAATAAAGAAGAGGAAGGTCCTATCCTTACTCTCCTCCACCTTAGTTTGAACCTGATTGCCCGTTTCAGAAGTGGTAATCTTCGCCTATTTATCTATGCAGGATACATTTGACCCCGTGTTCATGTTAAAATCTTTTTGAGCGTCATACATACTGTTTTACACATTGAAACGTAGGAGGTGTTTGTCATCGAGACAAACCCATTTCCATATGCCACAGATTTAAAACGATATCATACGTGGAACTACCATTTACGAAATCACTTTGGACATAAAGTCTTTAAGGTTGCTTTGGATGGCGGCTTCGATTGCCCGAATCGGGATGGAACGGTTGCCCATGGCGGTTGTACCTTTTGCAGTGCTGCCGGCTCAGGGGACTTTGCCGGCAGCAGGGTCGACTCTTTAGAAAAGCAATTCAATGACATTAAACAAAGAATGCATAAGAAGTGGAAAGACGGTAAGTATATGGCGTATTTCCAAGCATTCACAAACACTCACGCACCTGTGGATGTGCTAAGAGAGAAATATGAATCAGTTCTCGAGCAAGATGGTGTTGTAGGTATTTCCATCGCTACCCGTCCGGATTGTCTTCCTGACGATGTGGTCGAATACTTAGCTGAATTGAACGAAAGAACCTATTTATGGGTAGAACTGGGCCTGCAAACCGTTCATGAAAAAACTGCCGGCTTGATCAATCGTGCCCACGATTATCAGTGCTATGTCGAAGGTGTCAATAAATTAAGAAAACACGGTATACGGGTCTGTTCTCATATTATTAACGGACTTCCTCAAGAAAATGAAGAAATGATGATGGAAACAACACGTGAAGTGGCCAAACTTGACGTCCAGGGAATTAAAATTCACCTCTTGCATTTGCTGAAAGGAACTCCCATGGTCAAGCAATATGAAAAAGGACTGCTCGACTTCATGGATTTCGATCATTACGTGAAATTGGTTTGCAATCAGCTGGAAATCATTCCACCTGAGATGATCGTTCACCGCATTACGGGGGACGGACCTATAGACTTGATGATCGGACCGATGTGGAGCGTGAATAAATGGAGTGTATTGAACGCGATTGATGATGAACTAAAACGCCGGGACAGCTGGCAGGGAAAATTTTATAAAGTGGATGTGAAAGCATGAAATTAGATCGAATCTTACCTTTTGCAAGGGAGCTTCTGGAACGCTCTGTCAAACCCGGAGATATTACAATAGACGCAACACTCGGGAATGGACATGACACTTTATTCCTGGCTCGGTTAGTGGGAGAAAATGGCCGTGTATACGGTTTTGATATCCAAGAGGACGCAATAGAAAGCACCAAAGAACAGCTCATCACCCATGAGCTTGCTCACCGGGTTACACTCTTTCACCAAGGGCATGAGACAGTGATGAACGTCATTCCTCCCGTCCATCACGGGAAAGTGACAGGCGCAATTTTTAACCTTGGGTACTTACCCGGCGGCGACAAGGAAATTGTCACCCGTCCGAAAACAACGATACTCGCCTTGAATCAAATCCTGGAAATGATGGCACCTGAAGGGATCCTCGTCCTTGTCATTTATCACGGGCACCCGGAAGGAGCGGTAGAACGGGATTATATCCTTCGCTACGTGGAAAAACTGGACCAAAACTACGTCCACGTCCTTCGCTATCAATTCATGAACCAACTAAACAATCCTCCATTTATTGTGGCATTGGAGAAAAGATAAATAGAAAAGCGGAAGAGCTTTGCCTAGAGGCGACAAGCGTAAGCTGAACTTGCCGAAAAGGCTGGTTTTTACCTTTTTGGTGAGTTTGGCTTATGACCTCGAACCTCTAAGCCCTGAAGCTGGCCAATAAAAAATAGGGACGGACCTTTTCGAGGTCCGTCCCTATTTTTATAACAGTTCGTTTGCGATTAATTCGAATGATTTGAGCTTGTCCTGGAAGTCGTATGTGATGCTGACGAGCATGATTTCATCTGTTTGGTACTGTTCACTTAGTGAAAGTAGTTGTTCTTTCACTTTTTTAGGATTTCCCACGACCATGCGTTTGCGATTTTCACGAACTCTCATTTCTTCAAATGGCGTGTACTGATAAGCTGCCGCTTTTTCAGGACTTGGTGTCCCGTTTGAACGCATGCCTTGTTCAATCATTAAGATCGCTAAGTCTATGCTGGATGCGACTCTTTCTGCTTCTTCATCCGTTTCAGCACAGATGGCAAACACGGCTACGATGTTTTTGGGCTCCTTCAAATACTCGGAAGGAACAAAGTTATTTCTGTAAGCCTGTGTATATTGAGCGCCGCCCTCCCCGTTAATAAACTGGGCAAAGGTATAAGGTAATCCTTTTTGTGCTGCCAGCATCGCACTGGACGGACTTGAGCCGAGCATCCAAACTTCCGGCATCGTTTCGATCATCGGGGCTGCCGTTAATCCTTGATAAGGATGAGTATCCGGTATTGAATCGGTTAAATACCCCAGCAGATCATCGATTTGTTCAGGATATCGATTGACGTCCCTCGGCTTCCCGTCGTGCAGGGCCATCGTTGCCATCGGCATTCCGCCAGGTGCCCTACCCAAACCTAGGTCAATCCGATTCGGATTCAGCGCTTCAAGCAATCGGAAGTTCTCCGCTACTTTATATGAAGAGTAATGAGGAAGCATGACCCCTCCCGAACCGACACGGATTCTTGACGTATTCTGTACCAGGTGAGCGATCAATACCTCCGGTGAGGAACCCGCAAGACCCGTTGAATCATGATGTTCTGATACCCAGAAACGTTCAAACCCTAATTTCTCGGTATGTTGTGCTAATTTTACTGTATGATTTAAAGCCTCTTGTGGGCTCATTCCTTCTGAAATGGGTGACTGATCTAATACGCTTAACTTGATAGTCAAAATGGACATCTCCTTTAATTGATGTGAGTATTATTATCAATTCAGTAGTAAAAAATGTCCACTAACATGCTTAAAGGGTGACGGCCGAGATGGCAGTCACCCTTTAATGGTTTGAATTATTTGTACAGTAATACCTTACCTACAGTACCGTCAGCACTTTGGCCTACCACACGGAATTTTAATCCGTAATTCGGTACGTTACGTCCAGCGTCTACCATACCTTTGTTGCTGTAATCCGCACTGTCGTCAAATAATGGGTTACGTGCAGTGTGGTTGTCTTTCATTGTGATACCAGTAATATCAGAATAATCTAAGAACATTTTCTCGGACTTATTCAGGCTGAATGCAGCATCGTGAACCTGGTAACGGGTCGATCCAGCTGTACCGTCGCTCCAATAGTTTGTCTTTTGGTCTGCGTCGACAACTCCAACGAATCCATCTCCAGGATGAGCTCCTGTCCAGTTTTCGCTGAATTGTTTGTCAACGTACCATACTACTAGACCACCATCATATTTCATTAAGCTTGCACCACGGCGGATGTTGGCCAGACCTTCATCTACACCATTGTGGCTGCGCCATTCCAGTAGGTAGTAATGGTCGGAGCGTTTGATACCGTCGTCCTCAGTGAATCCGTCTAGACTAAATTTAGCATCGCCTTCAGCGTCATCAAACAATACTTCTTCTCCATCCACCACTACAGAAAGATCGTCTGCATAAAGGCCAGGATTTGAAACGGCAGCATCTGTTACATACTCAATGGCAACTTCAACTTCCTGACCAGCATAAGCTGAAAGGTCGAAAGAAGCGTCAATCCATCCGTTAGAAGAACCCGTGATTCCATTTCCAAGATTAGAGTCGTTAGGATTTGTATTAGTAGTAATGCCACTCGCAACAGGCTCACCGTTAACCGTTACATATGCATAATCCCAGTCCGTTTCAATGTCATACCAAGCTTTGAAATTGAACGCTGCAGATGTTGCATTCGTTAAATCCACAGTAGTAGTTAAATAATTGTGTAAGTCATCTGCACTTCCTGAGAAGTACTCTTTTTCACCACTTGCAGGCTCATTGATGACTGTTTCTTTTTGAGGAAGATTTACTTTCACTACGTCGTTGTTTGTTCCTTTTGTGTTTGCTTCGTCAAGAAGAACTTCGAACCCTTTTCCATCAACATCATCAACGTTCACTTCAGTACCCGTTAACCAATTACCTTTTGTCCCGGTAATATCAACAACCGCTGATTCTTGAAGCATTTCCTTCATATAAGGACTGAACCCTGTAGGCTGAGTACCAGGAATATCCCCGGCCCAGCTGCCGCTTGCCATGATGGACCAGTAGCTTACCGGTTCACCTGTACCAGTGTACTGAGTATCGTATTCATCAGGAAGACCCAGGTCATGCCCGAATTCGTGGGCCATGACTCCAACTGCACCGTCCTCAGGTTCGATGGTGTAATCATAAGCAGCCATCGCTCCACCCCAATATGGAACTGTTGCTTCAGTTCCTGGAAGAGCATGAACCCCACCAAGATTCCAGCGATGAGACCAGATTGCATCAGATCCTAATTCTCCTCCACCAGCTTCTTCACCCACACCTGAGTGAATAACCATTAAGTGGTCAACCAGACCGTCTGCCTCAAGATAGTTACCATCTCCATCAAGGTCATAACGATCCCATTGGTCATAGTCGGAAATGTTTACGTTTGGATCTGCCGCTGCTGCTGCTAAAGCTTCTTTTACAAGACCTCGTGCATTTACATCACTTCCGTCAGGCTGTGGATCATTTCCACCATATGCTGCTGCAGGCTTACTTGCTGTATACCACCCGGCAACTTCACCTTCAACAGAATAGCTTCCACCTGACTGCTGTTCATAATATTGCTTCATCGATACATATGTTTTACCGTCTGGACCTGTCCAACCACCTGTACCAAACAACATATCTTGATAATGCTCACGGGAATAAGCATCTTCACCTTCATAATACATGTCCGTTTCCTCAGGTTTCATGTTATTATGCTCTCTGTCAGGATAATCAACTAAAAGAACCAATACCTTATCCGTACGCATTTCACCGTCATACGCTTCTTCTTCTACAGAAGCTGGTGCATTCTTCTTAGCTTGTCCAAGCTTATTTCCCTTACCTGAAGTCAAGCTGTTATTCTTCATTTCTTTTTGAAGCTTAACCTTCGCTTCTGATTCTTCACCTTCTAGTTCTCCTTCTCCTGCTTCTTTTTCAGCAGAATCCGCTTTCGCTTTCAGGAACTTTTGCAATGCTTTCTCCGCTTCAGCAGGTGTCGCATTTTGCTTAATCTTGCCTTCATCTTTCAGCATTTCAATCAGGCGTTCGTCATTCGCAATGCCTAAATCAAAAGGCCCTCCATGTATATGATCATGTTTCACCGTTGGCTTCGCTAACACATTCTCAGGCACTGTGGTTGCAGCTGATGCAGGTACAGCAAATGCCCCTACACTTAATGCCGCAACCATGGCCATCGATAATACTTTACGAGATTTCAAAAACGTTTCCCCCTCTTTTTATGTACTAAATTTTTACACTAATTAAAATATACTCCATTATTCTGAAAAGTAAATATTTTCAGAATATATTAGTTATTTAGTATGACGAAATAATATATTTTTAGGTAAATAGTATGATATTCTACTGATTGTAAAATGGGTAAATTATCATAAATCGAAAGATGTAAGCGGTTAATATTTGTATAATTATGGTATTTAAGGTCGAATTTAGTATTCCTTCACCCGACTATAGTTTGATAAAACAGACAAAAAGAGGGACGGACCTTCGAAACTAGTTTCGAAGGTCCGTCCCTCTTTTTCAGGATGTTTTTTTGCGATTTCTCCATTTACGGTAGATTTTTCCGTTGATGTAGAAGAATCTGGTGATCCAGCCGGCTTGTGCGATGAATTGTTTGGAGAAGGATTGTACTTTTTCTTGTTTGTTTGCCTTGTCGTCTGACAGGTAGACGCCGATGAGTCCTTTGTTGATCAGGCGGTGAAAATGGGCATGGGGCAGTTCATGGGTGTGTTCGTCGGCTTTCTGAAGGAAATGAAGCAGACGCTCTTTTAAATGCTCATCATCCTCGTAATAGAAGCAGAAGTTCAGGTCTCCCCCCTCATGGTCCTCATCCTGATCGATGAAATAATCAAGAAGAATGTGTAAACCTTGAATGTATGGAAAATATCCATGTTTGATTTTTTCTGTATAAGATGGCTGAAAATCGCTTCGGCACGCGTATGACACTAAACAGAAAATGCCAAGTGTCGATCCGGAGCAGGCGGAAAACTCGTACCAGTTCATTTCGGGAAGGTTCGAACGGTGAGTTTCAAACCAATTCTGCAGCCTTCCTACTCTTTCTTCTTTTTTTACATGTTTATGTATCTGCAAGTCGCAGTAGTATTCACAAAGCAGGATAAGATCCTTTTTGATGCTGTCATAGTGATGTAATGCTTCAAGAACGGACTGACAGGTAAGCACTAAATCACTCAGATACCCCCCATCATCCTGATCGGTCCTTAAAGCATAGTAATTGACAGGCACTGCACCCACCGTTAGGGCGTCTTTCATGGATTGATGAAGAAGGGCAAAATCATCTGGATCCAGGGAAACGCTTCGATCACACAGATTATCCAAATAATCGCTTATCGTTTGATAGGCGACGATAAATCGAATCGTGTCTTCTTTTTGGTCCAGTGCCAGCAGGGAAAGGATTGATCCACCTTCACAGTGAAACGTTTTATGCTCGATACTGGCAAGGGCCTGACTTCTTAATTCCTGATTGGGGATCGCTTCTGCCCGCCTCTTCCACTCATCTAATTCTTTATGAACAATCGGAAAAACATTTCGGTATACTCTTGTCATTAACGAAAAGGGATCACTTGGGATCGACACCTATACCACCTCTTTTACAAAATGTATCCTAGCGCTTTCAAACGACTTTCAATGAAGATCTTGGAGTATTCAAAGATATCTTCTCTTTCTGGTTCATTATAGATTTCATGATAGCATTTCGGCCACTCTTTGTAATGCATTTCAGATAAAGACAGTTCGTTGAACCATTTTTTCACTGCTTTTTTATCGACGATTTTGTCGTCACCAGCCTGCAACACCAACAGAGGGACGTCTGGCATTTTTTCCAGGTTTACAAAAGCCAGTTTTATCGCTTGGGAGAGTTCCCTGTACCAACGGACAGACACCTTGGTGATATAGAGTGAATCGTTGCTGTCAATTTCACGTACATCTGCATTTCTCGTTGCCATATCGATCGTTAATCCTGATGGAAACTTCACCATGGGAGCGATCTTATTCAAACCGTAAGACAAGAGCTCGATCGGTCTTGACGGGGTCGTAACCAAGCCTAAACAAGGCGAGGACAATATCACACCTGCCAGGTTTACATGGGTTTCCTGAAGCATACGAACCGCAACAAGCCCACCCATACTATGTCCAATCACAAATACAGGCAATTCAAATTGATAAGCTGCCTGTACCCAATCTTTCACTTCCACTATATATTCATCAAACGCATCAATATGTCCTCTTTTACTTCTCGATGTCATACCCTGACCCGGTAAATCCCCCATGATGACATGATAGCCTGCTGCACGCCACATTTCAATGAGCCAACCGTACCGACCATGATGCTCCATTGCTCCATGAATGATAACGATGACTGCCTTTGCTTCTTGATCTGTTTCCCATTTCCACATGGCAATTCCTCCTTAATAGTTCTCTATGTGAATGAATTCTGCTACCATTATTATAGTAAATATTATTGAAAGGGGTAGTAAAAAATGCTCTATCCATATTATGATAAAAAACCAATCATCGCTCACTCGGCATACATTGCCGATTATGTGACCATCTCCGGGGATGTGGAGATCGGTGAAGAGTCCAGCATCTGGTTTAACACCGTCATCAGAGGGGATGTGGCTCCAACAAAAATCGGTAATAAAGTAAATATACAGGATAATTCCATGCTTCATCAGAGTCCAAATAACCCTCTTATTCTTGAAGATGAAGTAACCATAGGTCATGGAGTGATTCTACATAGCTGCAAAATCCGAAAAAAAGCTCTAATCGGAATGGGGTCGATCATTCTCGATAATGCTGAAATTGGTGAAGGAGCATTTATTGGGGCGGGAAGCCTTGTTCCACAAGGGAAAGTCATTCCTCCCAACACGCTGGCATTCGGTCGTCCAGCAAAAGTAGTGAGAGAGTTAAATGAACATGATATTAGCGAAATGAAGCGAATTTCGAAAGAATACGCAGAAAAAGGACAATATTATAAAAGCATCAAACCATTTTAATATCCTATACTTGGGATACCCCAACCTTCATTAGATTACTCATGGAATTTTTTCATGTGTGACTGGGGAAAAAAGGGGTGGATCTTCTACTTAGGGTTCATCTGACATTCGACACGAACCAACAAGCTTCGCCAAATCCGAAATTGCCAAAAAGACCAACACCCTAAAAAAGTGTTGGTCCCTTCTATCTCTATCTTTCCTTATTCGCTTAACGCTTCCGCTTTTAATGCTTCTGCTTTGTTTGTACGCTCCCAAGGAAGATCAATATCGTTACGGCCAAAGTGTCCGTAAGCAGCTGTCTGCTTGTAGATCGGACGACGAAGGTCCAGCATTTTGATGATTCCTGCAGGACGCAGGTCAAAATTATTGCGAACAACATCAATTAGTACGTCTTCTGATACTTTTCCTGTTCCAAATGTATCAACGGAGATGGATACCGGTTGAGCAACCCCAATCGCATACGCTAATTGAACTTCACATTTTTCAGCTAAACCAGCTGCCACAATGTTCTTCGCTACATAACGTGCTGCATAAGCCGCTGAACGGTCCACTTTCGTTGCATCCTTACCAGAGAATGCACCGCCACCGTGACGAGCGTATCCGCCGTATGTGTCAACGATGATTTTACGGCCTGTTAACCCTGCATCACCTTGTGGACCGCCGATAACGAAACGACCAGTTGGGTTGATGAAGTATTTTGTTTGCTCATCGATCAGTTCTTTCGGTACAACAGGGTCGATGACATATTCTTTTAAGTTACGTTGGATTTGCTCAAGCGTCACTTCAGGGTGATGCTGAGTTGAGATAACGATCGTGTCAATACGAACCGGCTTATCGTTTTCATCATATTCAACCGTTACTTGAGTTTTTCCATCGGGACGCAGGTAAGGAAGGATCTCTTCTTTACGAACTTCTGTTAAACGACGGGAGATTTTGTGTGCAAGGGAAATCGGAAGAGGCATAAGCTCTTTCGTTTCATTACAAGCGAACCCAAACATTAACCCCTGGTCACCTGCACCGATTGCATCGATTTCTTCATCTGTCATTTGACCTTCACGGGCTTCAAGTGCCTGATCTACACCTTGAGCGATATCAGCAGATTGCTCATCGATGGATGTTAATACGGCACATGTTTCAGCATCAAAGCCATATTTTGCACGAGTGTAGCCAATTTCACGGATCGTTTCACGAACGATTTTTGGAATATCGACATATGTACTCGTTGTAATTTCACCTGCAACAAGAACAAGACCCGTCGTAACAGAGGTTTCACATGCTACACGAGCATTCGGATCATTTGTAAGAATTGCATCAAGAATTGAATCAGAGATTTGGTCACAAATTTTATCTGGATGTCCTTCGGTTACGGACTCAGATGTAAACAGACGACGTTTAGTTGACATCAAGGTTCCTCCTTAAGCGTAATTGCTAGACTTTGGTCTAACAAAACATTAAACAGATACGGTACTCATTTCCCTAAGTAGTATGAAGTAAACATGAATTTTTTATAAGAAAATCATGAATTATGTGCATTTGATCCACTATAAACAGAAAAAACCCTTCCCCGAAAAAAGCATTAGAGGAAAGGTTTCAGATCATAGCCGCGCCTTTTCTCTCTTATCGTTCAAGGTTCATAGACCTTGCCTCAGTTTAGCACCTTCGCTTAATCGGATCGTTTCAGACAGAAAGGATCCATTCACTATTTAGCAGGTTGCTGGGTTTCATAGGGTCTGCTCCCTCCACCAGCTCAGGATAAGAGTATCCGTTCAAGGAACAATGATAACGTTTAGGACAAAGGGTGTCAACTTTTTTTCGAGTGACATGTTTAACCATTCAAGCTTACTCCTTTCATGATTCCAACCTAACTTGTCCTCATAAAATAACCTAATTAGGTAATGAGGCTAAACATTATGATATTTTTTACATATATATAAGAAGATACAAGCTATATTTGGACGAAAAATGTGACAATATGAAGACACATTATAAAATTGAATAAATAGTATAGACTAATGGTTCAATTGTGTTATACTATTTTTGTGAAGCAAACGAGATCATTAAATTTATATAAAGGAAGGGTTCTAATGAATTCAGTGAGCATGTCTAATGAATTAACAGAATTACTTAACGGTCAAAACATTCAGGAACAATTATCTGTTTCCCAACTAGTTGAAAAAGTCCTTCAACGAAATGAAGGCGTTTTAACATCATCAGGTGCAGTCAGAGCAGAAACTGGTAAATACACAGGACGCTCTCCTAAGGATAAATTCATTGTAGAAGAACCATCCACGAAGGATAAGATTGAGTGGGGTTCTGTCAATCAACCAATCTCTTCAGAATCATTCGATAAACTATATACAAAAGTATTAGATTACTTAAAAGAAAAAGAAGAAGTATTTTCATTTAAAGGGTTCGCAGGTGCTGACCCAAAACATAGACTACCGATTCAAGTGATCAACGAATTCGCTTGGCATAATCTTTTCGCTCACCAATTATTCATTCGCCCTACACAAGAAGAGCTAAAGGGTCATCAATCAGAATTCACCGTCGTTTCTGCCCCGAACTTCAAGGCAGATCCAGCAGTAGACGGAACTCACTCTGAAACATTTATCATTGTATCATTTGAAAGAAGAATTGTCTTAATTGGCGGAACTGAGTATGCAGGTGAAATGAAGAAATCGATCTTCTCTGTCATGAACTACGTGCTTCCCGAATCCGATATCCTTTCCATGCACTGTTCTTCAAATGTCGGACGTGAAGGAGATGTGGCATTGTTCTTCGGTTTATCCGGCACAGGAAAAACAACATTGTCCGCAGATCCAAACCGTCGTTTAATCGGCGATGATGAGCACGGATGGTCTCCGAACGGTGTATTCAATATCGAAGGCGGCTGCTACGCTAAGTGTATTGGTCTGACACGTGAAAAGGAGCCACAAATCTTTGATGCGATCCGTTTTGGTTCTGTCCTTGAAAATGTGGTTCTCGATGACAATTCCCGCATCCCTGATTATGAGGACAACACTTTAACAGAAAATACCCGTGCTGCGTACTCTCTTCAAGCGATGGAAAACATCATTGAACCAAGTGTTGCAGGACATCCAAATACCATTGTATTCTTAACCGCAGATGCATTCGGGGTATTACCTCCAATCAGCAAACTGACGAAAGAACAGGCAATGTACCACTTCTTGAGCGGATACACATCGAAGCTTGCAGGTACTGAGCGCGGAATCACTTCACCACAGGCCACATTCTCAACATGCTTTGGCTCACCTTTCCTGCCACTCCCTGCAACTCGTTATGCTGAGATGCTTGGGAAGAAAATCGATGAGCACAACGCACAAGTATTCTTAGTGAACACTGGTTGGACCGGTGGAGAATACGGTGTTGGTAACCGCATGAAGTTATCTTACACTCGTGCTATGGTTCAAGCAGCTCTTGAAGGGGAACTGACTCACGTAGAAACAGAAACGGACGACATCTTTGGTCTGAACATCCCTGTTCACGTCCCTGGTGTTCCAGACGAAGTGCTTCAACCAAAGAGAACCTGGTCCAATGTAGCAGCCTATGAAGTGAAGGCAAAAGAACTTGCCCACAAATTCAACGAAAACTTCAAAAAATTCTCAAACGTACCATCTGAAATCGAACTTAAAGGCGGCCCAGCCGTTAAATAGTCTATATAACAAAGGTCCGTCCCTCGAATTCGAGGGACGGACCTTTGACATTATAAAGGGGTTATAGCCCTTTCTTTCGCCCGGTTATTCTGTTAAATAAAAAGACAACAATGGCAATAACGAGTAAAACATGGATGATTGCCCCTCCGATTTTAAAAATCAATCCAAGTAACCAAAGGACTAAAAGAATTCCAATAATGGTCCAAAGCATAGTTTCCCTCCTCATAACGTTGTTTGATGCTAAGATTCCCTAATTCGATGACTTTAAAACTACACATGGTATTTCAACTGAAAATTTTTCACCTATTTTTAACTTCTGTTAGTCCATCTGAATTTATACAAATGGCATTTTCACTTGTATATCTATTATTGAAATTCCCCTAAAAATAATACTTTACTAAATATTTCTAATTTTGGTATGATAATGATTATTTACAGGGGGGGGGAAACGAGATGATCAGACAGCTTACAGAACAAGATCATGATATTTGCCAGCAACTCATTCATCAGCAGCCTGCTGAGAATTTGTTTATTATCGGGGATATTGAAGCCTTTGGGTATGAACAGGAATTCCAGAAAATCTGGGGCGACTTTGATACGGAAGGGAATCTTAGGGGAATTCTCCTTAAATACAGAGAAAACTTCATCCCTTTTTCCATGGGTGAATTTGATGTGGAAGGGTTTGCCGGAATCATTAATGAGACTGAAGACTACAGCATCGTTTCCGGATTAAAAAGGATCGTGACGCAGGTTGAACCCTTTTTATCCAGAGAAATTAAATCCAAAAGACATATGTACTATGCGAAATGTGACAACCATTCCTCAATGAAAGATGATGATCTGCCACATGTGAAAGAGGCTACCCTCACTGATATACCTAAAATAGTGGACCTGTTAATCAGTATTCCTGAGTTCAGTGGCGGCGATTTTAGTGTAGAAAAAAGAAAACATAGCATGGAAGTCGGAGTTTCGAGAAGTTATTACGTAGAAAAAGATGGAAAATTTGTTTCTTCTTCTTCCACAACCGCTGAAAACAGTATGTCTGCGATGATTGTCGCTGTATGCACACATCCTGAGTATAAGAAAAAAGGATATGCGACCGAGTGCATGACGAAGCTTTGTCGTGATGTATTAGAAGAAGGAAAAGAACTGTGCTTATTCTATGATAATCCAGAAGCAGGAAAAATTTATAAGCGAATCGGATTCAAGGACATAGGGTATTGGTCTATGTATAAATTTTAAAAAGGTGACTCCAAAAAAAGACTATCACTGAAAAAAAGATGCCTTTGATTCATTTTTTGAATCTAAGGCATCTTTTTGAATGTTGTAGCTTTTCAACAAAAGGATTATAAAATGTTGAATCCGGGTCATAAAGTGGGAGAGAGCATGATTTTTCTAAAGGATGGACCTTCAAATCACCCCACTTAGCCCGTCAATCGCACTTCCTCTAACCTGAATTCGAATAAATGGAGCCTATTTTGATTAAAAAGGCTTCAAATATACTAAATCAAACGAATGAATCTCCGACCTAGGGATTCTGCGGGACACCAGAACGATCCAAAAGTGGTGAGATTCATATAACTTACATGAAAAGAAGCTCACAACCTATCATAAAGGGTCGTGAGCTTCTTTTTTCTTCAAATCGACTATTCAGTTGACTCTAAATGAAAAGTCAACTTTTCATTATGCTGCTACTTTCCGATTCCCGATTAACCTGGCCTGAACCAGACGTTGTCTTACAGTGATTCCAATCCAGCTGGCCAGGAATGCTTTGATAAGTCCAACTACAATAAATGGATAAACGCCTGCTGCCATTGCCTGATTCCAGCTAAGATCGGCTACAAATTTCAGTTGAATGGTACCCAGGATCAACGTAATGATCATTCCAACTGTATTGGCAATCATGGCCATCGTAATGGTAAATTTGGTTTTCTCAAGAATGAAGCCTGTAAAGAAAGCCGCTACGATAAAGCCGAAAATGTAGCCTCCCGTAGGCCCAACCAGTACCTGTGCACCTCCACTGAAGCCTGCAAACACAGGAACACCGACTGCTCCCAGGGCTGCATAGCATACCATGGCGAACGCTCCATACCTGCTTCCAAGAATCGTCGCTGTAATTCCTACTGCTAATGTTTGCCCACTGATTGGAACGAGTGGAAGTGGAATCTCGATTTGAGCGAAAATCCCCGTAATCGCAGCAAAGATGGCACAGTGAATGATCACTCTTAGTTTTTCTCCGTTCACTTTCAAATCCCCCTTGTGTATGTAAACTATGTATAACATTAAGTTAACACAATTAAAAGGATTTTGGGAAGCTTATTTTTTCTCCCTTTGGTTAAATAAACCTTTTAACTGGGAGCATAGACATTACATATCTTTTCTTTTGCCTGCAATTCTAAAGCGGTTTTTAATGAGACCCTGCCTTGGGAGAATTCATCAATTCCTTTATCCCTCACCAAATACAACTTGGTGTGATTTGGATAACGTTCATTAAAAACCTGAATGATTCTTCCAATGGCTATGTATGGCATTTTCATTTCTCTCCTTATGAGCAGGACGCAATTCTTTTCAACTGCGTCCTGCGTTTTGAAATCGGGGGATCTAATGGATCAAGGGAATGAAATGTTCCCTGTCTACTATCTTTCCTTTTTAAGCAGCATCTCTTCACGCACTTGTTCCGCTGCTTCCACCATGGTTTTAAGCGCTAGGACCGTTTCATCGATCCCACGCGTTTTCAATCCACAATCCGGGTTGACCCAGAATAAATGGGGATCCAGCACTTCGAGAGCCCGATGTATATTACGGATTAATTCTTCACGCTTCGGCACCCGGGGACTGTGAATGTCATATACCCCCAGACCAATCCCTTTGTCATACGTATTGTCTTCAAAAACATGTATTAATTCCCCATGACTTCTTGATGTTTCAATTGAGATGACATCAGCATCCAGATCACTGATGGCATCTATAATATCTTCAAAATCCGAATAGCACATATGTGTATGGACCTGGGTTTCGTTCTGTACAGAAGAAGTGGCCAATTTGAAAGCATAAACGGCAGCCCTAAGATATTCCTCCCAATGTTCACTCTTTAAAGGCAGTCCTTCCCTAAGTGCCGGCTCATCGACTTGTATCATACGAATCCCATTGGCTTCTAATTCCTCTATCTCCTTTTGAAGAGACAGTGCGATTTGATTAGCAACTTCATATCGTGATACATCATTCCGAACAAATGACCAGTTTAGAATCGTGATAGGACCAGTTAGCATCCCTTTAACCGGTTTATCGGTTAATGATTGAGCATATACCGTTTCTTTAACGGTCATGGGTTCTTTATAATTCACATCTCCGTATATGAGTGGTGGCTTCACACATCTGGAACCGTAGGATTGTACCCATCCAAACTTCGTAAATTGAAAACCTTCTAATTTTTCACCAAAAAATTCAACCATATCCGTCCGTTCGAATTCACCATGTACAAACACATCAAGGCCTATTTGTTCCTGAATTTCAATCCAACGATTTATTTCTGCATGAATAAATTGCTGATACTCCCCATCAGAAAGTTCTCCCTTTCTCCATTTCAACCTCTCTCTTCTTACTTCCTGGGTTTGAGGAAAACTGCCGATTGTAGTAGTAGGTAGAAAAGGTAAAGAAAAGTACTTGGCTTGTTCCAGTTTACGAACATGGTAAGAATCCTTTCTCCCCACATTATTGGGATGCAATTTTTCAACCTCTTCCCGCACCTTACTATTATTGCGCAGTGGTGATTCGTTTAAATTCTTAATGCCTGTTACACTTTGTGCGATTTCTTCTTCAATGGTTTCAGATCCGTCACGAACCCCCTTTGTTAAAATAGTGATTTCATGTATTTTCTCATCAGCAAATGATAGAGCGTCAATGAGGGGTGTACCAAGTGTTTCTTCATTCTGCAAGGTTACTGGTACATGTAATAAACTGCATGATGGTTGTATGATCAAGCGATCGCTTGGAACATACCCTGCAATGAACGATAGAAGGGAATGGGTATCAGCAAGGTTACTCCTCCAAATATTTCTCCCATCAAGAATGCCGGCAGCCAAAATTTTATCCTTAGGAAAACCAAATTTCTTCAGCGCAGCCAAATTTTCTCCACGATCATGCACAAAATCTATCCCTATGCCATCTACCGGGAGGGTTAACACCCGTTGATACCTTTCCAAACTATCATAATAGGTTTGAAGGATGATTTTTAACCCGGGGCAGGACTCTTTAAGTGTTTGATAGACTTCTTTGAATTGCTCCATCTCTTCATCCCCGCTAGAGGTGCACAATATCGGTTCATCCATTTGTACCCACTCCACACCCTCTTCCTGTAATTCACGCAGTACTTCGGCATAAAGAGGGACAAATCGATCAACAAGGGTTTTATAATCCCCGGTTTCATACCCTTTAGACAACTTCACAAAAGTGAAAGGACCTAAGATAACCGGTTTACCTTCTATACCTAGTTTTTCTTTTGCCTCTCTAAAAAAAAGCAGGGGACGGTTTTCCACCAACTCAGGTACGATCCCATCAAGTTCAGGCACGAGATAGTGATAGTTGGTGTTAAACCATTTTGTCATTTCTAATGCCACCGTGTCCTTCGCGCCTCTAGCCATTTCAAAATACGTTTCAAGAGAGACCTTCCCCCCACTATAATGAAACCTCTTGGGAACCAAACCGAACATGACGGCTGTATCAAGCACATGATCATATAAGCTGAAATCTCCAACCGGAATCAAATCAATTCCCTGATCCCTCTGTTTCTTTACATGATTGATGCGAATTTCTTCCATTTGTTTCAAAAAGGTATCTTTTTCAATTTTCCCTCCCCAATACTGCTCTAGCGTCTTTTTCCATTCACGCTTCTCACCGATCCTTGGATATCCTAAATTTGAACTGATCACCTTACTCATTCATTCCTCACTCCTTATTTTGATATGATTGTCATCAACAAAAAAATCTCCCTTTCAAAATGAAAGAGAGATTCATACGCATCACTAACTGGAGTTGAGACAAGCTTTTTTTCTCAACACGTATTCCTCACCCCTCTCTATATCCACGTAGAGCATAAGCGCATACAACAGGCAGGTCTCCTGACTTAGGTTCATCGCTTCTTATCCCTTCCCATTTCAACAGAAATAGTGGTTGAATGATAAGTCGCTCCCCATCACAGTGGCGGGACCGTGCCGGATTTTCACCGGTCTTCCCTTTTAGCTGAGCATGACTCAGCACCTATTGCATTGGTCTATTTAATTTTCCTTCTTTCTTAAAAACGAAAAACCCTCTCTAACTACTATAGAGAGGGTTTCATGTTAATTAGAATCCTCTCTTATTTTCCAAAGCAATCTGCTTTGCAGGAATTAGCACCTTTTCAACACATCGGTTGAATGGTTGCCGGGTTTCACAGGGCCAGTCCCTCCACCACTCTCAATAAGAGTTAATATATATTCATTTACTATTCCGAAATTTGTAATAATCGTAGCACGGTAAATATAAGCTGTCAAAAGAAATTTAATCTCAAGATTGTATTTTCCTAATAATAGGTACTTTCTACATAATGACATTTGATGCATGACCTTGTTACTTCAGTCTCATAGAAGACATGCCTGCAATTGTCCTGAATGCTCTTCACTTCTTTTTCAAGTTGATTGATTCTCTGATTTAGTATGGATATTTCTTTCTTTAATTTGAGAACATGACAGACAGGTTTATCGATAGATGTTTGATCCATTTTCGACAAACTCCTTCGATTTTTCTATCAGTCCTCTTTCTATATCTTTTTGGGCATCATCAAGATTGGTTGCCTTCATTCCCCTGATATCATGTGAAATTCTCATTGAACAAAACTTCGGTCCACACATTGAACAAAAATGGGCCGTTTTTGCCCCCTCAGCAGGAAGAGTTTCATCATGATACTCTCTTGCACGCTCCGGATCCAGGGATAAATTAAATTGATCATTCCATCTAAATTCAAATCGAGCCTTAGAAACAGCATTATCTCTAACTTGTGCCCCTGGATGCCCTTTCGCTAAATCCGCTGCATGTGCTGCTATTTTATAAGCAATGACACCCTCTCTCACATCATCTTTATTCGGTAATCCCAGATGCTCTTTAGGTGTTACATAGCACAGCATAGCTGTTCCAAACCAGCCGATCATGGCCGCCCCTATGGCAGAAGTGATGTGATCATACCCCGGTGCTATATCGGTCGTTAATGGCCCCAATGTATAAAAAGGGGCTTCATGACAGATTTCCATTTGCTTATCCACATTCTCTTTAATCATATGCATCGGTACATGTCCAGGGCCTTCAATCATCACCTGTACATCATGCTTCCAAGCAATTTTGGTTAGCTCGCCTAATGTTTCAAGCTCTGCAAACTGCGCTTCATCATTCGCATCAGCTATTGACCCGGGCCTTAGACCATCACCTAAGGAAACGGAGATATCATAGGCTTTTAAAATCTTACAAATATCTTCAAAGTGTGAGTAAAGGAAGTTCTCCTTATGATGGGCAAGACACCATTGTGCCATGATTGAACCTCCACGGGATACGATGCCTGTTGTACGAGTAGCTGTTAGATGAATATAACGCAATAATACACCTGCATGAATGGTGAAGTAATCAACCCCCTGCTCCGCCTGTTCGATCAATGTATCCCTGTACACATCCCATGTAAGATTCTCGGCAATCCCGTTTACCTTTTCAAGCGCTTGATAGATCGGTACCGTACCAACAGGGACAGGCGAATTTCGAATCACCCACTCTCTTGTAGTATGAATGTTTTTTCCTGTTGATAAGTCCATTATTGTATCGGCACCCCAACGAGTTGCCCACGTCATTTTCTCCACTTCTTCTTCAACAGAAGATGATACGGCCGAGTTCCCGATATTCGCGTTTATTTTCACATGAAAGTGACGACCGATGATCATCGGTTCACATTCAGGATGATTAATATTAGCCGGAATGATGGCCCTGCCATTTGCTACTTCTTCTCTTACAAATGAAGAATCAACATTTTCCCGGATAGCGATGAATTCCATTTCCGGTGTAATGATTCCTTTTTTTGCATAATGCATTTGAGTCACATTACGACCCGTTTTTGCACGCATTGGGGTACGTCTGATTGTAGGGAACGACTCTACGTTTGCATGAGGATCTTTTCCTTTATAGCCGTTATCTTCCGGTTCGATTTCACGTCCCGGGTAAGCCTCGACATCCTGACGTTCCAGGATCCACTCTGTGCGAACGGAAGGTAACCCTTTATTAATATCGACTTGGTAATGCTCATCTGTATAAGGTCCGCTTGTATCGTATACACGAACCGGTTCATTCTCTTCATCGACCAAGGAAGCATTCGTTCTGCTAAGTTCAATTTCTCTCATCGGAACGTTTATGTCAGGCCTGGACCCTCCTACATACACTTTTTTACTGTTTGTAAATTGCGATTTTAACTCGATTGCCACTTAACTTCTCCTCCTTATGATAGGACCAGGAAGTTACTGCATCGGGCATTCCTCTTTCTCAAAAAAAGGACATGAAGACACAAAAAAGGGTCCTGAATAATCAGAACCCGAAATGTCAAAAAGTAGTAAGCGTCACAAAACACAAAAAAAAACGCTTCGTACTACTTCCCTACGCTGGTATCATCCAGATCAGGTTCAAAGGGTCAAAGAACTTATGCGTTCTCCTCTCAGTCCAAGCAATATATCGGACTCCCCCAGTAGAAATATTGATAGTATGTTGTTACATACTATTTTTACCACAATCCATTCTTTTTTCAAATAGTAGTATAGTAACAAATCAAATTATGATGTGATCACCCGTTTGATTTTCATTACCTTTTCAGGGTCTATTCCTAAGTCATAGCTCCCGTCTTTACGAACACCTGATCCAACATGATATTCCCGTGCATTTAGCTTATTGTGTATTTCTCCTATATTCTCCACGGTTAACCCTGATCCAGGCATGATAATTGGGCCGCCGATCTTTTCTATTTCCCTCATTGTACTAATCACGTCCAATCCCTCGCTCACTTCAGGTTTTCCTCCAGATGTGAGAATTCGATCAACGTTCAATCCTGAATGGAATAATTCTTTGCATAAGTCTAATGGACCGCAAGACACATCGATAGCCCGGTGATAAGTAATTGACTGACCCTTCGCAGTTTGTACGATTTCCTTTAAAGCATGGGAATCAAGTTTCCCTTCCTTGGATAAAGCACCAAAAACGATGCCCGGGGCCCCCATTTCATTTATGGTCCTTACTTGGTCCATCATGACGCGCAATTCTTCGGCATCATACGAGAAAGATTTACTATGTAAACGAATCATAACCTGAACAGGAATCGAAACAGCCTTCAATACATTTTCTATCATACGATATTCAGGAGTTAATCCTCCCTCGTGTATGTCAGATACCAATTCAAGTCGATCTGCTCCGGATGTTTCTGCCACTTTTGCATCTTCCTCATTCAAAACAATGACTTCCAGTTTGCTCATGTTGATTTCTCCTATCGTGATGTTGTTACGTTTACTTTATCATAATGGTCCGAAAATTGTAGAACTTGAGATGAAAAAGACAATGATTCCACATACAAATCACTGTCTTCTCCAATCTAACATCCTACTTTATTCAGAAAACAAGTCCGGATACACCGTTTCAGCCGTTAGCTCAACCGCTTCACCGATACGTGGTCCCGGTCTTGACATAATATCTGAATCCAGGAAATGGACTTGATCATTTTTCACTGCCTTTACATCTTTCCAGCTTTCCCGGGACTTGATTTCAGCTGTCGGCTCGTCGACGTACCCCACTGTAGTTAAAATCATATTAGGATTACGTTTAATGATTTCTTCTTCTCCTACCTTCACCCAGCCTTTTTGGTCTCCAAAGATATTCTCGACCCCGGCCGTTTCCAGTATTTCTTGCTGAAACGTTTCTGCTCCTGCTGTATAGATATCAGGGGAGGGACTGATTTCAAAATATACTTGTTCTTTTTCCTTTAGTGTACTTACTTTTTCTTTCACATCTGAAATCTCTTCCTTGATGCCATCTACCAATTCGTTCCCCTTCTTCTCTACTCCCATTACGGTTGCAATTTGTTTAATATCCCCATAAACATCTTCAAAGGTTTGGGCAGATTGAATAACGAATACCTTTAATCCCGCCTCTTCAAGCTGCTTCACCCCGGCATCATCTCCAGTGGTATATGCAATGACAGCATCTGGCTTTAGTGCAATGACTTCTTCCGCATTGACCGTCATGGAATCCGATACTCTTTTAATCTCTTTCGCTTCTTCAGGATAGTTGTCGAATTCAGTTGCCCCGACTACCTTATCTCCAGCTCCTATTGCAAAAAGAATCTCTGTGTTACTCGGCTGTAAGGAAATAACGGTTTCTGGCACTTTCTCAAAGCTAATCTCTTCTCCCCTGTCATCGGTCACAGAATAAGACTCATTTTTAGACTTGACTTCCTTTGTGGATGTTACTTCTTCCCCATTGCTGCACCCTGCGAAAACAACCAGGATGATTGATAGCAGTAGACTATTTAACCATGATTTTTTCATATTTCATCTTCCCCGCTTCTCTAAATTTTATCTATATACGATTTACTTACAAAAGGAATTTCTTCAATCCCTTCACATTTATTCACATACACGGCCATCACAAACAGGACATTTGCCAGTAAATGAGCGTATTTAAATAAAATGTTCTCCACTTTCATCTCAGTACTGACTTTATGTAAGGCACGGACGGACTTTTTGGCTTCACTGCGGCAAGTATGAAGCGTACATGCCGCTGTACAGCCCTGTGGAAGGACAAAGGTTTGGATGCGTTCCTCGACTTCCAACCTATAACGATCGTACATTTGGCTCAATTTATTCAAGTCCTCTTCCTTGATGGCTGTCATTCCCCGCACCGAGCCATTGAGATGGTACACCATCTCAGCCAAATATAGTAAATCGTCGTGCACTTTCGGTAAGTGCTCCGTCAATGATGACGCGAGTCCGATTTTAGTCGACAGTGAATCGGTCCGAATCTCGAAATCTACGGTTGAAACTGATTCACGCATATAGGGATAACATAAGTAGCGGAAATCCTTTGCCATATGTAAGTTCCTCCTTTCTGAATGATGTTCGTGAAGCACCTATCGTATTTCCCGGGAGGTTAATTAAACACAAAAAAACCACCCAAGAATATTGGCCGGCAGTTGTCATCCATATGAAATAAGAGATGCTAAAAAGCCGCACCATACCCCTAACTTCCGAAGAGCATAATACGATGGAAAATAGGCAGGTATCCTGGCTCGTGCGTCAGCCTACTCTAAGAACCTTCCCATCTGAATGATCAAATAGTGGTTTTCTTCTTATTTCGTCAGCACTTACAGTTGCGGAAACAGCTTCGGACTCACACCGATTTCCCTTTATGCTAAAGATCAGCACCTAATTTCTGAGTGGGTTTATTCACTTAAGGAACATTATACCACTTTATTTAAATTAAATATGATTTAGTTTCTCATAAAAAGTTTTTTTAAAATGGCTCTTATCGTAAAGTTTGTTGCTATTTTAAAGAAGATAGTAGTAGTTGATTTCCGCTACAGGATGCTCGCTTTCCGAGGGGCGGGCGGTGAGCCTCCTCGGCTTCGCCTGTGGGGTCTCACCTGTCTAGCTCCGGTGCTTAGGGGCTCGAGGTCATAAGCCAACTCTGCCAAAAGGCAAAGAGCGCCTTTCCGACAGACTCGTCTTATGCTTGTCGCCCCTTGGCAAAGCCCCTCCGCTTTTAGTACTGTCCCGCCGCTTCTCCCGCAGGAGTCGAGCACCTGCAGCGAGAATCAACTTTCTCAGCAGGGATTTTTTTATAAAATCTAAATAAAACCAACAAACTTTTTGAAAACATTCTCTTCTAAAGAGAGCATTAGACTATTTCCTCCCGTGTACTAGAAATTCTGTTTTCTTTAGATTGTTTTTTGTCACCTTTAAGCTTTGTCACAAATTTTTTTATAGATGGTAAGGGGAACTGCGTAGACTCCGGCGGATTTCGGGCGTGCCGAGACCCGTTCGGCTAAGCGAGGAGGCTCGGCCGTACTCTAGCTGCAAGCGGAGCAGTTCCCCTCACCATCTAGCACACACTGGTTGACTGAGCCCCTGGCAGATTTCATATTATAAAAAAACAAACATGTTGACGTACAAGCTTGAATATCTTTTGAGTATGTGAAGAAATGATAAGGAGGGAAACCATGAAGCGAATGATTGTTTTGCTATTATGCGTATTCTTGTTAAGTGCATGCGGAGACAAAGAACCTGCATCCTATGAATTATGTGGATACGGGGATATGATGGTGGTGAACAAGAAGGAATATGTGAAGGTCTCTGTAGAGAAGAAGCTGGTCCTGAATGAAAAGCTTGGGGCTATTAAAGAAAAGATCGATAGTGAATATCACCCCGTGGATGATTTTACGGCCAATACACTGAAAAAAGGGACACCCATTTATAGCGTGAAAGATCACAGCAACTATCTAATCGCCCAGACTGAGGATAATCGCTATATTTTATATGAGGAAATCGAATAAAAGGAGGGCTGTAAGCGGATGTTTACAGCCCTCCTTTATTTAGTTCGTGGAATTCAAGGAAATCAATCGATATAGAATCGTCGTTTTCTCATCCGTCCACTCCATCTTTTCGATCCTGCAGTAACCACTGGGATCACTGTATTTCGTTTTTCTTACATCTATCGGAATATGCATAGGATAAAGGCGATATCCATCCTTTTGGAGTTCGAACAGATTCTCTTCTTTCCTCACTTCTTTTCCTTTTGTCACGATCATCGTATTTAATTCTAAGCCCATGCCCATTTCGCTTGACCTCAATCCTTTTTTTATTTAATCATACACCACGGTCTATTGATTTTTCATCCATGTACATAGCATGGAGACAATTTGTTGATTCTTTCGTGGTGGAAAGTAATGCGTAAACTCTTGAAAGTATCGGGACGACACAGATTTCTCCAACTCTTTCAGTCTTTTTTCTAATCTATATGCATGCTCCACAGAAACGTTCTGATCCTTTTCACCGTGAATGATCAATACGGGAGCTTCAAGGTTGTCTAATCCGTATAGTGGGGTACGCCATTCGTATCGTTCCGGAACTTTATTGGGACTTCCCCCTATGACTCGTTTCATCATTCTCCTGAGATCCTTCCGTTCGTCATATGTTAAAAACATATCCGAAACGCCTCCCCATGTAACAACGGAGGTGACGTCCCTGCGCTCGATGCCTGTCAGAAGTGCCATGACCCCGCCACGGGAAAAGCCAAACACATGGATCCGGTTATGGACCACTCTGTGATAGTGTTTAAGTAATTCCACACCCGAAATGGCGTCTTCACGATCATCTCCCGCAAAATCTTCGTTTCCCTCTCCTCCAAGATTACCTCGGTAATAAGGAGCAAATACAATGAATCCGTGAGAAGCAAATTGAGCGATTCTCGCCGGGCGGACCATGCCGACGCCCTTGATCCCACCTCTTAAATAGAGGAACCCATCATACTTCCCAACTCCTGCAGGTTCAGCCAATAAGCCTTTTACCCGTAGACCAGAGGATAGATAGGTAATTTCATATAGTTCCACATGAGGATTAGGTGAAGGAAACAAGGTCTTCTTCACAATCGTTCCGTTTTTCATATTCTCTTCCTTTCATAACGTGCCGTGGGTATTCACACATTTTTTATACTTTACATAGGATATTTTAGCAAATCTCATCATCAGCAGACGATTCAAGACGCTGCCTTTATGACCATCCTGCCCTTTTAATAAGGAAAGATAAACAAGGCAAAGAGAAATGCACTCATCCCCATTCTATCGTCAAACCAGTTTCACAAAGCTTAAAGGAGGAATATTGAATGAAAAAATGGCTTCGTAGTGGCTTTGCCGTGTTGCTCATAGGCATGTTGGCAATCGGCTTAACAGCATGTGGAGAAAAAGAAGAAGTCTTACAGAAAGTTCGTGTAGCAGAAGTAACCCGATCGATTTTCTATGCTCCTGAATATGTCGCAATCGAAAAAGGATTCTTCAAAGAGGAAGGACTAGACATTGAACTGACCACTACCTGGGGTGGAGATAAAACGATGACAACCTTGCTATCGGGCGGTGCCGAAATCGCCCTGGTCGGTTCAGAAACCTCCATCTACGTCCATGCACAAGGTTCGGATGATCCGGTCATTAATTTTGCTCAATTAACCCAAACTGATGGAACATTTCTCGTCTCCCGTGAAAAAGTGGAAAACTTTGAATGGGATCAATTAAAAGGTTCCACCTTTCTTGGTCAGCGTAAAGGCGGAATGCCGCAAATGGTGGGGGAATTTGTGCTAAAGCAGAACGGCATTGATCCAGAGAACGATTTAAACCTGATCCAAAACATTGATTTCGCGAATATTGCCAGTGCCTTTGCTTCCGGTACAGGGGACTACGTTCAGCTATTCGAACCAACGGCATCCATTTTTGAACAAGAAGGAAAAGGGCATATCGTGGCTTCCTTTGGAATGGAATCAGGTCACGTTCCCTATACAACGTTCATGGCCAAAGACAGCTACATGGAAGAAAACAAAGAAACCGTAGAGAAATTCACGAAAGCTTTGTACAAAGCTCAGCAATGGGTGGAGGAAAACAGTGCTGCAGACATCGCCAAAGTGATTGAACCCTATTTCGAAGATACAGAGCTTTCATTGATTGAAACGGTTGTTGATCGTTACAAATCACAAGGATCCTTTGCGACAGATCCAATCCTTGACGAAGAAGAGTGGAACAATCTCCAAAACATCATGGACGAAGCAGGAGAGCTTCCGCAGTCCGTTGATCATGAAACGTTAGTGAACACGTCGATCGCTGAAAAAGCAGCAAAGTAGAACGATCCGGGGCTGACTTCACCTGTCAGCCCTTCACTTATAGAAAAAAATGAAAATGGAGGCTTAAATACAGTGAACTTTCTATCTTTAGATTCGATCCATCACACTTACTTTTCTCCCAAAACGGCCACCCATGCCCTCTCAGACATTTCGCTGGATGTAAAAGAAGGTGAGTTTGTCTCGTTTATCGGTCCAAGTGGATGCGGGAAAACCACGTTACTCTCCATTATTGCAGGACTTATACGGCCGACAGAAGGAACGATTCTTTTAAACCAACAACCTATTCGAAAAATGAAAGAGAAACTGGGATACATGCTGCAGCAGGACTATCTGTTTCCGTGGAAGACCATTGAAGAAAATATTTTTCTAGGTTTGACCATTATGGGGACACTGACAGAAGAAAAGAGGAAAGAAGCACGTGCTTTATTGATTGAGATGGGGTTAGAAGGTGTAGAAACATCTTATCCAAGGGAACTATCGGGGGGAATGCGTCAAAGGGTGGCCCTGATTCGAACCCTTATCACAGAACCTCAATTACTTCTCCTGGATGAACCTTTCTCAGCACTCGATTATCAAACCAAATTGAAGTTAGAGGATTTGGTGTATTCCACCTTAAAGTCTTTTGGCAAAACCGCTATTCTTGTGACTCATGATATAGGCGAAGCCATCTCCATGAGTGACCGTATCATTCTATTTGGGTCGAAACCTGGTCATATCCACACGATATTCGAGGTCCCGCTCCCCTTAAAAGAATTAATGCCCTTTGAAGTGAGGAATCACCAGGGCTACCCGGAATTTTTCCAAACCATATGGAAGGAGCTTGAAAAACTTGAATCACGAATCAATTAAACTAAAACACCAGGAATACATTCAATCAATTAAGAAAGAACAGCGATGGGTTTGGTTTTATCAAGCTCTTATTTTCTTTGTGTTCTTCTCTCTTTGGGAAATCGGGAGTCGAAATAGCTGGGTAGATCCCCTCATTTTCAGCTCACCCTCAAAAATATGGAAGCTGTTTCTCGTAAAACTTGGAGACGGAAGCCTTCTAGCCAACCTTTCCGTCACACTCGGTGAAACCATCATCGGATTCATTCTCGGCACCTTACTTGGAACCCTTTTAGCCGCTTTATTATGGTGGTCACCATTTCTTTCTAAAGTATTGGACCCTTATCTTGTGATCCTGAATGCCATGCCAAAAGTAGCCCTCGGTCCGATTTTAATTGTGGGGTTGGGACCCGGCTTCACATCAATCATCGCCATGGGTACAGTCATTTCCGTCATCATTACCACGATTGTTGTGTATACTTCCTTCAGGGAAGTAGACCCGAATTATTTGAAGGTAATGCAGACCTTCGGAGCAAGAAGGGCTCAAATGTTCAAAGAAGTCATTCTCCCTGCCTCTTTCCCGACCATCATCTCGACACTGAAAGTCAACGTGGGCTTATCATGGGTCGGGGTCATCGTAGGAGAATTCCTTGTTTCCGCCAAGGGGCTTGGGTATATGATCATTTATGGTTTCCAAGTCTTTAACTTTACCCTTGTCCTGCTATCCCTGCTTGTCATTGCCGTATTCGCTACCATTATGTATAAACTGGTTGAACAGCTCGAAAAGAAGTTGATCAAATCATAAGATTGAGATCCCTTATTCTTTTGAGAGCCAAGTCCACCACTTGATCTTTCATGATAAAACTAAAGGAAGGATCGTCATGAATGTTGGAGAAATCACCATTCCAGAGGACGGCTCCTTCCGTTTCCAGATAGTCTTCCTTGCTTATGATTTCTTCAACTTTAGCAAAGAAGATGGTTTTGATAAATGGTGAGTGATCATATACCTTATATTCTCCTATGCATAATGGCTCCTTGATCACTCCCCCTGTCTCTTCATACGCTTCACGTACCGCAGCTTCCTCAAGGGTTTCTCCTTTTTCCCTCTTCCCCCCAGGAAACTCCAAACCTCTTTTTTTATGCCGTGTTAACAACCATTTTTCTTTGTAGCGGCATAGAACTAACACATGGTATGATTCTTGTTGAAACCTTCCCTTTTCAAAGGATATTTCTACTTGCTTCCCATTTTCGTCGATAAACTGTTCCATCTGACTTCACCTCATCCGTACACACTTTCTTTCATCTAACCATAAATAAAAAGCATTGGTCCACAGATATCTCTTCTGAACCAACACTTTTCTTCATTATTGAGGATCCTCATGAGGTTGAGAATTCAAGATGCCTATACTCTCAATGAATTTCTTCGCTTCATCATCTCCCAGACGATGAATCATTTCATACACTTGATGCAGGTTTTCATCATATGCATCATTTTCCCGGTCATAATGATATTGAATATAAGGGACATGCGCACGATAGAAGTTCTGCCAATCGACTGAGTGATTGGAATCGAACACTTCTCGCAGCTGGGTGATTTCTTCATCTGTTGCAGATATCTTAAAGTTCCAAGGTGAATCTGTCGAGCTTCTTGAAATCTCACCCGTGGCTACTTCAATATAATAATCGTAACGTTCTTCGTTCATCTTCCCACTCCTTCACTGTGCTTACCCTTCATTTTCCTCAATTGACGAAATTCTATTCACTTCGATTTTTTCTTAAGAACTTCTACCGCTTTCCTGAGAAACTCCGGTACAGGTACTCCTGCACGCCCTACATTTTCTATGATCGATATCATTTCATTACATAAGTAAAAAATAATCGTGGCATTACGAATAAAGTGCTGATTTGTTAGTATAGTATCAATAAGATGGGCAACCGTGACAAGGGAGAAAATCAGCACTTTCCGGCCAATCCCTCTCAAACCGAATTTGCTGGATAACTTTCCTTCAATCCCACCTGCAATCATCCCTGTAAAATAATCCAAAGTCACGGCAATTAACAAAATGGTCAATAGCGAATTCCATTCTCCAAATAAATTTATAATCATTGCACCCAGGCCCGATCCAACGAACAGCATACTTTTTTCCAAATAAAGCATCTCCTTCTTCTAATGGTTGGCTTGTAACAAGTGAGTGAGAAACCAGGACTTCACCGGCTTTAATAGCAGCTTCTCTTCTAAAAGTGAGCAAAGACCGTTTTATAGCCCATGGTTAATAAGTCTTATAAGGGGTAAAGACAAATAAGAGTTGTCCTAGCATAATATGTAGAGTAATTCATAAACGTTCATGGTAAAATGAAACGAAAGGGAGGTGAAGCGCATGAAGTTAATCGAAGAAATTTATGAAATGTACCGTGGAAGGATCAAAGGTACCGACGAAGACTTAGACCTCATTGCCCTTACAATCTTAGAAGATACCTCCAGGAACGAGCTCCTGGAACTTATTCAAGAAATGGAAACAGAAGAATTACAATACTTCTTCCGCTTATACATATTCGAAACACTTAAAGAAAAATGGTCCAACAGCGAAGAACGAGTGAGACTCGAGAAAAAGAGCTTGCACTAATCGAAAAGCGGAGGCGGCTTGGGTAGAGGCGACAAGCATATGGCGAGTACACCAGAAAGGCGTCCTTTGCCTTTTTGGTGTACTTGACTTATGACCTCGAGCCTCTAGCCGCCGGAGCTGGACAATCGAAAAGCGGAGGCGGCTTGGGTAGAGGCGACAAGCATAAGGCGAGTACACCGGAA
>NZ_JCAXEQ010000008.1:0-92545 GCF_059758515.1 Rossellomorea sp. GQ25 | reverse complement strand
GATGAGAACTAAAACGGAGGCGGCTCGTCTAGAGGCGACAAGCATACTAAACACCTAATTACAGGTAACTAAAAATAGGCTGGCTAAAGATATTCTTTAGCCAGCCTATTTTCCTCTTCATTTATTCAACCGCTGAAGGTTTCCGTTTTTATCCATTTGAAACTTCACCTTGTCTTCATTTCCTTGCAATAGAGCCATTTTCCTTGCTTTTTCAAAAATAGCTAATAATGACTTATGATCTTCTTCGAGGAGATTAAATTTTGCTTCGTATTCTTTCAACTCCTCTTCAACCTCTTGAAGCTTCTCTTTCAATAGAGAGATTTGTCCGTGCAGCTGAGTATTTTCATTTCTTATTTTTCCCTCATTTCGAACAGCTTCCTCTGCTTTTTGAAGATAATTTATCATGTTGCCCATTGAAAACACTTCCTGAACTTCATGCTCTGAGGAACTCTCAACTTGTTGTTTCGGCACTTCCTGCTTTTCTTCGTTTGCCTTAACGATTGGAGAATATTTCTTAGACTGCTTTCTCTGTTTTTTAGCAAGTTCGATTCCAGATTTATATTGTTTGCGAACAAATGAGTTCCAACGAAAGCCACAAGCTGCTGATGTTCTTGATAGTTTTCTTCCTACCTCTTCAAATGCTTGAAGCTGGGTACCGCCTTCTCGTATGTGACGTAATACCACCTCCGCTAACAACACATCTTCATCTTGACTCCATGCATCCTGTCTATTCGAAGACATTTCCATCCCCCCTGTAAGATCCAGTTTATCCATACATATGCTCTTACTAGAGAAGATAGAATAAGCACCACTATTTTTTTAAGCACACAAAAAGAAACAGGTAGTCGCTTATCACCTGTTCCTATTTGTTAAAGAATTTGTCCACTGCTTTGTGGTGCTCATCACTTGCCCAGAGCTTAGCACATTGCCTTATTTCCTTCATGATATTCTCTTCTATTCTTTTTTTATCCCATCTTTCAAGGAGTTGCTGCTTATATGCCTTCAATACCCCTTCTGATTTCAATGAGATCATTTTAATGAGGGGAATTTCATGGATTGGCATAATGTCATCAACTAACTCATCTACGAATCCTATATCATGAAGGAATTCTGTTTCTTCTATCCTCGCTGTCATCAGTAGTGAAAGCGCATTTGACACTGAAATCCTTTCAAGAAGTAAGGTTCCCCCTCCCCATCCAGTGGTAATGGCAAGATTCCCTTGGACGAACCCCATTTTCGCAGTTCTTTTAGCAATTCTAAAATCACATGCGGTTGCGATCTCACATCCGCCGCCAATTGCCGTTCCATTTATAAAGGCGATGGTTGGTTTCGGCAGAAAGGCAAGCCTCGTAATGAGTCCCCCCATTTTACTGAGCATTTCATAACTTTCACTCTCTGTCTTAAGGTTATGAAATTGAGTTAAATCCCCGCCGGAACAAAAAGCCCGATCACCAGTTCCCGTTAATAGGAGCGCTTTCACGTGATCATTATAAATACACTCATTTAAAGCTTTTTCAAGCCCCTCCATAATTTCATAGCTGACTGCATTCCGTTTCTCGGGGCGGTTGATGATAAACTGCAGTATTCCTTCTTTGTTCATATGTATTATATATTCTCCCAATTTTAGACCCCTCCTGTCTTACTTATAGTGTATGATTTTCTGTAAGGGATGAACAGGCATTTCTTAAAAATGACAATAAAAAAAGCGTGAAGAGCCATGGCCTCTTTCACGCTTTTTTCGATGTAAACAATATTATTTGTTTACAACTTCTTTACCTTTATACGTTCCGCACTCTTTACAAACACGGTGTGCTAGTTTCATTTCACCACAGTTTGGGCATGCTACCATACCAGGTACACGTAGTTTGAAGTGTGTACGACGTTGTCTTTTTGCTGTTTTAGATGTTCTTCTAAAAGGTACTGCCATTCTTCCCACCTCCTTAAAAGAGATTAATACTCATTATGAAGCCAGTCGAACTGGTACTTCGCTTTTAAGATTTCTTGTTTTGATCAAGAAGTTTTGCTAAGTCAGCGAGACGAGGATCAACTTTCTTCTCTTCCTCTTGCTCGACTTGATAAGCTTGTTCTTCCGTCAGTACTTCCCAGTTCTTACCAGAAGGCATCTCATCTTGTTCTCTCGCTTCATCACTGATTACTTGCATCGGAATCTCAAGTAATAGTAATTCTCTAATAGCAGGTTTTAAATCAATAACATCACCTTGAATACGATGTACTTCCTCTTCCTCATACTGATCATAATCAGCTTCATTTAGAAGATACGTTTCAATCGTTTTAATGTCAACTGGTAAATCAACATCCACAAGGGTTCTTGAGCAAGGTAATACTAACTTTCCTTCTATATGGAGATGGAAAGTGACGCGGTTTGAACCGATATCTGCCTTTCCAGACACTCGAATAGGTGAGACTTCTATAATTTGGGGATCGATTTCTTTCAATTCATCCAAATTAATCGTTTCTTCAATGGAAAGTCCCTTGTCTCTAAATTTTTGTAATTGTATTATTGACCATTTCAATGTAATCACCTCAAGGCAACAAAGGTAATTATAGCTTTCATAATACCGTTTGTCAATATTTTTTCTTTACACTCTTTACAACCATAGTGTTGTAATTATAACGTTTAAATATAAGGACTTTCAAATATTTTATAATATTAGTTATGAATATGTCATAAAAGGAGAGAATCTATATCATTCCTTATATAATGATCTATATAGCAGATAGTTTTGACTTAAAAAGGATGTGGAGAATTTCATGAAAGCAACAGGAGTAATAGTAGAGTATAATCCCTTTCATAATGGTCATTTACATCATTTAAGGGAAACGAGAAGAGCAACTGGTGCTGATATAGTGGTTGCGGTTATGAGTGGGCATTTCCTGCAGCGTGGAGAGCCTGCGCTGGTTTCTAAATGGTCCCGCACCAAAATGGCTTTAGAAGCAGGGATTGACATCGTGATTGAACTTCCCTATTGTTTTGCCACTCAGCATGCTGAAATTTTCTCGAGAGGAGCCATTTCACTCCTTGATTCCATAGGCTGCGAGAGTTTTTGTTTCGGCAGCGAGGATGGGGATATTGATACTTTCGAGAAAACGGTCGTATTCATTGAAGCAAATCGGGAGCGATACAATACATATATAAGTGGGTTTATCCAGGAAGGCATGAGCTATCCTTCCGCTCTTGCTAAAGCCTTTCAAACGTTAGGGAACGGAGAGTCCGTTATCGATTTAAGTAAACCGAATAATATACTTGGCTTTCATTATATGGAAGCGAGAAACCAGATTCACTCGTCACTAAAAGCGTACACCATTACAAGGGAAGCTGCGGGGTACCATGATCAACACTTCTCTTCTCCTTCAATTGCAAGTGCAACAAGCATAAGGAAAAATATATTCAGCAGCGAGGGTGAACATAAGATTGATTCTTATCTCCCGTCGACATCTGTTGATCAGTTAACTCAGTACCAACTCGAGTATGGAGGATTCCATCGCTGGGAAAATTATTGGACGATTTTGCAGTATAAGCTTCTTTCGTCGTCCAAAGAGGAACTGAAGGAGATATATGAAATAGAAGAAGGAATAGAAAATCGGATGATGGAGTGTGTTAAAACCTCGACTTCCTTTGAAGAATTCATGACGAAGCTTAAGACAAAGCGCTATACATGGACACGCCTTCAACGAATGCTCCTTCATATTCTAACGAATACACGCAAGGAAGAGATGCGTTGCAGACACATCTCTCCAAGCTATATCCGCTTGCTTGGAATGAATAAAAGGGGAAGGGAATTTCTCCATTCTAAGAAAAAAGGAATGCCCTTGCCTTTAATCAGTAAGCTTTCAAGCGCAAATCAAAACGATATAGAATTAGATGTCAGAGCCGCTGAAATATTTTCATTAGGTTTGAAAAATGCAGCAGCCCGAAAAAAATTGCATCATCAGGAATGGTCTCAACCACCTGTCATGATATAGAAATTGAAAGAGGCTGACCTAAGGCAGCCTCTTTGACTATTTTGCTAATGTTTGTAAAAATGCTAATGCTTCATCAAATGTTTTCACAGGTATTACCTTCATATCAGTACCAATGTCTTCAGCAGTTCTTTTGGCAGCAGTATAATTCGATTCAAGTTCAGGATACTTTTCTTTCATTTCTTTTGTAACGTTTTCATGTGGAGCAAGGAAATATTCTGCACCTTCTTTGTCAGCAGCAATGACCTTCTGCTCTATACCACCAATGCGTCCAACTTCCCCATTTTCGGAAATCGTCCCGGTCCCCGCAATAGAATGACCCTTCGTAATGTCATCCTTCGTTAGTTGATTATATATCTCCAAGCTAAACATCAATCCTGCGGATGGGCCACCAATCTCTTCAGTATCCAGTTCCACCGGCGGGTCGGTTTTGATTTCTTTATCGTCACTTAGCGTAATTCCAAGACCAACTTTATCCGGCATATCAGGGAAAGCCTCCAAGGAAATCGTTTCAACCATTTCTTCCTTATCACGAACGTAGGTAATCTTTACGCTATCCCCACTTTTCTTCTTACTGACATATTCAATGAATTCCTCCGAGGATTGAAATGTATTACCATCAACGGCAGTTATTCGATCACCAGGCATCAAGACTTCTTCTGCTGGCATGGATGGATAAATATTCAATACATATATACCTTTGTATGTGTATTCATAGGGTTTACCCGCTTTTTTAAAGGCCACTTCAATGGCATGATTTTGAGAGTCAGTCATAAGGTGCAATTGACGAAGATTATACTCCTCGTCACTTTCATGAGGACTTCTAATTTCCTCTACCGGAAAGATATATTCGTATTTTTTTAAGCTTGCCATAAGATAAGCATAGATATTTGCTCTTCCCATCCTAACGGTTGTAAGCATTAATTCACCTTCGTCCTCATAGCCATTCTTCACCTCTACGATCGGATCCAGTTCATGGGCTCCTCCCGGCTTCGTTACATAAAAGGGAAGATAATAAAAGGATGTTGCAACCATGATAATGGTCATGATGACTAAGGTTCTGATTAATGTTTTCGTTTTCATGCTTTTTACTCCTTCCAATTATCTAAAGCTTTCTGAATAGAAGGAATAACCTTCTTCGCCTCTTCCTCCCCCATATCGATAATTTCATCAATATTTTTAAAGGCTCTGGTGCTATACATTTCTACATGAGGTCTGATCATAAAGTCAGAAGCAAATTCACGGTGAGCGACGATTTCTAATTGAAGGATATCGATGCTTTGCATAATCACATCATAAATCGTTGTGATTTCAGCATTCCTTTTCACATGAGATACATCGACTCCGATGACGATATCAGCACCCATCTCTTTAACAACCGAAACGGGTACCCGGTCAATGACTCCTCCGTCCACTAGTAAGCGGCCGTTTATTCTTTCAGGTACAAATATACCGGGGATCGCAATGCTTGCCCGCACCGCACTTGAAACAGGTCCGGTCGTAAACACCACTTTTTCACCATTTGTAATATCTGTGGCAACAACACTTATGGGAATATTTAAATCTTCGATATTTTTATTATGTGTAAAAAGCTGAATGAATTCTTTTATCCTTTTACCCGAAATAAAGCCCATCTTCGGAACGGTAAAGTCTAAATAATATTTTCTTCTAAAGGTGGTGGAAAGTTTGTAAAGGTCTTCCATTTTATGCCCTACCCCATAAAAGCACCCCACAAGAGCACCCATACTGCTTCCTGCAATCATATCTATAGGGATCTTTGCATCATCAAATGCCTTTAACACCCCTAAATGTGCAAATCCTCTTGCGCCACCCGAGCCGAGGGCCAATCCAATTTTAGGTCTGTCCATGCCCTTCCCCCTTTTCCCGAGTTATCGGTACATTTCATCATATGGTCTATTTCAATTATGTATGAGTATATTGAATAATATGAGGACAAGTTGAATTAATCCCATTTTATCATTCTTTTCCCATTTCACAAGGAATTGATATAGAAGGAACTTATTTCAAAAGAGGGGGAAGTCCGGTTGTTCAAGTCGAAAATCAAAACCTTGGCTGTATCGATGAGCGTAACTTTATTTGCGGCATCTCTCATCATAATGCCGGGAGAATCTCTTGAGGCGTCCATACGGGGATTAGATATGTGGTGGGAGATCGTATTTCCCTCGTTATTGCCATTTTTCATCGTGTCTGAAATGTTGATTGGGTTTGGTGTAGTCAGATTTATCGGGGTCATACTAGAACCCTTGATGAGACCATTATTCCGGGTCCCTGGGGTCGGCGGGTTTGTGTGGGCAATGGGAATGGCATCAGGATTTCCATCGGGAGCCAAACTGACGGCCCGTCTTAGACAGGAAGAACAGATCACGAAATTGGAAGCGGAACGCCTTGTTTCCTTCACGAACTCTTCCAATCCTTTATTCATATTCGGAGCTGTGTCGGTTGGGTTCTTCCAAAATGCTACCCTCGGAATTGTTTTAGCCGCCGCTCATTATATTGGGAACATCTGTGTAGGTGTCGTCATGAGATTCTATGGTGGAAAAGAAAAGGAAGAATTGAGAAATCGGTCATCCGGGAAAAAAGGCTTTATCATACGGGAAGCCTTTTCTGCTCTTCATCGCACAAGACTGCAAGATAAGCGCCCTATAGGGAAACTTTTGGGAGATGCTGTCACCTCTTCCATTCAAACTTTACTGATGATCGGTGGTTTCATTATCTTATTTTCGGTCATTAATAAAATGCTTTATCATCTCCATATTACGACCTTTTTTGCAGAAGGCTTTTCAACTCTATTTATTCTGCTCCAATTACCAGAGCAATTAAGCATTCCTTTTATTTCAGGCTTGTTTGAAATCACATTAGGGTCAAAGCTGACAAGCGGAGTAAATGAAGCTACTCTGCTTCAGCAAGCCATTATTACAAGCTTTATATTGGGGTTCAGTGGATTCAGTGTCCAAGCTCAAGTGGCAAGTATATTAGCAGAAACTGATATTCGGTTCAAACCCTTTTTCTATGCCCGATTTGTTCATGGAATATCCGCGTCCATCACGACCATCATTATTTGGAAACCTATATATGAGAAATTTTCCGATGAGCAGCTATCCAATGCCATACCTGTATTCGCCATGAAAAATAATGCATTCTGGACGGAAATGCTGTATTGGTTTAAGACAGCAGGTCCAGTGATCACGATAATCAGTTTGATTCTCTATATAGTTCTGTATACAAGAAGACAAGTGCCTAAATAAAGAATGGGGTTGATCCCTTTGCCTATGACAATATACTTCTCACAACATGAGAATGGTAACGTCTACACACTTGGATCAACCTCATTTATTATTCAGGCTTATTTAAATCACTATATTTTTCCTTTAACGATTCTTCCACTCGTTTCGGCACTAATTCAGATATGTTGCCTCCATACTTAGCCACTTCTTTTACTATACTCGAGCTCAAGAAAGAATATTGATTATTCGTCATAATGAAGAACGTCTCGATATCATCTTCTAAAACCCTGTTCATTGACGTAATCTGCATCTCATATTCAAAGTCTGATACCGCACGTAAACCTCTAATGATTGCTTTCGCATTCACTTTCTTTGCGTAATCAACTAAGAGCCCTTGAAAAGAATCAACAACCACATTTGGAATGTCCCCTGTAACCTCACGAATCAATTCAATTCTTTCCTCTACAGAGAATAGTGGTTTTTTAGAAGAGTTATTTAAGACCACCACATAAATTTGATCAAAAACTTTCGCACCCCGTGTAATAATATCTAAATGTCCATATGTAATGGGATCAAAACTACCCGGACAAACTGCAATGCTCGTCATTATAGTACCCCCTAGCTATTTGTCGTTTCTTTCCTTCGTTCTCCTTGAAAAAATGGAAATTCTTATGATTCCATACGTTTCTTCCCTTACTTTCTCCAAGCCCCCGGCTCTATCTCCCAGTGTAATATCCGAGCCATGTTCACATATGACGTAACCGCTTTCATTTAGAAGATTGTGCTCGTCTATGAATTCCAGGAGTTGTTGAAGCTTCTGCTTTTTATAAGGAGGATCCAGGAATATATAATCAAAGGTTATCTCTCTTTTTAAAATGGCCTTTAACGCCCTCGTTGCTTCGTTCCTATACACTTCGCTTTGCTCCACTAGGTCACAATCCTGGAGGTTTGCCTTAATGGTTTGAAATGCTTTTGCATCACGGTCCACGAAAATCACAGAATCAAGACCACGACTCAGGGCTTCTATTCCGAGTCCACCGCTTCCTGCAAATAAATCCAATCCTGTCCCCCCTTCAAAATAGGGACCTAACATATTAAATATAGACTCTTTTACCTTATCTGTTGTCGGCCGTGTACCACTGCCAGGAACAGCTTTCAACGGCCTACCTTTTAACGTACCTGATATTACTCTCATAATCATCCACCATATATGTATTTTTTCTTCACTATCCTATCATATCTCGACAGATATCGCTACATACTGAAATTGTTCCAAAACATGTATAAAATCATTTTGATAGGTGATAATGGAAGTAACAGCATCCTAACTGATGTTGTTGCCAACCGCGGAGAAGACTTACGATTCCCCATAAGTTCTTCCTCCGGTTTCTCCTCTCCCTTTGCCTTCTTTCCAGAAATGGATATAGAAGGACCCTGCAGAAAGTTCTGCAGGGCTTTTTACTTTCTTTCATCATCTCTAGTGGAAACTTCCTCCTTCATCACTTCCACCTTGAACAATTTCTCGAACCAGTGAACATCCATATAAATGGAACCCCCAATCGTTTGGACGGGATTCGTTAATAAGCCGTAATTTTCTTCATTATAAATAAAATAATCTTCATTCACATAAAATCTGAATGTATTTCCATTCAACGATGTGAAAAATACGTTTGGCTCTATCTCTTTAATGTCCAGCCCCAAAGCCTTCACTGCTTGTGGAAATTGAATAAGTTCTTTCTGTTTATACGAAATATAAGACAAGTTATGTGTTTTTTTGTTGATGAGTACAGGATTATTGGTTTTAAGAATCATTGGGACATTCTCTTTTCCTTTTACACTTTCAGTAAAAAATATAGAGTCAAAGCCTGTAACTTTTCCTAAAATCATATCTAATTTTGTTGCATCCACCGATTTGGACTTGTACTCTTCCATCTTCCGTTTAAATGTATCCAATTGGGAAGAGGTCAGTCCTTCCATTACTTCTTTGTAGGCCCATGCAGATTTTGAAGTGTGCGGTTGTTTTTCCAAAAGGATGCTAACGATAAATTCTTTAAGCCAAGCCTCTTCATCAGTGGAAAAATACTGTTGATACAGTAAGCTCCCTTTCAGTTCATTCATCAGCCCTTTTTCCGCTGTGTTCCTCACAATCAAATATGGCGAATCATAGGGCTCTATTTTGTTCGTGATGATAGCGGTAACAAATCCTTCAAAGGAGCCTAGGGAGACTGCCTCAACCTCTTTTATGTCGGTCCTGTCGTATAGCATTCTCACTGTAGATGACGCTTTCTCCATCAACCGATCTCCTGTCCAATATAATGCGGAAGGCTCACCCCGACCAATGAAAGAATAATAATCGATATAATTCTTTTTTTTATGGCTGGAAGATTTATAACCTGCTACCCATTTTCCACTCCTCAAGCTCTTTTCTGTTATGTGAATATCTGTATTTAACGTTTCAATAGAAGAAAGTGCAGGGTGCCAATCTTTCACTAACATACCTTTTGTTTTAGTCGGCTGCTCGAATGAATAGGTAATCGTGATCTCCTTAAGATCTTTATAGAGATTACTTAATTGGAATTTCCCGTGTTCTTTCGTTAAACAATTTTCCCCTCTGTCATTTACACATGAAAAATCCCTTGCATCACTTGGCCATTCTATTGTTATTTGTTTAGGGATTGGTGATGAGAAATGAAGGGTTTGTGTAACAAAGAATGTGTTTTCTTCATGCGTGATGGAATAATATTGATTTACCTTTACAGTCCCAGACTCTTCGGCACTTTCTGTTCTGAATCCCATCCATTGAAAGAAAAGAATGCTTGAACTAATCAAAATCATAAGTAGACCAAATGTAAATAGGATGCGTTTCATACTATACTCCTTAACTTCGGCTGTTACTAATAAGATAGCAGATTCCGGCAGCTAACGGTGGAATATTTTTAGATTATTTCCAATCATTTAACCAAAATCCAGATCTTTACTATCTGCGGAAAAAGATGAATGGTTTAAATGATCTGCAAGCATTTGATCCCATTCACTTTTATCCACCAAGCCATTACTTAGAAGAGTTTCTTGTAAATCTTGAAGAGTAGATTCCTGCAATTCATCCTCCTCTACCAGAGATAGAATTCCGTGAGCCGCCAGTGTAGACAATATTGCTGTCACGATAAAAGAATCACTATTCTTTATTTCAATTTCTTTTGTTTCATATCTCCCGCCAATAACATACAAACATGATAATCCCAGGACGATAAATAGAAATAACCATATCATCACGATCACCCCTATAAGTTATTTTGAATCTTTACTTATCACTATATGTTTGAAATAATAAGGAATTGATAAACTCGGTAAGAAAAGGAGATTGAATCAATGATTCAACGTTTTATTGAATTAGGAGAAGGATATTCAGATATTTATGAACTAATGGAGCTTGCAAAAGCCAATAAAGAGCGATTACAGCATATGATGGCATTTCATACTATTGTAAAGGATCGGGCCGTATCATCCCTTGCTCTTGTGATGAAACCTACTGAACAGGGCAAATTCCAAGCAATCTACGTGTGCCGGGAAGGAATCCCAAATCCGAATATTACACCAAACCAGCGCTACTCCCTTTTTGAAGAAACGGCAGAGAAATTAGACAGGGTCATCATCCAAATGGATGTAAAACCCTCCACTCTCTATCCGGAAAAAGCATTGTACTATCAGCACCTGATCGCGATACTGCGATTAAATCATTATATACTGCCTTTACAATAAAGGATGTTTATCGTGCAGCTTTTTGTAAGGGAGCTTTTATCCCTAAGAAAAAAGCTGCCAAAACAACACTCTTTGGCAGCAAACATTAAAACCCCATTTTGTAATCATATTCCTTTGCCTTATCCGGGCGGGAATTTTCAAAAACAGACTTTATAAATGGCTTATGAGAAGGATCTACCTTTTTTACGTAGGAATAGGCAGCTATTCTTTCCATAACCGTGTCGATTTCATCCTGATTACAATAAAGTACAACATATTTCATTTTCTTCGAAACATAGTGAACATTCCCAAATCGCCTCAGGGACTTGGCATGTTTCAAACTATGTAACCAAACAACTAAACCTTGTCTTTGCGTTAACATATAGTTTCCCCTCTAGGAATCACTTTTTTATAAGTCTAGCACAAAAATATGGGAATTAGCAATACGAAAAGCGGAGGCGGCTTGGGCAGGCCCGACAAGCACAACTGGGAAATCCCAAAAGGCGCTTTTTGCCTTATGGGATTTTTCAGTTGTGACCTCGAGGGACTAGCCATACGAAAAGCGGAGGGGCTTTGCTCAGAGGCGACAAGCATAAGACGAACATACCGGAAAGGCGTCCTTTACCTTTTTGGTATGTTTAACTTATGATCTCGAGCCTCTAAGCCCTGGAGCTGGACAATACGAAAAGCGGAGGCGGCTTGGGCAGGCCCGTGGAGCATATCTATCGACCGGACAATATGCACACTTTTATTCAAAATTGGGTAAAGTGGATACTATATACTTAGGATATGAACGGGGGGCCACCATGGACTTGAATGTGATTTGGAACTTTTTTATCGATCAACTTCGACAAGAGGACGGGATTGAAGATGCGCATGTGAAATGGAGCGCAGGCATCCCATTTATCTATATACGATCCAAGAAAGAGAAAAGTGACATCGAGTACTCCATTAAAAAATGGTCGGCTAGAGCGATGCGAGGAAAGAGACTGCATTCTGATACGATTTTCTTTAGGGAAGAAAAATCATTGTATGTATATCGGCATCGGTTCTATGTCCCCCAGGAAAAAATGTTTTGCTGTGGGAACCTCTGCGTGGATTGTGTTCGGTTAAGACAGTAAGGAAGAAGTATTAATCTCCACAAAATGAAAAGAAGAGCAGACATATCGTCCGCTCTTCTTTTCATATGATTAGGCTGAACAACCGCAGCTTCCGCCAGATCCGCAGCCTCCCCCGCAGGATCCTCCGCTTGAGAAGAAAGGATTCCCTGAAGGAACCTTTACATTTTTAGACACGGAATGTCCGATTAACAGACTCACTTGATCAAGCAGATCTTGCAGCTCGTTTTCCACTCTTCTGAACTCCGCTACATTCTCATCAAGGTCCATTTCTCTTTTCACTTCACGGATTTCTTTCATGATGGTTTTGTAATCCGGGTGGTAACGACCGAAGCGTTGAACTTCTTCGTAACTTTCTTTCATTCGCGAAAAGGTTTGTACTTTTCGTTGAGTTTCAGAATTGTTGCGAAGTTTATATAAAGACTTACGATAATTTTCTGCCACATCAGATTCTAAAATCAACTGAGATAATTCGTCAGCTGAATCCAATATTTCCATTCTTTCTATAGTAGCAAGCATAACGCTCACCTCCGTAACGATATTTTAACACGTTTCACGTAAGGAAGCGAATATGCAAATTGAATTTTTTGGATTTACCCACTTTATCCAATGATGTATTAACCCAAATATAATACCGCCGTAAAAAACTTTTTTCACGACGGACATTTAAAAACCATTATTATTGAATCGTCACATAAAACTGCTTTTTCATCCCTAAAGGTTTGTTATTCGTCCCTACTATTTCAACGTTGAGAAGATGCACACCTTTCGGTAATCCTTTTACAACAAAGGCGGCTGTATGATACTCCTTATACAAATTGCCGGTATTTGAACGAACGACGATCTTTCCTTTTTTCGCTCCGCTTTTTTCTGATGTGAATGTTACATTGGGAACGATACATTCAATATACACTTGACTTCCTTGTACCATGTGTTTGATGGAAAGAGGTTTTTGCTCAGATTTCGCAGCTTCAACTTTTTTAGTGAAAGTAAAGCTTTCCGGTTCAGGCATTTTTTCCTTACAGCCGCTTAAAAAAATAAGTAACGCAATGGATAGAAAAATGATTTTCTTCATCGTGTACACCACTCCTTACTAATAGCCTTGCCCAACCGTTTCGCATTTTACTCAACATTTTTTTGTGACTTCCTCACAAAAAAATAGTGCCTCAACTATCGGCACTATTCATTGATTGGAACATACTGATCATCATGGAGGCCATTTGGACTCCGTTCGAGAATTTTTGTACTCGATGAGGAATCGTTTTTTGAAAATGGTTAATCGACGCAATTTCGAATTTCTCTAATTCATTTGGATTTCGAGAAAGTGTCCGATACCACTGCGGCTGATCTCTTAAAAATAATTTCAGATCTTCTTTGGCATAAATATACTCAATAATGTCTGCTCGCATCTTTATTCACCCTCCTAATCTTTCCGGAATGAAAATGGATGGGAGGGTTTAGATGGTGTTTCAGTTTTGGTTGCTGTCCCTGATCCTCTATTGTTATTTGACTGAAATTGACTAAGTACTCCTTGAACTGCTCCCAAGGCTTCACTTATGCTGTTAATATGTTGCTGCAATTGATTAGCGTCCATTTTTTTCACCATATCTCCAACTTGATCCATCCAGCCGCTTTTACTTCCTTGGTTGGTTGCGGTTGATTCTTTCGCGGCTTCGTCTTTATACTTATTCCACCTTGTATCATCTTCCCCCAGTAAGTACCAGTCTTCAAAGAGATCCTGCCAATTGGCATCACCATTACGCACATCTTTCACAATTTTCGGGTGTTTTCTCACAAATCCTTTAAACTCTTTTACCTTAGGGTGTAGTGATTTACCCATTATATGAACACCTCCATTACAGGCATCTACCTACTACACTTTATGAAAGATTCAAAAGAATGGTGATACATTCCTTTTTGTAGTAAAATTTACATGTATATTAACGTTGATTTTACAGTTTCCAATGAATGTTTTGGCTGTGAATAAAGAAAAGGATGTATGAAAATGAAAGAACAGGTACAACAGTTGTTTGATGAATGTCTTTCAGGAGCATCGGATGAGGAACTTCTAATCTTGAAGCAGCTTCTCGAAGGAGTTAAACGTAAGAAAGACAATGAAAATGGATCGATCATAGGCGGAATATTTGCCATGGACCGCGAAGTGATAAACGGTAATTTTGAAATAAGTATTCCGATCACGCCAGTTACACATAATTCACTGCAGATCGTTCATGGAGGAGTCACCGCTACTTTAGTGGACTCCGCTATGGGCACATTAGCCAATATGATGCTTCCTGAAGAATTTGGAGCTGTAACGACAAATTTAAACGTTCACTACTTGGCACCAGGTATAGGAGATCGTTTAACTGCTCATGCTACTGTGGTTCATCAGGGAAGCAAGACAATTGTAGTGAACGGGAAAGTTATCAGTTCAGAAGGTAAGATTGTTGCTCATTCTACCGGGTCGTTTTTTATTTTCAAAAAGAAACAGTAGAAGGGCTTTTTTCAATAAGAAAAGGTTGACTCCCCATACTTCTTAGGGAATCAACCTTTTTATTCTTTGTCTTCAAATTTCTCTATAAAGTTTTGTGTGTAGTACCTTTTATATACCCCGACGCCAAGATGGGTGAATTGTTGTTCCAGTAAAATCTTTCGATGGCCTTCCGAATTCAGCCAGCCATGAACGGCTTCTGGAGCGTCCGTGTACTGGGAAGCGATGTTTTCCCCTGCAGTCTTGAACATAACATTTTCACTTTCCAGACGCTCGGATAGGTTTCCGAAGGTTGGTGAATCATGCGAGAAATAATCTTCTTCATACATTTCTTGACTATGTCCTCTTGCTACCATTGCCGTTTCTTCATCCCATTTTAGTATATCTGCTTCGAATTGATGCCTGATCACATTTGTAATATCAAAGATCTGCTGTTCGCTGGCGCTATTTACTTTATCCCATTCATCCTCGCTTGGTTGTTGTTCCTCTGCCAATTCCCCTCGATACATCATTTCATATGGATGCATCTCGATCAAAGTTTGACTATCAAGAAAGCGGATACTCGTTAGCCTACCTGTGAATTTGTCCAGATAAAGCTGGGCATAAATATTTCCAAGGGTTACGAGAAGCCGGGTATTCAGGTCTTCTTCATTTAATTCAAACTGATAAGCACCTGATTCGTCATTTACAACGATTTCGGAATCGACAATGGTAAAACGGTAAATGTCTTCTAAACGTTGTCCCAATTTATAAGGCGCCACATCCACCTGATCCCCAATGGCAAACAACGTAACGACTTTATGGTTGTTAACGCCCATTTGTATGTACTGTTTATCCGATATCGGGTAGATCCACCATTCATACCCGTAGGAGCTTGGTTCAATCCGCTCTGGTTCTCCAAAAGCTTCAGTTACCTTTTTCGTATCTTTGCCAATCCAAGTTGATAAACCCGATGCGGGTCGTTCACCCGGAGCTTCGATTGATTGATTTAATTGGTTTTCGTTGTCTTCTTTAAGAGTTTGGGTTTCTGGGCCTTTAAGAGGCTCATTTTCTTGTTTTTGACCTTGATAAATACCAATAAATAAAATAATGACAAGAATGATCAAAATACGCAAAACAGTTCTCAGAAAATTTCCCTCCTCTCTACTTTCTCTATCAGGATATGCCTCAAATACTAGAATTATTATACCATTGTTTATGATTCTAAAACTTCAGTCTAGTATAAAGGATAGCATATTTTCCTCCCTTCTAAAACAAATGAATCTCGATGGGGAAAGGTTTCTGAACCAAATAAAATAGAGATGATCCTATATAGATCATCTCCTCGAGATTAAAACGGCTTATTTCTGAAGTTTGATTCGGATATATTTTCTAACGCAACGTAGGCCTGCCTGCCCAGAGACTCCCTTATAGCAAAATCACCTAAAGATACCATACCGATCAATTGATCTCCCTCGACAACTGGAAGTCTTCGGATCTGATTCTCAGCCATGATGTGGGCCGCTTCTGATGCTTCGGTCTCGGGTCCTATCGTTATTAGGTGTTTACTCATGATATCTTCAACTTTTGAAGAAGCGGGATGTTTTTCGGCAATACAGCGGAGGACGATATCCCTGTCTGTCATCATCCCCACAATCCTATCACCATCCACGATGGGAATGGATCCTACATTGTATTCTTTCATTTTTAAAGCAACCTCATACACATTGTCCAGTAACGAACAAGTTTCAATGTCTTTTGTCATCATGTCCCTGATTTTTGTCATTTGGATCCTCCTCATACGTTCCGAATTACTTCCTATATTTTTCACTTTCTCCTGCAGGATATTCACATTTTATTAAAATGACAAATTCAAATGATTGAAGACATTGCAAGATAAAGGTTTTTCCACTATTATTAAGAATGAGAAATACCGCATTTAGTATCATTGTACATACACCGATATAAATGCTTCTACCATAGGAAAAGCATCAGGGCTCGAAAGTCCTCATGCCGGACAATATAGGAGGGAATTTTTTATGCGTTTTGAAGGAACTGAATTTGAAAGCTTAAAAGTGGACTTAAACCGATTAGACGAGATTATGGAATCTCACGGACTTGTTCGTGCAGGTCAATGGGATTATGAAAGAGTGACGTACGATCGTAAATTTGAAATCAGGGAAGGTATTTTCTATTTGCGAATTCAAGGTCTTGCAGTTGAGGGAGATATCGGAAAGCATGACGCCGTTATTCAACTAATGACTCCATTATTAGGAAAACATTACTATCCACACGGTATAGAATACGGTGAAGGTGAAGAATTCCCTAAACATCTGGTCACTTCTTGTGAAAAACTTATTGCAGATGTCAAAAAAGAAGCAACGAACTTCGCTTGGTAATATCTGATTATGATTAGACTGTCTATCTTCAGACAGTCTTTTTCTTTGTCTTATTAGATTGGACCTATACTTCAATCTCCCCTATTCAACATTCGATAGAACATGTATTTAAGCAGAAGAAAATCCTTTAAAATTTCATTTTCTTCCTACTGTTCATTCTTCTCATTCTCTCATATAATAATAGTACTAGGTTTCTGTTAGAAAGGGGTACACCATTGTCCAAGTTTTTCACAAAAAAAGTTTTAATGATCACACTTATCATCTTAATACTGGCTATAGTTGCTTATTTTATATTACCTGTTTCAGTCCCCTTGATTACTGCGATTATTACAGCACTTTTCCTGGAGCCTGCCGTTAGCTTTATACAAAATCGTTTCTCTGCTAAACGTCGAATGGCTGTACTTTCTGTTTTTATATTGTTCCTACTTCTAATAAGCGTTTCCTCGTTCTTCGTTACTACGAAAGTCGTTGGTGAAGGTATTAAGCTGATTGAAGATGCACCGAAATATGTAAACCAATTAAGCGATATTTGGCTTGATTATGAGGACAGGCTGTTGAATGCGACAGAGGATCTTCCTGATGAACTAGTGAGAAGCTTCAGTGAAGACGTACAAAACTTCTTAAATAGTGGAAAGACGAAGATTCTTAACTCTGTCAATATTGAAAAGATAAGTGTGTTTTTATCTTATATACCCAATTACTTAGTGAGTTTTCTCGTTTACTTAATTGCTCTCTTTCTTTTCATGTTGGATTTACCACGAATCAAGAAATCCATTTATGGTCATTTGACAGAAAGAACAGCAGAGAAAGTGGCGTTTATGACTTCCCGACTCACCTATGTTATTTTTGGATTCTTTAAAGCGCAATTCCTGGTGAGTATCATCATCTTTGTCGTTTCCTTAATTGGACTTCTATTCATTGCTCCCGAGGTTGCGATCGTGATGTCGATTATCATATGGGTGATTGATTTTATTCCTTTGATAGGATCAATCGTCGTTTTGGCACCATGGGCTATTTTCCATCTGTTGACAGAAAATATCGCATTAGGAACTCAACTAGCAGTATTAGCAGCCATTCTCCTTATTATAAGAAGAACGGTAGAGCCTAAAGTGATGGGAACCCATATTGGTTTATCCCCGCTTGCTACATTAATCGCCATGTACCTCGGCCTAAAACTCTTTGGTGTATTGGGCTTTATAATCGGTCCGCTCATCCTTATCGTGTTTAATTCGGCTAAAGAGGCAGGTATTATAAAAACGAATTTCAAGTTATGAAAAGAGACCAATTCCTATTTGTAGGGAATTGGTCTTTTTGACTTTATTTTCTCTTAAAAGAAATCATAAAAGAATGGATGATTCCCCTGGGATAAGGATTGGAGCTTATGAAGGTCCTCCTCCACAGCCTGAAGTTTTCCCATTTGGAGCAGTTCCTCTGGAGTATGCACTCCAAAGATTAATGCTGTGAAAGCTTTAATGTCCAGCGAAATCGGTGCCTCAATCTTTTCACCAACCATCACTTCACTTTTATTAAGAACAAAAGTGCTGTTATTCCAAGCCGCTGTCGAATCCGTAATGGAGAATTCAAGATGATACGGAAAATCGATTTCTTTTACATATCTATTCAAGAAGTTTTCTACATCGACGATTCTTGCCATGAAGTATGGGTGCTTCTCAACTTTAATTCTTGGGTCCTTCAACATATAGGGTAACACCTCACATGGGTTCAATATAAGCTCAGCTTCTTTCACCATTGAGTCATGCTGACAAATGAAGTTCCATAAACTAATTCTTGCATCACTTGTCAGTGGAACAAACTCTTCAACCTTCATCTTATCCTTTTTCACTTCATAAGTAAGGTACCCGGTTGCTTCCCCTGCATCGCTATAGTATATCGCTATCCACAGATCGGTGATGCTCCTTTCCCTCCACCAATTTTTTGAACGTACCAGCATTCCATTATGCTGCTCCGCATAGCGATCATAAATCGATTCCAATTCCTTAGGATATGTATCCTTCTTAAATCTCCTGATTAGACCATTGTAAGGCTTTAATGGTACAAGATCCTTCTTCTCAAGCTGTACCTTGTGGAAAGATGCAAATACTTCCCATCCAAATTTCCGATAGAAATCAATAGAAAATGGATGAAGCATTGATAGGACTGTGCCATCTTCCTTCATCTTTAGTAATGAATGATCTATTAATTGACGCACATACCCTCTTCTCCTAAACTCCGGATAGGTAGCGACTCCGGCAATACCTCCCATCGGATACACATGTTTACCCAGCTGTATTTCCAACGGGATCAAATGAAGCTTCGCCGCTAATTTCTCTTCTTCATGTATTCCATACACAGTATGAACTTTAGTCTGTTGAAGGCGTCTGTTTCTGTCTTCACTTGGTACTACATATTGAAACGCATATTCGGATAACTGTAAGGATTCTTCAAACTGCCCGTAGTTTAATTTTGTAATCATTATCTATCTGCTCCCTTCTACTATTTCTATATTCGACGGGGCTTCTACCATTCCCTTTAGTAAATCACCATTTATAGTCAAAGGCTCTTCTCACAAAGATTGTTGTTTTTAACATAAGGTCTGCTTTGGCTCTGTCAATCAGTGTGTGCTGTGGATGGTGAGGGGAACTGCTTCGCTTCCGGGGTCTCGGCAAGCCCATACTTCCGCAGGAGTCTACGCAGTTCCCCTCACCATCTTTAAAAGTTTTTTCGTGACAGAGCTAAAAGGTGTTAAAAACAATCTAATTTGAAGACAGAATTCCTCTTCAATGGGACATTACTTCTACTCACCTTAAAAGAGGTTGATTGCTAAAAGCTTTTGATTTTATTTATTTCTTTTAAAGAAACATGCTCAGAAAGTTGATTCTCGCTGCAGGTGCTCGACTCCTGCGGGAATAGCTGGACAGTACGAAAAGCGGAGGGGCTTTGCACAGGAGCGACAAGCATAAGTTGAGTCTGCTGAAAAGGCGCTTTTTGCCTTTTTGGCAGTCTTGGCTTATGACCTCGAGCCCCTAAGCCCCGTAGCTGGACAGGTGAGACCCCGGAGGCTTGCCGAGGAGGCTCAACGCCAGCCCCGCGGAAAGCGAGCATCCTGGAGAGGAAATCAACTACTACTTTCTTCTTTAAGATAGCCACAAGCTTTTCTAAAAGAGCCTAGTCAAAAGAAAAAACCTATTATGTGATTCATCACATAATAGGTTTTTCTTTAATATCCGAGTATTGCCCGGATGACAGAAGTTGTTTCTCCGCCTTTATAGAATACGTAAAGGAGAAGATACACAGCGACTCCTGTAATAGCCGTAAAGAACCAGATAAAACTCGTAATCGGCCCCAGCTTACGGTGCCTTGCTAAACGGTCCTTATAGCCCGTCCACAAGCTCATCAGGCCAAATACTGCCCCGGTTGTGGCCAATGTTATATGGAAAACCAGGAAAATCGTATAATAAATCTTGATGCTATCGGGACCGCCAAAGGACGTGTTTCCAACAAAAATCGTTCTGCTCATATAAATGATGAAAAAGATAAGCGCAAAAATACCTGCAAGTGTCATGGTTTTCTGATGTTGCTCAATCCTTCTCTGTTTAATCTGCCACCAGCCAATCGCAACTGTGACTGCACTTAACACGATAAAGCTGGTACTAATTGTAGGTAAAATAGGTAAACCCATCTCTGTTCCTCTCTTTTCTAAAGATAATATGCTATGTAAGTAGAGGAATGACGTTCATCATCCCCTCATTCGTTACTGTTCTGTCAATTTAGGCTCAACGGGATCATAGGAGAGCTTTTCTTGTTTCTCCTGATCTTTGCGATACCATTGAAAAAACAGGTTGAACAGCATAACTCCAAATACAATCTCCTGAACAATCTTCATGATCACTCCGCCAAGCTGCTGATCATTTTGTGTAGACATATCGGTAAATAACTCCGGCCCCGTCAGCGTCAACCCTTCCAGAGTATTAACGGGCACACATAGTGCCAACGCTTTAAGAAACTCCTGTGGATCATAATAAGGGGCATATAAAGGATTCTCGGCAAAAATAATCAAACCGCATGCCGGAGTCAATAAGACTGCACTCCCAAGTATATATCCAATACGCTTGAGCCCGCTTAAATCAATATCGTCATCCACAGGGTTTAGTAAAGGCCACCACATAAATAAGGATAACAAGAATAGAATGATGGTTGCCAAACCGTGAAGAGTAGCATCAGTTCTGACATTATCAAATACTAAAGGGATATGATAAATCGAAAAGATGATATTGAAAGATAGTAAAGAGATCAATGGTTTTGTCATAAATTTAAATACTTGCTTGACTACAGGTAATTCGACTATAGCTTTCCAAACCCATTTAGGAATCCCTAATACGAGCAGAGGAGTGACCACTAAATATAGTAACGCCATCTGAGTCATATGAGCAGAAAATAAAATGGTACTCATTATCTCCACCGGCGATCCCTTAATTCCATATAATAGAACCATTGCTAGAATAAAATAAGTGGCTTCTTTGCGAGTCAATTTTTTACTTTCTTTAAAACTGTCTCTCCATTTGACAGTGACCAAGAAATACACGACCGTTATAAATGCTAAAGCCAAGAAAAAAAACGGGCTCCATAAAGCCATAAAACCAAAAATACCTAAAGGCATTTGCTCACCTCATTTCACATTTAACACCTATACCCATTATACTGACAACCCTCCCCCACTTCAACGAAAGGTAATGACAAGTTCTTGACAATTAGAAAAGCGGAGCCGACTGGTCAGGCCCGACAAGCACAACTGGGAAATCCCAAAAGGCGTCTTTTGCCTTATGGGATTTTTCAGTTGTGACCTCGAAGGACTAGGAGGCGTAGCTGACAATTAGAAAAGCGAAGGGGCTTTGCACAGAGGCGACAAGCATAAGACGAACATACCGGAAAGGCGCTCTTTGCCTTTTTGGTATGTTTGACTTATGACCTCGAGCCTCTAAGCCCTGGAGCTGGACAATTCGAAAAGCATAGCCAACTGGTCTGGCCCGACAAGCATATTGGGAAAACCCAAACTCTACACAAAAAAGCCAGCCATCCGGCTGACTTTTTTCTTTAGATCCATACAATCGTTACAAATGCTAACACTGTGATAAATGCAACAAGTGCACCAGAGTACAGGAATAATGCAGGAGCTTCATGACCTTTATGACTCATATGCATAAAGTAATAAAGTTGAAAAATTAGTTGAACGACTGCAAGTAAGAGGATGAAAGGTACAATAAAGTACTTATCAAAATCTCCTGCCACTGCAATAAACGCCACCAATGTTAAAAAAATCATTAACATGAAGGATGTAACCTGCATTCTCATGTCTTCTGCATTTTTTTTACGACGATATTCGTAATCTACACTTGGGTTACCTGAATTTGATTGTTGATTCGCCATCAGTTTATCCCACCATTCCCATTAAGTATACTACTGTAAAGATAAATACCCATACAACGTCGATAAAGTGCCAGTATAGAGAAGCTAAATAGAACTTTGGAGCATTGTAAAGGTTTAAGCCACGTTTAGCGTTGCGAAGCATTAAGCTTACAATCCATAGAAGACCGAAAGCTACGTGCCCTCCGTGGAATCCAACTAGTGTGTAGAAGGCTGAACCAAATGCACTACTAGTAAAAGTATGCCCGTATTCGTGTACGTAATGATTAAACTCATAAATCTCTAATCCAAGGAAAGCTGCACCTAGTAGAACCGTAACTAATAACCAAGCCTGCATGCGTTGGAAGTTATAGTTCTTCATGTGATACATTGCATAAACACTTGTAAGAGAACTTGTTAAAAGTAACATAGTTGCAATAAATGCAAGTGGTAAATCAAAGATGTCAGCAGCAAGTGCATGACTGTCACTAGGAACTTTGTCTTTCAGCGCTAAATATGTTGCGAAAAGAGATCCGAAAAGAACCGTTTCTCCACCAAGGAAAAACCAAAATCCCATAAACTTGTTTTTCCCCTCAAGGGTTGCCTTTTCAGGGGAGGCTGGCCAGGTCTTTGGCGTGAATTTTTCTTCAGCATGCATTATGCCTTACCCCCTTTATCATCATCCATTAAATCTTCTTTATGAACATGATATCCATGATCATCAATTACAGAACGGAAGAACATTGCACCTAATGTGATAAGCATTCCAATTACCAGAACAGGGATTGCCCATGCTTTATCACCATCCGGATGATACATAGCACCAAATGCTGCTATGAATAACCCGAGTGAAATGATTACCGGTAAAATCGAGTTATTCGGCATATGGATATCTCCGATAGGTTCTGCCGGTGTAAGATCTTTTTTACCTTCCATTTTTTCTAGCCAATAAGCATCTAAACCACGGATAAGCGGAGTTTGCTTAAAGTTATAGAATGGTGGTGGTGATGGAATCGCCCATTCAATGGTACGTCCGTCCCCCCATGGGTCATTAGAAACTTTAACCCCTTTGACTTGTGTCATGATGACGTTAACAAGAAGTACAATAACCGCGACTCCCATGAAGCCCGCTCCAATGGAAGAGATTAAGTTTCCTGTTTCCAATCCTTGACCAGGCAAGAACTTCCAAATACGACGAGGCATACCCATTAAACCAAGGAAATGCTGAATAAAGAATGTTAAGTGGAATCCGATAAAGAATAACCAGAAAGCGATTTTCCCTAAGAAATCATTTAACATTGTACCGAACATTTTTGGCCAGTAATAGTGAGTACCAGCCAATAGGGCAAATACTACCCCACCTACGATAACGTAGTGGAAATGGGCAACAACGAAATACGTATCATGGAACTGATAGTCAGCTGTTGCAGCTGCGTTCATGATTCCGGTTACTCCACCTGCTACGAAAGTAGGGATAAACGCTACTGCGTAAAGCATTGGAGTAGTGAAGCTGAGACTTCCTCCCCACATTGTAAGGAGCCAGTTAAAGATTTTGATACCTGTTGGAACGGCAATGGCCATTGTCGCAACGGCGAAGATTGCATTTGCGATTGGTCCAAGACCTACTGTAAACATATGGTGAGCCCAAACCATGAATCCTAAGAAACCGATAAGTACGGTCGCAAATACCATGGATGAGTATCCGAATAAACGTTTTCTAGAGAAGTGTGGAATGATCTCAGAGAAAATTCCGAAAGCAGGTAATACAAGGATGTATACCTCAGGGTGACCAAAAATCCAGAAGAAATGCTCCCAAATAATGGTGTTACCGCCATTTGCTACATCAAAGAAATTCGATCCGAACATACGATCAAATAACATTAAGAATAATCCTACCGTTAAAGCAGGGAACGCAAATAAAATAAGTGCCGAGGTAACAAAAACTGTCCAAGTAAATAGCGGCATACGCATGTATGTCATACCTGGAGCACGCATATTAATGATGGTTACAAGGAAGTTGATCCCACCTATTAATGTACCTGCACCTGAAATCTGTAACCCTAGTACATAGAAATCAATTCCATGTCCTTTAGATGCCATTGAGAGTGAAGCATATGAAGTCCACCCGGCATCTGGTGCTCCACCTAAGAACCATGAAAGGTTAAGGAAAACTCCACCTGCGAAGAATAACCAAAAACCTAATGAATTCAGGAAAGGAAATGCAACGTCACGAGCACCGATTTGTAAAGGTACAACCGCATTCATGAATGCGAATATTAACGGCATGGCCGCTAAGAAAATCATCGTTGTACCGTGCATTGTTAAAACTTCGTTGTATAAGCCAGCACTAACAAAGTCATTGTTAGGAACAGCAAGCTGTATACGAATGATAAGAGCTTCTAATCCACCGACTAAGAAGAAGAATCCTCCAGCCATAAGGTAAAGGATGGCGATCTTTTTATGGTCTACTGTTGTTAAATAGTCCCAAACAGTCGCGCCGAAGCCTTTTTTCTGTGCATAGCTACTCACGATTAAACCTCCCTTTAACTAATCCCCAATTAATCTTGAACTTTTAATCCCATCAGATATTCTGCAAGGGCATCAAGTTCGTCTTCCTGCAGGTTACCATATGTACCTGTCATCTTGTTACCTGGCTTATACTGCTCAGGGTCTACCAGCCAATTTTTCAGCTCTTCTTCATTGTGATCCAGAATACCTGCGATTCGAGTACGCTCACCAAAGTTTGCTAAGTTAGGAGCAAGACGAGCTGATTCCGGACGTCCATCCTGAGGCGATACTGCGTGACAGCTTAAGCATTTTTGGTTGAAGATTTCTTGTCCTTGTTGTGCTAAATCAGAAGATGGTTTAGGTTCCCCTGCATTTTTCATATCTTCTACCCATGCCGTAAACTCGTCCTTAGGAAGCGCTTTTACTTTAAAGTCCATTAAAGCATGAGAAGGTCCACATAGCTCAGCACATTTTCCGTAGAATAATCCGCCTGCTTCTTTAGACTTTTCTCCATCAAATTCAAGGAAGAAGGTGTTTACGTTGTCGACGTTTGTATCAATCTTTCCTCCAGCAGCTGGAATCCAGAAAGAGTGCTTAACGTCAGAAGCTGTAACATTGAAGTAAACCCTTTGATCGGTTGGTACAACTAAATCCTGGGAAGTGATGATTTTTTCATCCTCATACTCAAATTCCCACCAGTAAAGATTAGCGCGAACGTTTATAACTAAAGCTTCGCGATTACCATCTGCGTCTTTTTTATCCATAGCCTTTGTATCAGCTAATTCGAAAGTAGACGTTACGGTCGGAACAGCTAAGATAAGAAGAAGGATGATTGGAATCACTGTCCACACGATTTCAAGTGTGTGACTTCCTTCAACTTGTTTCGGAATAGTAGTATCTCCTTTTTTTCTACGGAAACGAATAATCGCTACCATATAGACGATGACTACTACAATGATTACTAATACCATTATTAACGTAGACAGTATCATTAAATCATATTGTGACTGTGCTACTTCACCAGCTGGCTGTAATGTGGAGAGAAATGGCTCTCCACAACCAGAAAGAACTAGCGCTAACATTGCTACAATTGAGAATAAGCGCCACTTAGATAGCCTTGCTTTCATAGCTTAATCAAACCCCACTTTCATGTAATATACTTTTGAATAAAACAAGGACTCATAAAAAATATCTATTTGGATTTCTTATCAGAAAGAATTCCCACTAATCTTATAGTACGGTAACGATAACCATCGCTACGAACAAGATAGTTAAATAATTTAGTGAATAGACAAACATAAGTTTTGACCACTTAATATCATCTTTCATTTTGTAACCGGCTAATCCCAGTGCAAGCCAGCCAATGTTAAAGGCTGTTGCAAGTATAAAGAAGAACATACCTAAATCCATCAAGAAGAATGGCAGAGGCAGTAAAGCTGCAACCCATGCAACGATATGGTGCTTGGTTGTAGCAAATCCCTTTACTACGGGAAGCATCGGTATATTCGCTGCTCTGTATTCTTCCACTCTCTTCATCGCTAAAGCGTAGAAATGAGGCGGCTGCCAGATAAACATCATTAGGAATAGAATCCAAGCGATGATATCCAGATTTGCATCTACAGCTGACCAACCAATTAGTGGTGGGACCGCACCTGAGATACTCCCTACAATTGTGTTGCTTACGTATTTCCTCTTAGACCACATTGTATATAATACAACGTAACTAAATACCCCAATGATTCCTATCACACCTGCAGTGACGGTGGTCATAAATAACATTATGATTCCCACTGCAATCATAATTAATCCCAAAGACAAAGCTTTAGGTGCATTGATCTTTCCTGTTACGGTAGGACGTCCCTTCGTACGTTCCATCAGAGGATCGATGTCTCGATCATACACATTATTTATGGAGCAGGAACCCGCGATAATAAGGGAAGAACCTATCAATGTTAGGAACATCGTATCAAGAGAATTTAGAAAGTGTGTATTAGTAAAGTAAAAAGCTAACCACATACCTGTAAAGGTTGTAATTAAGTTTGAATTAACGATACCAATTTTGATTAGTGCTAAAAAATCCTTCCAAGCAGTTGAGGTTGTCAAATCTGCTTCTTGAGCGTTAGTCATCATTCGACTAGACATTCTCTTCCTCCTCTCTATAAAAAGCCAGAGGCCAGTTACCACCTCTATACTATATAGGAAATGATTCTCTATTTCTATATCCATCTGTTAATTCATGCACAGATAAGAAATAGTATATATGCTATCAATATTATATTAAACCATATATTTTTTCCTTTTTGGGGGAGAATTAGACAATAATGTGAAGAAATTGTGAAGAATGAAAAACGCAGACGTTTCTTCATATTTCTACAAACATTTTAAACCCATCATACCATAAAACGAAGCTAAGCGCTTACAGATTTTGTTTTTCTGCAAATTAGTCTTTATCTACTAATAGTTATTCTCTTCTAGTTATTCTCTTCATATAAATAATTATCATGCTCATAATTCTGTAACATTTTATCGGTTGAGTTTTACTGACCTTTTATGTATTATCGTAGGGGCATATATATTTTTCTACTATATTTATAAATTAGAAAGTGTGTAGAGTCTATTAATTAAGAAGGTGAATAGATTGCATAAAGGTGTCCACAAAGGATTAAAGTGGCTTGCCGTTCTCACTACTCTTGGTATGTTATTTGTTCTATTGGGAGGAGCCCTTGTTACGAAGACTGAATCTGGTATGGGCTGCGGACGATCTTGGCCACTATGTAACGGACAATTGATTCCAAGCGATATAACGTTCGAGCTTGTCATAGAATTGGCACACCGGGTTGTCTCCGGTGGTGTAGGATTATTAGTATTGGCATTATCGGTATGGTCATGGAGAGCGATTGGATATAAGCGTGAAACAAAATTCCTTGCTGCACTCTCTTTCTTTTTCTTAGTTTTACAAGGTCTAATCGGAGCTGCTGCTGTACTCTGGGGGCAATCAGACTTCGTACTTGCACTGCATTTTGGGATTTCTCTTATATCATTTGCTTCAATTCTATTATTAACACTTCTGATTTTTGAAGTCGATCAGAAATTTGATGCCAACTCATTGGTCATTAATAAACGTATGAGATTCCATACAATAGGAGTCACTTTATATAGTTATATTGTTGTTTATACCGGTGCTTTAGTCAGACACACGGATTCGAGCTTAGTGTGTAAAGATTGGCCGTTATGTGTTAACTCGTCTCCGGGTCTGCCCTCCAATCTATATGAGTGGATTCAAATGGGGCATCGGACAGCGGCAGGACTCATTTTCTTATGGATTGCTTATATCACATATATTGCGATTAAAGAGCATAAGCACCAAAAGGTTATTTATTGGGGATGGATCATCGCGTTTACGCTGGTATCCCTTCAAGTCATGTCCGGAGCACTCGTGGTGTTCACAAGACTAAACTTGGGGATCGCTTTATTGCACGCATTGATCATCTCTTGTCTATTTGGATTACTTTGTTACTTTATCCTGCTCATCTCAAGAAGTAAATTGAAAGCATAACAAAAAAGGATTCCGGTCATAACCGGAATCCTTTTTTGTTTATGCTTTTTGAACTTCTATTAATAGGTCACCAGGGCTAATGGCGTCACCATTTTGCACATAGATGTCTTTCACTACCCCTGCAAACGGAGCTTGAACGGTCGTTTCCATTTTCATGGCTTCGGTGATCATTAAGTGATCCCCTTTTTCAACCGCCTCTCCTTTTTCTGCAATAACCTTGATCACGGTTCCAGGCATGGAAGCACCAATATGAGTCTCATTTTTTGCGTCAGCCTTCATCTTGGCTGCTACTGTCGATTTAATACTTTCATCTTTTATCACAATTTCACGAGGCTGACCATTCAGTTCAAAGTAGACGATTCGTGTACCATCGGCCTGAGCCTGTCCAATGGAAACGAGCTTGACAATAAGTGTTTTCCCGGTTTCAATTTCAACCTCAATCTCTTCGCCAAGTCTCATTCCGAATAGGAAGGTTGGCGTATCGAGAACGGAAATATCACCAAATTGATCCATTGTATGTGCGTATTCCATAAACACTTTAGGATATAGAGCATATCCAAGAGCATCGAAACTAGTGACAGGGCGTTGCAGTTCTTCGAAGAGCTTTTCTTTGAGTGCTGTGAAGTCTACATCATCAAGGAGCTCCCCAGGTCGAACGGTTAATGGAGTGCGCCCTTTCAGAATCACGCTTTGTAAGTCTTTCGGGAATCCGCCATGGGGCTGACCCAAATATCCTTCGAATAATTCAACCACTGAATCAGGGAAATCAATCTTTTCTCCTTTTTCAATCACATCTTTCTCCGACAGATCATTCTGCACCATGAACAACGCCATATCCCCAACAACTTTTGATGAAGGAGTAACCTTTACGATATCCCCAAAGAGGTGGTTGACCCTTGCATACATTTCTTTTACTTCTTCCCAGCGATGACCCAATCCTACAGCTTTTGCCTGCTGCTGAAGATTACTATATTGTCCCCCGGGCATTTCGTGCTTGTAAACCTCTGAATGCGGAGACATCATGCCGCTCTCAAAGTCTGTATAGTATTTTCGAACGTCTTCCCAATAGTGGGAAAGAGTCTCCAGTGAGTTAATATCTACATTCGGTTCTCTTTCGGTTCCTTTCAATGCGTAGTAAAGTGTATTGGCACTTGGTTGAGATGTTAATCCAGACATCGTGCTAAGGGCTGTGTCGACAATATCCACACCTGCTTCAATGGCTCTTGCGTATGTGTATATACCGTTTCCGCTTGTATCATGGGTGTGTAAGTGGATAGGCAGACTGACCGTATCTTTCAGTTCTGAAATAAGTCGGTAGGCTGCCTGTGGTTTTAAGAGCCCCGCCATGTCTTTAATCGCTAAAATATGCGCTCCGCCTGCTTCTAACTCTTTTGCAAGATTCTTATAGTAATCGATACTATATTTGGTCCGGGTAGGATCTTCAATGTCTCCTGTATAACAAATGGCTGCCTCGGCGATTTTCCCACTTTGTCTGACCGCATCAATGGCTACTTCCATCCCCTTAACCCAGTTTAAACTGTCAAATATCCGGAAGACGTCAATACCTGCGAATGCAGATTTCTCAACAAATTCTTTTATGACATTATCAGGGTAGTTCTTATATCCAACGGCATTTGATGCTCTCAGCAGCATTTGGAATAGAACATTGGGAATGTCCTCTCTCATTGTTAATAATCGATTCCAAGGATCTTCCTTTAAAAAACGATAGGCTACATCAAATGTTGCCCCTCCCCACATTTCATAGGAGAACATATCAGGAAGTAGGTGAGATGTTGGTTCTGCAATTTGCTTCAGGTCGTTTGTTCTGACACGCGTAGCCAGTAAAGATTGGTGCGCATCCCGGAAAGTTGTATCAGTCAGGAGCACTGAGTTTTGTTCCTTGACCCAATTTACCAACCCATCGGCACCATGTTGATCTAAAATTTGCTTTGTCCCAGGTTTAAAGTCTTGTTTCAAGTCAAGAGCCGGAATCCTAGGCTTAGAGAATACAGGCTTTTTCTTCTTCTCGATTCCCGGGAAACCATTCACGGTTACATTTCCGATATAAGAAAGCATCTTCGTACCACGGTCTTTTCGTTTCGGAAAAATAAACAGTTCAGGTGTCGTGTCTATAAAGGATGTATCATATTTACCTGTTATAAAGTTTTCATGCTTAACGACATTTTCAAGGAAAGGAATATTCGTCTTGATTCCACGTATTCTAAACTCTTGAAGATTTCTGACCATTTTGGATGCAGCTTGTTCAAATGTCAAAGCCCACGTGGACAGTTTAACAAGAAGGGAATCATAGTAAGGAGTAATGACGGCTCCCTGGAACCCGTTACCTGCATCCAATCGAACCCCGAATCCCCCGCCTGAACGGTATGCCATGATCTTCCCTGTGTCAGGCATAAAGTTGTTCAATGGATCTTCCGTTGTCACACGGGATTGAATGGCAAACCCATTTGTCCGGATTTCTTCTTGAACAGGTATGCCAAGTTTACTGCTATGTAGTGCATAACCTTCGGCAATCATTAATTGCGATTGGACAATATCCACTCCGGTAACCATTTCCGTAATCGTATGCTCTACTTGAACGCGAGGGTTTACCTCGATGAAATAGAACTGCTCATTTGCAACCAGGAACTCAACCGTCCCTGCGTTCACATACTTTACATTATCCATCAACCGGACGGCTGCCTCACAAATATCCTCTCTCAGCTGATCACTCAAGGATACGGATGGTGCTATTTCAACTACCTTTTGGTGACGTCTCTGGATGGAACAATCACGTTCATATAAGTGAACAATATTGCCGTCTTCGTCCCCAAGAATTTGAACTTCTATATGTTTTGGATTCTCGACAAATTTTTCAACATAAATTTCATCATTACCAAAAGCAGCTTTCGCTTCAGATTTAGCGCGCTCGTATGCTTCCTTTAAGCTTTCCAGGTTACGGACGATACGCATTCCCCGTCCTCCGCCACCTAATGAAGCTTTAATGATGATCGGGAATCCATGGTCCTTCCCAAAGCTAATGACTTCTTCTAACGTTTCTACAGGTCCATCTGTTCCCGGTATAACCGGGATGTTCGCTAATTGGGCCTGATGACGCGCCTTTACTTTGTCACCGAACATATTTAAGTGCTCTGAATGAGGCCCTATGAAGGTAATCCCCTCTTCTTCACAACGTCGGGCAAAATGAATATTTTCGGACAAAAAACCGTAACCGGGATGGATGGCATCGACATCGGCGTTCTTTGCGATTCGAATGATCCCTTCTATATCTAAATAAGCATCAATTGGTTTCTTTCCTTCTCCTGTCAGGTAGGCCTCATCAGCTTTATATCGATGATATGCTCCCGAATCTTCCTTACTGTAAATGGCGACGGTTCTAATATTAAGCTCTGTACATGCACGGAACACACGGATGGCAATTTCACCGCGATTTGCTACTAATACTTTTTTGATTTTCTTCAATACACTCTCTCCTTTAGGCTATTCATGATTGAAAATCTCTGTAAAGCAGTCTATGAAAAAAGGGCTGACCCGAAAGATAATAAAGAAGTATCTTAGGGGGCAGTCCCTAGACTAGAGTTTTAGATACTCTATCAAAGTGACCTACATTTTTACACCATATATTTTTTTGCTATTATCCATATTCTCCGAAGGATAGCCATTTTCCTTCTTTGTTTTATATTTTTCTTCATATTTTACAAACATCGACACATTCACAAGGACACCCATCGACAAAGATAGCACTAATAGTGATGATCCTCCATAGCTGATGAATGGAAGTGGAACACCTGTAATCGGAATTAATCCGGACACCCCTCCTAAATTAATGAAGGCTTGAATACCGATCATACTGGATATTCCGATGGCCAGCATCGTTCCAAAGGGGTCCTGACATTTAACTCCCGTATAAATCCCCCGAAGCACGATATAAGAGAGGCCGAGAATGACAAAGCTTACCCCGAATACACCTAATTCTTCAGCAATGATAGCCATAATGAAATCCGTTTGTGGTTCAGGAAGATAACCCAGTTTTTGAACACTCTGGCCTAATCCAAGCCCTTTTACCCCGCCAGAACCAATGGCAAGATATGAGTTCACTAAATGGTAGCCTTCCCCTTGGGCATATTTAAACGGAGATAAATACGCTTCAATCCTGCTAAGTCTTTCTTTTGTGAAAATAAAGCCTCTTGCCAGGTATATGACCGGTGACAGTACGATCAACAGACCCACGCCCAACCCAGCCAGCTTGAAGAATGTTTTATAACTGATCCCTGAGCAGGAAATGACGATTGCTCCAATGGCGAAAATAATAGCCGCCGTACCAAAGTCAGGCTCTAAAAAGACTAAAAAACATATAAAACCTAAAAATAGTAATGGCGGGGCAAGGCCCTTATTAAAATCATCTATGTATGTCTGTTTCTTGGAGTATACAGAGCCGAGATAAATAATGACTGCAAGCTTGGCGAACTCCGATGGCTGAATGGGCATGAAACCTAAATTAATCCAGCTTTTTGCGTTGTTTACTTCATAACCGAAAATATGTACTCCAATTAATAATCCGATAACGATAAACATGAGTCCCTTGATTATTTTCCCCACCTGGAAGGCTTTGTATGGAAACCATGCTGCTATTGTAAAGGCAAAGAACCCGATGAGAATATTGATCATCTGCCTTTTATAGAAATGGTCACTTTCCCAACCAAATCGTTCTACAGCCATGACCATACTCGCACTATAAATCATTACCAGACCAAACAGACAAAGAAATACATATACAGCGATTAACGAATAATCATAGGACTTTGCAATTTTTTTAATCATGACATTTCAATCCTTTTTTTCTTATATCATTTAAATAAATCCCAACTAATCAGAATCTTTAACAAAAAAACTCAAACAACAGATCTATGTATTGTTTGAGTTGTCATGACTATTTTACTTTTTTGTAGATGCTTCATGAAGGGCAGAAAGTTGTCTTTCTAAAGAATCAATCAGCTCTTTTCCATCTTGATCATCTACTAATCCTAAACGGACTGCAAATTCTATTTCACGAGATAATCCGAACATTTGGGTATCCAATACTTCCTCATAAAGAGGACATTGGGGCATCGTTAAATTATCCATTTGTACTTTAATAAGTTGTAAAATCTTTTCTGCGTCGGCCTTTAGTAGTTCATAGGCTTTTTCTCGGTGATTAATTGTCATTTCTGGCGCCACAGTGATCCCCCCATTCCGAACAAATAGCTTTCCTGTCTTAAAATTTTATCGTTAAATCAGAGAAATTGCAAGAAAAATAAGTGTATTCCCCGGGATTCTATGACAGAAATTCGAATTATGATTTCGGAGGGATCCCCATGAAAATTCTTTTACAAATGTCTATCCCGAACTCGCTAAAAAAACATATCCTTATGTGACAGGGCGTGACCCTTCGTTAAAATATACTCCAGGAATATTCATCACTGAGCATTTCAAGGAGCTTTAGTCCTGCACTGCTATTCCCGACATTATCTAGTGCAGGACCAAAGATTCCGATTCCACACTTCCCGGGAACAGCACCCATGATTCCACCTGACACTCCACTTTTCGCCGGAATACCCACTTTAATGGCAAATTCTCCAGAAGTATTATACATCCCGCACGTAACCATGAACGTTTTACAAATTCTCGCAACATCTCTCGTTATAATTTCGCGCCCACTTTCAGGATCCACGCCATCATGGGCAAAAACTGCCCCCATTTTAGCAAGATCGACACAGCTCATTTCCACCGCACATTGTTTTGTATAGAGAACAAGTAAATCTTCAACATTTCCGGTAATCACACCGTGCTGCTTCATAAAATAACAAAGCGATCTGTTTAAATTGGCTGTTTGCAGTTCAGAATAAGCCACATCCTCATTATATGATACCGTGTCCCCGGTCATATGATTTATAAACTCTATTAATCGTTCCCACTTTTCCTTTCCGGTGTTTCCTTTAATCATATTCGTGACTGCGAGTGCACCTGCGTTGATCATCGGATTTAGGGGTTTGGAGGGCTTATGGGTTTCGAGTTTTGCTATGGAATTAAAAGGATCACCCGTAGGCTCCATGCCAACCTTTGAGAAGACGTGATCCTCCCCATAGTCCATTAATACAAGAGCAAGAGTGATGACTTTCGATATGCTTTGTAGTGTGAACTTCTTTAAATGATCTCCTGCATAACAAGAATGATTATCCAAAGTATATATACTTATCGCCAAGTCACTTGGGTTTTGATCCTTTAGTGCAGGTATATAATCTGCAACTTTTCCTTCTGCTGCAGAAGGTCTTGCTTTCTCCACTAATTCTTCCAACAGCTCCTGAGTTCTAATCACTATCGTATCAGCTCCTTTAGTCCTACCTTTAGTTTCCCTACTTTCACCGATTGAAAACGTTGAAAATGCTTTCAACTTAGTGTGACAAACCTTTAAATAACAGATATACTGAAACTATCAGCGAGAGGAGGAGTCTTAATTGGAAAGCATAGTACCCATAAAAGGTAAGGTGAAATTCACGATAACTCTGGATTCCGGCGTTTGGATATTTGATGATCGAAAAGTGGATTTAACTACATATTTTGATGAAAAGAATGAGACGATTGACGAATTGGAAGAATATACAAAAGCCGTATCCAAGCATTGGTCACGGGAAATTCAGGAAGGTGCAACCTATCCCCCTACACTTAGGACAGAGAAAAAGTATGAAAAGGAAAAGATTTTAAACGGATCATTCGCTATTCCGTTTGCACCTTTTCTCACAAATGCGGAACCTTTTGAGAATGCAACAACTCTTGTGATTGAAACAGAAACGGATGAACATCGCATGGATCTTGCACACTCAGATCAATTGCTCATCGGATTCTCTAAAGACGGAAAGCCACTAAAGGAAAATGGCCCCGTTCATATCTACTACAAAGACGGATCAAATAGAGAAACCCCCATTACCGATGTTAGAGCCTTTCGAGTAGAATAAGAACATCAAGAAAGCGCAGTGTCGAAAAAAACCGGTTCAGGAACCTCTGAACCGGTTTTTTTACGTTATTATTGTGGTTAAGATACGGTAGTATTAAAGAAGATCAGCAGCAAGTTGAGCAAGACCCGATCTTTCACCTTTCATGAGTTTAACATGTCCGGCCAGTTTTTGATCTTTAAATTTTTCTACCACATACGTTAAGCCATTATTGTATTCATCCAGGTATGGATGATCAATCTGAGCTGGATCACCCATCAAAACGATTTTACTTCGCTCTCCCACCCTGGTTAAGATCGTTTTCACTTCATGCTTCGTTAAGTTCTGGGCTTCATCGATGATGATATATTGATCTGGAATGCTTCTCCCCCTTATATAAGTTAAAGCTTCCACTTCAATTGAACCCATACCCGCGAGGATATCATCCAGCTCACCAGGCTTCTTCGTATTGAATAAGTATTCGAGGTTATCGTAAATAGGCTGCATCCAAGGTCTGAGCTTTTCTTGTTTTTCCCCTGGAAGATAACCAATATCCTTACCTACTGGGACGATTGGACGAGCAACGAGTAATTTATTGAATTTATTGAAGTCCTCAGTCTGAAGAAGACCTGCAGCCAGTGCAAGCAGGGTTTTTCCTGTCCCCGCTTTTCCAATCATGGTGACCAACGAAATATCATCTCTTAGTAACAGTTCAGTTGCCATTGTTTGCTGAACATTGCGGGCCTTGATTCCCCACATATGCTCTTGATCATAGACCAACTTCTTCACTTTCAGTCCGGATGCATCCACCATTCCCAACGCAGAAGCAGAGCTTCCAAGAGCATCCTTCATAATGAGGAATTGATGAGAATAAAATCGTTGTTTCGTTATATCAGAAAGGGTCAGTTCCCCTTTATCATAAAATTTGTCGAGTAACTCTCTCTCGGTGTATAGTTCAATAAAACCTGTGTAAATATCGTTCACCTCGATGACCCGGTCACTCAGGAAGTCCTCTGCCTGTAACCCCAACGCATCAGCCTTTACCCGTACGAGGGTGTCTTTACTAACTAAAATGACCGATTTTCCATCTTTTTTCGCTTCTTCTTCGAGAGATAAGTTTTTTGCCACGGCAATAATCCTGTTATCATTTGTTTTCTCTAAAAAAATTTCCTGAAGTTGCTGAAATGAGCGGTGATTTAGTTCAATTCTTAGTGATCCTCCCGTATATAGAGGGATTTTTTCATGAAGTTTTCCTTGTTGCCGTAAATTATCTATAAGCTTCGATACATGTCTTGCGTTTCTTCCGATTTCATCCATATAACGCTTTTTGGAGTCCACTTCTTCTAATACAACTGCAGGTATAACCACCTCATTATCTTGAAACGAAAAGATGGCTTGTGGATCTTGTAATAAGACATTGGTATCTAATACATAAATTTTATTCAAATCGATGCCTCCTGCTCCTGATTTCTTATTACTATTGTATGTAGCCAATGTTGATCCGGTTATTCCCAGCTACTCAAATAGGACGGCCCGTTTCTTAAAATATATGAATAAACGTATAAAGATAGAAGAAAATTGCACAATAAGAAAAGATATTGATTCTAAATCGGGAGGTATTCACATGTATAAACTCATCTCTCTACTTATGGTAACCATCATTCTTGGTGCATGCGCCAATAAAAATGAGGTCGGGTATGATAATGATTCGAACAGCAACAACAGTAAACCGATCACTGTTCAGGATAGTAATATCCAACATGTTGAACGAAAATCAGGACAGCAAATTTCAAGGCATTTAGTTGACCTGACAACGAGTGTACCAGATGTAAAAGACGCAACAGCTGTAGTCTTTGGAAAATATGCATTTGTTGGAATAGATATCGATTCCGACATTGAGCGTTCACAAGTCGGTTCAATCAAATATTCTGTAGCAGAAGCTCTTCAAAAAGACCCATATGGTGCAGAAGCCATTGTCATCGCTGACCCGGATCTTTATGCACGTTTGAATGAAATCAGCAAAGACATTCAACAGGGCGAGCCGGTCCAGGGAATTATGAATGAATTAGCTGACATATCCGGCAGACTTATGCCTGAAATCCCTCGATCGTTAAAGCAAGCAGATCCGGAAAATGCTCCAAATGAACCAAAAAAGAAAATGAACAACACCAAAGAGAAACAACTTAGGGAAAAACAAGAAAATCAGACTTACGATAAGATTGAATAATCCTGCGATCACTTAAAAAAATGAGGAAAAGCCATGAAAAAGCTTAGAGTACTAAGCTTTTTTCATGGCTTCAATTACTTGACGGTCCAAACGGTCTGCTGCCGTCTTATCATATGTCTTCACATAGGCAGGTTCTGTCGATATTTTCGATCCATAGAACATGACATCTCTTACTTCATTGATAGCAAGTTTAACAAGCGTCAGTTTCAAAGGCACTCCTTCCAGTTTTTCCTCTGAAACCCCTGCTTTTCCGCTTATGGAATAGGTTGATTCATTTGCTATTAGATTCACAACGGCAAGTGGATTGTTCTTTATATTTGCTACAATCCTGGAGCGTTGATCAACAGCAAATAACAATGTGTGTTCATCCTTTGCATAAATCCAAGAGATCGCACTTACATTAGGTCCATGCGTTTGGTGATCGACCGTAGCGAGTGTAACAAATTTTTCTGATTGAAGTTCTTCAAAAAGTGCAGGAATCAAGCTGGGTTCCACTTGGTTAGCCATACAATCCCCCCTTATGCGACTCATTTGACTCATTTCTTCTCTGTTAGTGTTTCATTTCATTCGTGATTCACCTTGATTATACTATACCAAATTCTATTGTTAAAAGCATAAAGGAAAGTTAAATTAAGCGTTTGACTATACTACATGATATACTAAAAAGACTAGACTTATGATTAGAACAAATTGAGGTGTACTGTATGAGAGTAAAATGTGCTCTATGTGAAGTGATAGAAAATATTGATGATTATTCCTTACAAGCGAAGAAATTGCGTAACCGTCCCATTCATACGTATATGTGTGATAAGTGTCATGATCGTATTAAAGAAAAGACGGAAGAACGTGTATCGAGTGGGAATTTCAGGTTTTACCGTTCTCCTCAAGTAGAAGATGACTTTTAAACAAATCTCAGGAACTATTATTGGGCTTGTTTCCGGTACCCTATTAGGATTATTTCTAAAATGGATGCAAGTATTAACAGGCATCAAAGTATATGTCCTGTTATTGAATGTGGATTTCATCCCTGTGTTCGGTGATAAAGACTTGCCTGAATGGATGGAGTTTTTGTTCCACTTGGTTATTTCTTGTGTTATCGGAGTACTGTTCGTGTACATGATGGAAAGGCTGAAAGTTTCTAGTATTGGCTCTTGGCTTCTCTCCCTTGTGCTAACAGTCCCGACTGTATTCCTATATTTCCCTCTTTCGTACCTGGCAATTAAGGATGTACCCCGTTTAATGTATGGTGAGGCAATTATCTTATGGACAGCAGGACATCTTCTCTACGCTCTGTCCTTACCCCCACTATCTAATCTATCTACTGTACGAGGTTAATCTACATAACAAAAAAGCTGTAGTCTCATTCATTAGAGACTACAGCTTTTTTCAGCTTAAAATGTGCCTTTTTTCTTTTCGTTCGTTAGACGAATCTTATATATCACTAAGATAAGAGCTGCAACGACTAGCCCTTCTGCTACTGGTAAAAAGATACCGAGAAACGTTAAAACGGTACATCCCAGAATAAGAAAAGAATAAATCAATATTGATTTCATTACTGGAAGCTTCTTCGCAAAACCGAGCTTATATACTAAGATTGAGAGCCCTACTATGGTTATATAAAGCAACCACATACCCATTTCCGCGTTCTGGTCAACACGGTAAAGGGATGCGAAAAAGGACAAACGCTCAGTTACATCCATTTCCTACTCCCCCTCACTTAGTTTATTGAGACACCTTGCTCTTCTTTTCTGCTCTTTCACGTTCATTCTTATCAAGAATCTTTTTACGAAGACGGATTGATTCAGGAGTTACCTCACAATACTCATCATCGTTTAGATATTCAAGAGATTCTTCTAAAGTCATGATTCTTGCCTTTTTAATGGTTACGGTTTGATCTTTGTTAGCCGAACGAACGTTTGTCGCTTGTTTAAGCTTTGTGATATTAACAGTAATATCATTTTCTCTTGTATGTTCCCCAACGATCATTCCACCATAAATTTCTGTGCCGGATTCGACGAATATAATACCGCGATCTTCCACTTGCATAATTCCGTATTGAGATGCTTTACCTGTTTCCATCGAAACAAGTACACCTTGACGACGTCCGCCAACGCGTCCTTTTTGAAGGGGCTGATAGCTGTCGAATGTGTGGTTGATGATACCATATCCACGAGTAAGAGTCATAAACTCCGTTGAATAACCGATTAATCCACGTGCAGGAACCATAAACATTAAACGGACCTGTCCGTTACCGTTGTTCACCATATCCAGCATTTCGCCTTTACGTTGACCAAGTGATTCAATGACTCCACCCATATATTCTTCAGGAATATCAATTTGAACACGCTCTACAGGCTCACTCTTCACGCCATCGACTTCCTTAATGATAACCTGTGGTTTAGATACCTGTAATTCGTAACCTTCACGACGCATGTTTTCAATGAGGATGGAAAGGTGAAGCTCTCCACGGCCTGAAACCGTCCATGCATCAGGTGAATCTGTTGGTTCAACACGTAAACTTACATCCGTTTGAAGCTGAGCCAATAAACGTTCTTCAATTTTTCTTGAAGTAACAAATTTACCTTCTCTACCTGCAAATGGACTGTTGTTCACTAGGAATGTCATTTGAAGTGTGGGCTCGTCAATACGAAGAACAGGAAGTTGATCCTGATGTTCAACCGGACAAACCGTTTCACCGACGTTAATATCTTCCATTCCTGAAACAGCGATTAAATCACCGGCTTTTGCTTCTTGTATTTCTTCACGTTTTAATCCGAAGAAACCGAAGATTTTCGTTACACGGAATTGTTTAACAGAGCCGTCAAGCTTCATTAATGCTACCTGTTGGCCAACCTTCATTGTCCCTCTGAACACACGGCCGATTCCGATTCGACCAACGTAATCATTGTAATCGAGCAATGCAACTTGGAATTGCAGTGGATCTTCAGAGTTGTCTACTGGTGCAGGAATGTGCTCAATAATTGAATCATATAAACACTGCATGTTTTCGTCTTGTTTTTCCGGATCTGGATCTGTACTTGCTGTACCGTTGATAGCTGAAGCATAGACAACCGGGAATTCAAGCTGTTCATCATTTGCATCCAGTTCAATGAATAATTCCAGTACTTCATCGATTACTTCTTCCGGACGTGCTGAAGGCTTGTCAATTTTATTTACAACTACAATAGGTGTAAGGTTTTGCTCAAGTGCTTTCTTAAGAACGAAACGAGTCTGAGGCATACAGCCTTCATACGCATCTACTACCAGTAAAACACCATCTACCATTTTCATGATACGTTCAACTTCTCCACCAAAGTCAGCATGTCCTGGTGTATCAAGAATGTTGATACGAGAATCTTTATATTGAATCGCCGTATTTTTCGCTAAGATCGTAATACCGCGTTCTCTTTCCAAATCATTTGAATCCATCGCGCGTTCAGAAACTGTTTCATTTTCGCGGAAGATTCCAGATTGCTTTAAAAGCTCGTCTACTAATGTCGTTTTCCCGTGGTCAACGTGAGCAATAATAGCAATATTTCTAAGGTCATTTCTTAATTTCATATTTCCACTCCTGAATATTGGATTTCTTTATACTATTAAAGATAATATATTTCAGTTCAACTAGACCATTATATCACAGCATCTAGAAAAGCCCTAATAAATATTTCATAAAGCCTTTTCTTTCCACTGAAAGTTTCCATAATAATCAATCACATCATTATACCTCTTTGTCTACTCTACCCATTGCACATTATCGAATTGATAGGTAAAATTTAATTGGAAGAGCTATAATGGTTTTAATCTAATGAGGAAAATGATTTTTTCATTTTTTTGGAGGTTTTATCTTGGGGAATATTAAATGGATTTTTGTATTATTTTCTATATTAGCTGCTGTTTCTCTTATGGGAATCGCCATTTCAATCAGTTTACAAAGCATCCTTCTTGCTGTTGTCAGCTTCATTTTTCTATTTATCGTGATGGGCTTCGGTTTCAAGACAAAGAAGAAATATCGTGATGAAGGTCGATTGTAGATTAAAAAGGGGAGACGGGGCAATGAAATTGCCCGTCTCCCTTCTTTATTTCTTTCTTTCAAGATAGTCAGTCAAGATGGTTTGGTGCAGTCCGGGTTTTCCTACAAACAATGAGCTTTTATTCAATGGATTCAAGGGATCCCCATTAAGGTCAGAAACAACTCCCCCAACCTCTTCAATCATTATTTTCCCAGCTGCAAAATCCCATGGAGCCAGTCGCATTGTTAAGTAAGCATCCAATCTACCTGAAGCTACATAAGCCAATTCTATGGCAGCTGATCCATAGGAACGTGTTCCCCTTACATCCTTCACGAGTGGTGCAAGAATTGTTCGGTCAATCCGTTTATTCTCAGTCACCCAAAGTGCATTTAAAGCTACAATCGCATCCTGAACCGGAACTGGATCAAGCTCCGGCAGCTTCACATCATTCATATAAGCTCCGTGTCCTTTATTTGCAAAATATAGCTCATCATGGACGACATCATATATGTATCCTAATTTACCTTCTTCTCCATCATAGATGCCGATAGAGATGGCAAAATTTCGTTGTTGATGAACAAAATTCATCGTTCCATCGATCGGATCGATTATCCACGTAACACTTGATAACTCCTTAAAGTCATCGCCATAACCTTCTTCACCGAGGATTTGATGATCCGGGTATGTATTTCGGATATTTTCAGTAAAGAAATGCTCTGTTGCTTCATCCATATCGGTTACCAAATCATTTCGATTCGACTTCGTTTTAATATTCAACTCTGACTTGAATGATTGACGAATTCTTTCTCCGGCTTCCCGTATCCATGTTCTAACATTTTGATCTAATTCCTTCCAATTTGTCATTGATTATTAGCCTCCAATTTGCGTGACAAAAATCTTATTATCATTACTAATATGGTCGTTTTCATTAGATCCGACTCATATTCATTTTCTATACAAGAGCCACAATATACTACTTCTCCTTTAGCTAAATAGCTTAATGGAAATTAGAGGCTGTTTCAAGTTATTCACCTCGTCGTCCACCGCAATATTAGACTGATCAAAATCACAGGGCTTTATTAAGGACCACAAAAAAGCGAACTCTCTATGCCTATGAGCTCGCCGTTCAACAGTTGAAATTCGACAATATACTTTATACCCATCGAAAGGATTAAAGTTTTATAAGGCCTTCATTTTCATTAGTTCTTCTCGAATCCTCATGAGTTTCTGTTTGGACTTGGTCTGGGTTTCTTTATTCTTCATTTGAATTGCTTCGAACAATACAGCTAATTCATAATCCATTTCAAGTCTTAATACATTCATTCTTTGCTGCTGGACATCACGTTTTTTAGAAGTGTTCATTACTTGTTTCATGGCCATACACCCCTTCCGAGTTTTCAATTTATCTGATTGTTCTGATAATATTTACTACATATTATGAAGTATCATCCAATCTTGTAACTAAAATGTGCAGTCACCCATAGATAAATCAATTCACTACAAGCTTGTACCTCATTATGTTAAGATATTGGTGGTTATAAGGAGGCTACAAGATGAAATTTAATGGTTTCACACAAGAAGATTTCCAAGTTTTCACGATTAATGGGTTAGAAGATCGAATGACTGCCATTCAAGAACAGATCAGGCCTAAACTTGATTATTTAGGCGATCATTTCACTCCAACTTTAAGTGCATTAACAGGAATGGAGATGTTTTTCCATGTGGCTAAACATGCACGTCGATCGGTTAACCCTCCTGATGATACCTGGGTTGCGTTCGCGAACAACAAACGGGGTTATAAAAAACATCCACATTTTCAGATAGGGTTATGGGAAACCCATGTTTTCATCTGGTTTGCTATGATCTATGAAGCTCCAAATAAAGTTGAATTCGGTAAAAAAGTTGAAGAAAATGCAGATAAGATAAGATCATTGATTCCTGGTCACTTTGTTTGGTCTGGAGATCATACAAAGCCAGATGCTACACCTTTTTCTTCCATGTCTCAAGATGAATTCATCGCTTTAAGTGAAAGAGTACAGAATGTTAAAAAAGCTGAGCTTCTATGCGGACTTCATCTGGACCGGGATACAGCTATTAAGCTAAATGGTAATGAATTCATCCAAGAAGTTAACAATGCCTTTGAAACACTTTTACCCCTTTATAAAATGAACTAAACCATATAACGGTTGGGAAAAGCAGAAAGAACGACTGCCAAAAATGGCAGTCGTTCTTTTAGTTCATAGAAATTTTGTCAGCCTCCTGAAGCTCCTTCATCTTCTTTACCACACGATAGGAGGAATAGCCACTGGATTCTTCAAATTCATTGCATATTCTCTTTTCATCTGCTTTACCAGGGACGATTTCTTTAAAACGCTTATACCGATTCATAAGGTCATCTCTAGAGACACCTTTTTCATAAGCTTTCTCGATTGCTTCGAAAAAGGCAATAACGTCGATGACTTCTTCTGTTGACCAGTCTATATCAAAAGGATATTGATATTCCATTGTTTACAACAACTCCTTGAATGATGATGTATTAATTCCATTTCTTCCGGATGCCCTCTGCTTGAGAGATCATACGTTGAATGAGATCTTTAACTGATGGGATGTCATTAATCAACCCCATCACTTGTCCTGCCCACGCAAACCCTGCGTCTACTTCCCCATCGTAAATGTATCGTTTATTGGCTTCACCGCTTATGTATGCTTTTAACCCTTCATAGCCAGCGTTCGATGTTTCAGCATCCAGTATCTGTTTGGTCCACGAGTTTGAAATGGCCCTTGCCGGTGCCCCTAAAGATCGTTTGATGACTACTGTACCATTCTCGTCACCTTCAATCAAGGTACGCTTATAAACTTCAGAAGCATGTACACATTCCTTTGTAGCAATAAACCTCGTACCCATCTCAACTCCCTCTGCACCGAAGCTGAGAGCAGCCATCAATCCCCTTCCGTCCCCAACGCCTCCGGAAGCAATGACTGGAATGGAAACGGCATCCACCACTCTGGGAATCAAGACGAATGTACCAATATCATCTTTCCCTAGGTGACCTCCTCCTTCTTGACCAACAACCATCACTGCATCCGCACCCAGCTCTTCCGCTTTGATTGCCTGTCTTTTCGAGGCGACCAATACAAGCTTAACAATGTCCATTCCCTGGAGTTGTTGAAACAGGGGAGTCGGATTCCCTCCTGTAACAGAAACGACCGGCACCTTCTCTTCAATAGCAACGTCAACAAACTCGCTAAAGGGGCGTCCATGTTGACCGATGGCAAAGTTCACCCCGAACGGCTTATCTGTTAAAGACCTTACCTTTCGGATCTCTTCTCGTAACTGAACAGGATTGTCTAAAGACATGGCAGTGATCTGGCCAAGACCACCCGCATTCGACACGGCCGCAGCCAGTTCTGCATATGCCAGATGTGCCAGCCCACCTTGTATAATTGGATATTGAATGTTTAATAAATCTGTTACTCTCGTTTTCCAATTCAATTGAATCCCTCCATTCACTGAACTATTCTCGATAAAGCAGGGAAAATCCTTTTCTTGATGGGAGCATAATAAAAAAGAGATGCTGACAGACAGTAATGTATGATCTATGGTGGGAAAATAAAAATAGATAGGCATATGCCACTATGCAAAGATTTTCTTAAGTGCTATAATTCATTTGTTTGTTAAAAATATAGTAAGAAAAGTTATGAAATCAAGAGCCAAATCCTATATAATAATAACTTTAGTATGGCTATTAAATTTGCTATTAGAATATAAAGAGGTGTTGAATGAATTGTCTCAGAATGAAACGCCGTTATTTTCCGGCTTAATTGAACATAGTAAAAAAAATCCCGTCCAATTTCATATTCCCGGTCATAAAAAAGGTGCAGGTATGGATCCTGAATTTAAGGATTTTATCGGAGAAAATGCTCTTTCCATTGATTTGATTAACATCGGCCCTTTGGATGATTTACATCAGCCTAAGGGGATGATAAAAAAAGCTCAGGACCTTGCAGCCGAAGCGTTTGGTGCCGATCATACCTTCTTCTCTGTTCAAGGAACAAGTGGTGCCATCATGACAATGGTCATGAGTGTATGTGGGCCCGGAGACAAAATCATCGTTCCCAGGAACGTCCATAAATCCGTTATGTCTGCCATTGTATTCTCAGGTGCCACTCCTATTTTTATCCACCCGGATATTGATGAAGACCTGGGTATCTCTCATGGAATCAGCACAGATGCCGTAGCAAAAGCACTAGAACAAAACCCGGATGCCAAAGGTGTTCTGGTCATCAATCCAACTTATTTCGGGATTTCTGCAGATCTCAAAAAGATTGTAGAAATCGCTCACTCGTATAATGTTCCAGTACTTGTGGATGAAGCTCATGGCGTTCATATACATTTCCATGACGAGCTTCCCCTTTCAGCAATGCAGGCAGGTGCTGATCTAGCGGCTACCAGCGTTCATAAACTGGGCGGTTCTATGACTCAGAGTTCTGTCCTTAATATGAAAGAAGGACTTGTTTCATCAAAACGGGTGCAAACCATTTTAAGTATGTTGACGACCACTTCGACTTCCTACTTATTACTGGCTTCCCTCGATGTTGCCAGAAAACGGCTGGCAACTGAAGGTCATGAGCTCATCACCAAGACGATTGAACTGTCACAAGATATTAGAAGACAGATCAACGAAATTGAAGGTTTATACTGTGTAGGTGAAGAGATACTTGGAACAAAAGCCACCTATGCCTATGATCCAACAAAGTTGATTGTGTCCGTGAAAGATTTAGGGATCAGTGGATTTGATGCTGAGAAGTGGCTACGGGAAGCTCATAACATTGAGGTTGAGATGTCTGACCTTTATAACATCCTTTGCATCATCACTCCTGGTGACACCGAGGTGGAGGGAAATCAATTGGTCATGGCTTTAAAAGAGCTGGTGACAAGTCTTAAAAAACATGGGGATATGACACCTGTTAAGGTTATGCTGCCTGACATACCTGTTCTTTCCATTACACCCAGAGATGCTTTTTACGCAGATACCGAGGTTATTCCAATTGATGAGTCTGTCGGAAGAACAATCGCTGAATTCATTATGGTCTACCCTCCGGGAATTCCGATTTTCATCCCTGGTGAAATCATCACCCAGGAAAACATCAATTATATTAAAACCAATATAGAAGCAGGTCTGCCAGTACAAGGACCTGAAGATTATGATTTACGTCACTTGAGAGTCATTAAAGAGCATAGAGCGATAAGATAAACAAAAAAGGATGAAGAAGGCCCCACCCTTCTTCATCCTTTTATTTATAAGAACCCCTTTAAGACACTTTCACTCCCTGCACCCCTTAGCAGGTTTCAGTCGTCTAATTCTTTGTCGTCATTGCAATCACAGCAGTTAGAGAATAAAACAGAAACCTTCTCATCCTCATAGTGATCGATAGTGTTAAGGCATGATTGACATACAATTGTTCCCATCTTTTTTCCTCTCCTTCACGATGTTTTTTGTAAACGCTTTATCTTATCTACTTCTATAATAATATAACACATTTAAAATATCAAGCCTAATTTGTATAACATATTTAACTTTTTATCCTCTTAATCAATCATACTATTGAACATTGAATTATATGTAAGTGTTTCCATTAACATACCTGGTTATTATATGGGTTTTTACACTGAACAACCTTTGAGTGGGGAAGAACAAATAAAAAAACTGCGTGAAAGAAGGGCTTCTTTCACGCAGCTTATTAACATTATTCAACGGTCTTTATTCTATTTGGATCCAGAGTTTCATATCCCTTTTCACGCAGGCCCTTTACAATGTCGGATAAACCTTCGCTTGTCCATGCGCGATCATGCATGAGCAGGTTTGCACCATCATTCAGGTAAGGACTGTTTACCATAATATCGGTGATCGCTTCTTTGTTCTGATATTGCTTTTCCCAATCATATCCGTATGTCCAGTTCATCAAGGACATTTTTTCTTCTTCTACAATTTGTCTGCTGTAATCTGTATTCTGACCAAATGGCGCCCTGAAAAACTTAGGCCGTTCTCCTATGATGGATTCAATTAGATCATTAAGTGACACAATCTCTTCTTTTTGCTTTTCAGGAGTGATTTCTTTCAGACTGCTATGACTATACGTATGATTTCCAATCATAAATCCCATGTCATAAATCTTTTTTAAAGTCTCTTTTTCTTCCGATGTATCAAGAAAATGACCATTTACAAAGAAGATAGCCGGGGCGTTCAGCGCTTTAAGATCTTTTGCCATTTGTAAGGCGTGTTGATCCGGTGCATCATCGATCGTAAGGAGAACTACTTTAGGATTCGCATCACCTATAGGATTAATGCTCCAGTTATTTTCATTGATCGTATAGTCCTTTGATTGAACCGCCTCTTCTGATGGCTCAGATGATTCTTCTTGTTCGTTATTGTTTTCTGGTGAAGCGTCACCCTCACTTGTCTTCTCGCTCTCTTTATCCACTTCAGACTGATCAGGCTTCTTGGTTTCTTCATTGGTGGTTGTTGGTTCACTCGAGCATGCTGTTAATAGTAGTAGGGTTAAGCCTGTTGCTAAAATCTTTTTCATGTCTATCACCTTTCCGTATTCACTTTGAATATTTTAACATATTCTTAAGTGAATCTGGGAAAGAATTAAAATATTTCCATTATATTTTCAAATACTACTTTGAAGGCAAAAAAGCAGGTTAAACTGAATGACGTAATAAATAAGGTCAGCTTTCTTGACTGAACAATTTTCTTTGCAGCAATAAACGCTAAGTAAAAAAATATAACAAACATGATCCACTTATATTCTAAATGATCCTTATCAGACATCCATTCAGCTATATAGAAAACACTCCATAAAATCATTTGAACCAAAAAAGCAATATACGATTTCATGTTCATTACATCCTTTAAGTGATTTATTTTAAACTTCTTTCTTTTTATTTACCCCGATTTATGGATTGAAACCTAATGATTTATTTGATAAAGGCGTAGAGCAGCCTTCGATCATCGTATTAATATAGTATATTCTTTTGAGATTACTTTCATTATGCATGTCTTTTCAATTATGTAACATTTCAATGACTTGACGCTTTAATGATTTTCCATATGATAAAATGTGACGTAAGAACGGTTCGAAAGTCATTTATTTACAAATTCAAAGTTCATAGCATCGTTTAAGAAAAGAGGATGATGTATGAAACATATACTCGCTTTAGCAATACTAATCATTTCCACAATGTTGCTTTTGACTTCATGTGATTATCTTTCTTCCAACAAAGTTGTTCTAGCAGAAGATCAGTTTATAGAAAAGCAGGTTATCTTTTTTACCGATGAACAAAACGTTTCTAAAGAAATACCCTATTACGATGCAATAATTGAGCTGAAAAAACAGTACCCAGATAGCCTCAAACTTTTAAAGGTAGTGAGCCTTAATACCGAAGCACCCAATAAAATAGCAGATTCTCCCCCGACTTCACCTGCAATCATTGTTGTAGAAAACAATCAGGTCATATGTAAAGTGGAAGGCTATTTGACTATAGAAGACATTATAAAACCCGTTTCAAGTGCAATCGATAGTTGGGATCAATAATTACTGTGAAAATCAAAAAAGGGATTGAAGCAAAAAACGCTTCAATCCCTTTTTTGATTAATACCACATAGTAAAAGGAGTATCCCGGCAAACCGGGATACTCCTTGATTAACTTAGATTATTTTACGATGTGAATCGGGCTTCCCATAGCAACTTCTGCTGCTTCCATGGAAATCTCACCTAATGTTGGGTGAGCATGAATAGTCATCGCAACGTCTTCAGCTGTCATACCGGATTCAATAGCCAGTCCGAGTTCAGCAATCATGTCTGATGCTCCAGCACCAACGATTTGTGCTCCGATAATTAAACCATCTTCTTTTCGAGTAACAAGCTTCATGAAACCATCTGTAGCATTAAGTGCCAATGCACGGCCATTAGCCGCGAATGGGAATTTAGCAGCGATTACTTCGATGCCTTCTTCTTTCGCTTGAGCTTCAGAATAACCTACTGTAGCTAATTCCGGGTCTGTGAAGCACACAGCTGGAATACCAAGATAGTCGATTTCTGCTGGTTCACCAGAGATGACTTCAGCAGCAATTTTACCTTCGTAAGAAGCTTTGTGAGCAAGTGGTGGTCCATCTACGATATCACCGATCGCGAAGATGTTCGGGATGTTCGTGCGGCATTGCTTATCAATTTTGACAACTCCGCGGTCTGTCATCTCGATTCCAACTTCTTCAAGACCGATTTCATCCGTATTCGGGCGACGGCCTACCGTTACTAGAACGTAATCAGCTTCAACAGATTTTTCTTCGCCTTTTACTTCATATTTAACCACAACGCCGCTGTCACTTTCTTCCACGCCTTTAGCCATGGCTTTGGTAACGACCTCTACGCCTTTTTTCTTAAGATCTTTTTTCACAATCGCTGTCATTTGCTTTTCGAATCCGCTAAGAATATCGTCAGCACCTTCTAAGATTGTTACTTGAGATCCAAGGTTTGCATACGCAGTACCAAGCTCAGTTCCGATGTAACCTCCACCGATAACAACAAGCTTGCTTGGGATTTCTTCTAATGCAAGAGCACCTGTAGAATCAAGTACGCGTTTTGAGAACTTAAAGCTTGGGATTTCAATCGGGCGTGAACCTGTTGCAAGAATCAAGTTTTTGAACTTGTATGTTTGGGCAGAGTTATCGTCCATCACACGAAGTGTATTAGCATCTACAAGATAAGCTTCACCGCGAACGATTTCTGCTTTGTTTCCTTTAAGAAGACCTTCAACACCGCCAGTTAATTTCTTAACAACGCCAGCTTTCCACTCTTGAACCTTATCAAAGTTCACTTTTACGTTTTCAGCAACAATACCCATGTCATCTGAGTGTTGAGCATTGTGAAAACGGTGACCCGCTGTGATCAAAGCTTTAGATGGGATACAACCAACGTTTAAGCATACTCCACCTAAATTTTCTTTTTCAATGATCGTTACTTTTTGTCCCAGTTGCGCTGCACGGATTGCAGCTACATATCCTCCAGGACCTGAACCGACTACTATCGTATCTGTTTCAATTGGGAAATCTCCTACTACCATTGTATTACGCCTCCATTAATAATAATTCTGGATCGTTCAACAAACGCTTGATATGGTTAAGTGCATGTTGAGCAGTAGCTCCGTCGATCATACGGTGATCGAAGCTCAATGATAATGCTAACACAGGTGCTGCTACAATTTCACCATTTTTAACTACAGGTTTTTCTGCAATACGCCCAACTCCAAGGATTGCAACCTCTGGGTGGTTGATTACCGGAGTAAACCATTGTCCACCGGCAGAACCAATATTCGTGATTGTGCATGAAGCACCTTTCATTTCATCACCAGAAAGTTTACCGTCACGTGCTTTTCCAGCTAGTTCGTTAATTTCATTTGAAATTGAGAACATAGATTTACGATCAGCATTTTTCACAACAGGTACTAATAGACCTTTGTCAGTATCTGCAGCGATACCAATGTTGTAATAATGTTTTTGAACGATTTCGCTCGTTGAATCATCAATGGATGTGTTTAGTGCCGGGTATTCACGTAAGGCACTTGTTAATGCTTTAACAATGTAAGGTAGGAATGTTAATTTAATACCTTTTTCAGCTGCAACTTCTTTGAACTTCTTACGGTGAGCCCAAAGTTTCGTTACATCGATTTCATCCATTAATGTTACGTGAGGAGCTGTATGTTTAGAGTTTACCATTGCTTTGGCGATTGCTTTACGCATACCACTCATTTTCTCACGAGTTTCAGGATATTCACCCTCTGGAGCTTTAGGTGCAGCGGTTTTAGTATCTGCTTCTGGTGCTGTTTCATCTGTTTTCGCTTCTTCAGCAGTTTCAGCCGGCTTAGAATCTCCGCTTAAGAAAGCGTCGATATCTTCTTTAACGACACGTCCGTTTTTACCAGAACCGGATACTTGGCGAATTTCCACACCGTTTTCTCTCGCATATTTACGAACGGAAGGCATAGCGATGACACGCTTATTAGGATCAACTTCTGCGTCAGCATTTTGATTCGCACCTTCAGATTTTTCTTCAGCAGCTTCTGGTGATGCATCTTTCTTAACATCTTGACCTTGTTCTGCTGTTCCTTGAACTTGACCTTCTGTTTTCTCGTCAGCTTTAGGAGCTTCTTTCTTCTCTCCATCGTCACCTTTGAACTGAAGATCTTCGTAACCAGGTGCGTCGAACTTAATCAGTGTATCACCTACAACTGCTACAGTACCTTCGTCAACAAGAAGTTCTTCAACTGTTCCTGCTACCGGAGATGGAATTTCTACTACTGCTTTATCATTTTGGACTTCACATAGTACATCGTCTTCTTCAACTTTATCGCCAGTCTTAACAAACCATTTTACGATTTCACCTTCATGAATACCTTCACCAATGTCTGGTAATTTGAATTCGAATGACATGGACTCTACCTCCTGTATTGAATAATGATTAAAAATAGATGAATGTAAACGTTATATCTGTCTAATTTTCTTATATCTATAATTGGAAAAGAGAAGGGTGGAATGCCCTTCTGTTTTCATTTGAATATTAAGGAGGAGCTTAAATACTCCTTACCCATTAAAAGTTAAGTACTTTTTTCGCCGTTTCAAGAATATCTTTATGGTTTGGTAACCAGATCGGCTCCGCTTGGGAGAAAGAGTACACTGTATCTGGCGCCGCTACACGAAGGACAGGAGCTTCAAGGCTAAGAATTGCACGATCATTGATCTCAGCAACAACGTTCGCTGCAATACCGGCTTGTTTTTGAGCCTCTTGAACAACAATGGCACGGTTTGTTTTTTCAACAGATGCCATGATTGTGTCGATATCCAGTGGGCTAACTGTACGTAAATCAATTACTTCAACTGAATGGCCTTCTTTTTCAAGCTCTTCAGCCGCTTTTAATGATTCGTGTACCATAGCTCCGTAAGTGATGATAGAGAGGTCTGTACCTTCACGTTTCACATCCGCTTTACCAAGTTCGATTGTGTATTCCTCTTCTGGAACCTCTTGACGGAATGAACGGTATAATTTCATGTGCTCTAAGAAAATGACAGGGTCATTATCACGAACAGATGAAATTAATAAACCTTTTGCGTCATAAGGTGTGGATGGAATAACAACTTTCAGACCAGGTTGCTGAGCCATCAATCCTTCTAAGCTGTCCGCATGAAGTTCTGGAGTATGTACTCCACCACCGAATGGGGAACGGATTGTGATTGGAGAAGTATACGTTCCACCTGAACGGTAGCGCATACGCGCCATTTGTCCACTTACTGAATCCATTACTTCATATACGAAACCGAAGAATTGGATTTCCGGTACTGGACGGTAACCTTCTAATGCTAAACCGATTGCTAAACCACCGATTCCTGATTCTGCTAGTGGAGTATCGAAAACACGGTCTTCACCGAATTCTTTCTGAAGTCCTTCCGTTGCACGGAATACACCACCGTTTAGACCTACGTCCTCACCAAAAACTAAAACGTCTTCGTTGTTGCGTAGTTCTGTGCGCAGTGCATCAGTGATCGCTTGAATCATTGTCATTTGCGCCATGGCTTATTTCGACTCCTTTTCTTTGTAGATTTCTAATTGTTCTTTCAAGTTGTAAGGAAGCTCTTCATACATATTGTTAATGAAATCAGTAACTTTTTGTTTAGGAGTTCCATCTGCTTCTTTAATAGCTTGTTTGATATCTTCTTTCGCTTCTTCGATCACTTCGTTTTCTTTCTCTTCACTCCATAATCCTTTACCTTCTAGGAATTTACGGAAACGCACCAATGGATCTTTCTTTTCCCAGTCAGTATCCATTTCTGAAGTACGGTAGCGAGTTGGATCATCACCAGCCATTGTATGTGGTCCATAACGGTAGCAAAGTGTTTCGATTAATGAAGGACCTTCACCATTTACAGCACGATTACGAGCCTCTAATGTAGCTGAATACACGGCTAATGGATCCATTCCATCCACTAATATACCAGGGATACCAGCTGCAACTGCTTTTTGAGCAATTGTACGGCCAGCTGTTTGCTTATCACGTGGTGTTGAGATTGCGAACTGGTTGTTTTGAACAACGAAAATCGCTGGAGCTGCGTACGCACCTGCAAAGTTAATTCCTTCGTAGAAGTCACCTTGTGAAGATCCACCGTCACCTGTATATGTAACGGCAACAGCTTTCTTACCACGTTTCTTAAGACCTAATGCCACCCCGGCAGTTTGGATGTATTGAGCACCGATGATGATCTGAGGTGATAATACATTCACTCCTTCTGGAGGCTGATTTCCTTTAAAGTGTCCACGTGAGAATAAGAATGCTTGAGCTAACGGAAGACCGTGCCAAATGATTTGTGGAACATCACGATATCCAGGCAGGATCCAATCTTCCTTCTCTAAAGCAAAGTGAGAAGCAATTTGTGATGCCTCCTGTCCAGCTGTTGGTGCATAGAAACCTAAACGTCCTTGACGGTTCAGGGAGATTGATCTTTGATCAAGAATACGAGTATAAACCATACGACGCATTAATTCCTGCAGATCCTCATCAGAGATCTCCGGCATTGCGTCTTCGTTTACTACTTCGCCTTCTTCGTTCAAAATTTGGAACATTTCAAACTTGTCTTCAATTTGTTCGAGCGTCTTAACTGCATCGAATTGTGCCTTCTTTGATTTAGAAGCCATCGAAGTCACCTATCCTTTCTTTATACATTTATTTTGGTTTTTTTACATACAAAGTTTAGATTACCCAAATTCAGTATGACCTACTACAATACTTGCGGATACACACACTATTACTAGTTTTCCACAAATACCAAGAAAGAAAACCCGAAATTACATTCGAGCTCATCTGTATCAGTCAGCATTTCACATTGACTAATACAATCCATGAATACCTTTACTAGTTTACAATATAGAAATTCAGGAAGTCAACGACAAAGTATTATAAATTCTTGTTTTTAATTGACCCCGAAATTTTTTTCTACCAATTCTATTCAAAACTGTATCAATACCCATTCAAACACTGTTATATATAAACACCTGAAACAACTTCATCTGTTATAGAGTAAGGATGCCACTAATCCCCTATATCCCACGACTATCTTGTGACCCAAAAGGAATTCGGAAAATTATTTTAGCGTACAAAGACAAAAAAGTGATAGACGAGGAAGTTTTCCTCGTCTATCACTTTTTATCCTTCTTTATTCTGATTCTTCTACATCAAGACCGGCGCTCGAATAAAATTTTTGTTTCAGGTTATTGAATTCTTCTGTCTTTTTATTATAATCCTCATTAAACTTCACTATTTTTTCATATTGTTCATTAATAGAGGAGATTTGTTTCTCAAGCTGTTCCATTGTTAGTTCTTTGTTTTTGAACATATTATAAAGTTCTTTATCCAGAGACAGCACATCCAGATAAGAAGATGTTAGCTTTTCATGAAGCTGATAACGTTCTTCCATCGTTTTTTTCAGCTTTTTTGCTTCCTTTTTAAGATCCTGGCTTTCAAACTTATCAACATATTCGTCTGCTTTCGCAAACTCTTCCTCGGCTTCACTCATGGACGCACGTTCTTTATCGATGTATTCTTTTCTTTTTTTGATATTGTCCAGTGCTTCATCGGAAAGCTTTACAATTTGGTCAAACTCTTTCATCCCAAGATCCATAATCTTAGTATAAATCTCTTTTTCTTTTTCTTCTAATTCTTGAAGAGGTTTTTGAACTTCAACATATTGACCTTCTTTAGATACTGTTTCTTCAAGAACATTATACATATTCTCTTCGGGTGTAGAACCACCGACACAGCCCATTAGTACAAAGATAGCGGCTCCTAAAATGAAAGTAAAACGAAATTTCGACACAACTAGATCCCCCTTAACTATTTACCACCTTCTACTATATCTATGTCTACAACATTTGACAATAGGGATTTACAACTGTGGAAAAAAATGTCGATTAGACTATTCTTCCTATTAAAATGAATATGTCATTTACCCGGTGAGTATTCCACCTTATAATAAATCTCATTCATTAACTTTTCCGGAGTAAAATGATAGACTATTATCATACATAATAGATAATTTTAATGAATAAAGTAGAGAAGTGATTGATCATCCGGCCCTGTCTGTAAGTGTTCTGTAAAGACAAGTTACGCCTTTTCATTCATATCTCTACCGTACCTGAGGAGGAAAATCAATGATTACAATGAATGACATCATCCGTGAGGGACACCCTACATTAACAATGGTGGCAAAGGAAGTGGCTATCCCGCCCTCAAAAGAGGATCAGGAAACATTAAGAAGCTTGTTAGAGTATGTAGTAAACAGCCAAAATCCTGAAACAGCAAATAAGTATGGGCTTAGACCAGGGATTGGTCTTGCTGCACCTCAAATCAATATTTCTAAGCGGATGTTGGCTGTCAATGTGACAGATAATCAAGGAAAACTATACAGCTATGCTTTATTCAACCCGAAGATTATCAGTCACTCAATCGAGAAAGCTTATTTAACATCGGGTGAAGGATGCTTGTCAGTAGACAGAAATGTCCCCGGATTTGTTCCCCGTTATGCCAGAGTGACGGTAAAAGGCTGGGATGTGGATGGAAACGAAGTGAAGCTGCGTTTAAAGGGACTGCTATCCATCGTGTTCCAACACGAAATCGATCATTTGAATGGGATCATGTTCTACGAGCATATCAACCCGAATAACCCATTCGATCCGATTCCGGATGCGATTGCCATTGAAAGATAATATAAAAAGACTTCTTCCCATTGTCAGAAGAAGTCTTTTTTGTTATTCATTATATTAATTCAAGTTCCTTCAAACCATGATATATTCCATCGTCATCGACGTGTTTCGTGATCAAATCTGCATGTTTTTGTACTTCTTGCACAGCATTCCCCATGGCAACACCGGTACCAACGGATTGAATCATTTCAATATCATTTAATCCGTCTCCAAACGCATATACATCTTCCATTTTAAAACCGAGCTTCGCGATCATCTTTTTGATGCCTTCTGCTTTCGATCCACCTTTTGGCAGGATATCCATGGAAAATTGATGCCAGCGAATGAACGTGAAGGCATTGTATTTCTCCCTGTAAAAGCTCTCATCGTCCTTTGTACAAAATAACAAGGATTGATAAATATCTCTATCCTTATAAAATTCCGGGGCATAATCGGGATGTGGAAACTTTAAACTTCCCATACTGTCTTCTATATATTTATGGTGTTTTTGGTTTGACTTCATCGTTTGATGATTTAAGTGAACCACCGGATGCTCCTTTGTATTAGCATCCTCCAGCAACTCTTCCAACGTCTCGATTTTTAATGGGTTTGTGTAGATTACCTCATTTTCAAAAACCACATACTGCCCATTAAAGGAAACAAAGGACTCGACTCCTAATTCTTCCCTCAGGCTCTCATACATGAATGGAGCCCTGCCAGTTGCAATTGCTACATAAGTACCGTTGGATTGTAATGTTTGGATGGCTTCTTTAGTTGCTTGAGGCAGCTTCTTATCGTGGTCAAGCAGTGTGCCATCTATGTCGAAGAAAACTATTTTTGACATATCTGATCTCCTTTTCATACGTAATCGATCATCTGTTTTACCCGTTGTTTAAAGTAATCCTTTACGGCATAAATGTCAATGAATGAGCGTAGACACTCCTATTTCCAAACTTAACCATGTAAGAGATGCCATAAATTCCGTACAATATAAGTAAGACAACAGAGACTTCGGTATTATCTTTCCTTTACTTCAAAGGAAAATCTCGGTAAACTATTGATAAGGAGTGATCCACCATGTTAAAAAAGCTCAGAAAGAAGCTTTTAAAACAGTGGAAAGAATTGCTTAGAAAAAAAACGATTGCATAGTATTTCATGCTGCTGCCGAACGAACTTAAGCAGTCACACTACTAAAATACATGTAATTCGGCTATACTGTCATACGTTTACACAATTAATAAGGGACTGATGCCACTAGTGAGCTTTTTCGTCTCCATTGGTTCAGTCCCTCTTCTCTATTTTTGTAATGTTTTAATGAAGGATTCTCGCAAAAACTTTATTTACACGAAAGAATCCTTTATAATTTATAGCATACATAAACAAGATGATTCATCCCTATTTAAATGATAGGTTAATTTCAAAGAGTTAGAGTGAGGACCGTTGGCTATGGTGAATTCTCGTGAAAGATAGATTTGACTCGCCTTTCATTCATATCGAAAGGTCGCCCTGTGTTAAGGAAATGATTCATGGATCAATCGTTTTTTTACCACAGGGCGTAAATGAGCCATATATGAACATAGTAACTGTTCAGACCACAATGGTATATCTATACCTATTAGCAGGGAAGCTAGCCCTCTAATGTCCAGCTCCAGCGTCAAGCCCTATTCGTCATAATACCCATATCCCTCAACCGGAGACTGGTTTTATGCCTGTAAGTGCCCAGACGCCGCTTATGTTATGTTAGTTGATAACTTTTTTATCATAGATGAAAGTTAGATTTTTTGAAAACGGATAAGGAGAGAGAAAAGACATGATTTTTAAAGTATTTTATCAAGAAAGTAAAGCAGAAGTGCCTGTTCGCGAATGCACTCAATCTCTTTACATGCAAGCAGATTCAGAACGTGAAGTACGCCTGAAATTAAAAGACAAACCGTATAACATTGAATTCGTACAAAAGCTAGAGGGCGCTTTTTTAGAGTATGAAGAAAACCATCATTCTTTCGAGTTGGAGCAATAATTAATGAAATTTGTCAAGAATGACCAAACCGCAGTATTTGCCCTTGGTGGTTTAGGTGAAATCGGTAAAAACACATACGGCGTACAATTCCAAGACGAAATCATCCTTATCGATGCAGGAATCAAGTTCCCTGAAGACGAACTGCTCGGTATCGATTACGTAATCCCAGACTATACGTATCTGGTGAAGAATGCGGATAAAATCAAAGGCCTTTTCGTGACACACGGACACGAAGACCATATTGGTGGAATCCCCTATCTACTGCGCGAATTAAACATCCCGATATACGGCGGGAAGCTCGCACTGGGACTTATTAAAAACAAGCTTGAAGAGCACGGTCTATTAAGAAATGCGAAACTCAATGTCATCCAAGAAGATGACATCATTAAATTTCGTAAGACGTCCGTAACCTTCTTCAGAACGACTCACAGTATTCCCGATTCATACGGTATTGTGGTAAAAACACCACCTGGTAATGTGGTACACACAGGTGACTTTAAATTTGATTTCACGCCGGTTGGTGAGCCCGCGAACTTAACCAAAATGGCTGAAATCGGAAAAGAAGGCGTTCTTTGTCTTCTATCTGACAGTACAAATGCTGAGGTTCCAAACTTCACAATGTCGGAACGCAAAGTCGGAGAAAGCATCAATGACATTTTCCGCAAAGTGGACGGTCGTGTTATATTCGCTACTTTTGCTTCTAATATTCACCGTCTTCAACAAGTGGTTGAAGCAGCTGTTTTTCATAATAGAAAAGTCGCTGTTTTCGGAAGAAGCATGGAAGCGGCCATTACAATCGGTCAAGAATTAGGGTATATTAGCGCACCTAAAGATACGTTCATTGAACATAACCAAATTAATCGTTTACCTGCGAATGAAGTAGCGATATTATGTACAGGTTCTCAAGGTGAACCAATGGCTGCATTATCAAGAATCGCAAACGGTACTCACCGTCAGATTCAGATCCAGCCTGGTGATACCGTAGTATTCTCTTCTTCACCGATTCCTGGAAATACGATCAGTGTAAACCGCACAATCAACCTATTATATCGTGCTGGAGCAGAAGTCATTCATGGACCATTAAGTGATATCCATACATCTGGTCATGGTGGACAACAAGAAATGAAGTTAATGCTCCGTCTGATGAATCCAACCTTCTTTATGCCGATACATGGAGAATTCCGCATGCAGAAAATGCACGCTCAGCTTGGTGTAGATTGTGGAGTACAACCTGAAAACTGTTTCATTATGGACAATGGTGAGGTACTTGCATTAAGCAATGACTCCGCACAAGTAGCTGGTAAAATCCCTTCAGGAAACGTCTATATCGACGGAAGCGGTATAGGTGATATCGGTAATATCGTACTTCGCGATCGCCGTATCCTTTCAGAAGAAGGTTTAGTCATCGTCGTTGTAAGCATCGACATGAAAGATTTCAAGATTGCTTCTGGCCCGGACCTGATTTCAAGAGGATTTGTGTACATGCGTGAATCAGGTGACCTTATCAATGAAGCACAAACGCTTATTTCTAAACATCTGAACAAAGTTCTTGAGAGAAGAACTTCTCAATGGTCAGAAATTAAGAATGAAATCACAGATACACTGGCTCCATTCTTATATGAAAAAACAAAACGACGTCCTATGATTTTACCAATCATTATGGAAGTCTGATCAATCAAAGAAGAGGCTGACCCGATATAAAGGTCAGCCTCTTCTTTATTATTATAAAACCTTCTTTTCAAAACGATTAATATCCGTATCTGCACCGATTACAATCAGGATATCACCTTCACGAATTTGTTCATCTGCTTGGGGAGACACAATAATATCCTTTTGTCTCTTAATCGCCACGATATTGATTCCGAATTGAGCACGGATATCCAGGTCAATTAATGAATTCCCACTCAGATGTTCATTCGCCACAATCTCTACGATGGAGTGTTCATCCGACAGTTCCAAGTAATCCAATACATTATTCGAAACGATATTATGAGCAATCCTTCTTCCCATATCGCGTTCTGGATGAACGACTTGGTTTGCACCTATTTTCCGCAAAACTTTTTCATGATAATCATTTTGAGCTTTAACGGTAATTTTTTTCACACCGATTTCTTTCATCATCAAAGTGGTTAAGATACTGGATTGGATATCGTCTCCAATAGCCACAATGACGTGATCAAAATTTCTGATTCCCAGGCTTTTTAAGACGGATTCATCCGTTGCATCTGCCACTACCGCATGAGAAGCAATGGAAGAGAATTCATTTACTTTATCTTCATCCTGATCAATCGCCATAACCTCCATGCCTTGATCTGATAATGAACGGACAATACTGCCTCCAAATCGTCCTAAACCAACAACCACAAACTCTTTTTTCACCATACATCCCCCCGCACTCTCTATAACATATATTTTAGCATAAAAAAAAGGAGAAAATGAAATTTCTCCCTGTAGTCCTCTGTATTAAATTTAGATGAGGTTTGTAGATCGATCACTTCTTGCCTTTCACATAATCAGCATCAAATAAAAACAGCCTCATTAATAGATATAGAGATGGAATCAATAATAGCAACCCTGCTATGAAGACGATGACCAGGGCCATTCCCATCGTTGGATTCGTCACACTTGTTTCGATCGTAATAAACGGTTTAAGAATATAAGGTAAATGCGATGCACCATAGCCAAAAAAGGCAAAGAAGAATTGCAGCATAACCAATATAAATGCTGTTCCAAAATTCTTACGCATGTATATCATTAGCGATGCACCAAAGAAGCAAAGGAGTGACAATCCAAACATCCACCAAATATCAATCGCCTTCTCAAAATGCTCTGCATTATGCTCTCTCAACGATACAAATACTAATAAACTTGCGAGAATCGTAGGTGGACTCCAAAACAGGGAAAACGTTCTTAATTCCTCCCTGGAATCCATATCTCCTGCTCGATTTGCATAATAGGTTAGAAATGTCGCACTTATAAATAACACTGACACAATGGAGAGGACCACTACACTCCATGAATAAGGGCTGGTAAAAAGCTCCTTTGCGAGGAAGATAACCTTATCTCCCTGTTCTTCCAGAAATCCACCTTCGGAAATCGTTAAAGCCGTGGATAAGGAAGCAGGAATTAATAACCCGGTCGCCCCATATAAAAACAGATACACGATATTATCCTTTGACCCGTAATTTCCGAAAGCATAGAAACTTCCCCTTATGGCTAGTAATATGATGGCGATACTTCCCGGAAGTAATAATGCTGTTCCATAATAATAGGCTGCGTCAGGAAAGAATCCGACAAGACCCACAAAGAAGAAGACAAAAAAGACGTTGGTTACTTCCCATACCGGAGAAAGGTATCTGCTAATCAACACGTTCAATGTATGCTCCTTGCCTTTCATTCTCCCATAAAAGGCGAAGAAGCCGGCTCCAAAATCAATCGAAGCTACTATCAGGTAACCATAAAGGAAAATCCACAATACGGTAATCCCCACCACTTCCAAACTCATACCCATTCCTCCCTTAAAGCTTCAAGCTCCTTCTTCTCAACAACCTTAAAAGAAGGAGCACCTTTATTTCTACTTAACTCGCTTTCTTAGGAAAACGTTGTTCTAATTCAGCCTCAGCAGGCTTATTTTTAAACATTTTAATCAGTACAGTCACGCATAGCACACCCAGGAGGATATAGAGTCCAACAAACAATGCAAACGTCAAGCCTACTCCATCGGCTTTCGTTGCTGCATCCGCCACTTTCATATACCCTCTCATTATCCATGGCTGACGGCCCACTTCGGCATAAATCCAACCAAATTCAATCGCCAGCATCGCCAGTGGTCCACTCGCTACAATTCCCCAAAGCAACGGTTTATTCCACTCATTTCGCTTCTTCCATTTCCAGAACAAAATAAATACCGCTGAAATAAAGATACTGTAAAACCCAATTGATACCATCAGGTCGAACAAATAGTGCACCCATAAAGGCGGCCGCTCATCTTCAGGAAATTCGTTCAAACCAATAACCTCTGTCTCAAAAGAACTCCCGGCCAGAAAACTTAAGAATCCAGGTAAGCGGATCTCATTATGGACCTCATTATTTTCATCCAGCGTACCGAATACAATCAAGTCAGCATTCTCTTCCGTTTCAAAGTGCCACTCCGCTGCAGCGAGCTTCTCAGGCTGATACTCGGCAAGAAATTTAGCTGATAAGTCCCCTGCCAGAGCAGTGGCAAAAGCGAAAATCAAAGCAGAAACCATCGTTAAACGCAGGGCTTTCTTATGATATTCCCCGCCTTTTTTACGAAGTATCGCGAATGCCGTTATCGCCGCCAACACTAAAGCCGACGTTAAATAGGCAGTCGTCAATACGTGAAACACTTTCGTAGGCGTTGCCGGATTCAACATCGCAGCAATCGGGTCGATATTTATCGCCTTCCCATTCTCTAATTCAAAACCTTGAGGAGTGTTCATAAACGCATTCACCGTTGTAATAAACAACGCTGAAGCCGAAGAACCAATCATAACCGGAATCGTCAACAGCCAGTGAATCCACTTATTTTTAAAACGGTCCCAAGTATAAAGATAGATTCCTAAAAAGATAGCCTCAAAGAAAAACGCAAAAGTTTCCATAAATAATGGCAGTGCAATCACCTGTCCGGCCACCTGCATAAATGAAGGCCACAATAAAGACAGTTGCAACCCTATGGCTGTACCTGTTACAACTCCCACCGCAACTGTAATCGTAAAACCTCTTGCCCATCTTCTGGCAAGCAAAAGATAATGAGGATCATTTCGTTTGATTCCCATAAACTCCGCAATGGAAATCATAATCGGCACCCCTACCCCAATCGTTGCAAAAATAATATGGAATGCAAGGGTTGTCGACGTGAGCATTCTGCTCAAAATCACACCATCTAAAACCATTCTATACTCCCCCTACTGATCTACTTACTATCGTAAACAGCTCTTTTCTACTGTTTATCACTTATGGTTCATTATAAACCTGAAAATGAGTTTGTGATATGTTGAACATGAATATTTTGTGACGTTTTTCACAAACATTTATTTGCTTTTATTTTAGAGGTTTTTAGGTTGGTTGGCAATGATGTTGCTTGGGGGGAGGGGGTTTGTTTTTCAAGGTGGGTATCGGTTCTAATTTTGACTATAAATTACTGATGGGTAAAGTTTTTTGGGAGAGAGTAGATTCGACCTTTTCCTTTTCCTTGTGAAGTAAGGTTCATGTTATTCAGGAGATGATAGGCCACTCTGGAGGATTCAACACCTAAGAACTCTCTTGCTTGTTTGTTGGTAATAGTCGGCCCTTACAAGGAGTAGGTATTGCCTGTTGGTGAGCATTACGGTCAAATTCTCCACAATCAGGACATTACCAAGACCTCATGTTACGTACCATATTGAATCTCTCGCAACGGGTACACCCAACACCGCGTATGATTCCTTCATGCTGTTGGTTAAATTTAGAATATGGAGCATGCTCTTTCCTAAGGAAGTTGGCAATCTTTTTAAGTTCTTCACTTCAAGAATTGAATTTGAATTTGAGTATTTATGTTGAATAGTAAGAAATTTTGCTACGAGATTCTCAATTCTAATAGCCCTATCTATAGTCTTCATAAATTGATTAGAGGTAGATATTAAAGAAGAAGAGTTTGTGAATACAACTAAAAATTCAATTGGGATAATAGGAAGTCTTTTCTTTTGGGGCCATTGTGTGAGGTGAATCTTATATCTATTCGCTTGAGAGATAGGATTGGGAAAGCCTGTTATTTCTCCATTAAGAGTCCGGGAAAATTGTTCAAATTCAGTTCGGAATTCCAGGGATCCCGCTATATTTTTTATTTCTAAAATCAATATAAAATTTCTAGTGAGAATTAGAGTATCAATTTGAATGAAACTCTCCCCATTGGTACACATAGATCGTTAAGGACGAGCATATGTTGATTATCGATTGTACTCAATTGTCGGTCTACTTTACACTCTCCATGGTAACCTGCCCAAGCTTTAAGCAAGTTTTCTTTAATCTTAGACCTTAGGCTGGATTCTCGGGGTAGCCTCCTTAACAAGGCTTCAAAATAGAGGATAATTAGGGGGATTTCTCTTACTTTAATGATCAAATTATCATTCCTTTCAAATTTGGTAATAATAGTATTCTACTTTCAAACAAGAATTCCCTTTATTTTTGGAATAATTTTAGTAATGATTTTTTATCGACCGTTATAGAGATTTATCAACCGTTATTCTGTTTTATTCAACCGAAATTTGAATTTATCAACTGTTTTTTCATTATATCAACCTTATTTTCACGATACCGACCGTTCTGCAAATTCCGACAAATTCCGCAACATCCCCACCACCACTCCCCTTCCATAACCAAAACAAAAAAACCCGCACACCAGTGCAGGGCTCCTCCAGACTCACATCGCATCCAACATCCTGAACTGTGATTTAACCAGCTCATAATAATCACCCTGTTGCTCCATCAGCTCATCGTGGTTACCGGATTCTTTGATTCTTCCATTTTCCAGAACAAAGATATTGTCCGATTCACGGATCGTAGATAGGCGGTGGGCGATGATGATCGCGGTCCGGCCGTTCAGTAGTTTATTCAATGCGTTTTGGATTTTGACTTCTGTTTCTGTATCGATGGATGCTGTCGCTTCATCCAATATAATGATTCTCGGGTTCGCCAAGAGTGCTCGAGCGAATGACAGTAATTGTCTTTCACCAACGGATAATACGTTGCCTCGTTCTTCTACTTCGGTTTCGTATCCATTTGAGAGTTTTTCGATGAATTCGTTCGCTCCTATTGCTTCGGCGGCTTTCTTAACCTCTTCGTCCGTTGCATCAGGACGTCCAAATCGGATGTTATCCATGATCGTTCCCGAGAAGATGAAGGTATCCTGAAGGACGATGCTGATTTGGCTTCGTAAGCTTGAAACCGATGCATCCCTCAGGTTTACCCCATCAATTTTCACTACACCGTTCGTTGGATCGTAAAAACGGCTGATCAGGTTGGCGATCGTGGTTTTACCAGATCCGGTATGACCGACTAAGGCAACAGTTTGGCCTGCTTTCATTTCAAGGTTGATGTTTTGGAGTGCTTTCCGTTTGTCATCGTAGGAAAATTCTACATTCTCAAACTGAATTCTTCCTTTGATGTCAGTCAGGTTCACGGCATTCGTTTTTTCATTTACAATCGGTTGTTCATCGAGGAATTCGAAGATACGCTCTGATGAAGCCATTCCGATCAGTAGTTGATTATAAACTTGACCGAGCCTTGAAATGGGCTCCCAGAACATCCCCAGGTAGAAGGCGAATGAAACAAATTCTCCCAGTTCCAGTGAGCCGCCTTGGATGAGATGAGCACCGTACCATATGAGGACCGCTGTCCCGATGGCGTTTGTCAGTTCTACCAGCGGGCGGAACATGGCATTTTTCTTTGTGGCTGTTCTCCAGCTATCGAAGTTCTCGTTGTTTACCCCGTCAAAAAAGGCCATATTTTCTTTTTCTTGAGTGAATGATTGAGTAACCCGGATCCCCTGGATGCTTTCATTCAGGTGGGAGTTCAGTTTCGATTGCTTGAGACGCACCATTTGCCAGGATCTGCGGATGTTTTTTCGTAAGCTTGTTGAGATAAAGAACATGATTGGCAGAATGACCATGACGGCAAGTGTTAACTCTGGGCTTAACGTAAAGAGAATGACGATGATTCCAATGAGTAGAATGATATCCATTAATAGATTAATAACTCCGTTTGTGAAGAGCTCTTGAAGGGAGTTAATGTCATTCATGATTCGAACCAGGATGGAACCGGCTGATCTTTGATCAAAGAAGCGATGGGATAGCCATTGAACATGGCTGAATAAATGCTTTCTTAAATCATATATGACCCCTTGCCCCAGCTGATTCATCCACCTGATTCTGAGTACATTTGCAACATAGTTCAATACATAGAGTCCTGCAATAATTCCCACTAATGTAAAAAGTAAATTGGAATCCTTCTGCCTGATTGCCTTGTCTAAAGTGTATACCCCAATCAGAATTGGTACGATCAACCTTACTGCTGTTGTGATCAGAACGGTAATGATGGATAAGGGCAGGAGTTTTTTAGAATAAGGCTTTAAATACGTTAATAACCGGTAGAGTTGCTCCCAGTTAAATGGCTTATCGATCACTTGATCTGTAGAGTAATGGAATCTGCTAAGTACACTTTTATTCACTTTGTTTTTCTGACTCAAATTCCCTCACCTACCCTTCCTGAGTTTGTAATATTTTTTTCTGGTCCTTGTATTGGATGTCATAGATTCGTTGATATGGGCCGTTATTTTTCAGTAAGAATTCATGAACTCCCCTCTCGACGACTCTCCCGTTTTCCAGTACGAGGATTTCGTCTGCATGCTTAAGGGATGAAATTCGGTGTGCAATGATAAAGGTCGTTCGATCGGACATGACTTCTTTCAGCGCTTTTTGAATTCTGAATTCGGTTTCCATGTCTACGGCGCTTGTTGCGTCATCAAGAATCAGAATCGAAGGATCTGTACAGATAGCACGGGCTATGGCAATACGCTGTTTTTGGCCACCGGAAAGACCTAACCCTCTTTCTCCGAGCCTTGTATCGTATCCATCAGGCAATTCTGAAATGAAATCATGAGCTTGTGCCCGTTTGGCTGCTTCCATGATTTCATCCATGGTTGCTTCGGGTCGCCCATACGAAATATTGGCTTTGATGGTTGAGGAGAATAGGAAAGACTCCTGAAGGACGAATCCAATATTTTTCCGCAGGGATTTTAAAGAGTAATCTTTCAGATCCCGGCCATCAATGAGAATTTCTCCCTCTTCTGGTTCATAGAAACGAGTAATGAGTTGTGTGATACTTGTTTTACCCGAGCCGGTACCTCCGATCAGACCGATGACTTTTCCGGTTTCAGCCTTAAAGGTAATATCCTCGAGGGCTGATTCATCATGAACGGTGTAATTTAGGGACACGTGCTTAAACTCTACTTCACCCTTCATCCGATTGACGTGAAGAACATCTTGATGATCTTTTATCTCTTCGTCCACTTCAAGAATTTCGAGTAAACGTTCCCCTGATGCTTTCGATTGGGAAAACAGGTTAATCGTAAATCCAAGATTCATGATCGGCCAGATAATGTACCACACTAAACTGTAAAACGCGACAAGCTCTCCTGGCTGAAGGTTTCCATTCATCACCAGATAACCACCGTATGCAAGGAGTGTCACCACACTTACATTTCCCAAGAACTCCATTAAAGGAAAGTACTTTGCCCAGATGTCTGATGTGAAAAGGTATTTATCTTTATAATCACCATTTGATTGGTTGAATTTGTTAATTTGATGATCTTCTCGCGATAAGGATTTTACTGTATTGATTCCTGAAATATTTTCTTGTACATTGGTGTTCAGCTTTCCGAATGACTTTCTGATGCCCCTGAAAGCCGGGTGAACCGCTTTATCAAATTTGTATACGGCAATTGCGAGAAATGGTAAGGAAACGAGGGTAACAAATGTCAGTTGAGGTGAATAGTAGAACATAACCCCAAAGCTTACCGTAACTAAAAGGAAAAAGCGAAGCAATTCGGAAAAACCAAATGATAAGAAGAAACGGAATGCTTCTACATCTGCCGTCAGCCGGGACATTAAATCCCCTGTTTTGGCATTATCGTAGTAACTGAACGGAAGGAACTGAAGCTTTTCATACAGTTCGTTTCTCAGTCGGTAAACGGAGGTTATACCGAATAGATCTCCATGGTATTGTTGAATAAATGTGGCAACACCTTTCACTATCATAATGCCGATAAACCCGAATGCTAAGTATGGAATCCACTGGTAGTTCCCTTGCAGAATCACATCATCAATCGTGATTTGCAGGATAATTGGATAGACTACAGTAATTCCAGTAACAAAAATCAAAAAGATCATTGAAATGATAAAATGCCTTTTATAAGGCCAATAAAAGGCTTTCAATTTTTTAAATACATCCATAATTTCTCCCCCTTCAACGTTACATAAAAAAAGAACGTATTAATAAATATATCGGCTTTCGAAATATTTATCTACCCTTTTTTAGAAATTTTTACTTTTTTATGAATTATCCTTCTAGTCTTATTATTCATATTAATTGTAAAAATGAATCCAAAAAAATAGATCGGTCTTTTGACCGATCTATTCCCACATATTTCGTTTGAACTTATTCGCTTTTTTCCATTTCATCCAGCACACGATTGACGCGCTTTTCAAGCATTTTCATTCCGCTTCCGCCAGCTTGGAAGTGACGAAGATTACCGTCTTTATCAAATACATAGTAAGCTGGGACATATTGATTTTCGAATGCATCTGTCAGTTTATGCTCACTGTCTACGAAGATTGGCTGAGTGATATCGTGCTCAGCTGCTACCTTCTTTATTTCGTCCAGGTTCAGATCATCCTCGGAGCGTGGCATATGGACAGCCGTTACATTCAGTTTATCGCTGTATTGATCACGAAATTCATTTACCTGTGGCATGGCTTCTTTACAAAGGTGACATGAGATGGACCAGAAGTGAATAAGTGTCGGCTTTTCTCCTACCAAATCTCCCTTTGTTACTTCTCCATTTAACCATTCTGTAGCACCGTTTAATTCCGGCATCGGTTCACGAAGCTTCATTAATATAGCCTCCCTTAATTTGTATCGATCGTATTCTATTGTTCACTGGATGGATTTGTACTAATCCTGAATGATAAGAAAAAGGCCTAACAAACGGTTAGGCCTTTATTCATTTAAAGATTATAAAGTTTTTTGACCTGGCTTCCAGTTTGCTGGGCAAAGTCCGCCAGTTTGAAGTGCTTGAAGAACACGTAGAGTTTCTTCAACGTCACGGCCGATATTGTTGTGGAATACTACTTGATATTGAAGTTCCCCTTCTGGGTTGATGATGTATAGTCCGCGAAGTGCAATACCTTCATCTTCGATAAGGACTCCGTATTCGCTAGATACGCTGTGGTTTGTATCTGCAGCTAATGGGTATCTTAACTCACCAAGACCATTTTCTTTACGGTCAGTGTTGATCCAAGCTAAGTGTGTATGAATAGTGTCTGTAGAAACACCGATAACTTCTGCATCTAAATCTTCGAACTCATCGTAACGGTCTGACATTGCTGTAATTTCAGTTGGACAAACGAAAGTGAAGTCCATTGGGTAGAAGAACAATACTGTCCACTTACCGTTTTTCATATTTTCTTCTAGTGACACTTTACCGAATTCTTTGTTTGGCAATACAGCGTCCATTTCAAAGCGTGGAGCTTGTTTGCCTACCATGCGTTCTGCCATGAATGAATCCCTCCAATGAGTTTTTAATGAAATATTTTACCTGAGAAAGGAAAGACGTGACAGCCTGTCCTTTCTGAATCACAATTTTCATTATAAAGGATTAGTTTTTTTTAGTCAATATTAAATTATAATAAATTTAATATTAAAATCATTATAATCTAATGACTGAATCCCTTACTTGGTTTTCCCTATTATATAGAAGTTTACTCACTTTTCTACTTGAATAAACATCTACATAAAGTTTACCACTTCTCAACTGGGGAATAAAACAATATGCTTTTTGATATACTCTTTGACATCTCCTATGGTGTATTGTGTATACTAGAATGGTCATTATTTAAAAGGAAGGATGTTTTGGATTGAATTACATACTTGGTCTTAGTGCTTTAAGTGACCGACTTTCCAATTTTAATTGGGGCGGTCTGTTGGTGACGATCGGAATTGGCGCCTTACAGATATTAGCGATATGGATCGCTTTCATTATCGTGAAAGGTGCGGCTAATAAAGTGATTGAGAGAGTCTTTGATAAGTACCGAAAGAAAAATGATGTTTCTGAAGGTCGCGCCCAAACATTACAAAGTCTTTCAAAAAATATAATCGGATACATTCTGATTTTTGTTTTCTTTGTCACTATTTTACAAATCTTCGGTATCCAGGTGACCGCGATTCTTGCCGGAGCAGGAATTGTTGGACTTGCCGTCGGCTTTGGGGCTCAAGGATTAGTAAGTGATGTGGTGACAGGATTCTTTATTCTATTGGAAAAGCAAGTGGATGTAGGAGATTACGTCTCCACTGGAAATTTCTCAGGGATAGTAGAAGAGGTTGGTTTACGAACGACTCATATTCGTGGGTTCGATGGCACTCTTCATTATGTTCCAAATAGAGAAATTACGAGTGTCAGCAATCATTCCCGCGGCAATATGAGAGCACTTGTTGATATCGGGATCTCATATGACGATGACATTGACAAAGCGATGGTAGTTCTTCAGCAGGTTTGTGATACGATCTCTCAAGAAGATGAAAATATTGTAGATGGTCCAAATGTGTTAGGTGTTCAGACACTTGGCGCTTCCGATGTAGTACTGAGAGTGTTATGCAAAACGAAAAACATGGAGCAATGGGGAGTGGAACGGAAGCTTCGTAAAGCTCTAAAAGAAGCTCTTGATCAAAATGGAATTGAAATTCCTTACCCTCATCAGGTTTATATCGAGAAGAAGGAAGGCTAACGAAAGTGAAAAGAGAAGGCGCTGGCCTTCTCTTTTTATTTGTCTCTTCTTCTTTTTGCTTTCAGTAGACGCTGAAGGCGATCATCATCCCTATTCTCTTGAGCCTCCACTCCTTTCTTTTTAACCTTGGGATTATTTATCGGCCCCTTTTTCTCTGAAACTTTAGGCAAAGATTTCTTGCTGCTTATTGGTTTCTCCCACTCATTGCGCTTGCGGTTATGTTTCACTTTTCTGCCAAGTTGTTCAAAGCTTGTTTGTTCTTTAGGAACGGAAGCAGGTATTCTCCTTTTAAGCTTATTAAAAACTCCCATTATCGGACCTAATCCAAACCTTCTTATGGCAATTTCACCAAAGAAAAGTAGAAAGCCTATAATAATAAAGAGAGGTCGAGTCGATTGTTCTCTGGATGATTTGGTTTCGAACTCTCTAAAAACTTCTTTAGTCGAGGAATACCTCTTCCCTCCCGTTGCTTCTACTATCTCGTCCAGTGATCGGGTTCCTCCCTTATAGGAGTACTCTTTCGAATATGGGACCGAAAAGCCTGTTTGGTATGAGCTTCCACTCTCTTCACCTGTCTTGGAGATATTCATATGATATAGTCCAGGAGATAACCGGCTCTCAAATTCGACTTCATAGTCTCCCGGAGCCTTGATTCTTGTCGTTGCAGGAATCTTTTTTCCACTTTCATCAAGTGCCGTTACCTCAAGTTGTGAGACATCTCCCTCCGATGCCGAAAGCTTTAACTGAGTATGTCCCCGATCATCCTTCACATCAATGGTGTACGGGTTGGATTGAATATCAGGAAACGATCGTGTAACAAGCTGATTTACGAACGTTGGCCATCCTTTCCATCTGCTGAAATCCCCTGTCCATTTTCCAGTTGTATCAGATGCAAATGCAAATGTCCTCCCAAGACCATATCTCCAAGAGGCCAAGATTGGATCATTCTTTTCACTCTTCATTTCAACTAGAGCAGTGCCTTTAGGACTTGTAGCAATATAGGCATTCATTTGCGGAATGCCTTCGGTAAATAACGATTCCCATTTAGACGAAGAAATCGCTGGATAAAATGGATTGTCTTCAATATAGGTCCTTGTAGTAATGACAGTCTCCCTTGTTAAGATACTCGGTATTACACCGGCGTCGACAACATCATAAAATCGACCTTTTCCCCACTGAGACAAATCATTCAATAGACCTCGATCTGCTCCTTCACCGATTGAGACGGTGGATAACGTGATTTGTTTATCTTGACCATCCTCTACAAGTGACTGGTAACTACCTGTCGTCGCAGATTGTCCATCTGTTAAAAGAATAATATGTTTTCTTTTTAAAGGTAGATCTTCTAAACTTTTATACGCTTGCTGTAAGGAGGTAAAGATTTCTGTTCCCCCACCAGGAGAAATGGAACGTATTTGCTCTTCTGCTTTTTTACGATCAGAAAGTGGTTTCGTCTCGACGATTTCCCATGGTCGATCGTCAAATGCAATGACTCCTAACGTATCTTTATTTCTTAGTAGAGAGACGGTTCTCGCAGCTGCTTCTTTTGCAAGAGCAATCTTTTGACCATTCATACTGCCTGAGCGGTCGAGAACAATGACAAGACCAAGAGATGGAAGCTCCTTTTTACTTTTCACATCCATATCGACGGGCAGCAATCGTTCGATCGGTGTCTTAAAATATCCTCCAAGGGCAAAACTGTCGCTTCCGCCAAACATGATAAATCCTCGTCCAAATTCTTTGACGCTTTTTTCCATGAGATGCATTTTATTCTCAGGGATGCTTGTGGCAGATACATTATCAAAAAGAATCGTCTGATATTGCAGATAGGAAGTCAGCTTTCCCGGTAACTGCTCAGGTTTGTATGAATCGACGCTAAACCCTGCTGATTTCAGTAGTGGAGTTAATGCACTTTCTCCAGAAGGGTTTTTCACCAGGAGGACTTTGGCTGGCCCTTCTGAACGGGCAAGATTGTATAGGGTATTATTTTCTTTGCTTCCATCCCCTTCAGTAAACACCTCTGCCTTATATACCAACAATCCCGATTCACCTACGACATGTTTGAACTGAAATTCATTGTCACCTTCTTGCACTTGTACAATTTCCTTAATGATTGATTGATCATTTAGGGATATTCGCATCTCTATCTCTTTTTTTGTTGTGCTGTACCCGTTAACGGTTATGGTTGTTTCTTCTCCTTCATATTGGATGGAGGGCGACGTAACATTAGTTACAGCCACGTCTTCTTTCGTATCCGATGAAAGGGAGATCCAATCCACTTCAATCCCTTTTCCCTTTAATAAAGGTATGACATTTCCCCCAGACCCCGTCGTTTCCTTCCCATCTGTGATGGCGACAATTCTTCCTCCACGGGTAAGGAGATTCGATGCATATTCCAGTCCTTCTTCGAGGTTCGTTTCTCCCTCTTTGATCTCTCCTGCAAACTGATCGATTTGATTTCTTTCTAGTGAAATTGTTCGTTCAATTTCCGAGTTTTCTCCAAAGGCAACGATTCCGTATCGATCATGTTCCGTCGTGGTTCGGGATGCTTGATTGATCAGATTCAGGATGTGATTCTCTTGTTCCGCCACAGATGCAGAACGGTCTGCTAGAATGATTACCGACCGTCCTTTATCCGGCAACATAATAAATGGGTTAGCAAGGGCTATGATCAATAGACCCATCCCACATCCCCTTAAAATGAGGACGAGCTTTTCTTCCTTCCTCTTCAATCCCTGTTTGGCAAATAGGTAGAGTACAAATCCAAGGGGAATCATTAACCATAACCAAAGGATTTCTTTAAATTCGATTCCCACGTCTGTACACCTCCCACTCGATAAATAATAAAAGAATCGCCAACATTAGAAACCACACTGAGAGGGTTTGGGGAATGCTCTTTGATTCCTCGTTTTTCATTCCTTTAGGGGTTTTAAGTGAAAATGAAGACCCTTCTGATAATTGTTTTTCCCGATCATCAAGTACGACACTGAAGTATTTCGTGTCACCACCTCGTATAGCCTGATATACACCCGGGGCTTCGGGTGCCTTGAACCCTTCCTTCCCATTCCATTGTTTTACAAAATCACCTTCAGAGGAGTATATATCCCATGTATCGCCCGAAAGAGATAATATCCTCTCTTCTCCCGGTTGATAATAGCCTAAAAACCCATGATTTTCTGATAAAAACTGATAAGAATTATAAAGAAAGATTGGAAAACCCGGATGTAATGGGAAGTCTGATTCGTTAAGGTGGAGATTTAACAAGACAAGCTTTTGACCATTCATTTCTCCCTTCTGTATGAGAGGAATGGAATCACCCATGGCAACTGATTCGAAATTCTTTATTTGGATGGAATTCACTTTTTCCACATACACTTTTTCCAGGTCAACATGTTTTAATAAGGGATCCTCATCCTTTGCCTTAATCCCATTTGCCAGAGGAGTGGATTCTTTTGACCGTGTCGGAACAATCACGGCAGGGTTGGTGACCGATAATCGCTGCCACTTCTCCTTTGTCGTCAAGATGATCTCATCCCCGGACGTCTTTTGGTCCTCTTCAATGGTTTTCACGTCTACTCCGATCGATTGAAATCCTTTTAATAAGAAGGGGTTAATTTCACCTATGACATGAATGGCTGGTTTTGTAGCAGCCTGAATACTTGAAAGACTGTTATCTTCCATGTAATCATCATTAAAATCGATTACCGCCTTATAAACTGGGCTATGGGAAAGATCAGATAATGGAACAACGGTTTCCTTTCCTGGCTCCAATGTCAGTTCCACTGAAGAGATCTCATTCTTATCATCGTAAATAGCGAGGTGGCCCCTTTGTGATACCTTACTTTGATTTTCGATCACAGCGACTCCTTTATACGAAGATCCTACCCGTTCAACCCCGAAACTTGTAAGGGAAACATTTACAGGATTAGTCAAAAGATTATGAACCTGAACAGGACTGGTAAGTTCTTCTGTAAAATCCTCTTTTTCTATTGAGTCTGAGAAGATATGTATGATTGATTCCGACCCAATTGCCAATGCCTCTCCAAGGTGAATCGCTTTTTTCATATCTTCGTGGTCATTAGATAATGGAAGGTTCTTTAATCCGTTGAGAACAACCCGGTCGTTTGTTTCTTCTGAGACAATGGTGGTTACAGATTTCCCCACTCCTAATAGGGTTACTTTTCCATCAGATTCTTCAATCAATGATTGAATGTCTTCTTTTGCTTCTTCAAAGTGAGATCGATTGTTCACCACTGCATTCATAGAGGCAGAGGTGTCCAGTAAAATGACGAGATGATCTTTTTGGGCCATTTCGGTTAATGTGTAAGGCTTTACCAGAGAAATCATTAAGAAGAAAAGGATTAGTACTTGTAAAAGAAGCAAAAGATTTTTCTGTAATCTATGAAACCATGGAGAAGCTTGCCATTCCTTCATAACCTCTTCCCATAGTAGATTAGAAGGAACAACTTGATTTCTGTATTGTTTTCGAAAGAAATACATTAAAATAACAGCGGCTATAAAAAAAGAAAATAAAAAAAAGATTGGATTCCCTATTCCCATCATATCACCTCAGCGGATCCATCCATTTTCTTTGAAATCCTTAAAGAATACTTCGTTTAATGGTGGCAGGCAACTTGTCTGGGTATAGCCAAACCCCCATTTTTTACATAATGATTCAATCTCTTTGTTGTGGTTCAGTAATCGCTCCTGATAGAGCTCCACCATCCTCCGACTTATTGAAACATTCGCTTCCCGGTGTTTTTCACTATCTATTAATTTGACATCACCTTGATAGGATGGCGCTAGCTCTTCTTCATCGAGGAGTTGAATAAAATAAACCATTTCTCTTTTAATCGAAAGTTTTCTGAGTGCTTCCTCTATCACTGAGAGTGATTCGAGTCCATCTGAAAGAATAAAGGAAACCGAGCTTTTTTTTCGTACCCCTTTTCCTACCTCCTCAAAAAAGCAGATTCCATCTTCTTCTGAACGGTCAAGGGACAGCTCTTGAATGTCATAGAGAATCGCTTTTGCGTCTCGTGCCCCTTTTTTCATAAAGCTCTTTTGTTGATGAGCTCCCATGCAATGCAAAGAAAGCCGATCATCATTTGAAAGAGCTAAAAAGGATAGTGCTCCAGCTAATTCTTTCGCTCTCTTCCACTTCCTATCTTCTATTAACATGGAGTTCGAGCAATCAAGGTAAATATGAACCTTTATTTCTCTTTCATCCAGATACCTTTTGATATATACCTTTTCCGTTCTGGCATACACATTCCAGTCAATTTGCCTTACATCGTCCCCAAGTTCATACACTTGATAATCGGAAAATTCCAGGGAACTCCCATGATAGGTTGCGAGACGTGAGCCTTTATGATGACCGTTCTTTAATCGTTTACTGGTAATCCTGTGCCTTTTCAATTGAGCTAGAAACTGGCTGTGCCAAACTGTTTTCACCGACTATCACCTTTTTGAACGTAATCGATCATTTCTAGGATGAGTTCATCCGTTCCAACACTCATTGCTTCTCCTTCAAAATTCAGGATCATACGGTGCCGCAATACGAGAGGAGTCACCTTTTTCAGGTCCCCCATGGAAACATGGAACCTGCCTTGTGTTAATGCTCTCGCTTTGGCCATAAGGATGACATTTTGAAGCCCCCTTGGTCCACTTCCAAATTCAACATATTGTTTGATTCTTTCAGTTGTTCTTTCACTTTTCGGGTGTGTTGCATCAATAAGATCAATGGCAAAGTCGATCATTTCATCTGTGACCATTATTTCTTTCACCAAATCCTGAATGCTTAATAGTTCAGCTTGATTCAGCTTTTTCTCAAGAACGATTTCATCGGTTCCTGTTGTACGCTGGATAATTTGTTTCAACTCCGCTTTAGTAGGATAGGAAACTAAGATTTTACACATGAACCGATCCATTTGTGCTTCAGGTAAAGGGTACGTTCCTTCAAGATCAATGGGATTCTGTGTGGCCAAGACAAAGAAGGGCTTTTCCAACGTCATCGTTTCGCCTACCACAGTGACCGTATTCTCTGCCATTGCCTCAAGAAGGGCACTTTGCGTCTTGGGAGTCGAACGGTTGATTTCATCCGCTAACACTAAGTGATGAAACAAAGGACCTTGATGGAAAACAAACGGATGATGATCGTCCCGGCTTTGTTTCATGACCATCGTTCCAGTGATGTCTGTAGGCATTAGATCCGGGGTAAACTGAATTCGTGAAAAGCTAAGGTCCATAACATCCGCCAGGGTACGCACCAACATCGTTTTCCCTAATCCAGGTAAGCCTTCCAAGAGAGTATGACCTCCTGCAAGAATGGACCAAAGCACACCCTCTACAATTTCCTCTTGCCCTACGATAAAGCGCTGAACCTCTTCCTTCACATCTGTTATCTTCAAAGAAGCTTTCTTAAATTGTTGCTCCTTATCTTCTATGTTCACTCTACCAACTCCCCTGGATCAATTTCACTAAAATAGGATTGTACGATATTCTCTAAATCTTTAGGGATCGTGGATCGATCTGACGACTTCCGGTAAGAAGAATAATAGTCTTGATACACTTCTTCATATGGACGAAGGGTTCCCTTTTGGACCGGTCCATTGCTCTCAAACCGCTCTCCCTGTTCACCCTCACCTAATTTGCCTGTATCCCGTTCAATATGGTTCTGTCCTTCAATTTTTTCCGGGACAGAAAGCATCTCTCTGGATCCTTGGCCGTTGCCGGCTCCGTTTCCTGCTAGAGGGGAAGAACCGTTTCCAGTTCCGGCACCGTTTCCATTCCCTTCCTGGCCAGGTGAATTTGAAGCACTGTTGCCAGGCTGATTTCCATTGCCAGATGAAGAAGGATCCTTATTTGCCTGTGACTTACTGTTTGCCTGATTAGATGGTGCTTTACCGGAATTCTGTGCCAATGAATCTGAACCTGTTGTCTCACTCTGTCCAATTGCATTCTTTAAGAGATCGGCTTCATTTTGAAGTTCATCTTGAAGTTTAGCAAGTTGATCTAATTGTCCTGCTACGCTATTCGATTCTTTCATTAATTTTGATAATTCTTCTAAAGAGGCAATATCCTGTGATTTCAAAGCCATTAAAAGCTGGTCTCTTTGCTCTTTTGTCATTTGATTAAAAGCTCGCTGGAGTTTATCTCTATTTTTTTCTTGAAGCGCTTTGTTTACGTTCTCTATATTTATATCTGCTATCTTTTTCTTCACTTCCTGCAGCTTTTCATTCTGTTTTTCTATTGATTTCTTCTGAAATTCGAGCTCTTTAACTTTTTTGATTATTTCACCATATCGTTTGGTCGCTTCCTTTACTTTCTCGAGCTCTTCATTTTTCTTCAACAGCTTTTCTTTAATAGAAGCATTCTCTTTCTTTTTCGCCTGTTCTGTTATTCTTTCATTTGACTCCACAATGATCTCCTTTTCTTTCTCAATCCGATTCGCTTCTCGAAAAGAGGCATCCCATTGAGTGAAAATCAGCAAGGATAAAAGCATAAGAATTCCGCTTGATAACAGGAATGAAGGCTGAATTCTCTTCTTTCCATATTTCAATACTTCCGGATGAGCTGGTTTCATCTTCTTCAATGCATCATACACAACTAAAGAGGATAGGGCATGGCCACTGTGAAGGCTACTATAAGCGGCCGTTACACGATTGTCGTCCACGAACCTATCATAGGTTAAGGCACTATCCTTCAAGGTGGCTCTTCTTCGATAAAACAAAATCGCAAGACCAATGAAAATAGAGTGGCAACCTATCCATAGGATTCTTTCCCAATATGGGATTACAACTAAGGCTGCTATCGAAACGATGCTTAGAGCAAAGACTCCTGCATAAACAAGCAGGAGCTGAATGTAATACCATAATTGATTAATCCATAGCTTTTTTCTAATTTGCCGAAGCAATTGAAGAAATTGTTGAGTATGTTCCATCTTCTCACCCTTTATTTAGCGCTCTTCACCTTCATGCTTGGTCGTAGCTTCATGACACTGAGGGACAGGGCAATCACTGCAAGAACGGTGTATATGATCATGAATGAAATCCATAAAGGAAACGTAATGCCGCTGCGAGTGTATATTTCTTCAATCGCTATTGGTTCAAAATGGCCCATCATGACAATCCCGGGATTAAACATGGCGATTAGATACGGTGCAGGATTGGTCTGATTCTGATAAGGACCGCTTCCGATTGCCATTGAGAGCATAAAGAGGAATAACGTCCCCCCTGCAAGAAAGAGAACCGTTGCATAGGTTGTGACCATCGACACGATCGTTTTTCGAATGATCGTCGAATATAAAACTCCCACGGAACCAAATGCAAAAACCAGAAACAAACTGTATCCAAATACAAAGAGTAAATCCGTTGGGGAAACTCCCCCGAACAAGAATACAAAGCTATATAGAGGCAAACTTGAGACAACGAGTAGTAACAAATAAGAAACCGACGATACCAGTTTACTCAGGATTATACTCATTGAACTTTGCTCCGTCGTCAATAACATGCTTAATGTTTGCTTCTCTCTTTCTCCGCTGATGACACCGCCTGTTAATCCAGGTGTAATAAATAACACGAGAGCAAGCTGTAAGAATGAGAGAATCATAAACATCACCCGGCTTTCTTCGGGACGAAAATAACCAGTATTTGAAAATCGCGTTTGCATATAGATGAAACCGATCACGACAATTCCTACGGCAATTAAGTAGCATAACATTCCGATAAATGCTTTAAATGAACGAAAGCGAAGTTTAAATTCTTTGTTTAACATAGGATTGATAAGTAACTGCTTCATGAAAGTGTCACTCCTTTCGTGATCTCCATAAAGACATCTTCTAAATTCGTTTCAGTTTCTTTGAAACTCACAATCTGGATATCGTTTAAAACAGCTTTTTTCAATAGCTCTACTTGCTCCGTTTCTTCTCCTTTATAAAGGAATTGAAACATTCTATTCTCCTCGTCCACTTCAACCTTTGAAACAAAGGGATCGTCTTCAAAGAATGCCACAGCATTCTCCACCATTCCCCTTACCCTCACGACTATCAGTTTCTCTGCCTGCAGTTGAAATTGAATATCCTGAACAGAACCATGAGCTACGAGTTTCCCATTATCAATCACGCCAATTTCATCACACATTTCCGCCAGCTCGGGAAGGATATGAGAGGAAATTAATATCGTTTTTCCCATTTTCTTTAATTCTTTAAGAATTTCCCTCATTTCTATTCTGGCCCTCGGATCAAGCCCTGATGCCGGTTCATCGAGTATCAGCACTTCCGGATCGTGGATGAGGCACCTTGCTAAACAAAGACGCTGCTTCATCCCCCTGGATAAAAGGTCAACGTAGGAATCTTTTTTATGAGATAGATTCACCAGTTCCAACAGCTGGGGAATGAGCTTCTTTCTTTGCTCTACAGGAATCTTATAACTTGCACCATAAAAGTCCAGGTATTCGTCAGCTTTTAATTGATCATACACTCCAAAGAAATCAGGCATATAGCCGATTTGCCTTCTGACCAATTTTGGATCTTTACTTATATTGAATCCGTTCACGGTAGCCGTTCCTGCAGTAGGAGCTAAGAGAGTAGCCAAAATGGAAAATGTCGTAGATTTCCCCGCTCCATTTTGACCAACAAAACCAAATACGGTTCCCTTTTCAATGGATAAGCTCAGATCATCAAGGGCCAGGAACGACCCATAGCGTTTAGATAAGTTTTGAATCTCGATCATGGTTGAACCTCTCCTTTCAACACAATGTTAGGAAGACGAACAAACGGATCCCCTTGAGATCGTTTTTCAAACTCGAAAACGATTTCCCCATTGTCATTCAAATATTTGTTCAATTGCTCTTTTACTTCGATTGAGTTCGAGGATGATTCAGAAAGCACCAGCCGTTCACCTGTTTGTGGATCGACCAGAGAAAACTGAAGCGCCCCTCCTGTATGAAGAGTTATATTTAGCGAATGAAGAGTAACCTTCGATAAATCAATTTGATTAGGGAGGTGAATGGATAGCTCATATGTCCCATCTTCGAGTCCCATCTCATCTGCACCATTATGTGAGTAATGCTCAATCACCTGTCCCTGAACAGGCTTCACATCAAGATCAAGCTGTTCATTCCTAAGTGTAAAAGCACCCTTATAGTTTCCCAAGGAAGGAAAGTGTTGATAGAGTAGTGAGAAATTTTCAGACTTGGATTCTTTGTTTTTAATTTTCATATGGAATATCTCCGCATCTGTATACCCAAAAATGACCGGGGAGTTATTTTCATTATCCGCAAAAATCATTTGAGATGCGAAACTTTCCAAACGTTCTTTCTTTTGCTGCTTAATGTTTTGCTGATTCGGTAATGGCGCTGACATATTTGGGTTCCCGATAGGAGAAGATAAATAATTCGTTGAAAGCTTTTTATCGACCTCGAGCGTATCCCCGGCTTTCACTTCTCCCAAACGATACATTCTGGACCCCGACCAAATATAAATATCTGTAAAATCATATGGAAAATCGTTTTGAATCGTACCGGATAAGGTTTGGTCCTCTAACACTAATTCCGGTATAAACTTTCCAACTTCTTCTTTTTCGCTTGATCCGAGTAAAGTCCTCGTGGACCAGTACTCTACATCCCGGAATGTAATGGATCTACTATCCTTCGTCATCTCTTCAACTGCAAACTTATACTGATCTACTCCCCCCGTACTATTCCTGACCCTTGCAGGTGTGATATCTAGATTATGCCTATCTGAAACAAAATCATAGTCTCCCCCGGAGTTTGAGAGTGCGCTAAAAGCTGAAATTCCGTGTACGCTCTTATCTTCGTCGACTTTTAAGATACTCATTTGATTTAAATGAGGCTTTGAGATTCTATCTTTAGCTCCGGTGATAAAAATCCCTGAAGAAACGAGGACCGATATGGCAGGAATGATCCACCATGCTTGTTCACGTTTATCCACTTTTCTTAATAAGAAATAGAGCAGAGGTACAAGGACAATCAAGTAAATGATGAGAATGATCACAAGTGTACTTACTTTAAAATTGGTAGTCGGAAAGAGTTCATTGCTGTCGGCTACTTCATAATACATTCTCTCCAGGAAACTTTGATCTCCATTGGACTGGCCAAGTAGAAAGTAGGGTTCTGTTTTAGAAAGGATGTTTGCAAACCATTCGTCATAGTTTTCCCATGCATTTAATGCAGGATCACCCAGTGAGAATGCCGTCTGCCACACTTCTCCTAAGCCTTCAGAACTTTTCACAACCAATGGGATCCCGTCTTGCTCAACCAGAACATCCGATTCTGGTTTAACAGTCCCTTTAAAGATTGGTAATGAGTTAAAGGAAGCCTCTATATTCTTCTTCACATTAAAAGTTGAAGTGTCGGAGAGTGTCGATTCTTCCCCGAAAGTAAGAGGTGCCATATCTGCTACAGAGCCAAGAGTATCTCCTAAATGAGGAGCCCCCCCAATAAATACAACTCCACCCGTGTCAACCCAGCTTTTTAACGCTCTTTGTTGGTCCTGGCTAAGTTCTGATATGTTAAATTGGTCAATGATAAGATAATCAAGCATTTGAAGTCCGCTTTTCTCTTCAGGAATGTTTTCCTTTGTGAGCGTTAAAGCCTCTACCCGATTCCCGCCCATGTTAGCCCCTTTAATTCCCTTCAAACGGTCTGGATTTTCACTCAATAAGCCAATGGTCGTATAATTACTATAGATAAAATTAGGAGTTAATCGTTTATCCCCTTTAAAATTTATCTCTTTTCCTTTTTTCCAAGATCCTTGGAACAAATGAATCGTTTCCTGATTGGAGTTATGCCTGATTTCATCATTGAATCCTGGAATGGATAATGTGTATGTACGTTTTGAATTTGCTGGCACATCTATGGATAACGCTCTTGCCCCTCCAGTTTGATAGGAAGGAGCATAATCAAACAATAGATCCCCCTTGAAATCGGAACCTGTATTTTCGACGGTTACTTTAAGGGGGAAACCTTTTCCCTCCTTCACTTTTCCATCGATTCCTTCTTCCACTGTAATCTTAATTTGTGCTTGAGCTAATGATGTATCTTCCATGAAAAGAAACATCAAGAACCCTAATGTCACCACAAATATTGCTTTCCTCCATCTTTTCATTTGCTTTCCCCTCTTTCTTTCTCTCTACAAGATAGACGAAATCATCATGGGAAAAGTTTCTATTATTTTTATCTTTTTCCTCATTCTCCATCTACCTTAAGTGTAATTTTACACTATTTTCAACTCTTAGCAAGACCATTTTAGAAATTTATGTTAATTTTTCTTAAAATGACCAAAAAAATCACGGAACGATATCGTAGATATCGTTCCGTGATACACACTCATTATTTTAATCCACCAATATAATCTGAGAGAAGGGAGATGGCAAAGTCTATCGCTTCCTCATCAGGGTTTAATTTAGAATGATGCAGTCCAAATGGAGAATCCACGCCAAGCCAAAACATAAAGCCTGGTATTTCCTCAAGCATATAACCAAAATCTTCACCCGTCATAGCTTCTTTACAGATTACGAGGTTCCGATTCGTTTTTTGGACGAAAGAAATGAAATGATTTGTCCACTCCGGATCATTGTAGACCTGGCGATACATACTGCCATAATCCACCTCAATATCACAATCATAACTGATTTTCATACCATCGATTAACGCTTCCAGCCGTTTTTTTACACTTTCCATCGACTCGGCTGAAAGAGTACGGATGGTACCTTCCAATCTGGCTGTTTCAGCGATGATATTTTGCACCGTCCCACTTTCCATTTTGCCGACAGTGATAACCGCACTGTCTAATGGATCGACATTCCTTGAAACGATCGACTGCATTTGTGTGACAAAGGAAGAGGCAACGACGATCATATCCTTGGTCTGATGTGGATAGGCAGCATGGCCGCCTTTTCCTTTAAAGTCAATAAATAACTCAGACGTATTGGCAAAAAGCAGCCCCTCTTTAACCGCAACCGTCCCCACCTCATATTCCGGTGCAATGTGAAGTGCGAAGATCACATCTGGCTTCCATTCCTTCATGATCTCACTTTCAAGCATGAGCTTCGCTCCACCTGGTCCCTCCTCTGCCGGTTGAAATATGAACAGAAGATCATCTTCTATCGGGTGGTGAACGAAATGGGTTAATACCCCCAGCTCAATCGACATATGAAAATCATGGCCGCATGCATGCATCCTCCCTTCATGTGATGAGGGAAAGTCCAATCCTGTTTCTTCCGTAATCGGCAGGCCATCAATGTCCCCACGGTACCCAACCATTCTTTTAGGATCGGTGCCATGAACCTTAACGAAAAGGCCTGTTCTCCAGGTCTTAATCTCTATTCGGTCAGCAGGTAGGCTTGAAATATAATTCAATAGGTATTGCTGTGTTTTAAACTCTTGAAACCCAAGTTCAGGAATTTGATGGAGATCTCTCCTAATCGACTTAAAGTCTACTATAGACATGGGTATCCTCCTTACATGAATAATAGATGGATAGATAGTGAAAATGAGACCTTACAAGAAAAGAACAGACGCCAGCCGTCCGTTCTCTCTTTGATCATGCTATTGTTGAATTGATTACAGTTGACGTAATTCTTGTTTTATTTCAGTCTTTGATTTTGTTTTTTCATCAATGTCTTTCAATTTCTTTGCGGGTGTACCGGCCACAACCGTGTATGGAGCTACATCATCAACGACTATCGCTCCAGCTGCAACGACAGCTCCTTTTCCAACTGTTACCCCTTCCAGGACAACGGCATTGGCGCCAATGACTACATCATCTTCGATGACGACGGGTTTTGCCGATGGCGGTTCAATGACCCCGGCAAGCACTGCACCCGCTCCAATATGACAATTCTTCCCTACTGTAGCACGGCCACCAAGTACAACATTCATATCGATCATCGTTCCTGCACCTACTACAGAACCGATATTGATCATTGCACCCATCATAATGACCGCATTATCACCGATTTCAACTTGGTCACGAATGATGGCGCCTGGCTCAATACGCGCTTTAACCCCTTTTAGGTCAAGAAGAGGAATCGCAGAGTTTCGGCGATCATTTTCTAATACGTAGTCTTCGATTTTATCTTTATTTTCTTCAAGAATAGTAGAAAGCTCGCTCCACTCCCCGAATACGACACCGGAATTTCCTTGAAGGAAGGTTTGGGAAGATGAACCAAAGTCGATTCCCTCTATGTCACCTTTCACATAAACCTTCACAGGGGTAGATTTGGTACTATTTTGAATAAAAGAAATAATTTCGTTTGCGTCCATCATTTTCATAAGAATACCCTCCGTAATTATGTATAAATTCAGAATTTGTTTCTTGAATTACTTTATCAAATTAAAGGATGTAAGACAACCCTAAACGTTAAAACTATGAATTTTCATGAATGAATTCGTTTACAACTTCAACAAATGCTTCTACTTGTCTTAATTGAAAGGCTGATTCATAGCCCAGTAGCCAAGTGTCCCTGTGTATCAGAGAATCATGTTCATCGATTAATGGGATTTTATAAATATCTTCTTCCATCCCGTCTAACGTGATTGCGGGTAAAATGGCGTAGCCGATTCCATTTAATGTCATCTGCTTACATGTTTCAATTTGATCAACAACGATCGTTCGCTTCGGGGTTGTCTGGAATTGCCGATGCCACCAGTCTTGAATTTCCTGATAATAATTCGAATCACTTTTAAATTGGATAAACGGTCGATCAGTTTTCATGACTTCTTCAATCGATTGGATTTCTCTATCGACTAAGTACAGTGTATCTTGAAAGAGATGGTGTTTGGGGCCCTTCCAATCGGGAGTGCCCCGAATGATCCCGATATGCACTTCATTTTCATAAATCGCTTTAAGAATTTCACTGCTCCACCCTGTCATTAACGAGATCTTGGCATGAGGATAGGTTTCCACAAACCTTTTAAGTACTTTAGGAAGCCAATTCTGACCTACAATCGAGGCACATGCAATCTTCAAGGTTCCATGAACCTTGAACTCCAATGCTTGAATTCTTTCCTTCACACTTTCTTCCTTTAGCAACATTTCTTCAGCCAACTTCACCACAAGCTCTCCGGCAGGGGTTAAGGCCAGACCTTTTTGAGAACGAAGGAATAGTCTGGTACCCCATTCCTTTTCAATCGTCTGGAGTCTTTGTGATAGTGCAGGCTGTGATACAAATAGCCGCTCTGCTGCTTTACGCATGTTCATTTCCTGAGCAAGTACATGCAGTAATTGATATTCTGAGAACGCCATCATTTTCACCTTCATAAGTTTTTCTTATATTATATCTTAATTAATATAAAATTTCATTATTATTAAGAATGGAATAGACTGATAGTAGAAACATGGGGAGGTGTTGGAAAGTGGAAGTGATTCTCTTTTTCACTGGATTGGTGGTAGCACTCATTGGAACGTTGGCAGGGAGCGGGGGATTGATTGGTATGCCGGTGATGCTTCTACTTGGTTTACCCATTCATACAGCCATTGCCACGGCCAAATTTTCTAATATTATGAGTTCTTTTTCAAGCTTTGTTTATTTAATAAAGGATCGAAAAGTTACATGGAAAGAATGTTTACCAATTCTTCCTATTGCACTTGCAGGCGGGTTGACAGGGGCATTTTTCTCGGATAGAATATCTCCTTCTTCGCTCGAATGGATGGCCTTTTTCTTTCTGTTATCCGCCCTTTTACTAAGTATCATAAAAGGATTCAAGCCAAAGAAGGTGAATCGGCAGCCATTTCGAATTTATGGATTTTTGTACTTAATCAGTACGTATGACGGATTATTCGGACCAGGGCAGGCAACTATGCTCATGTACACTCATCTACTGCACGGGCTTTCGTATTTAAAATCGGTAGCTCTCACCCGCTTTCAGACTTTTGTAAGCTGCTTAGGAGCATTTACTGTCTATTTTCACAATGGCCACGTAGAATGGGGAGCTGCCATCCCTTTTGCACTGGGTGCACTAATCGGGGCTCAAGTGGCAGTAAGGGGAGCAGCTAAGCTTTCTACGAAACATGTACAAATTTTATTAAACGTGCTTACTCTCATTCTTATATTACAGCTAGGGAAAAATCTATTTCTTTAGCGATTGGTCCCTGGGTAAAAATAAGATGCCGATAAAGCTAAACAGGGCAAAAAGTAAAACGACTAGATATACAGATTGCAAGGAACCTGTAAGTGCATTTTGTAACAACTCGAGCATATCGGAAGACAATTGCTCCCTCTCTTGTTCATTCAAGAGCATATTCACATCATTGATGGTATAATCATTACCGCTTTCTTCTAAGTATCTCTGCAGGCGGCTGTTCAAGATTCCTCCCAATAACGCAGCCCCTATCGTCGTACCTAAATTCCTCATGAACATATTGGTGGCAGTCGCAATCCCTCTGACCTGCCACTCGACAGTAGACTGAATGGAAACGATAAAGGATGTAGAGCTTAGCCCCATTCCTACCCCTACAAAGAATGATCCAAACGCAGCCCATAATGGACCGTATGATGGATCCATCAAGACAAAGATAGTACCACCTGCTATAAGGGATATTCCCCCCATCAAGGAGGTTTTAAAGTAGCCGATCCTTAATAATAAGCGTCCGGCGATTGTAGCCGAAATCGGCCAGCCAATAGACATGGCCGTCAATGTAAACCCGGCGACAGTTGCACTCCGCTCCATGACACCTTGTACAAAGGCAGGGAGGAAGCTTGAGATACCGATTAACATAACGCCTGTTGTTAGTGAAACGATATTGGCGACCAAAATGGAACGGACCTTCCATAGATCAAAAGGCATCATCGGTTGTGCCGTTCGTCGTTGGTGACAAATAAACACAACAAACCCCAAGATGAAAAGGATGATTAGAAATATCGCCTGCCAGGAGTCCCAAGGCAGGTGTACCCCTCCTTCCACCAGTAAATACATTAAAGATGAGAGGGTTACGACTAATAGAAATGCACCACCATAGTCGATAACCGGTTTTTTCTTTTCAAGATTCTCGTGTAAGTACAGCCATAGGCCCATAATCGATAATAAGCCCAGAGGGATATTGACCCAAAACACGTACCTCCAACTCGCATATTCAACCAACAAGCCCCCGACGAGAGGTCCGCTAATGGCGGAAATCCCCCATACACTTGATAAATACCCCTGTATTTTGGCACGTTCTTCCTTTGAATAAATATCTCCCACAATAGTAGTGGCCATAGGTAATACCGCTCCCGCACCAAGTCCCTGGATGAATCGGAATAGAATCAATTGCTCCATCGTTTGGGCAAATCCGCATAAAACGGACCCAATGAGAAAAATCACGATCCCGATTGTGATAATCGGTTTCCTGCCAAATAAATCAGATAATTTACCGTAGATAAGGACGGTTATGGCATTCATTAATAGATAAGCGGAAAACACCCAACTATACAGAGAGAAGCCACCAAGATCACCCACGATGGCAGGCATGGCGGTAGAGACGATTGTTGCTTCAATGGCCCCCATGAACATAGCCAGCATCACAGCTATTAATACAAGCGGTTTTTTCGTCCTTTTGATAGAACCCAATTCTAAACAGCTCATCTTGTTCTCCTTTGAATCGTGTTCCTAATTATTGTTGCTATTTTACAGAAGAAAGTAGTAGTTGATTTCCGCTACAGGATGCTCGCTTTCCGCGGGGCGGGCGGTGTGCCTCCACTTTTCGGACTGTCCCGTTATTCCCGCAGGAGTCGACCACCTGCAGCGAGAATCAACTTTCTCAGCATGAGTTTCTTAAAAAAATCCAAAAAAATAATACAATTTGAGAAAACAACTTAATTAAAGAGAGCCGTAGTCGATTTCTGCATAGATACTATAAATTTTGTTTTGTAATAGATTGTTTTTTCTTACTAGTAGGCTCTGTCACGAAATTTTTTAAAGATGGTGAGGGGAACTGCGTAGACTCCGGCGGATTTTGGGCGTGCCGAGACCCCGTTCGGCTAAGCTGAGGAGGCTCGGCCGAACGCTAGCTGCAAGCGGAGCAGTTCCCCTCACCATCACACACACACTGATTGACAGAGCCCCTGGCAGATCTATGTTATAAAACAACAAAATTTGAGAAAAGAGCCATTAAAAATAAAGAGGATGACAAATATGCCATCCTATATGATCTTACCGTTATGTAACTGTTATGAAGGGTTTAATCCCTTTTAAACAGTTGTCGTTGAAGTTGCTTTAACACAACTCTCCTTGTCATGATCCCTTCAAAGTATCCATCATCAGAAACCACACATAAGAACGGATGGTTCACTAAAAGCTCAAGTGCTTTCTTAAAATCTGATTCTAAGGAGACGCTGGGAAATTCAGTTGTCATGACTTCCTCTACCTTCTTTGCTTCAAGTTGTTCAAACTCAAAGCGCTCAAGACCAAGAATGGAATCTGTGATTAAACTGGAACTGATTAAGCCCTGAAAACGAAATGTCGGATCAAGCACAGGGATGGCTGAGTAACCACTCTTAGTGAGTAATAGTAACGCATGCTCCAAGGAATTCCCCACTTGAACATGAGCCACCTTCTCAGAAGGAATAATGAAATCTTTAATATTCGTTTCTAATAACTCCTTGCTACTCAATGAAATCATGTATAACCCCTCATTTTAAAAAATAAGAATTTGCGTACCAATCTATTAACAAAAGAAGTAGACACTAACCATTTTAACATACCGGAAGGAGAATGTATGTTTTGACGATTGGTTTAAAGACTAAAAAAGATAACCGACTGGTTACCTTTTTAGTACATTAATCTTGTTGAGCTTCTTGTAGAAGTTCAAAAATTTCAATCGCTGTAATGTCTATGTTATCAAAAGGAAAACTGCTTCCTTTTTCATTCATGACTTCAATTTCGAATGTATCTTGTTTTGGTAAATACTTTACCTCACAAATTTTCTTTCCATTGTATTCGAAAAACCGTTGTTGAGTTTCCCCTTGTTCACCTTGCTCTTGTAATGATTTTAATCTTTGTATAATTCCAAGAAGCTGAGACATAATCGGTCTCTCCTTTCCTGTTCTAATTCTTGGTCATAGCTTTTGCATTGTACCAGATACTATCCTGTAAAATCTAATGTTTTGTCCTTTTTCTACATAAATTCCTTTATAATGAAAGGGTAGAAATATATTCTCCCCGGAAAGGATGGATCCGATGAGTATTTATCGTATAGATTCCCGAATATCGTTAGTTGATCTAATGGATTTGTCACTACAGGAACGTACAGGAAGTTATATTATAAACGAAGAGTCCCTTACCATTATCGAAACATCTGCCAGTCCTTCTATACCTCATCTAAAAAAAGGTCTCTCTAAGTTAAACATTAATCTTGAAGATATTCAATACATAATTTTAACTCATATACACCTTGACCATGCGGGGGGTGCCGGTCTTTTCCTGAAAGAATGCCCCAATGCAAAGGTCATCGTTCACCCGAAAGGACGTCGTCACCTTTCAGACCCTACACGCTTGATCGCAGGAGCAAAAGCGGTATATGGAGAGAAATTCGACGATCTTTTCCACCCGATTGTACCCATTCCGGAAGGCCGGATGATTGTGATGGAGCATGAAGAAAAACTGAATCTGAGCGAAAACTGTACATTAACGTTTTACCACACTCCTGGTCATGCCAATCACCATTTAAGTATCTTTGACTCTGTTTCAAATGGGCTATTCACCGGGGACACATGCGGAATCCAGTATACGGTGGGGTCAAAGCACTTCTATATCCCTTCTACTTCTCCCAATCAGTTTAGCCCTGAAAACATGAAGGATTCCATACGCATGTTTAAGGATTTGCAGCTCGATCGCTTGTATTTTGGGCACTATGGTGTCACTGAAGAAGTATCATTTGCATTAGGGGAAGTAGAAAAATGGCTTGATCTTTTCATGGAAAAAAGTGAGGAACAGTTCTCTTCCAAAAGAACGGGGGAAGAGAACGTAAATGCGATTTCTGCTGTACTTTTTGAACTTACAAAGAGTAAAATGGTCCAAAAGGGCGTTGATCCTGACAACCCGATTTTCAAATTATTAACTCTGGATACGAACGTATCAGCAATGGGAATCGTAGATTATTTCGTAAGACAAAGCAAAGGAGAAAAACCATCATGAAAAAAGTCACTTTATACACTCAACCAGAATGCCCACCCTGTGAAGTGGTCAAAATGTATTTGAAGGAACACAATGTTGAATACAAAGCAATCAATATCAAAGAAGATGAACAAGCAAGAGATTACCTTGTAAAAGAGCTGAAGTCTTATTCTACTCCGACAATCACAGTGGACTCTGAAGTGATTTCAGGCTTCAACTTAGAAGCCCTAACGGCAGCATTAAACAAATAAGCATTACGTTTTTCAACGACAAAAAAGTTGGCCCATCCACTTTTCACGGCCAACTTTTCTTGTATTATTGGGATTGAATTCTTTCTGGTAACTCGTACGTAATGGATGAAACCTTCCAAGTACCTTCTTCTTCACTTAATACGACTGCTTCTATACCTGAAACCTGGGAAACAGGACCTTCTTCCTCACCTGTTCGTTCTTCCCACACGTACCAATTTCCATCTATGTATTCTACGTTAGTAGACTCATCATACTTAAAAAATGGAATATAGTGTGGTGCGAAGTCCGATCCAAATGTGATATAACCGCCCTCAACTTCATATACATTCTCCTTTATGAAGCTTGCTGTTAGATTTTTTGTGAAATACTGTGACAGCTTGTCATTAATCCGTTTCTTCGATTGTGGTTTTTCACTTAATGATACTTGGGTACGAAAGGCATCCTCCACAAGAGACAATGCGTTATCTTCAGTAAATTCTGATGCTTGGGTTTGACTGACTTGCCCGCATGCCGCTGTAACGAGCCCTACGATAAGAAATAATAGCCATAATTTTTTCATTTCCATTTGCTTTCCCTCCCTTAAAAAACTTGTTGAAATTATTGTAGCAATGGAAAATTGTCGATTGGTTATCATTTGTTCGTTAAATCCTAACAAGGACTGACATATATTTTGGTTTGGTTGTAAAATTCCCCCTATTGGTGACAGTCAAACACGAAAATCAATGGTACATTTAACCAAAAAAGGTGCCGCATGATTACATGCGGCACCCTCTTAATTATGACAAATAGCGAACGGACCAATATATAATGAACAGTGTAATTAGAATGGTGGCAATTAAGATAGACAAGAAAATAGGATTTCGAATAAAAGGATGCTCCTTCACAACATCCGGTATGTCTGTATCATATTCACCCTTCAGCCGCTTTTCCTGTCCAGCCAGTTTAAAGGTATACACCAACGAATAACCGGCTATCCCTATAACAATCAGGGCAAGCACAATCATATATATACTCATCATAGCCCCTCCTTACATAATGTCCTTAAGAATAATTTGTCCCAATAGGAAAAGGCTATACAAGAAAAGCGGAGGGGCTTTGCCCAGAGGCGACAAGCATAAGCCGAAGCTGACAGAAAGGCGCCTTTTTGCCTTTTTGACAGATTTGACTTATGACCTTA
>NZ_JCAXEQ010000007.1:0-147077 GCF_059758515.1 Rossellomorea sp. GQ25 | reverse complement strand
TGTTCGACCAGAGGAGACAAGACTACCATAAAATTCGACTAAATCATAAAAAATGACTCGAAAAATCTTTTGGCAGGTTCCATAAATATCTATTGTAGAAAGTGAAATTCAGGAGTAAAATAAATCATCATCCTATTTAAAGAATAACAGGTTGTGATGACCCAAATGGTGTGTGAGTGAACATCTGGTCATCACTTTTTGAATTTTTGTAATGTTTTTTTAATAATTTTGAAACATTTTCTGCTTTTAAACGTACTAATTATTATGGAATGAATTAAGGGAAGGGAGAAGGGTATGAATAAGAAAAAGGTAAGTGTTTTGCTGTTTTTTCTATTAAGTATACTGTGGCTGTCAGCTTGTCAATCTGAACAAACTCAAACTTCTCCCCCCGAGAAAGAGAAAACTGAAAAAAAGGAAGTCGTTTCAGGAACTCTTGTTCATGAAAGTTTTGAAGAAAACATAGGCTGGCTTTCAGATTCAGAGATTCTTTCCGTACAAAATGATGATGGTCTATCTTCGTTATATATATACAATCTCTATGATGGAAGCAATACGAAAATCTATGGTATTCCTTCATCATTTGTGAGTGCAAGCATTTCACCCGATAAGGAAAAAATACTCATTCATTCTGCACCTGCCTCGTATTCAGCCCGGGTGACGATTATAGACAGAGCAGGAGAGGTGCAATTTCAAGAAGACATCCCATCCTACGAACTGACTCACTCATGGAACAAGTTTAATGATAGTGCTTTGCTAATGACCAGCTTCAGCGAAGATTGGAGCTTTCAAGTATTTCATATTGATGTAGAAGAGGGAACAATGAATCCTATTGAAGTAGAACAGCCATTTGTGCAGTGGCAATCGAAATCTTCCATTCTTTTTCAAGATTGGAATACGGAAGAAATCAGCGTTGCGGCTCCACTCATAACCCAGAATATTCTCGATGGTGGGAAGGAGATGATTGTGGATTCAAGCGTTCATTTCAATCAATTTAACGATTCTCTTTTATCTATCTTTTCTCGTGAAGCAGAAGGTCCGTTTGCGTATCAATTCATTACCTCAGATGGAGAGATTCAGTCAGAATTTACTGTAGATCTGTTGAGTCGTTATTCTGATTGGTTAATTCCTCATTATGATATGATAGAAGGGAAGGGTCAGTTGATTACTTTCGTGGCAAATGAACCGGGTTCCTTTGATACTTACTCTGGTACATTCTCATTAGAAGAATGGGATACGGTTTCTGGAGGAGAAATGGTTCTTTTTGAGGATCTTCCTTTAGAACCTATTCAGTGTTCACCAAATGGGGATTATTGTTTATATGGAAATCAACTTGAGAAAGTAATCGATTTGACTGACTCAACCATCATTCAACTACTGAAAGAAGAAGGAGCAGATCTTTAATGGCAATCGTTGATGTTACAGTCATTCCAATCGGGACGGAATCACCAAGTGTAAGTTCCTATGTAGCGGACTTACATAGAATACTTAAAGAGTATGAGGAAAAAGGGAAAATCCGTTTTCAACTAACTCCGATGAATACCATCATCGAGGGGGATCTTCCTGTTTTGTTTCAGGTCATACAAGACATTCATGAATCGCCTTTCCAACAGGGGATCAAACGGGTAGCAACAAATATTCGAATTGATGATCGCCGTGATAAGAAGACGACAATGGAAGGAAAGCTATCTTCTGTACAGCGTCAACTCGAACGATAAGCAACCAAAGGGGTGAGTATCTTAAAGATACTCACCCCTTTGGTTTTCTGAACTATGCTTCCTCACTATCCACCAACACTTCGCTTTTGTCAGGATACGTTTTCTCAATATGCTGTTCTCCCCATGCACATAGCATATCTAAAGGTCCTTTTAACGACCATCCATACTCAGTTAATTCGTATTCTACTTTCGGGGGAACTTGATTGTAAATAATTCTATTGATGACTCCATCTGCTTCGAGCTCTCTTAGCTGCTGCGTCAGCATTTTCTGAGTGATTCCAGGCATTAGTTTCTTCAATTCACTGGTTCTTCGCTTGCTTTTAATCAAATGACAGAGAATCACAACTTTCCACTTTCCCCCGATGACTTCTAAGGAAGCCTCCACAGGTATATTATATTTTTTCATTAGTAAACCTCCGTTCCCTCACGATATCTTTCCATATAGGATAGGCTACTACATTGGCTATTATCCTTATCGGCTTAAACATATTTCTATTATAACGTACCCATTGTAATTGACTATAGGGTACTTTTTAGTGCCTACATAACTTTCGAGTACCCTAATCAAAAGTAAAGGCTCTTTTCGTAAAGATTGTTGGTTTTTTCATAAGGTCTGCTTGAGCTCTGTCAATCAGTATGTGCTGGATGGTGAGGGGAACTGCTTCGCTTGCAGCTAGCGTTCGGCCGAGCCTCCTGAGCGGAAATCAACTACTACTTTCTTCTCTAAGATAGCCACAAACTTTACGAAAAGATCCATCATAAAAAAGCCTTCCGTCATGAAACGGAAGGCTTTTTTATGATGATTCATTTGTTTAATTAATGCCCACCTGGGTAACCAGAGTGAAGGACAGTCATAATTGTAAACCAACCAAAAACACCTAATGTTGCCAGTGAGAAAAGAATTCCCATAGCGTTCTTGTTTTTGAAAGTGCTTACTACCGCAAACAAAGCTAATAATGTAACCAATGCTGTAATAATTACAAGACCCATTTATATGACCCCTTTCATTAAAATGCGTTTTACTACCTAATAACCATATGTACATAAATGCACTCATTAACATTTTATATTTTTTTCCTCTGTTTGTCGAGGTCAAAAATTTGACACTTCCGTGGCGCTTTATCCACCATGTTTTATGAGGGGATAAGTTCTGCTACAATAATAGTATCACATTTGGAGGTGGAGACGTTGCAGTGGAAACAAATTCCGTTAGGCCCTTTACAAACCAACTGCTATATTCTATGGAACACAAAAAATGAATGCTTGGTCGTGGATCCGGGTGGAGAAGGGGATAAGCTGATTCAGTGGTTAGAGAATCATTCGTTAACTCCGTTAGCCATTCTCCTTACCCATGCTCATTTTGATCATATTGGAGCAGTTGATCAAGTACGTGACAACTTTAGCATTCCCGTATATGTTCACGAGAAAGAAGCGAAGTGGTTATTGGATCCTTCATTAAACGGATCTCAATTATTCATGATGGGTGATCTGATCCGACTTAAGCCTGCTGATTACATATTAACTAATGAAAAACACCTGACCATTGGTGATTTTCAGCTGCAATTATTTGAAACACCTGGTCATTCACCTGGTAGTATTTCTTATTATGTACAAGAAAGTGGAATCGTATTAGCAGGAGATACGTTATTTATGGGCAGTATCGGGCGATCCGATTTGCCTGGAGGAAATCATAAAGAGCTGCTGGCAAGCATTCATGAAAAGTTGTTAACGTTGCCTGAGACTACGACGGTTCTACCTGGTCACGGTCCGGAAACATCGATTGAAGATGAGATGGATTCAAATCCATTTTTAAATGGATTTTAACATGCACAAAAAAATTCCCTTTAGCCATAAGCTAAAGGGAATTTTTTTAGTGTCCTCCTGCACCCGGAGTCATCATAAAGGTCGTCCAATAAGTAAATCCAGCAAAGAACACTGTTAAGTAAGCACCGAAAATGTAAATATACATACGTTCGGACAGTTTTAAATAGCTAAGCATAATGAAGAATCCTGTTTGGCCTAAAAAGATTAATGATGTCGTGGTCATATCACCAAGATAGAACATTACAGCAAAAATACCAGTCCAAAATCCAAGAACTCTAAACATACGATCCATATGTAACCCTCCTTTGCACCCTAAGTCCATCATTCAATATTATAAATGAATACTACCATAAAAGTAAATATCCGTTTGCTTTTAGTTTGTGACGATTACGTGATATCTACACGTGGAACAGTCATTTATCATATTTTCTTCTTGTTTAAATTCTTCCACAGAGTATAGAGTTTCAAACATTCCTTTTAATAATGCGTTGTGTAAACCGCATATGAACACGGGTTCCAGCTGAGCATTTTCATTCAAAGGGCAATGATCATAGTGGAACTTAACTTGACCTTTATCACTGATTGACTCATCTAAAGTTAAGCCGATCGATTTGGCAATTTCTGATAAAACATGCAACTTTTCAGCTTGAGTTACCTCAACTAAGGATAGGTTATGGCTTTCAAGGTAGTGGTCCACCAAGCCTTTACCGTACTCATATCCTGTCTCCACCAGAACCCTAAAACCTTCTTCTCCCAGCTTAGCTATTGAGGAGAGGGTGAGATCACTAAGTAAACGGAAGTCACGAGGAGGAAATGATAACTGCACGACTTCTTCAGAAGGGATATATCGTTTGCCTGGCCTCCCGCCTTTGCCGGTCTTTACATATTCTGATTGCAACACTCGAATTTCTTCAAGCTTTGATAGGTGTAGACGGGCAACATTCGGGTGAATATGAAACTCTTCGGCGATGTCTTGAACTGAAAGCTCATGTTTTCTCTTACTAATGTACAAGTAAATGGAATACCGGGTCGGGTCTGAAAGTACGCTTGTAACCTTCAGTGTCATATCCATTCATGAAACACCTCAATTTTGTGGTTAATAACTCCATTATAAGCCTCAAGAAAAAGAATGGATATGAATGGAAAGCCTATTATAGCTTGATTAATTCAGTGTTTATAAAAAGTTCACAAATTCTCAAGGGATATAAATACACAAAAGTTATACAAATAATGTACAATATGTTTAATGACTCATAAACAAGCAAGTTTAAATTTAAGGAGGTCATGAAAGTGAATAACCTGACATTTTTTACTTATCCAAGCTGTACCTCTTGCCGAAAAGCCAAAAAATGGTTAACTGCCCATTCCGTTGATTTTGATGAAAGACATCTATTCAGAGAGAAACCTACACATAAAGAACTGATGGAGCTTCTAACCCTAACAACCGATGGACTCGATGAAATATTGGCGACAAGAAGCCAAACCTTCAAAGACTTAGGTAAAGATGTGAACGATTTACCTCTATCAGAAGTGATTAAATTAATTATTGAAGAGCCAAAACTTCTCCGCAGACCCTTGCTAACAGACGGTAAAAAGCTGGTGGTCGGCTACAATCCAGAGGGATTACAAGGCCTTGCGAACAAGAACAGATCGTTAAAGAAAAGCAGCTAATAAAAATACATTGGTTAGATTGAAAACGGCAGGCACTTTGATCAAGACCTATATTGTAAAAAGCCATAAAAAATAAAGATCGATACATATTAGACATGACTAATATGTATCGATCTTTTACTTCTATTCCACAATCGCGCCCTTTAATGGAAGATCGTTCTTAAATATCCATACGTCAGATATTTAACAAAAACTCCCGATTGTAGAATACTCTTAAAGACTGACAATACCCAAAATTAGTTTAAATTCTTTCCGTTTTTTCTTCATACGCTTTAATCCATCTTTAGAGTCTAAAACTAAAACTAAAACTGTTTTTCCTATCCACAACCTTATGTATATTGACTGGAACTTAATTGGTCCAATAATCCCTTTATCTTCAAATTCTGTACCATCTTCCATTTCTGTTTCAGTTCTTACTAGCCATTTATTTCCGATTCCACATTCTATGTACTTCAAAGAGCCAGCCTCTTTCTACAATATCAAATTAAATCCAATTTCATATGTAATAACCATCTGCAGCAATTGCGCCCTTTTCTGGAATAAGCTACTACATAATATCGTCGTACTGTGACATAACCAAATCTTTAAAACATTCTTGCTTCATCCTTTATAACTTGTATAATAAAACTATCTTGAAACATGAAGGGATTGAACTATGCGCAGATATCAATATCTTAACCCCAAAATAAAAATATAACGGAGGTAAAAATATTGATTAAAGAACTATACACCGAAAGATTATTTCTAAGAAAAATGAAAACATCAGACTCGGCAAACTTGTTTAAAATTTGGTCTGATCCAGAAGTTACAAAGTTTATGAACATCAATAGTTTCACTGATAAAAGTCAAGCAAAAGATATGATTGAATTACTTGATAAGTTATCACAGGAAAACAAAGCTGTTCGTTATTCAATAATTGAATTAGAATCGAATGAAATTATCGGTTCTTGTGGTTATAATTCTTTAGATTTCGAAAACGCCAAAGTAGAAATCGGTTACGATATTAGTAAAGCTTTTTGGGGCAAGGGATACGCTCCAGAAGCCATTTTCTCTTTAACGGATTATGCGTTTAATTCATTAAAATTCAATAGAATAGAAGCAAAAGTTGAACCTGAAAACATCAATTCGATAAAAGTCTTACAAAAGTTAAACTTTACATTCGAAGGAACAATGAGAAAGTGCGAAAAATCAAAAGGAAAGTTTATTGATCTAAGTATTTATTCAAAATTAATTACAGATTAACTCATCTTCCCTAGCCTACATACTAATGAAATGTAGGCTATTTTTTTCTTGTGTTTCATAGTATTTATAATTAAGTTAGTTGCACATTTTGGGTCTACTACGTAATAAAAGAGTTACTCCACAATCTGGCCCGTTTGCTGAACAAAAATCAATCAGGATTCTTCGACTATGCTTCGGTAGTGAGGAAGAGGAGGGAACAACGTTCTCCTTCATAACTTTTTGTAACATCTGCATAAGCTACTTTTAAATGTTCTCTAAGTTGCTTGTTCTCTTCCTCCAATTTTTTGTTCTTCCTTTTTAGAGGGGCGATAAGGGCATCCTTATTGCTTTCGTTCATTTCTCGTTTCACTTGTTTGGGGATTGCTATTCTCGTAATGTTTCGATCCTCGTACGGAAGTCCTTGTTGTTATAGAGTGTTGCTTTTGATACATTAGCTTCACTGGACACACTGTTAAAGTTTATTTTTTCATTAGCCTTTATAAGCCTTTTAATGGCTTCATCCACCTTCTGATAGGTGTTAGCCTTACGGTTGGCATGAATCGCTTTCAAATGTGCAGAACGGTCATATTCGGCCATTTTTAACACCTAACTTTCGTTTCATCCGATCTTGTCTACCAAAGATAACATTTCCCTCTTGGAGAGTATTTAAAATGTTCTGGTAACGTTGTAGAGTCTTTGTGTTTTTCTCCGCAATATCTTTTCGGCCCCGTTGTTTTGCTATTTCAATTGCTTTTTATGTGAAGTTCATACTTTTGTTTATCTAATTCTGAAAACCCTACTGCTAAGTCTTTACATGGGGTGTGATTATCACCACAAGCTAGACATGGTGGTGCTTCCATATGAGGACAATTTCCATTCAAACGAGCGTGACACGTTCCATAAGGGTTGTCCATCGCATTTAACTTGTGATCTTGCCATAAGGCATCTAATATTTCTGTTTGTATTTATTCTCCTGCTTTAATTTCTTGTACATCACCGTTTAAGTCAAAACTAAAAACTCCTTGCTTTATCACTGATTCAAACACTTTTCTTTTCGTATCATCTAATAGTTTGGCATATCTTAATGTCATTTCGGGAGATGCGTGAGCCAATAACTCTTGTACTGTAAGAATATCTGCACCACCATTTAACATTTTTACACCATAGGTGTGTCGGAATTGGTGAGCTTTGAAATGAAATAAGTTCCCATTTTCATCGTTAATGTTCTTTTGCTTTGCTAATATATTTAGTTGATCTTGAAAAAACTTTGAGTAAATGGTTTCCCTTTGCGTTGACCACGATATCGAACGAAAATATATTGGATTAAGAACTTATCTCGTATATTAGTGGTTGCTTTTAATACTTGCTTTACTTGTTCTTTTGTAAGTGTATCTACTTTTTTGCGTGGCTCTTTTAATTTCAGTATGTTTTTGATTGATTGCTGTCCTTATTTACATGATGTAAGAACTTTTTGTAACGTGAGAAACCTCCTGTAAATACTTGTTTCATTAACTTTTCCATCATATCGTTTTGTACATCTTCATTTCGGTAGAGGTAATCATAGAAGTTTGCTATAACTGTAATTGTAAGATTAATTGTTTTTTCCGTTCGCTTTGCTTTCTCTTGGTGAAATGGAGTGACTTTTGAACTTTCATAAGGACTTCTTAACCACCCCACAAACTCTACTAAATCTTCTAACCTAATATACTTGTGATCTTTATCAGTTTCTTCTGAGTATTAGGGCTTTTTCCTGAAATATCTAAATGCTTTATATATATTTCATAACTGGCATTAGAGGGAATCCATCTCGATCCAGTAATATGTATCTCTTGTCGTTATTCTCAATGAGAACTTCTTGTACCCTCATAATATCCACCTCCCAAAAATCCATATAACGCTCGGTCTAAAGACCTCACTACGCCTCCCGCTGTGGGCTACGTCCTCCATCTCTCTCAAACCGAACATATGTTCTTGTTTATCATAAACATATTAGACTATATTTTCAATATCTAATTAATAAGCTAATTTGTATGAAAAAAGAGGATATATGCTCATATATTGAACATAAATATCCTCTTATTAGTTTAGTCTACTTAATGTGAAAAGTGCCTGCCGTTTTCAATGGCTTTTTTAACTGGGCTAGCTGGATTCGAACCAACGCATGTCGCAGTCAAAGTGCGATGCCTTACCGCTTGGCTATAGCCCATTGGATTGTCTTTACAAAATATAGTATGGTTGTATTTTAAAATTCTATTCATTTGTTTTTATAAAAAGTTCCCTCCCGCTTTCTAAATGGTTTTTGGAATGCACTGACGATAATAATATAGGTTTGGCTGGTATTGAGAGTGGTATGGTGAATAGGCGAAATGGCACTGTCGTTTAGATGAATGCCTTTGAGGTTCTAAGCAACCCGGACCAATGTAAGTACTTGGTTTCACCTTTTCTGTCGTTTTGATCCACGCACTCTCATCCATGCAATAATTGTACCCATGACACTTGGAGGGGTGAACTTTAAGATATCTGAACCTAATATTACTTCCGGAGTAGGCGCATTAAAAATGGCCAATAGGTGAGTTTGATCTTGGGTTGCTTCCTCATAATGCCACCAGCCTTGTGGGACATTGGCCACCTGTCCTGGAGAAATGCGGTAATTCAGTATTTGTTTCGTATATGGATTGAGCATGGAAACGGTAGCTCCACCAGATATGCAATAGACCAGTTCAGCTGCGTTCTGATGGTAGTGAGGTTCCACAAAATTATGTTTACTTAAATAGATATCAAGAAGGGAAGAGTTATCCAACGTATTCAACTGATTTACCCCTAAGATATTTATTAAATTTTGATTGTCTTTTTTAAATAAGGGACTTTTATTAACATCAAAAGAGAATTGTGCTTCCGGAGAGGTGTAATCTATGTATTTACTCACGTGATATCGTCACCACTTTCGATTTTATGAAATTTATTCTTTTTATGTATATGGGCGAGGGGAGAAACTGTGAATGACTGGTGTCGGGTTTGAGAATGGAAGAAATGATTTCAAAAGGAGTTTTCCCTTTGAATATTCCAATAAGTATTTAGTGAGAAAAAATTTCAAGAAAAAGAAGGATTTTGTAAATTAATGTCGTATATCTTAAGTTAGGAAAACAGAAAGGCGGTGCCAATTTATATTTCACTCAGTAGAATCCCTATCGGAAGCAATGATTGGAGAAGCTTTCAGCAGTGATGCGACAGATGTTCATGTAATACCCAGAACCAAAGATTACTTGATTCAATTCAGGAAGCTGGGAGCATTGGTTCCATTCCAGACCATTGACTCGGATCAGGCAGAACGATTAATTGCCCATTTAAAGTTCATGGCCTCCATGGACATTGGAGAAAAACGAAAACCTCAAAGTGGCTCCTTTAGCCTTACCGTCCGAAACACCCCCCTATCTCTCAGAATTTCTACTTTACCAACGACTCATTTAAAAGAAAGTCTCGTCATTCGAATACTCCCACAAAAATATCAAATACCAATTGAAAAAATATCACTATATCCTTCCTCTGCAAAAAAATTACTTGCTCTACTTATGTATTCTCATGGTCTCATTTTGTTCACAGGACCGACTGGCAGTGGGAAAACAACGACTTTGTATTCCCTTGTTCACCATTGTTCGGCAGCCTTGAACCGCAATGTGATCACACTGGAAGATCCCGTGGAGAAGATGCATGAGGATATGGTACAGATACAAGTGAATGAAAAAGCCGGGATAACGTATTCCACCGGCTTGAAAGCGATTTTACGGCACGACCCGGATATTATCATGGTGGGGGAGATACGGGATCGGGAAACGGCGGAGATTGCAATAAGGGCGAGCTTAACAGGTCATTTGGTAATTTCAACGATGCATACGAAAGATGCAAAAGGGGCGATCTATCGTTTAATGGAATTAGGAGTTGAGTGGCATGACATTGAACAGACACTGCTGGCCGTTTCAGCCCAGAGATTACTAAGGTTAGTGTGTCCGGTTTGCAAAGCAGAGTGTGGTGGGAAATGCCATCGAGTTAAAACTCTGAACATGGCATCTGTATATGAAATTGTGACCGGAAGTGCTTTGAAGGAGGTGCTGAAAGAGGCGAAAGGTGAAAAAGCGCGACATCAGTACCATACACTCCAGACTTTAATCAATAAGGGGGTGGCACTAGGATTTGTTTCAGAACTTGAATATAGGAAATGGGTTCATGAAGAAAAGCGATGATCAAGGTAAGTTTCTTAAAAGACTGGGAGACCTCCTCCAAAAGGGCTATAGTTTTTCAGAAGCCATCGATTTTCTCTTGCTCCCTAAAGAAAAGAATACGATTAAATTAAAAAAGAGAATGATTGGATCGTTGCAAAAAGGAGAGTCCGTCTCTTCGGTCATCAATAAACAGCTAAATATCCCAAGTCACGTCAGTGCACAAATTTATTTCGCCGAGCATCATGGTCAAATGGGCCACACTCTATCAGAGGCGGGAAACTATCTGATAAAAAGAAGGAAAAACCAACAGAAAATACAACAAGTCATTCAGTATCCATTAATGCTCATCTTCGTCTCGATTTTAATGATGGTCTTACTTCGAACAGTGCTATTTCCAAGATTTCAGTCTCTGTATACTTCTATCGGATATGAACCTTCAGCGAATCTATTGTACCTCCTGCACTTCATCGAAAGATTCCCAGTGATTTTCAGTATATTTTCACTATCACTTTTTTTCATCACCATAATCTTATTTCTGTATAAAAAAAGGATATCTCCTGTTAAAGTGTCTGCTGCTTTTTGTCGATTTCCTTATCTCTCTACTTATTTCAAGCTTGGTCATTCTCACTTTTTTGCCAGAGAATTAAGTTTCCTGCTGACAAGCGGAGTATCCATTACAGAGTCCCTTCTCATCATCGAAAGTCAATCCTTCCGACCAACTCTACAATTCATTTCAAAAAGATTGATCAAAGGATTAAAAGAAGGGAAGCCATTTCATGAATGCTTCTCTTCGCTCCCGTTTTTTCAAAAAGAGTTATCCATCGTTGTCCATCACGGGCAATCCAATGGACGATTAGCTGAAGAACTGCGACTTTATAGCGAAATATGCTTTCAAGAATTAGAGGAGAAAACCAATGCATTGCTTAAATATATTCAGCCCATGATTTTTACTTTTGTAGGTCTATTCATCATGGCGATCTACTTCTCCATTATGATGCCGTTATTTCAGATGATGCAGGGGATTTAGAAAAATATCTGAAAAAAGCCAATACCTGGGAATACCTTGAGATAACAGCTAATTAAATGCAAAATCGTCGTACACCACAGTCACACCAGTAACTAATACCCAAAACCCAAGGAGGAACACCATGTTCAAAAACGAAAGAGGCTTTACTCTAATCGAGATGATGATTGTATTATTAGTCATATCTGTATTGCTTTTTATTACGATACCCAACGTCACCAACCAAAGCAATTCAATTAACTCCAAAGGCTGCGAAGCATTTGTTCACATGGTGGAAGGCCAGGTTGAAGCCTACAAAATGGAAGGGAATGCGCTTCCGGTCACCATAGATACGCTCGTCACAGATGGGTATTTAAATGAGGATTATAAAGCCTGCCCCGACGGAAGCGCAATTACCATTGATGCCGAAGGGAAGGTAACCTCTAATTAATGAAGAAATAAATGGGGAAGCAGGTTATACCCTCATCGAGATACTTTTCGTCTTATTGATTTTCACGACCCTTCTCTCATGGGTCAGCTTTTCCATCCTACCCATGAAAGAACATAACGAAAAGGACCTATTCCTTTCCCAGCTCCAATCAGACCTCTATCAGATCCAAAGCCACAGCATTAGACATCAAGTTCCCATTACCGTGACTTTTTACCCGATAACAAATAAATACGTTGCGAAAACCACTACTAGACAAACGATCGTCTCAAGAGAGATTTCATCTTCCATTCAGATTACATCAATAAACAGCTTGGAAGACATCACATTCTACCCGAATGGAAATACAAACGGATTCGGCAAGCTGAACTTTAAAATGGGGGATACCATGATTCAGCTAACGTTTCAAATTGGGCAAGGGAGATTTTATGTACAAGAATACTAAAGGTTTCTCACTGCCGGAAACCCTTATTGCCTTCAGTTGCATCCTTATGATATCAGGCGTATTTATACCTTTTCTCATCCACTATGCTTCTCAACTTCAACGACTTCAGCATGAAGTGGAGGCTTTGAAATTTCTTGAAGAAGGGGTGGAGAAGGCAATCGTCAGTCACGAATATGTGGATCATTCAAGAATGTATAAGGGAGTTAGATATGAGCTCGATTGGAAAGGGGGAGGCAATGAAGAAGCGTGTGTTCAATATCATAAAAGAGGTGCGGATCCCCGTGAAGTCTGTATCTCAAAGGCTGAATAACAAAGGATATACATTAATCGAGGCTCTGTTAAGCTTAACAGTATTTTGCATGATTTCACTATGCATTCCTCTCATCATGAAGGGTTTCACTACAATTAAAAATGATATGGTTCCTCCACATTATTATGAATGGAATTTATTCAATGAAAGCTTGAGGCATGAATTATGGAGAGGGCAAAGTGTAGTGATCACGCCAGATAAAATCTCTTTTCTGGTGAGTGGTGAATCCATTTCGTATGAAAAGTATAATCATTCTATTCGAAGGAGGGTAAATAATCAAGGGCATGAAGTTGTTCTACAGTCAGTGGATTCATTTAGCTTTGCTTCCATTATCCAGGGAGTGCATATGGATTTGGAGTTTGTTGGTGGAGAAAAAGTGGAGGGTGAATTCTTTTACTTTTCAACCGAACAAGGAGAAGGAATGCCTTAACAATAAGGGGTTCATATTCCCCTATACTTTATTGCTTCTAATGATTGTTTTATCTATAGGATTTGCGGCAAAGGATCTTTTTATTAGTAAATATCTATACTTAACAAATATGAAAGGCATTCATGAAAGAAACGTGAGTGTGTCCCATGCGATCCTGTTGGAGATGGAGAGTGGGATGCTTACTTACAAACAATTGAAAGGGAATTATGGTGAAATCGTGACACACAGCGAAATGGTCAACTCGGAAGAAATGCGCTTGGAAGTGACATTCAAACGGGATGAGAAGGTTTTTCTTCCAACGACGGTTGTGTATAATAGGGAAAAAAACACATTATAAGTTGGGAGTAGAATATGAAACCGATTGTCTTAATTGGATTTATGGGAGTAGGAAAAACAACGATTGGGAAACGTCTTGGGGAAGTACTGAATCTACCGGTCATTGATATGGACAGTTACATTGAGGATAGAGAGAAAAGATCCATTAAAGAAATCTTTGATCAGCAGGGAGAACAATATTTCAGGGATTTGGAAAACAAGGTGCTCCTTAAGTTAGCCAACAAGCAAGCGATTATCACTACGGGTGGGGGAGTGATTGAAAGAGAAGAGAACCGGGAGATCTTACGACATCAGGACTTTGTATTCCATCTAACTTGTCCTTTTGATGTATTATGGTCCCGTTTAGAAGGGGATGGTGAACGTCCTCTTGTGCAACAAAATTCAAAAGACACTTTATTGAATTTATTCCAGCGCCGCTTACCGTTATATGAAAGTGGGAGTTCCATTACCATTTATACAGAAAATAAAACAGTAGAAGAGATAATGGAAGCAATTCTCCCTCACCTTGAGAATGAGGCTGTATAAATTACCTTTTCCCGGGCATACTGATAAAAGCGGGAGGTGGTGCTTTTATGTCAGTGAATGATTATGTTAAATTCATAACACAAACATTTGTACAACATTATGAAAAATCACCTCATGAGCGTAAAAGTATAAAGAAGCAACGGAAGAATGAGCGAGAACCATTCTTATTTCGCTGGTTCGGGATCATCCCATATGCTTTCATGATCATGTTTAAGAAAAATAAATAGGATAGATAATGGCTGCCTTTTGGCAGTCTTTTTTTATGAAGTTAAACGGAGTAAGTGTGTGATGCACTTACTCCGTTTACCGGTTAACTAGAATGCTGTAAATAAAAAATCCCGCCATTGATGATATCAATGGAGATCTTAGGCTCATACTGCTCTTTCAATGCTTGTTGTTCCAAGAAATAGGATTCGGGCTTTTCCTCTTGATCTCCATAAAAGTGATTCAATAACTGTAAATCTTCCTCCCACGTCTTTCGTGCCTGCTCAGCCCATTCAACAGGTTCTTTTTTGATTTCTTCATATAGAAATGTTTGAATGCGGTTCACTCCGCTTTTCGGTTTAATGATTGGTGTCAATGTGAACGAGAAATCAGGAATCTTAGGTGTCAGGTTTCTGGACATCAATGACGAATGAAAGTTTTCCTGAATGACTCCATTGATCAGGTTTAATCCGATACTTCGAATGCTGTCTTTCTTTCGATTGGATTGATACGAAATTTTGATATTCAGCGCCAGCCATGGATGCAGTGGGGTTTGTTGACCACTTGGTGTGTGCCGGTTTTCGAACAACCGTATATACCCTGCTAAATTTCGTGTTGAATGGAAGATTTGGTGTAACCGCGGAGAACCAAAGTGTATAGGTTCTCCTTTTAAGTCTTCAGGTGCTTTATCTGGATTCGTAATAAGGGATAATGTCATTGGATTTGGGATACCTCCCGTTTTCTCAAGGTAGTGCCAGTAGAACGGACGGTTCATCAGCTCCTTATCCAAATCAATAGTGAGCTGGACGGTCATATGTCCGTCTCCGTTCGCAACCAGGTCACATCCATTAGCCACGAAGTATCTCTCAAGAAATCGATGAATTTCGTGCTGCTGCATTTGATTTCTCCTCCTTTAATTGTTCGGCAAATTGAATCATACTCGTTAAATTCTCCATTTTAATCTTCATTTCCCCTTCCGTTCTGGATGAAGAAAGAATATCGGTTACATGCTCTTCGAAGTCACGGAAATCCAGGCGGGTCAGGATTTCATCCAATTGTCCGATTACACGTTCAAAGAGATTAATTTTTTCATAAAGAAGCTTTAATATATGTTCTTCGACCGTGTTTCTGGTAGCGAAATTGTAGATATGAACATCCTCTGTCTGTCCGAGACGGTGAACACGACCGATTCGCTGCTCTAACCTCATAGGATTCCATGGCAGGTCAAAGTTGATCACGTGATGGCAGAATTGAAGGTTGATTCCTTCCCCTCCGGCCTCAGTAGCAATTAACACCTGTGCATGCTTTTGAAAGAGTTCACGCATCCAATCCTTTTTCCCGCGCTTAAATCCACCTCGGAACGGTACGGAGCTTATTCCATGCTGTTTTAAGAACCATTGCAGATAGAGCTGTGTCGCCCGGTACTCTGTAAATATAATCACCTTATCATTGATTGATTGGACAATTTCCAGTGCTTTCTGAGCCTTGGAGTTCATTGTCACGTTTTCTACTTTTTTCATGAGAGTGCCAATTGTATTCTCAAAACCAGAAGTCGGAGCTTCTTTCTTCTCAAGCATGTTTTTGAGAGTGTAAAATACTGCTTCACGAGAACTGCATGCTTCTCTTTGAAGTGTTAATAGAGAGAAGGAGCTTGAATTAGCCCAGTCATCATAGTTCCCTCTAAGCAAATCGATGCTGTTATATAGATCTCTTTCGGCTTCGCTAAAATCGATTAAGACAGTCTTAACGTGTCGTTTTGTCCATTCTATACCCGTATCGCTACGTCTATTACGAATCATCACTTTGTTAATGAGGCTCTTTAAATGTTCATCCTCTTGAAGAGTTCGATCTCCTTTTTTATATCTATCAGAAAACCCGGATTCATTTCCGAGATGCCCCGGCTTAAGGAGAGAAACAAGATGAAAAATCTCTTCGACGCGATTTTGAATAGGTGTGGCCGTCAGCAATAAGCAGAATTTCTTCTTTAAGTTTTGAACAAATTCATAGTTTTTTGTTTTATGATTTTTTAGTTTGTGAGCTTCATCGATAATAACCAAATCATAGTCCTGTTCATACACCTTTTCTCGATGAGGGCTTCGCTTAGCCGTATCCATGGATGATACGACAATATCGCACTGATCCCATACGTAACTTTTTCGTTGCGGGACAGCCGGGATGAAAAACTTACTGTTTAATTCATAGGCCCATTGAGAGACCAGGGATGCTGGAACCAATATTAATACTTTCTTAACTAATCCTCTAATCATGTATTCTTTCAATATTAATCCTGCTTCAATGGTTTTACCTAAGCCGACCTCATCTGCAAGAATCGCTTTTCCGTTCATCGTTTCGACAACCTGCTTTGCTGCTTCAAGCTGATGGGGGAGAGGAGTGACATTTGCCAAATGTTTTGGAGCTTGCAGGCCTTCAAAGTTCGGGATTGCGAGATGATGTTCAAATTCGATGGCCAGCTTATAAAGCTCCCAATTTCCCCATGGGCCATCGTTATCAATTAAATTCTCGAGACCCTCGCCCCATTCTTCATCAAATAAAACCTCAACATTCATCTGAAAAACATCTCCTTAATTCTAATAAAAATGATTGCTCAATCCTCGTATTTAATGGTAGGATGAAAATAGATTTTCTAATGTTAGAAAAACTCGAAAATCCGAACATTCACATTTACAACATTTCTTCTGTATATTTCTAGTATGACCAATTGTTTCAAGGAATATTGGCGAATGATAACAAGGGGAGAGACTGTGCATACAGCGCCGAAGGAGCAAGCACGTTTAAGTGTGAATCTCTCAGGCAAAAAGACTCTTGTTGGACGCAACTCTGGAGAGTGTTTCCATACCGGAAACCACCAAAGGGGAAAGCCGTTCTTCGGTAAACTTTCAGGTGCAAGGACAGAGAAAACTTCTTTATGAAAAGGGGTTTTTCTGTCCTTTTTTTCATGGGATAAAACTTGGTTAAGGATTATGCATGTAAGGAAGACAAAGGGGGAAAAGTCATGTCAGAGTTAAAACAAACACCTTTATACGAAGTGTACAAAGAGTATGGAGGAAAGACCATCGACTTCGGTGGCTGGGCTTTACCAGTGCAATTCTCAAGTATTAAAGAAGAACATGAAGCGGTACGATCCCGGGCTGGACTATTCGACGTTTCTCATATGGGAGAAATTGAAGTGAAGGGTGAAGGGGCTCTTGACTACTTACAAAGAATGATGACAAACGATGTCTCCAAAGTAAAAGACGGAGGAGCTCAGTATACGGCTATGTGCTACGAAAATGGTGGGACGGTCGATGACTTATTAGTTTATAAAATAAAAGATAATGATTATTTGCTTGTTGTCAATGCAGCAAATATAGATAAAGATTTTCAGTGGCTGAAAGAACATGAAGTCGATGGCGTAGAAATCAATAACATCTCTGAACATATGGCGCAATTGGCACTTCAAGGTCCACTTGCTGAACAGGTTTTACAAATACTTACAAACGAGCATTCACTAAGCGATATCGGATTTTTTAAATTTCAGACCGAAGTGAACATAGACGGAAAGCAAGCACTTGTTTCACGTACCGGTTACACAGGGGAAGACGGATTTGAGATTTACTGTGATGCAAATGATGCGGCAGCAATCTGGAAGGCGGTCTTAGCTGCGGGCAAGGAGCATGGTGTACTTCCATGCGGACTTGGTGCACGTGATACATTGCGTTTTGAAGCGAATCTTGCACTTTACGGACAAGAATTATCTCAATCGATCACGCCGATCGAAGCAGGGATTGGATTCGCCGTAAAAGTGAATAAAGAGGTTCCATTTAATGGTCAAGAAGTGCTGAAACATCAAAAGGAAGAAGGCGCTCCAAGAAGAAGCGTCGGGATTGAAATGATCGATCGCGGAATTCCCCGTCATGGATATAAAGTGTATGCCGGTGAAGAAGAAATAGGGGAAGTCACAACCGGTACGCAATCTCCAACACTAAAGAAAAATGTAGGATTAGCATTACTTAATAAAGAGTTTACTTCTTTAGATACAGAAGTACTGGTTGAAATCAGAGGGAAAAAGTTAAAAGCGAAAGTAGTAGCGACACCATTCTATAAAAGACCAAAGAAATAGGGAGGAATGACGGTCATGAAGCATCGTTATTTACCGATGACAGAGCAGGATCAAAGGGAAATGTTAGACAGCATAGGAGTAGACAGCGTTAACGATCTATTTGAAGATATTCCTGAGAAAGTTCGTTTCAAAGGGGATTACAAAATCAAAGAAGCGAAGTCAGAAACGGAATTGGTAAAAGAATTGACCAAAATGGCAGCGAAGAATGCTGACTTAAAAAGTCATACATCCTTTTTAGGGGCAGGAGTATACGACCACTACATGCCGATTATCGTAGATCATGTATTATCACGTTCTGAGTTTTATACAGCTTATACACCTTATCAGCCGGAAATTTCTCAGGGAGAACTTCAAGCCATTTTTGAATTCCAAACGATGATTTGTGAACTGACTGGCATGGATGTAGCCAACTCTTCCATGTACGATGGAGGAACGGCTCTTGCAGAGGCAGCTATGCTAAGTGCAGGGCAGACCCGTCGTAAAAAGGTACTGGTTTCAAGTACCGTGCATCCGGAATCACGTGATGTTTTACGATCTTATGCAAAAGGTCAATATATAGAAGTGGCGGAAATCCCGCACAATAATGGTGTTACGGATGTGGAAGAACTTAAGAAATTAATGAGTAATGAAATTGCAGCGGTAATCGTCCAGTACCCTAACTTCTTCGGAAGAGTGGAAGACCTGAAAGTGATCGAAGAAGTGACTCATGCCGATAAAGCGATGTTCGTGGTTTCTTCAAACCCACTTGCATTAGGGGCGCTTACTCCTCCAGGACAATTAGGAGCTGATATCGTCATTGGTGATGCACAGCCATTTGGAATTCCAAGTGCATTCGGTGGACCTCACTGTGGATACTTTGCCGTAAATAAGAAGCTTATGCGTAAAGTACCAGGCCGTCTTGTTGGTCAAACCGTCGATGAAGATGGAATCAGAGGATTTGTTCTGACTCTTCAAGCACGTGAGCAGCATATCCGTCGTGATAAAGCCACGTCTAATATATGTTCCAATCAGGCATTAAATGCACTCGCTGCATCTGTTGCTATGACGGCTCTAGGAAAACAAGGCGTCAAAGAAATGGCCGTTCAAAATATTCAAAAAGCCCATTATGCAAAAGAAGCTTTTAAAGCTAAAGGGTTTTCCATTGCATTTGATGGACCATCATTCAATGAGTTTGTGGTAAAGGTAAATATGCCGGTTAAAGAAATCAATCAAAAGCTTCTAGAAAAAGAAATGATTGGTGGATATGATTTAGGACTAATGGATGACAGCTTATCACAGCACATGCTGGTGGCTGTTACTGAACTTCGCAGCAAAGAAGAAATCGACGCATTTGTAGCAGAATTGGGGGATTGTCATGAATAAGCAAGATCAACCTCTTATTTTTGAATTATCTAAAGAAGGTCGTACAGGCTATAGCTTACCTGAAATGGATGTACCTCAGGTAGAATTATCTGACCTCATTCCAACCGATTATATCCGTACGGAAGAACCGCATCTTCCGGAGGTTTCTGAATTGGATATCATGCGCCATTATACGGCGTTATCAAAACGTAATCATGGTGTAGATTCCGGTTTCTATCCACTAGGGTCTTGTACAATGAAGTACAATCCGAAGGTGAATGAAAACGTGGCGCGATTGAATGGATTCGCCCATATCAATCCTCTCCAGGAAGCGGAAAGCGTTCAAGGTGCACTGGAACTGATGTATGACCTTCAAGAACATTTGAAAGAAATCACAGGCATGGATGAAGTGACCCTTCAACCTGCAGCCGGTGCTCATGGAGAGTGGACTGGTCTTATGATGATCCGTGCCTACCATGAAGCAAATGGTGATACCCACCGCACGAAGGTCATTGTACCGGATTCTGCTCATGGAACGAACCCTGCCAGTGCGACAGTAGCAGGTTTCGAAACCGTAACTGTAAAATCAAACGAAAACGGCTTGGTTGATTTGGAGGATCTTAAGCGTGTAGTTGGAGATGATACAGCAGCCCTGATGCTGACCAACCCGAACACTCTTGGATTATTTGAAGAAAATATTCTGGAAATGGCTGCAATCATTCATGAAGCAGGCGGAAAGTTGTATTATGATGGTGCCAATTTAAATGCCGTATTATCAAAAGCCAGACCAGGAGATATGGGATTTGACGTCGTGCATTTAAATCTTCATAAGACATTTACGGGCCCTCATGGAGGCGGTGGTCCAGGAAGCGGTCCTGTCGGAGTGAAGGAAGACTTGATTAAGTACCTTCCGAAGCCGGTCCTGGTGAAAAATGGCGATACGTTCGAATTCGATTACAACCGTCCTGATTCCATTGGCCGTGTAAAACCTTACTATGGTAACTTCGGCATCAACGTTCGTGCCTATACGTACATTAGAACCATGGGGCCGGACGGACTGAGAGCCGTGACGGAAAATGCCGTTCTGAATGCAAATTACATGATGCGTCGACTTGCGCCTCACTTTGACCTTCCATTCGATCGCCATTGTAAGCATGAATTTGTCATCAGCGGAAAACGCCAGAAGAAGCTTGGCGTCCGTACATTGGATATTGCGAAGCGTCTATTGGACTTCGGATATCATCCACCAACGATTTACTTCCCATTAAATGTGGAAGAATGCATGATGATAGAACCAACCGAAACAGAATCAAAAGAAACCCTTGATTCCTTCATTGATGCAATGATTCAGATTGCCAAAGAAGCAGAAGAAACACCTGAAATCGTCCAGGAAGCACCTCACACAACCATCGTCAAACGTATGGACGAAACACTCGCAGCAAGAAAACCGGTTCTGCGTTATTCAAAAGAAAGCTAAAGAGTGTAAAATTGGAAATCCCCGCAGCGATTCGCTGCGGGGATTTTTTGGGGGACGGACCTTTATAATATATAAAAAATAACGAACCCATCCCACTTCTTCCACAGATCAAAAAAAGGATCGCCCCAAAGGCAATCCTTTTACATTATTTTTTATGTTTTACTTTACCTGTCCACTTTTTAAAGCCGCCCTGCAATTGGTGAAGGTCGCGGTATCCTTTGCGGTGCAGCATTTGAGCTGCTCTTCCGCTGCGAAGTCCGCTTTGGCAATAAAGGTAAACGGGTTGATCGGCACGGATTTCCTTTTGTCTCATTTTAATTTGAGAGAGGGGGATATTTCGTGCGCCAAGTACGTGACCGTTTTCAAATTCATTCGCTTCACGAACATCTATCAACTGAGCTTTACGATATCCTGCTCGAAATTGTTCTTCAGTCAATGTATTCACAATTCTCTTTTGATAGAAGAACGTAAAGAGTGAATAAACAATGATTCCACCAAGTACGACTAAAAGAATATATAATCCTTCCATCATTCATGCTCCTTTCTACAAATGCGCTATCTTCTATTATATTCATGAAGTGCTTGAGAATCAAAACAAATTTATTATTTTACAGCAAACACTTTCCAGTCTGTTTTTCTTTGTTTTTTCTTTTGGATTTGATAGACTAGTAACGGACTTAAATGAAGTTGATTTTTTACATAACAAAATATCAGAGAGAAGACGCAAATGAGGTATGATGCATGAAAAAAGAAACATGGAGATTCATTGACTCAGGGAATTGTTCCCCTTCTTATAATATGGCACTTGATGAGGCGCTACTGGATTGGCATAGCGAGGGAAAGATTCCTCCCACGATCAGGTTTTATGGCTGGGATCCCGCGACGCTCTCCATCGGTTACTTCCAAAAGGTAGAAAAGGAAATCAATCTTGATGCAGTGAAAGAACACGGACTTGGCTTTGTCAGAAGACCGACGGGAGGCAGAGGGGTTCTGCATGAACATGAATTAACGTACAGTGTCATTGTTTCCGAAGAGCACCCGGAAATGCCTAAAACCGTTACAGAAGCATATCGAGTGATTTCTGAAGGGATCTTAAAAGGATTTCAAGGACTTGGACTCGAAGCCTACTTTGCTGTTCCGAAAACAGCAGAAGAGCGGGAAGGATTAAAAAATCCACGTTCGGCCGTTTGTTTTGATGCACCGAGCTGGTATGAACTGGTGGTAGAAGGAAGGAAAGTGGCAGGCAGTGCCCAGACGCGTCAAAAAGGCGTCATCCTTCAGCACGGTTCTATCCTCCTGGATCTGGACGAAGATAAATTGTTTAGTCTGTTTAATTATCCATCTGACAGGGTAAAAGAGCGTATGCAGCGGGCATTTAAAAGCAAGGCCGTTGCGATGAACGAAATCAGTTCTGAAACGGTCACCATGGATATGGCGAAGGAAGCGTTCAAAAAAGGTTTTGAAGAAGGATTGAATATCCACCTGGAACCATATGAACTTTCTGAAGAGGAAACACAATATGTTGTGGACCTTGCCCAAACCCGGTACGAATCAGATGACTGGAATTTTAAACGATAAAATTTTTTTGTAGAAAAAAAGCGATGCTTGTCGCTTTTTTCCTATTTTACCAACTATTACGCGACTTGGATTTATATCAAGTTCTAAATTAATAGAAATGGTCGGAGTATTATATGATTTTCTATTATTTCCTCCTGTTTTCTATTTCTATTGGCTTATTATCCGTTTGACAAACAAATGAACCATTGACTCGAAACACAATATGTGGTGTGTCGAATATTTTTTTACACACTATATGTTGTGTTTATTTATTGCTTTTCTAATAGAGCTATGATATCGTATTATTTGATATTACACATCAAAGTAAACAACAAACAAAAGAAAGATTTGAGATAGAAGGAGTTGTCTTTATGACTGTTGCGTCGAAAAACACAATGAAATTAAACATCGAAAGATTAAATCAGGATATTGGATTATTTCCTCAAGTACATCCTATAACCCCAGATATGCATACTACACACAAAGGTGTATCCCGTCTTGTTATGATTGATCGCTATTCTTTCAAAGACACGGAAAAGATCACTCTTTCTGAAGGGGATTTTGTGGTCCTCACCATCAAAGAAGATCCTAAGTTCCCTGCAAGAGGATTAGGTTACATTTCAAGCATCGACTGGGAAACAAAGAAAGCAGATGTTTGGATTGAAGAAGAGTACAGAAGTGCCATCGACAAGCCGGAAGAAATGGAAACCGGTATCGTCTCAAGAACACTTGATGTAATCGAAAAGCCACTGGAAGTCTACTACGAACAAATTGCGAAGCGTAACGCAACAGGCTTAGCAGAAGTGGAAGAAACTCCTGAAAAGAGACAAGTTTGGTTTGAAAAGTTCTATCATGAATTAGTGAACCTGCATTTTGTTCCTGCTGGTAGGGTGCTTTATGGAGCGGGTGCCGGAACGGACGTAACGTACTTTAACTGCTACGTGATGCCTTTCGTACAGGATTCACGTGAAGGGATTTCGGAACATCGCAAGCAGGTGATGGAGATCATGAGCCGAGGCGGGGGTGTCGGAACGAACGGATCGACTCTTCGTCCACGTAATACCCTGGCAAAAGGTGTGAACGGTAAATCCTCCGGTTCGGTTTCCTGGCTGGATGACATCGCTAAATTGACTCATTTGGTTGAGCAGGGCGGGTCAAGACGTGGGGCACAAATGATCATGCTTTCAGATTGGCATCCCGATATTATCGAATTCATCATTTCTAAAATGCAAAACCCGCGTATTTTACGTTATCTTCTTGAAAATACAGAAGATGAAACCATTAAAAAGGCAGCAGAGGATAAGTTGAAATTCACCCCTCTGACAGAACAAGAGGAAGCGATGTATCAAGGAATCCTAAATTATAGACAAATCCCTGGATACGGTGGATTTGATGCGAAAATCCTTAAGAATGCAGAAGAAAAGCTCCGTACAGGCGGAACGTACAGCGTCCATAATTCAGAATTCCTGACAGGTGCGAATATCTCAGTTTGCCTGACAAGCGACTTTATGGAAGCCGTGGAAAACGATGGTGAATATAAACTGCGCTTCCCTGATGTAGAAAGCTATAATGAAGAGCAAATGAAATACTATAATGAAGAATGGCATAACGTAGGGGACGTCCGTGAGTGGGAAAAGCTCGGCTACAAAGTGCGGACTTACCGTAAGATCAAGGCGAAAGAGCTTTGGAATCTTATCAATGTTTGTGCAACCTACTCTGCAGAGCCAGGAATCTTCTTTATTGATAACGCGAATGATATGACGAACGCGAAAGCATATGGTCAAAAGGTAGTTGCTACGAACCCATGTGGTGAACAGCCTCTCGCTCCTTATTCAGTGTGTAACCTGGCAGCCGTGAATCTGGCTCAGTTTGCCAATAAAGAGACGAAAACTGTTGATTTTGAAAAATTGAAGCGTACCGTTGAAGTGGGTGTTCGCATGCAGGATAATGTCATCGATGCTACTCCGTACTTCCTGGAAGAAAACAAAAAGCAGGCTCTTGGTGAGCGACGTGTTGGCCTTGGGGTAATGGGTCTAGCAGACTTGTTGATCTACTGTGAAAAAGAATACGGTTCTGAAGAAGGCAATCAACTGGTGGATGAGGTGTTTGAAGCAATCGCAACAACCGCTTATCGTGCATCCGTTGAATTATCGAAGGAAAAGGGAAGCTTCCCATTCCTTAATGGAAGTACCGATGAAGAAACGAAGGCTTTACGAAAAGCGTTTGTGGAAACAGGCTTTATGAAGAAAATGCCTGAGGATGTACGGGACGACATTCAACAGTTCGGGATTCGAAACTCCCATCTATTGACCGTTGCCCCAACAGGTTCAACAGGTACGATGGTTGGAGTATCTACTGGTCTTGAACCTTATTTCTCATTCACGTACTACAGAAGCGGTCGTCTTGGTAAGTTCATTGAAGTGAAAGCGGATATTGTAGAGGATTACTTGAAGAGAAATCCGGATGCAGATGCTGACAATCTTCCAGAATGGTTTGTTTCTTCCATGAGCTTGGCGCCACAAGCACATGCCGATGTCCAATGTGTGATTCAGAATTGGATCGACAGCTCTATTTCGAAAACGGTTAATGCTCCTCGTGGTTATACAGTTGAGCAAGTAGAAAAAGTGTATGAGCGACTTTATAAAGGTGGAGCAAAAGGTGGAACCGTGTACGTTGACGGAAGCCGTGATTCACAAGTTCTTACCCTCAAAGCAGAAGAAAACAGCTTTGATGACGAGGACGAGCAGGAACAAAAAGAAATTCCTACATCGAAAAAGCCGATCGTGTTACTTGATACGATTCAGGACGTACGTTCAACAGACGTGACCATTGGTTCTGAAGTCGGGAATACGTGTCCAGTCTGCCGTAAAGGAACGGTAAAGGATATGGGTGGCTGCAATACCTGTACAAACTGCGGTGCTCAACTGAAATGCGGACTATAATAAATGAAGAAAGTTAGGAGGGGACTGGTTCCCCTCCTATTTTTTTAGTCTAAAATCCTGCTTTGTGAATTAAAGATGTAGTAATAGACATTGAAGGAGTGGGACCTTTGGACATCGATGGTGTTTTTTCAGGTGGAGGCATAAAGGGGCTCGCGTTGATTGGGGCATATCAAGCATTAGAGGAGAAGGGCTACAGGTTTAAGAGGCTAGCTGGAACAAGTGCAGGAGCGGTGATTGCAGCATTTATTGCTGCCGGTTATTCGAGCAGGGAGCTCTTGAAAATCATGGATGGTATTGAATTTAGTAAATTGCTGGACTCAAACGCGATCATCTCTCTCCCTATTATAAAATGGTTTCGGGTTTACTATCGTTTAGGTTTATATAAAGGAGTGGCCCTTGAAAGCTGGGTGGAAGAGAAGCTGAAAGTAAGAGGAATTTATACGTTTGCCGATTTACCACCCCATTCACTCCGGGTCATCGCTTCGGATTTATCGAATGGCAGATTATTGGTTCTCCCAGATGATCTTGAGAAGTACGGCATAGCGAAAGAAACCTTTCCTGTTGCCAGGGCGATACGAATGAGTGCGAGTCTTCCTTACTTCTTTGAACCTGTAAAGCTGCGATCTTTAGAAGGAATAAGTCTCATGGTGGATGGTGGGGTGCTCAGTAACTTCCCTATGTGGTTGTTCGATCGGGAAAATGTGAAAAAGGTAAGGCCGGTCATCGGGGTGAAGTTAAGTCACGATCTAGTCGGAAAGCCAAAAAAACAAATCAAAAATGCGATTGATATGTATGAAGCCCTCTTTACTACGATGAAAGATGCACATGATTCAAGATACATTTCCAGAAAACTTGAAAAAAACATCATCTTTATTCCGACTGAAGGTGTGCTCACGACCGAATTCGGGTTAACGCCGGAGAAAAGAGCAGAGCTCATTCAATACGGAAAATCAAAAGCTGAAGCCTTTCTTCAAAAATGGCCGTATTAATAAAACAATCGAGCTCCTAAAGTGAGGCTCGATTGTTTTTCTTATTCTTTTTTCCTTCAATTACAGTAAGGTTGGCATTGGATTTCTTTCGTATCGAACGTTTCTTTGATGCGTTTGATACTTGAGGCTTACTTGGAGACTTTTTCTTATGCCGCCTCTTTGATTGTTTGGCTGCTTTAAGAAACGCTCTCTGTTCATTACTATTACCAGCCCGCCTCCCGCTGAACCATCTTCGGTAAATGAAGTAGATAATTCCGATCACAGCTGCTGTAACAAGTAATTGTTTTACTAGCCCTAAAGGATTTACGAATAGGGAAGTTCCCAACCCAACAATAGCTAACAATATTAATGTGATAACAAAGATATTGCGAGCGTTCAACAAAGCCACCTCCTAACAATACAATCCATTATACATATCTATACTATTATTCTAGACAATTTCCTTGTTATTTAACCATATTAGTTATCGATTTTCTGTGAATATCGCTCAGGTTATTTTTCTGAAACTTGGAAAGATATTATCTATTTTACTAAAAAATGAATCAAAGCACTAGAGATAGCGTTTTATTATCCATATTTCTTCATTACCCATAGATGAAAAATAAGTAAAACCATGCAAATGTTTAAATCAATGGGACATACTACGAATGGAGGTGTTACAGATGGCTGAACAAAAGGGACAACATGAAAAGATTCAGGATGGAACAGAAGAAAGCAAGGAGAATCCACGTTTAGAGCAGAATCAGGGTGAAAAACCACTTTCATTCATGGGAATGGTTGTTGTGACGGGCTTTATTGGGGGAATGTTATGGAGTGCAATTGCTTACCTTTGTTACTTTTTTTCCTTTACGAAAATCGAGCCAAATATTATATTTGAGCCGTGGGCGGTTGGTGACTGGGTGGACAAATGGATTGGAATCGTTCTTTCCATTGTGGCTTACGGAGTGATTTCTATAGGTGTGGCCCTCATTTATTATGGTTTATTACGAAAATTCAAGTCTATGTGGGTAGGGGTTGCCTACGGTGTAGCGTTATACTTAGCTTTCTTTTTACTGCTCAATCCGCTCTTCCCGAGCATTAAATCCTTTACATCCATTGATTATCACACTTTGATCACAACCTTCTGCTTGTATATTTTGTATGGCGTATTTATTGGCTATTCGATTTCTTATGAAGAAAATGAATTGAGACATCAGAATGAGAAAGAAAAATCAGGGGAAGTTTCACATTAACATATCCTCATTATCAGACAATTATGTAGGTATAGGCATAAGGTTTGTGTTAGAATGTTCATGATGAACATTCTATTTTTTTAGGGGTTTACATATGATGAAAATCTTGCTTTTAAATGGTCCTAACTTAAATAGGCTGGGGAAACGTGAACCCGATATTTATGGACATGTCACCCTGCCGCAACTTGAGGGGAAGCTTTCGAAACAAGCAGAAGGTGAAGGCTTTCAACTCTTTTCAGCTCAATCGAACCATGAAGGGGAAATGATTGATTACATACACAAGGCAGAGGATGAAGGGTATGGGGGAATCATCCTGAATCCCGGTGCTTTCACACATTACAGCTATGCGATAAGAGATGCAGTGGCTTCGGTATCAGTACCGGTAGTGGAAGTGCATATATCAAATATCCATGCCCGGGAAGCGTTTAGACATCAATCTGTCGTGGCAGCTGAAACGGTTGGCCAGATCGTCGGATTTGGACTGTTTGGTTACGAATTGGCTTTACAAGCGATCATACAGAACATTAAGGGAGTGGAATTGAATGAAAATTGAACGATTACGAGAGACTTTTTCAGAAAATGAACTTGACGGGATTTTACTTACAAGTACCTACAACCGTCGGTACATGACAAACTTTACGGGTTCATCAGGTGTTGTTCTGATATCTAAAGAGAAAGCATTATTCATAACAGATTTCCGCTACATCGAGCAAGCAACCGAGCAGGCTGCCGATTTTGAAATCGTCCAGCATACTGGACCCATCCATGAGGAAGTAGCCCAACAAGTGAAAAACCTAGGGATTAAGAAATTGGGCTTCGAGAAGAACTACATGACATTTAGTGCGTATGATAGCTATCGCGAAGTGCTTGAAGCAGAACTTGTACCGGTATCAGGGTTAGTAGAAAAGTTACGCTTGATTAAGACACCTGAAGAGCTTAAGATAATTAAGGATGCGGCGGATATTGCCGATGCAGCATTTAAGCATATATTAGATTTTATTAAACCGGGTGTGACAGAGTTAGAAGTTTCCAATGAATTAGAATTCTTCATGAGAAAAGCGGGCGCGACATCTTCATCTTTTGATATCATCGTTGCTTCAGGTAATCGTTCTGCACTTCCTCATGGGGTGGCCAGTGATAAAGTCATTGAAAAAGGTGATTTTGTAACGTTGGATTATGGTGCATATTATAAAGGATATTGCTCCGATATGACACGTACTTTATCGGTAGGAGAACCAAGTGAGAAATTGAAAGAGATCTATGACGTCGTTCTACAATCACAGCTTCTTGCTATGGAAAAAATCAAGCCTGGTATGACAGGTAAAGAAGCGGATGCTATTGCACGTGATTACATAACAGAAAAGGGTTATGGAGAGTATTTCGGACATTCACTGGGACACGGAATCGGCCTTGAAGTTCATGAAGGACCAGGATTGTCCTCCCGTTCCGATGTGGTACTGGAGCCTGGAATGATCGTAACGGTTGAACCGGGCGTCTATGTTCCAGGCGTTGGCGGTGTTCGTATTGAAGATGATACACTCATAACAGAAGATTCCAATGAAACACTGACACATTCTACAAAAGATCTAATCATTCTACCATTGTAGTCCTAAAGACAGGTCTACTAGACAATAGGAGGAAATAAATATGATTTCAGTAAATGATTTTCGTACAGGCTTGACTATTGAAGTCGATAACGGGATTTGGCGAGTAATCGATTTCCAACACGTTAAACCAGGTAAAGGGGCAGCATTCGTTCGCTCCAAACTTCGTAACCTGCGCACAGGTGCCATCCAGGAAAAAACGTTCCGTGCAGGAGAAAAAGTAGGGAAAGCTCAAATCGATAACCGTAAAATGCAATACCTATATGCTAATGGTGACATGCATGTATTCATGGACAACGAAAGCTACGATCAAATCGAACTTCCTGCTTCTTCCATCGAATATGAATTGAAATACCTGAAAGAAAACATGGAAGTGTCTATCATGATGTACGGAGGAGAGACTCTTGGAGTAGAGCTTCCTAACTCAGTTGAATTGAAAGTAACTGAAACAGAGCCGGGCATCAAAGGCGATACAGCTTCCGGTGGTTCAAAGCCTGCTACAGTGGAAACAGGATTGGTGGTTAACGTACCGTTCTTCGTCAACGAAGGAGACACATTAATCATTAATACAACGGACGGATCTTACGTATCACGTGGATAATTGAGTGTGAAAAGCCTGAGCGAAATTTTTCTCGTTTGGGCTTTTTTTGTTTTTTGTTAGTGGTGGGGGGAGTGTAAACCCCCTCCGTCTTGGGGTATCTGCCATTCAGCAAATTTCAGCAATTTCCGAATCCACATTCCCCTTCATCTACAACTCTCCAAACCAAAACTCCCAGTCCCCATCTCAAATCTTCTAACTCTACTGTCATAATCTCATTTCACTAGAATACATTGTATTATCGGGAAGCATGTACGAAGGTTCATTTCCGTCTTCCTACATTCCGAAGTGGAACAAGATTAGGAGGTACCTATATGCAAGAAGTTCTAGCCTTACTACCCAGCACTATTTCTGACAAAGTCCTGAGCCTTCCACAAGATCTTATTGACCGAATTGAAGAAATTAGGGTTCGTACCAACCGTGTGTTGGAGGTCACGGCAAGGGGGAAGCCATATTTCCTTTCTTATACCGTTACCGAGGAAGATAGCGAACAGCTCATTAACAAACTATCCAGGCATTCATTTTATACATTGGAAGAGGAACTGAAGAGAGGATATATCACGATTGAAGGCGGACATCGAGTCGGTCTTGCTGGAAAGGTTATTCTAGAGGGTGGTGTGGTGAAAGGAATTCGGAATCTGTCTTCCTTCAACATCCGTATTGCGAGACAAAAGCTTGGCATAGCTCAATCTATTTTTCCATATGTTTATGATAATGGTTGGAAGCATACGATGATAATCGGCTCTCCTCAGACAGGGAAAACCACATTGCTAAGAGATCTTGCACGTATGATTTCGACGGGGGTCCCTGAAAAAAATATCCCCCCTTTTAAAGTAGGGATTGTCGATGAACGTTCAGAAATTGCCGGCTGTGTAAACGGGATTCCTCAGCTGATGTTTGGACCGAGAGTGGACGTGCTGGATGCATGTCCGAAGGCTGAAGGGATGATGATGCTGATCCGCTCCATGAGTCCCGACGTCCTGATTGTAGATGAAATCGGTCGGATTGAAGATGGTCAAGCTATCCAGGAAGCAGTAAATGCAGGCATTACCCTTGTGATGACGACACATGGATCTACATTTGGCGAAGTAGCGAAGAGACCCGTAATCAAGGACATCGTGAATCTTCAAACAATCGAGCGCTTTATTGAACTAAGGAGAGGGGATGACCCTGGTAAGGTTCATGAAGTATGGAATGAACACGGCCAATCTCTTCTGAAAAAAGCGAGTGTGACATAAATGATTAAACTAATTGGTGCTGTTTTCATCCTGCTTTCTACTTCCTGGGCAGGATTCGAAGCGTCTAAATATTTAACGGAAAGACCGAGGCAGCTTCGGTTGTTGAAGGTGGCCCTTCAGTCATTGGAAGCAGAAATCACGTACAGCCATACCCCTTTGCATGAAGCAACGAGAAAGATCTCCAAGCAGCTGCAAAAACCTGTTTCATGGTTCTTTGAAACGTTCTCAAAGAAATTAACGGAGCAGGAGATTTCAGTGAAGAAAGCGTGGGAAGAAAGCCTGAATGATATATGGAAATTAACGGCTTTTAAAGCAGGTGAATACGAAATCCTGAAACAATTTGGAGAAAACCTGGGCAAACACGACATGATGACCCAGCAGAAACATATACAGTTAGCGCTAAAACATCTGGAAAGAGAAGAATCAGAGGCGATAGAAAAGCAGAGAAAATATGAAAAGATGACGAAGAGCTTGGGGTTTTTGTCAGGTTTATTATTGATTATCTTATTACTCTAACGATGCTTCATAGGTCAATACTTTTATACACGCCAATCGCTTGCGAGAACAGCTTTTAGAAACCGGGAGGGAAATGAATATGGGAATTGATGTGGATATTATTTTCAAGATCGCAGGGGTGGGGATTGTAGTGGCCTTTTTGCATACGATTTTAGATCAGGTCGGGAAGAAAGAATATGCACAGTGGGTTACCCTCTTTGGGTTCATCTATATTCTGTTTATGGTAGCCTCGATTGTCGATGATCTGTTCCAGAAGATTAAATCTGTCTTCTTATATCAAGGTTAGAGGGGGCGTCCGCGATTGAAATCATTCAAATTGTTGGTATAGCACTGGTTGCGACCTTTCTGGCTTTAATTGTAAAAGAGCAGAAACCAAATTTTGCTTTTTTACTTATTGTGTTTGTAGGATGTTCGATTTTTTTATTTCTGATCGATCAAATTTACTCCATCATTCATATGATTGAAAAGCTGGCTGCGAATGCAAATGTGAATATGGTGTATGTAGAAACCATTCTCAAAATTATCGGCATCGCCTACATAGCGGAATTCGCTTCTCACATTACAAAGGATGCCGGACAAGGAGCACTTGCAGCGAAAGTGGAGCTTGCAGGGAAAATCTTGATTTTAGCAATGGCGGTACCTATTTTAACAGTGATTATCGAAACGATTATCAACATGATCCCAACTGGATAAGCGAAACGTTAAGAGGTGGAAAAAAATGTTGCAAATATATCGAATATTCGTCATAGCACTCGTAATCTTTTTCGTAGGAGCCTCCAGTGGACAAGCTGAAGAAGGGGAAGAACAGAATCCGCCCGATTCGACGATTCAACAGCAAATGATCGATCAGCAGTTAGATCAATTAGGAATCGAAGAATTAAAAGGATTCTGGAACAGTATCGTGGATCAATACGGTGGCTATCTTCCTGAAAGTCAAAAGGGCAGTTTGGTTGATTTTATCAAAGGAGAAAAAGAGTTTTCTTTTAAAGCATGGTTTAGTGGAATCTTCAAGTTCGCCTTCCAGGAGCTTGTGATGAATGGAAAGCTATTAGGAACTCTGATTCTGCTCACGATTTTCAGTATGTTTCTGCAATCCCTGCAGAATGCATTCGAAGGAGGGAGTGTCAGCAAGGTTGCTTATAGCATTGTGTTCATGGTGTTGATCATCATCGCCCTTAATAGTTTTCACGTGGCAATTGATTACACCCGGGATGCTATCTCAACCATGATTCACTTCATCATTGCCCTCATACCTCTGTTGTTAGCCCTTATTGCCGCTTCTGGAGGAATCGTATCTGCAGCATTTTTCCATCCTGTGATTATCTTTTTAATGAACACAAGCGGTTTGTTGATCCAAAATGTCGTTCTCCCCCTGCTATTTCTGGCGGCGCTATTAAGTATCGTAAGTACCCTTTCCACTCATTATAAAGTGACGCAGCTGGCACAGTTATTGCGCACATGGAGTATCGGGTTATTAGGAGCCTTCATGACCGTTTTCCTTGGTGTGATATCGGTGCAGGGAGCCACGGCAGCGGTGACAGATGGGATTACCATTCGAACAGCGAAATTTGTTACCGGAAATTTTGTACCTGTGATCGGCAGAATGTTCACGGATGCGACGGATACAGTGATCAGCGCTTCCGTTCTTTTAAAGAACACGGTGGGAATCGCTGGTGTGGCTATTGTTCTGATCATTGCAGCTTTTCCCGCAATCAAGATCCTCATGATTGCGTTTATTTATAAATTAGCAGCTGCTCTTCTTCAACCCCTCGGTGGCGGACCGGTGATAGAATGTCTCGATATCATTGCCAAAAGTGTGATGTATGTCTTTGCGGCCCTTGCCATTGTGTCCTTTATGTTCTTTTTGAGTCTTACCGTCATCATTGCAGCAGGAAATATCACGATGATGATGCGATAAAGAGGAAGGAGTACCGTCATGTCATTTCTCACCGATTGGATTACAAATATTATTATCTTTGTTCTCTTAGCCACCGTCATTGACATGCTTCTTCCCAGTTCCAACATGCAAAAATATGCGAAAATCGTGACTGGCTTATTGTTGATCACCATTATCCTTACACCCTTATTTAAATTAATGGCAACCGATTTTGATACGGTGATGGAGTCAATTGATATAAATGGAGATTCTCAAAATAATTCAGTAGAAAATTTAATAGAAATGAAGAAAAAAGAAATACAAGCCTCACAACGTGCATATATTTTAGAACAGATGGCTGTCCAAATGAAACAAAAAGCTGAAAAGGAGATGATGGATGAACACGGTAAGGTCATTGAGAAGGTTGAAGTGAAAGCAGATGATCTGGAAAATGTCCCGGATAGTATCACAGAAGTGACAGTGTTTGTAAAAGACAATCAAGAAAACACTTCGATTGAAACTGTTCAAAACGTGGAGATCGATACGGGAGCTGAGCCGAGAAAGAAAACGCCTGAAGAAAGTACGTCCCAAATGGCCTCCTTACTTGCCGAGCAATGGAATCTTACACCAGACAAAATAATCATTACAGTTGAAGGGGGGACTGGGGAAGCCAATGAACTTTAATAAAGGTCCGCTTAACGCATTGAAGGAATGGCTGTCAAAGGAAAATGCCAATTCACCGCCAAAAGATAAAAAAGGGAATAAGTTACAATACTTTCTCATTGTGCTGTTAGTAGGTGTCGCCTTTATGCTTATCAGTGATCTTTGGAGCAGAGATAGCAGCTTGGAGGTCTCGAAATCAGTAGACGAAGGAGCCCCTGCAGAGGTCGCAACATTCGGCTCCAGCCATAAGGAATCGGATGGCACCATGAGAGGGTATGAAGATCAATACGAAAACCAACTGAAAGAAGCCCTGGATCAAATTGTCGGGGTCAGCGAAGTACACGTTGTTGTCAATGTAGAGGCAACAGAGTCAAAAGTGTATGAAAAGAATGAATCCACACAGTCACAAACGACCGCTGAAGAAGATAAGTCAGGTGGAAAAAGATCGATTGAGGATAAATCACAAGAGGAAGAAATGGTCATCGTGAGGAATGGAGAGAAAGAAGTTCCCATTGTGAAAGAAACTAAAAAACCTAAAGTCAGCGGTGTCCTTGTTGTAGCAAAAGGGGCCGATAATATACAAATCAAAAAATGGATCATAGAGGCTGTTACCCGCGGATTAGACGTACCAAGTCACAGGGTATCGGTTCTGCCCAAAAAATAAGGGGGAAATGATAGATGTTACTTAAAAAACAAACAGTTTGGTTATTAACGATGTTGAGTCTTGTGATCGTGCTTTCAGTTTACTACATTACATCTCCAACGCAACAAGTGACAGATATGGCTTATGAAGAAAAGAACGGAAAAGAGCAAGCGAAAGAAGATGGGAAGGAAACCATGTCTGACATGGAAGTCGTAACGGACGCTGCTGGAAATGAAATGTTCGAAGCTTTAAGAATTGAAGTATTGGACCAACGCGAACAGCTTCGTGAAGAACTGGAAGCAAAAGTAGCCAACGCCGATGTATCAGCAGAGGAAAAAAGCGCTGCCTATGAGGAAATGGAGAATTTAAGAGAGTTGGCCATGACAGAATCCGTATTAGAAACAATGATTAAAACAATGGGTTATGAAGATGCGTTAGTCAGAGCTAACGGTGAAAATATCCGCATTACTGTGAAATCCGACAAAGAGCACTCAACAGCCGATGCGAATGAAATCATCCGCCTTGTGATGAGTGAAGTTGGTCAGATGAAACCGGTAGCAGTTGAATTCCAGCCAACAAATTAACGTCTAAACCAGTGCCACCGAAGGGGAACCTTCAGGTGGCCATTTTTTGTTTATGCTCCTTTTTAAAAGATTGTTGTTTAATAACATTGCATCTGCGAAGTTCTGTCAATTAGTGTGTGCTGGATGGTGAGGGAATCCACTTCGCTTGCAGCTAGCGTTCGGCCGGGCCTCCTCAGCTTAGCCAAACGGGGTCTCGGCACACCCGTACTTCCGCGGGGAGTCTACGCGGTTTTCCTCACCATCTATAAAAAAATTTCGTGATATGGGTTAAAAGAGACAAGAAAATCTAAAGAAAACAGAATTTTTAGTTTATAAAAGGGAATCGACCACTACTCTCTTTAAAAGAGGTTATTTCTAAGTTAATTGTATTTACTTAGATTTTATTAGTAAACTCATGCTGAGAAAGTTGATTCTGCTAGAGGTGCTCGACTCCTGCGGGAATAGCGGGACAGCGAAAAGCGGAGGCGGCTCGCCCAGCCCCGACAAGCATAAGATGAATGGGCCTAAGAAGGCGCTCTTTGCCTCTTGGACCATTTAACTTATGACCTCGAGGGGCTAGCCGCCGTAGCTAGACAGGTGAGATCCCGCAGGAGCGCAGCGACGAGGAGGCTCACCGCCCGCCCCACGGAAAGCAAGCATCCTGTAGTGGAAATCAACTACTACTTTCTCAGGTAAAATAGCAACAATCTTTGCGAAAAGAGCCTTTGTTTGAAAAAGGAAAGCAATGACTTGTATCACACATAAGATCCCTCAGAAATCAAAAAAATTCTTCTATTATTTTATTTTTTTCCTAAAAAGGTCTAGAATAGAGAGGAGGGTTGTATGCACTTTACAGAATGGTAGGAATCGCATATTGAATTTATACGAGGTATTATCGTATGATATTAGTAGCTAGTCATAATTATTTAAACTATAAGAGGGGTGTCAACCGTGTTAAAAATTCAAGAAATTCGTGAAATAATCAAACTCGTAGATCATTCTAGTGTTGATGAGTTTACATACGAGCATGATGGTTCGAAAATAAAACTTAAAAAGAATAATGGTGGAACAGTTTCCGGGCAACCACAAGTTGTTCAGGCAGTAGAGGAAGTAAAACCTGCAGCTCATGCAGTACAGCAGGCTCCAGCGCCGGTACAGGAAACAGCTCCTTCAGTTACAGAAGAAAAAGAAGCTCTACAAGCGAAAGCAGAAGATTCAAACTTACATAAAATCACTTCTCCTATGGTAGGGACGTTCTATCAATCTTCTTCCCCGGAAGCAGGTCCATACGTGAAAGTTGGAGATAAAGTCGATGAAAGCTCTGTAGTATGTATCGTGGAAGCGATGAAACTATTTAATGAGATTGAAGCGGAAGTAAAAGGTGAAATTACTGAAATCTTAGTAAAAGACGGTCAATTGGTTGAATATGGACAGCCGTTATTCTTGGTCAAACCTGAATAAGGAGCGAAAATAGATATGATAAAAAAGGTATTAATCGCCAATCGAGGAGAAATTGCGGTACGTATTATTCGTGCATGCCGAGATTTAGGCATTGAAAGTGTAGCGGTTTATTCTGAAGCAGATAAAGAAGCCCTTCATGTTCAATTAGCGGATGAAGCTTATTGCATTGGACCGACTGCATCGAAAGACAGCTACCTGAATTTCACAAACATCATTAGCGTGGCAAAACTGACAGATTGTGATGCCATTCACCCGGGTTACGGATTTCTAGCCGAAAACTCTGATTTTGCAGACCTGTGCCGCGATTGTAACATCATCTTCATTGGTCCTTCGCCAGAAGCGATCTCTAAGATGGGTACGAAAGACGTGGCTCGTGAAACCATGAGAGAAGCAGGCGTTCCCATCGTACCAGGCTCAAAAGGTATCGTGAAGGACGCAGAAGATGCTGTACAGCTTGCAGAATCCATGGGATATCCCGTCATCATTAAAGCCACAGCCGGTGGAGGTGGTAAAGGGATCCGTGTTGCGCGAAGCCAGGAAGAGCTTGTTAAAGGAGTATCGATTACACAGCAAGAAGCTATGACTGCATTCGGTAACCCTGGTGTTTACATTGAAAAGTTCATTGAAGACTTCAGACATGTAGAAATCCAGGTGCTGGCTGATAATTTTGGAAACGTGATCCATCTGGGGGAACGTGACTGTACGATTCAGCGCCGCCTTCAAAAACTGATTGAGGAAACGCCGTCACCTGCTTTAACAGAAGAAATTCGCGTTAAAATGGGGGAAGCAGCAGTAAAAGCAGCCCAAGCGGTTGATTATACTGGTGCCGGCACGGTAGAATTTATATATGATTACGTAAATCAATCATTCTACTTTATGGAAATGAATACCCGTATTCAGGTAGAGCACCCTGTAACAGAACAGGTAACAGGAGTCGATTTGATTAAAGAACAAATTCTCGTGGCATCAGGAGAAAAGCTTTCTCTTACACAAGAAGAAGTAACGTTCACTGGTTGGGCCATTGAATGTCGTATTAATGCAGAGAATCCTGAGAAAAATTTCATGCCTTCAGCAGGACGAATTGAAATGTATCTTCCACCAGGCGGTATAGGCGTAAGAATCGATTCAGCTGCATATCCTGGTTATATGATCCCTCCATATTACGATAGTATGATAGCAAAAGTGATTACCTATGGAGCGACTCGTGAAGAAGCGATTTCAAGAATGAAACGTGCCCTGAGTGAATTTGTGGTTGAAGGTGTACACACAACCATTCCGTTCCATTTGAAACTATTAGATCATGAAACCTTTGTTGGTGGAGAATTTAATACAAAGTTCTTAGAGAAATACGAAGTAATGAAATCCTAGTGTGAATTCAGGAGGTGCCTTACATGGCGGAAAATCAAAACCTTTTACAAATGTCTCACGGTAAAGACGGCCTTGGGAAGATTGAAATCGCACCTGAAGTGATTGAAGTAATTGCAGGAATCGCTGCTTCAGAAGTAGAAGGCGTATCACAAATGCGTGGTAACTTCGCAACAGGTGTCGTCGAGCGTCTAGGAAAGAAAAACCACGGTAAAGGTGTCAAAGTTGAGCTTGCAGAGGAAGGAATCATCGTAGATGTCTACTGCATTATGAAATTCGGTGTAGCCATCCCGACAGTGGCTCAAAAAATTCAGGATAACATTCGTCAAGCCCTGCTTAACATGACTGCTCTGGAAGCAGATGAAGTGAATGTTCATATCGTAGGCGTTCAATTTGAGAATCAGAAATTTGAAGCTGAAATTGAAGACGAAATGTAAGAGTGGGACGGTCCTTTAGGGGCCGTTCTTTTTTGTGTGTAAAGAACTCTCCAAAGGGGGGGATTCACTTGCTTTGAAAAGTACAAGTCTATAATAAAAGTCGGGAAGTGGATAATATAATCGGAAAGTCGATAATATATGTATGAAAGTCGATAATAAGTAGTGGAAAGTTGATAATATTCTGGTATAGCAGCTAAATATTACAGCCAAATGGCACCATTTCAGAAGCTACTCGAACAATCTGATCCGTTATTCAGGGATACTTAATAAAAGGTTCAATTAAAGAGACGAAATCCTAATTTTTATTTCAGTTTCACTCTTAATATACTTGTCGGACCTGACCAACCCGCCTACGCTTTTCGATTGTCCAGCTCCGGGGCTTAGAGGCTCGAGGTCATAAGTCAAACCATTCAAAAAGGCCAAAAACGCCTTTCCGAATGGTTCGCCATATGCTTTTCGCCTCTGGCAAACCCGGCTACGCTTTTCTGTCAGAATATTGATTTTTTTACATACACGTGCGTATTACCCTTAGTTTGTGCTATTATCAAAGGTATGAAAATTGATGGATTAAAAGGAGTAAATATAAGATGAAGAGAAGAGTTGCTCGTGAAAAGGCCTTACAAGCGTTATTTCAAATAGATATGAGTGGGATTGAGCCAGAAGTTGCGTTAACCAATGTGCTGGAGGAAGAGGAAAAGATGGATGCCTATCTTCAACAGCTTGTTCTCGGGTTCATCGAGAATCAAGAACGTATCGATGGGCACATTCGTGAAAACCTTGAGAAATGGTCATTTGACCGCCTGGCAAAAGTAGATCGTAACATTTTGCGATTAGGAGTATATGAACTGCTGTTTGTGGAAGATGTTCCGAATAAAGTAGTCATTAACGAAGCAGTTGAAATTGCAAAGATCTTTGGAGATGATCAATCCAGCAAGTTTATCAATGGTGTTCTTTCAAAGGTAAGTCAATCTTAACAATGTTAGGGGGCAATGGAATGTCAGCTTCTATAATTGATGGCAAACTCATTGCAGGTCATTATCGAGAACAATTAAATAGTCAGATCGAGGAGCTTAAGGAAAAGGCTGTCACTCCAGGCTTGGCTGTCATTCTGGTAGGTGATAACAATGCTTCTCATTCATATGTCAAAATGAAGAGAAAAGCGTGCAGTAAACTGGGCATTCATTCAGAGCTTTATCAATATGAATCCAGTTTAACTCAAGCCGAACTGCTGAATAAAATTGAAGAGTTAAATGAACAGAGCCACATTCATGGCATACTTGTTCAACTGCCTCTCCCTGAGCATATTAATCCAATAACCGTGATTGAAACGATTTCTCCATCCAAAGATGTGGACGGATTTCATCCCGTTTCCATTGGGAAAATGGTGACCGATCAAGATACCTTCTATTCCTGTACGCCACTTGGAATCATGAAGATGCTTGAATATGAAAACATTTCAGTAGAAGGTAAACACGTCGTGATTTTAGGAAGAAGTAATATTGTCGGAAAACCGGCAGGTCACTTATTTCTCAATCGTAATGCAACGGTTACGTATTGCCATTCGAAAACGAAGAATATGTCTTTCTACACAAAGCAGGCAGATATTATCGTATCTGCAGTAGGAAAAGCAAATTTAATCGGCGCAAAAGATATTAAACCGGGAGCCGTAGTCATTGACGTCGGAATGAATCGTGATGAAAACGGTGCACTCTGTGGGGATGTGAATTTTTCAGAAGTGAAGGAAAAGGCCTGGAAAATTACACCTGTTCCTGGTGGTGTCGGCCCAATGACGATTACGATGCTACTGTATAACACAGTGAAATCTGCAGAATGGGCTCTTGCCAATCGCCAAAACGGCTGAAAAATAGTACACTATAGGTAACTTAAAACGGGAAGGGACAGCTCATCGCTGGTCCCTTTCCGTATTCCTACACATAAATGGTTTTATAAAATGCAAGGAACAAAGGAGTCACTTGAGCATGGAACTCGATCAATCACGTTATTTAACGGTACAAGCTCTGACAAAATACATAAAGCGTAAATTCGATAGAGATCCCCATTTATCCAATCTATTCGTACGGGGGGAAATTTCTAATTTCAAAAGACATTCAAGCGGCCATATGTACTTTACCTTGAAAGACGAAAAAGCCCGCATCTTGTCTGTCATGTTTTCAAGTAATAACCAATCCATGAAATTCAGACCTGAAAATGGAATGAATGTGTTGATTCGGGGAGACGTCTCTGTCTATGAATCGGGTGGGCAATATCAGATCTATGTAAAAGAAATGCAGCCTGATGGAATCGGTGAGCTGTATTTGGCCTATGAGCAGTTGAAAGAGAAGCTCGAAAAAGCAGGCTATTTCGATCAAGGCCGGAAACGTGTGATTCCTAAGTTTCCGAAGCGAATCGCTGTTGTGACATCTCCAACAGGTGCTGCAATCAGAGATATAATTACAACCATCAAAAGAAGATATCCAATTGGGGAAATCCTCATTTTCCCTGCTTTGGTTCAAGGGGAACAAGCCGCAGGATCGATTGCCGCGGCAATGAAAAAGGTAAATGATCTAGGAGATATTGACATATTGATTATCGGACGAGGTGGCGGTTCGATTGAAGAATTGTGGGCGTTTAACGAAGAGATTGTAGCCAAAGGTATTGTCGAGTCAAAAGTCCCCGTTATTTCTGCTGTCGGACATGAGACAGACTTTACGATCGCCGACTTTGTAGCCGACCTTCGAGCACCTACACCTACAGCAGCAGGAGAATTAGCGGTTCCGCATATTGATGATTTGCTGGAAAGAATCATGAATCGTAAATTACGACTGATCAAATCGTTCAAGACTAAGCTTCAAAGTGAGCGAAGCCGCTTAAATAGTTTAATGAAATCCTACGCTTTGAGAAACCCGCGTAATCTGTATCAACAGAAAATTGAAACCGTCGACCGTTTTACTGATCAGCTGCAAAAAAATATCAGCCTGCATGTGAGGCAAAATCGCGATCAATTAACCCGGCTTCACTCACGACTTCAACGTGTCCATCCTTCACAACTCATTACCATTCAACACGAGAGAGTCTTATTTATGAAGACGCGGGTAGAGAAGCAATTTAAGCAGGTGCTGAAAGAAAAGAACAACCGTTTTAGTTCTTCCCTGTCTACCTTGCATGCCCTCAGTCCTTTAAAGATCATGGACAGGGGGTATAGCCTGGTTTACCAGGATGAAGGCACATTGATCAAATCATCTCAGCAAGTCAAAGCGGGTGACCGCCTCGAGATAAACGTCAGAGATGGGAAAATACATTGCGAAGTTGAATCCGTTGAGGAGCGTGAAAATAATGGCAAAGTCTAAAGAAGAGTTATCATTTGAAACAGCTATGGAACAACTGGAGGAGATTGTGGAGAAGTTGGAAGAAGGAGAAGTTCCTTTAGAGAAAGCGTTGGAATTTTATCAAAAGGGTATGGACCTTTCGAAATACTGTCATGATACTTTGCAAAAAGCAGAAAACCAATTAACGAAGATGATGACAGATGAAGGGGAAAAAGCCTTCGACCTGGATGAGGGGGAATAAAGAGTGAACCCCCACATTGATCTGAAAGAATTTCAATTACAACATGGAGAAAAGATTACCAATCATATGGTGCACACTGTAGATGGCCTTTCTATGCCTTCTATCTTGAAGGAAGCCATGATCTATTCATTGCAAGCAGGTGGAAAGAGAATTCGTCCCATTCTCCTCTTAGCGACAATTAAAGCTTTTAACAGAAACCCTTCACTAGGGATGACCACAGCTTCTGCCCTCGAAATGATTCATACGTATTCCTTGATTCATGATGACCTTCCAGCCATGGATGATGACGATTTAAGAAGAGGGAAACCCACCAATCATAAAATGTTCGGGGAAGCGATGGCGATTTTAGCAGGTGACGGTTTATTGACCTTTAGTTTTCAACTGATTGCAGAGGACAATGACCTTACAAGTGACATGAAGATAAGACTCATCGGTCTTTTGGCGAAGTGCGCAGGACCTCAAGGTATGGTTGGCGGACAAGTTGCGGATATCGAAGGGGAAAATAAGCAGCTGTCAGTGACAGAACTTGAAGGCATCCATGTGCATAAAACAGGTAAGTTACTGATATTTAGTGTGCTAGCAGGCGGGATCATTTCTGAGGCCTCGGAAGAAGAGCTGGAATTACTTGAAAAATTTGCATATCATATTGGACTCGCCTTTCAAATACAGGATGACATCCTCGATATTGAAGGCTCTGAAGAAATGATTGGAAAGCCTGTAGGGAGCGACGAATCAAAACATAAGAGTACATATCCAAGCCTCCTGACGATGTCAGGAGCTAAGGAAAAGCTTCACTACCATTTGAACGAAGCGTTAGCATCACTGAAACAAATACCTATAAATACCGGACTTCTTACTGAAATTGCCCAATTAATCGTTGACCGGAATCATTAGAACCATTTCTATGTTTGAGCAAATTATTTAACATATGTTATAATATCTCTAGAATAAAAATTTGGGTGGTGCAGTATTCTAGTCAGTCCACCAATCCTGAAGGTGGGCCTAAAAATCCACTAAAGGGCACATCGATGAAGTTCCTGGAATTGGCTTGAGGCGCCCAGCCTTGGGTCATATCTGGGAGTAAGGCTTGAGGGCGATCCACAATGGCATGTGGGCGTTGACCCGCAAGCCGCGGAGGCTTTGTTTCTTGTGCTGGCATAAGCATATGCAATAAGAACAAAGTATGAACCTGCGATGTGATGATTCACTAGCAGCGTAGCCTGCCTTGAGTGAAGAGAGAGGGGATTATGGTTACAAGGTACACATCAGTTGGCCATTGATATGTGCTTTTTCGCCCATATGAAATCCTCTTTGCAAAAGAGGCTAAGGATTGCGTTAAGGACTGTTGAGGAAAACTCCTAGACTGTTCATATTCGGACATATAAAGAGGATTATAGTGCGGACTAAGTGGTAATCCAGTCTAGCCTGTGGTGACGCGGCTAAGTCGGGTTTAAAGGGAAACCGCCGGTATGGCAACATCCGGTAGCTGATTGGGAAAACCTACTGGACCTAAGCTGCAATTTTTACTCTTTATATGACCATCCAATTACATAGTACTGATCCCTATTTACACAATAGAAACGGTGTGTTTAAACGATAATGAATGAAACAATGAAAAACTCAATAAAGTGGAGTGTCAGCATTGCCGTTATCACATTTGTGTTAGCGGCTATTTTTTCAGTTACATCCAATATGGTCTTAAATGGAGTCGCATGGTATACAGGACTGATTGTTGTGTTGATCATCGTCTTCATTGGAATCTTCTTTGATATGCTGGGGATTGCAGCAACTGCCGCTGATGAAACCCCTTTTCATGCCATGGCAGCCAAAAAAGTGTACGGTGCACGTTATTCAATCAAAATCGTCCGGAACGCCGACCGGTTCGCAAGCTTCTGTAACGACGTAATCGGCGATATTTCAGGGATTATAAGTGGTACTGCGTCGGCGATTGTCATTATACAATTAGCCGTCTCTTTTCAGCTTGAAGGCGGCTCTTTGAGGGAATATATTGTAAGCGTAACACTGACAAGTATCATAGCTTCGTTGACCGTTGGAGGCAAAGCGCTTGGAAAAACGTTTGCCATCACCTATTCTAAGGATATAATATTTAGAGTTGGTAAAGTTCTACAATTTCTTGAAGATCGATTTCACATCGTAGTGATTAAAGATAAAAAAGACAAAAAAGATAAAAACAAGAAAAAACAGTATAAGCGTGCGAAACAAAATATTTAGTGATGAAAGTGAGTGGACCTCATGGATTTATTATCAATAAAGGAGCCTTCTTTTCTTAATAACATGACGAATGAACAGTTAGAAGAGCTCAGTCAAGAGATTCGCCAATTCTTGATAAAGAATCTATCAAAGACTGGCGGTCATATTGGTCCAAACTTAGGGGTGGTCGAATTAACCGTTGCCCTTCATAAGCATTTCTCAAGCCCAAAAGATAAAATCCTTTGGGATGTTGGTCATCAATCGTATGTTCATAAGATCCTGACCGGCCGAGCTTGTCAATTTGACACATTGCGACAATATAAGGGGTTATGTGGTTTTCCTAAACGAAATGAAAGCGAGCATGATGTGTGGGAAACAGGACATAGCTCTACTTCACTGTCTGCAGCTATGGGTATGGCAATCGCCAGAGATGTCAAAAAAGAAGATTCCTTCATCATCCCTGTGATCGGCGATGGTGCCTTGACGGGCGGAATGGCTCTTGAAGCACTTAATCACATCGGCCATGAAAAGAAGGATATGATCGTCGTTTTAAATGATAATGAAATGTCCATTGCGCCAAATGTAGGAGCACTGCACAGTGTTCTTGGACGTTTGCGAACGGCGGGAAAATATAACTGGGTGAAGGATGAGATGGAATACATCCTTAAACGCATACCTGCTGTCGGAGGAAAACTAGCAAGTACGGCTGAGCGGGTAAAAGACAGTTTAAAGTATTTATTCGTTTCAGGTATGTTCTTTGAAGAATTAGGATTTACTTATCTTGGACCGATCGATGGCCATGATTATCATGATCTTTCAGAAAATATCCAGTATGCGAAGAAAACAAAAGGTCCTGTCCTTTTACACGTCATAACGAAAAAAGGTAAAGGGTTTCATCCTGCAGAATCAGATAAAGAGGGTACTTGGCATGGTACAGGTCCGTATAAGATCGATACCGGTGATTTGATTAAACCGGTGAATGCTCCTCCTTCCTGGAGTGGACTTGTAAGTGAGACCGTCAGAAAGATTGCCCGTGAGGATGAGCGGGTAGTTGCGATTACGCCAGCCATGCCGGTGGGATCAAAACTGCTTGGATTTGCTGAAGAATTCCCCGATCGGATGTTTGATGTAGGAATTGCCGAGCAGCATGCCACCACGGTTGCAGCTGGACTTGCTACACAAAATATGAAGCCATTTCTGGCCATTTATTCAACATTCCTGCAAAGAGCATACGATCAAGTGGTTCACGATATTTGCCGACAAAACTTAAATGTATTCATCGGAATTGATCGTGCCGGATTAGTCGGTGCTGATGGGGAAACGCATCAAGGGGTATTTGATATCGCCTTTTTAAGGCATTTACCGAATATGGTGATCATGATGCCGAAGGACGAAAATGAGGGTCAACACCTTGTCAATACGGCTCTTCAGTATAACGATGGTCCAATTGCATTACGTTATCCACGTGGAAACGGATATGGAGTGCCCATGGATTCAGAGCTGAAAACCATTCCAATCGGAACGTGGGAAGTATTGAAGCAAGGAACAGATGCTGCCATACTGACATTTGGTACGACGATCCCAATGGCGATGGAAGCGGCCGCAGAGCTTGAGAAACAAGGTCTTTCCGTTCGTGTGGTAAATGCGAGATTCATTAAACCAATGGACGAAAAGATGCTAAAGAGTATCCTTGGAGAAGAAATGCCTATTTTAACGATAGAAGAAGCGGTTCTTCAAGGTGGATTCGGAAGTGGTGTTCTTGAGTTTTCACAAGAACAGGGTTACCATAACGCTGTGATTGACCGCATCGGAATTCCTGATTACTTCATCGAACACGGAAGCGTGAACGAATTATTGAACGAAATCGGCATGACTAAAGAAAATGTCGTGGATCGTATTTTAACGATCACACCAAAAAAACAAAAAAGGGCTTAATGATGAAAGTAAAAAAACAACGCGTAGATGTACTCCTGGTAGAACGAGGATTAATAGATACAAGAGAAAAAGCAAAACGAGCTGTCATGGCAGGACTTGTTTACTCCAATGAAGTGAGATTGGACAAGCCTGGAGAAAAAGTGAGTGAAGATATCCCGCTGACGATGAAAGGGAAAGTGATCCCATATGTGAGCCGGGGAGGCTTAAAGCTGGAAAAAGCTTTACAAGTCTTTGATGTAGACGTAAACGATAAAGTGATGATTGATATCGGGGCGTCTACCGGAGGATTTACCGATTGTGCCCTGCAAAACGGGGCAAAGATGTCCTATGCACTTGATGTAGGGTATAATCAGCTTGCCTGGAAGCTTAGACAGGATGAGAGGGTCGTCGTGATGGAGAGAACCAACTTCCGCTACGTCACCCCGGCCGATTTACAAGGTGAAATGCCGAGTTTCGCATCCATTGATGTGTCCTTTATCTCTCTTACCCTGATTTTACCTGTCCTGAAAACACTGTTAGTGCCTGGTGGAGATTGTATCGCCTTAATCAAGCCGCAGTTCGAAGCAGGGAAGAATCAAGTCGGAAAAAAAGGAATTGTAAGGGATCCGGCCGTGCATAAGATGGTAATCGAGAAGATTATGATGCTGGCTACTAAAGAAGGCTATCATATCGCCGGTTTGTCTTATTCCCCTATTACAGGAGGAGATGGGAATATCGAATTTCTGATCCATCTGAAATGGTCCGGGGATGCTGGTGAAGGCGAATCTTTCTTAAACAATACGCCGGATGAGGTAATTGAGGAAGCTCATAATCAGTTAAAAGCGAATACGCAATAAGGAATGTGCTGCTCTTCGTGGAAGAGCGGCTTTTCTTATTGTCCAGCTCCGGCGGCTAGGCCCTCGAGGTCATAAGTCGAACCCACAAAAAAGGCAAAGAACGCCTTTTGTGCGGATTCGCCTTATGCTTGTCGGGCCAAACCAAGCCGCCTCCGCTTTTCTTTTTGTCTAGCTCCAGGGCTTAGAGGCTCGAGTCATAAGTCAAACATGCCCAAAAGGCAAAAAGCGCCTTTCAGGCATGTTCGTCTTATGCTTGTCGCCTCTGTTCAAAGCCCTTCCGCTTTTCTTTTTTATTGTACTTCCATACAAAATAGGCTAACATAAGCGTAGAGGTATATTTATACAGGTTTTAATCAAATGTAAGAGGTGTATGTTCTATGATGAACAAAGGGCAAAGACATATTAAAATCAGAGAAATCATTACGAATAGAGATGTGGAGACACAGGATGAGCTCGTGGAAAGTCTTAAGAATGCTGGCTTTAATGTGACCCAAGCAACCGTGTCGAGGGATATTAAAGAATTGCATTTAGTTAAAGTGCCGTTGATGGATGGCAGATACAAATATAGTTTGCCTGCTGATCAGCGCTTTAATCCTCTTCAAAAACTTAAGCGTACCCTGACCGATGCGTTTGTCAAAGTGGACCAGGCGGGGCATATGCTGGTTATGAAGACTCTACCTGGTAATGCAAATGCTATCGGTGCTTTAATTGATAACTTAGACTGGGAAGAGATTCTAGGAACGATTTGTGGAGATGATACATGTTTGATCATCTGCCGTACTGAAGAAGAGACAAAGATTGTTTCAGAACGTTTTTTAGATATGCTATAAATTGTAGGGGCAATTCTAAATTAATGGGCTGTATTTGCAGCCCTTCATACAAAATCCAATAGGAAGCTTTTCTTTTAAATTGTTTGAGGGAAAAGTTCCTTTTTATTTGAGGTGAATGTTTTGCTACAAGAACTATCAATCAAAAATTTCGCCATAATTGAATCCCTCTCTCTTTCTTTTGAAGAAGGTCTGACCGTTTTATCAGGGGAGACTGGAGCAGGGAAGTCGATTATCATTGATGCCATTCACTTATTGGTTGGTGGAAGAGGATCCTCGGAATACGTTCGGCATGGGGAGAAAAAGGCTGAAATTGAAGGGTTATTTATTCTTGATAATGAAACGCATCCTTGCATTGGGAAAGCGGCAAGCTTCGGGATAGAAATTGAAGAAGGCATGATCATTCTTCGAAGAGATATCTCGAGTACAGGAAAAAGTGTCTGCAGGATCAATGGTAAGCTTGTGACGATTGCGATCATGAGGGAAATCGGGGCTTCACTTATTGATATTCATGGACAGCATGAGCATCAAGAACTGATGAATGAAAGCCTGCACCTTTCCTTATTGGATCAATTCGGCGGGAAAGAGATTGTCTCAGGTCTCTTGAGTTACGGAGAAGTATACAAAGAGTACCTTTCCATTTATAAGCAACTAAACAGGCTTAATGAGAACGAGCAGGAGATGGCGCATCGATTAGATCTCATTCAGTTTCAGCTGAAAGAAATTCATGATGCGAATCTGCAATTAAACGAAGATGATGAGCTTATGGAAGAGAAACGGAAGCTTATGAACTTTGAAAAGCTTTTTGAAGCGCTACAGACATCCTATGACAGCATTCAAGGCGAGAGAAAAGGGCTGGACTGGACGGGCCTTGCCATGAGTCATCTCGAGACAGCTGCAGAGGTGGATTCTCAATATGATAAGACCTTGGAATCTGTTTCGAATGCTTTTTATATGCTTGAAGATGCTGCTCAACAAGTAAGAGGAGAGTTAGATCAATTGGAATTTGAACCGAATCGTTTGGATCTTATTGAGACGAGACTGAACGAGATTAACGGTTTAAAGAGAAAGTATGGATCCTCAGTAGAAGAAATTCTCGCATATAGTTCAAAGATTGAAGAAGAAATTGAAACCATCATGAACAAAGATTCTCATGTAGAACATTTACAAAGTAAATTACAATCACTTGAGAAAGACTTATCATTAGAGGCGAGAAATCTGTCGCAAACAAGAAAGCAGTGGGCGAAAAAATTAACCACAAGTATTCATGAGCAGTTAAAGCAACTTTACATGGATAAAACAAAATTTGAAGTTCGTTTTGTAAAAAGTGGGGAAAATGAATCTTTTTCTTTCCATCATTTTAAAAAGGATGGTTGGGATACAGTGGAGTTTTACATATCCACCAATCCAGGGGAGCCTTTAAAGCCGCTGTCCAAAGTGGCTTCAGGTGGAGAACTCTCCCGCATTATGTTAGCTATGAAAACGATCTTTTCCAAGCATCAGGGAATTACCTCCATCATTTTTGATGAGGTGGATACGGGAGTGAGTGGTAGAGTGGCACAGGCGATCGCTGAAAAAATTTATCAGGTCGCTATTCATTCCCAAGTGATGTGTATATCTCACTTACCACAAGTAGCTGCGATGGCGGATTGTCACTTGTTTATTTCGAAAAAACTTTCAGGCGGCAGAACGAGCACAATGGTTAAACGTCTTGAAGAGAAAGAAAAGATCAAAGAAATCTCCAGAATGATTTCAGGAGTGGAAATTACAGATTTAACATTGGAACATGCAAAGGAATTGTTGCAGTTAGCAGGTTCCATTAAAGAAACATGAAAAGCTATCCAATTCGGGTAGCTTTTTTTCATGATTACCAGTTATAAATGTGGCTGTTAAAGGCAAAATTAAAACTGTAGCCAATAGTTAGTGTGTGTGGATTAGAAGCGAGGAGAGTGAATATATTGAGTTTAGATTGGTTAAGAAAATGTATAGGTGGAATTCTCCTTGTTTCGCTTTGTCTTATTGGTTTTTACAAACCGGTTCAACAATTTATCAATACTCCGAACTCTGTAAGGGTAATGGAAGGGGATCAAGTTGCTCTCCCTAAGGCTGCATCCGTTACGACGATGGGTTCGTCTGATAATCAACATGTTCAATTGAAAGAAGAGGAAGGTCAGCTCTCAATCCAAGGAAGTTCTGTAGGTAAGGATGAAGTGGTATTTGAGTTAGCTGGGTTACCCATAAAAAAAGTCGATGTAGAAGTACTGAAAGATTTCAAGGTGATCCCGGGTGGTCAATCCATCGGGGTGAAATTAAATACTGTTGGGGTGTTAGTCGTAGGTCATCACCTGGTTGAAACAGATGCAGGTAAGATGTCTCCCGGTGAAAAAGCCGGAATTCAGGTAGGGGATATGATTACAGAAATAAACGGAACCAAAATTGAAGAACTTGCGGATGTTGCTCCTTTTGTTCAAAAGGCAGGGGAAGAATCCCGTTCTTTAGACGTTGTGATAAAGCGTGAACAGAAGACCGTAAAAACTCAATTGCTCCCGTTAAAAGAAAAAGGGGAAAAAAACTATAAATTAGGGTTGTATATTCGTGATTCTGCAGCTGGAATCGGCACAATGACGTTTTTTGACCCGAAGTCCAAGAAGTATGGGGCGCTTGGCCATGTCATTTCTGATATGGATACGAAAAAACCGATTGTCGTTGAAAACGGTGAGATTGTTCATTCAGAAGTAACATCCATTCAAAAAGGGTCGGACGGAAAACCAGGTGAAAAATTAGCCCGTTTTTCTTCTGATCGCAACGTAATTGGCAACATTACCCGTAATAGTCCATTCGGGATTTTTGGTGAATTAAATCAATCCGTAGATAACGATTTAATGGATAAACCAATGCCCATCGCTCTTTCCCACCAAGTGAAAGAGGGACCTGCTCAGATATTGACTGTGGTAGATGGAAAAGATGTAGAAATGTACGATATTGAAATTGTCAGCACCATTCCACAGAAATATCCGGCAACAAAAGGAATGGTTTTGAAAGTAACAGATCCCAAGCTGTTGGATAAAACCGGTGGAATCGTCCAAGGCATGAGTGGAAGTCCCATTATTCAAAATGGCAAAGTCATCGGAGCTGTCACACATGTGTTTGTAAATGATCCTACAAGCGGCTATGGCGTTCACATTGAATGGATGCTGAGTGAAGCGGGAATCGATATTTACAAGAAAAATCATGACCGAGCAAGCTAAAAGTGTAAAACCCTTACTAAAGTCCCGATCGTGGGTGCTTATAAGGGTTCTTTTTTTTCTTACAATTGGTTTTGTGAAATCAACCACTCCAAGCTTTTGTAAGATAAGATTTAAGAAGAAGGGCATTCGAAAATAAGGAAGGTTTGCCAAAAGCACGGTAAGCTTGTTAAAATAAAGATTATTCGACAAACTGATGAGTAAATATCGAATAGGGTCGAAATATAAAGAAATCTTTAGAAAATCAAAGAAAATATATTATTTTCCAAGTTTTTTTCAAAAATAAAAGGAATTTAGGTTGCATTGTCGAAAAAGTAATTTAGAATAAAATTACAGAGATGAATTAATTAGGATTGAGGAGGAACCCTGTAGTGAAATCGATTAAAGTATGTGTTGTGGATGATAACCGTGAACTTACGTCATTATTGGAAGACTACATTGCTTCACAAAATGATATGGAAGTAGTAGGAATTGCTCATAATGGCCAAGATTGTTTAGATTTGTTAGAAGAAGTGGATCCTGATGTACTGGTATTGGATATTATTATGCCTCATTTGGACGGGCTTGCAGTGCTCGAACGACTTCGCGAAAAAAAGAGCATTCCTAATGTCATTATGCTGACAGCCTTCGGTCAAGAAGATGTTACGAAGAAAGCCGTCGACCTTGGAGCTTCTTACTTTATCCTAAAGCCTTTTGATATGGAAAATCTAGTGAGTCACATTAGACAAGTAAGCGGTAAATCAAACTCAATCATAAAAAAACCTTCCTCATCCAGAATGCATACGGAGCAGAAACCAAGAAATTTAGATGCAAGTATTACAAGCATCATCCACGAAATTGGCGTTCCGGCACATATTAAAGGTTACTTATATTTAAGGGAAGCGATTTCTATGGTTTATAACGATATCGAATTACTTGGTTCAATTACAAAGGTACTTTACCCTGATATTGCAAAAAAATACAACACTACAGCATCAAGAGTAGAACGGGCCATTCGTCATGCAATTGAAGTGGCTTGGAGCAGAGGGAATATCGATTCCATTTCTTCTTTATTCGGTTACACAGTGAGTATGTCGAAGGCTAAGCCGACAAACTCAGAATTCATTGCCATGGTAGCTGACAAGCTTCGTTTGGAACATATGGCTTCATGAAAGGGTAAAGACTAGTGCAATCATTCTTAACTGAATAGTACGATTTTAAAACCCTATGAGCCCAGGTGGATTCGTGGGGTTTTTGGTTTGGCTCTTTTCGTAAACGTTGTGGCTATTTTACAGAAGAAAGTAGTAGTTGATTTCCGCTGCAGGATGCTCGCTTTCCGCCGGGCGGGCGGTGAGCCTCCTCGTCGCTGCGCTCCTGCGGAAGTACGGGCGTGCCGAGACCCCGGAAGAGGAGTGGTTCCCCTCACCATCCAGCACACGCTTGTTGACAGAGCTCCAACCAGATCATATGTTACAAAACAACAATCTTTACGAAAAGAGTCTTTGGTTTAAAGATCTTCATCCGGAAATTTTTTCGTTTTCTCAGTAACAATCGCCTTTTTTTTTCAAAAGTAGGAGTATGCCCTAACGGCTTGTCCTTTCTTACATAAGATATAATGTAATGCAAAAACAATTAAAGGGAGGTGAGAGAATGGGATGCTTCCGTGATAGAGATGATGTGTTTGGTGCATTTGACAGAGACAGAGACAGAGACGACTTTAGAGTTCCTGTAAGAGCCTTTATTAGAGGAGAGGATTTCTGCAGAGCTGTACGCCGTTGTGACAGAGACGATATAAGAGGTATTGAAGACCGTCGCCGCAGAAGAAGATGCTCCTGGTTTTAATAGTTGTCAGCCTTACCATTGAAACAAAAAAATCCTGAGTTTCTCAGGATTTTTTTGAAAAGGTTTCATCCTTTGAGGAGATTTAAAATAAGTATATAATATGAGTAGACAAACATTCATAAGGATCGCTAAAGAATGTACATACAGGAATAGATTAACTTAAGAAAAGGGAGTGCACTCATGACGCTAATCTTTGCACACCGTGGCTCAGCCGGGACTCACCCGGAAAATACAATGGACGCATTTTATGAAGCTGAAAGAGTAGGGGCAGACGGTATTGAATTAGATGTTCAGCTAACAAAAGATGGAGAAATCGTCGTGATTCATGATGAAACGGTTGATCGCACAACTAATGGGAAAGGGTTTGTCAAAGACTATACGCTTAAGGAAATTCAAAAGCTGCAGGCGAATTTTAAATTTAAAAGTAAGTTGTTTAAAAAAAATCGTGTGCCTTCATTGAGGGAGGTATTTCAGTGGTTAAAGGGCAATGATATGCTTTGTAATATTGAGTTGAAAAACAGCATTATGGACTATCAGGGCTTGGAAGAAAAAGTGATCGGATTGATTAGGGAGTTTAGGTTTGAGGATCGAATCATCATTTCTTCATTTAATCACTATTCGATCGTGGCCTGCTATCGATTGGAGCCAGCAGTTGAAATTGCTCCGTTGTACTCATCGGGTTTATATATGCCCTGGATTTATGCGCAATCCATCAGGGCGAAAGCGATACACCCCAATTTAAAGGCTGCCCCCGATGAGATCATTGTAGAAGCCATGAAAAACGGGATAGTTGTCAGACCCTATACGGTAAATAAGATAGACCAGATGGAAAGACTTCTGAGTATTGACTGTTCAGGGATTGTGACGGACTTTCCTGATAGAGCAATGAAGTTAAGAAACCATAAAAAAAGCTAGCGTAGAAATTACGCTAGCTTTTTTTCGTGAATCGGGATTGTACTTTATTCCGCTTTCGATCACGGTGCAGAACAAATCCCGCAATAAAACCGAGACCGCAGATAAAGAATGCCAACCCGATAACGAATTGCAGCCATAAATAAGGAATGGGGGACTGCAGAATACCAAATAACATATCTCTCATCAATTTAATCCCCAGTGCTGCAAGTGCGCCAGGAATCAACATTATAATAAGGGCAATTAGTCGGACCATGAGGTGCATAACTCCTTTTTCATTTCCATACTAAAATTCTAACTCCAACTAGAAAATTGTCAAGTTTAGAAAAGTAGTGTAACATTATGTTTGTGAAAAAAATTGCAGGTATTGATAGTCGAGGTGAAAAATGTTGCAAGAGGTACTAATTGTCGGTGGGGGTAAAGGTGGAACAGCAATATTAAAAATCCTCCACGAAGCTTCTGTCATGAAAGTGATTGCGGTTGTAGACCTAAATGAAAACGCTTCAGGTAGTTTGTTGGCTAAAGAGCTGGGGATACCAGTTGGTACTGATTGGCGACAATTCCTGAATGATACTGTTGATATCGTCATTGAAGTGACCGGTGAACAAAAAGTGTTTGAAAATATAAGAGATAAGCGAGGGAAGAATACAGTCATTATTCCAGGCAGTGTTGCCTTTCTTATCTCAAAGCTTTTGGAAGAAAAGGAAGATCTCATCCATCAATTAACCAGTGAGTCGTTTAAAAGAGATCTTATTTTTAACTCGACAGATGATGGTATGGTGGGGATAGATGATAAAGGAAATGTGATGCTCTACAATAAAAGCGCAGAGCGGATGATTGGGAAGGATCAGAAAGACGTTATCGGGATGCATATCTCTGATGTGATTCCTGAGAGTAAATTAACCACCACGATGGAAACACGGCGTACTGAAATCAATCAAGAAGTGGTGTTAGACAATGGACTGAAGATCATTTCCAACCGTATTCCGATGATTACCGACAATGATGAAATCATCGGAGCATTTTCTGTGTTTAAAGACATCACGGAGGTCGTGAATCTTGCAGAGGAAATAACGAACCTCAAAGAAATCCAGACCATGCTTGAAGCTATCATTCATTCCAGCGATGATGCAATTTCTGTAGTCGACGAAGAGGGGAAAGGGATATTAATAAACCCTGCCTACACACGAATCACAGGACTCACCCAAGAAGAAGTAATCGGAAAACCGGCAACTGCAGATATTTCTGAAGGAGAGAGTATTCACTTGAAAGTCCTGCAAACACGAAGAGCCATCAGGGGAACAAGAATGCGGGTTGGTCCGAAACGTAAAGAAGTGATCGTTAATGTAGCTCCTATCATAGTGAACAATAAGCTCAAGGGGAGTGTCGGTGTCATCCATGATATGTCTGAGATTCAGTCACTCACCCAGGAGTTAGATCGTGCGAGAAGAATCATTCGGACCCTTGAAGCAAAGTATATGTTTGAAGACATCATTGGGGACTCAGAGGAAATGATGATTGCCGTAGAACAAGCTAAATTAGGGGCGAAAACGCCTGCGACTGTTCTTCTTCGGGGTGAATCCGGTACGGGAAAAGAATTATTTGCACACGCGATACATAATGCGAGTGATCGAAAGTTTAACAAATTCCTGCGGGTCAATTGTGCTGCATTATCAGAGAACCTATTGGAAAGTGAATTATTTGGATATGAAGAAGGAGCCTTTTCTGGAGCAAAGCGAGGAGGTAAACGAGGATTATTTGAAGAAGCCAACAATGGCAGTATATTCCTGGATGAAATTGGAGAGTTAAGCGCCAACACTCAAGCGAAGTTACTGAGGGTCTTACAGGAGAACGAAATTGTTAGGGTCGGGGGGACCAAATCCATCCAGATTAACGTACGGGTCATTGCGGCGACGAATGTGAATTTGGAAAAAGGAATTGCCGACGGTTCTTTCAGAGAGGATCTTTACTACCGGCTTAACCGAATGCCCATTCAAATACCTCCTCTGCGACATCGTAAATCAGATATTCCGCTTATTTCTGAAACCCTGATAACTAAGATCAACCAAGATTACGGTAGAAATGTTGAAGGGGTTACAGAGGAAGCGATGAACAAGTTAATGAATTACCATTGGCCGGGGAATGTTAGAGAGCTTGAGAATGTATTGGGAAGAGCGATTATCTTTATGAATTACAACGAAGTAAAGATTGCTAGCAAGCATTTACCTCAGCTGGAGAATACATCAAAGAGCCATCTTAAAGAGGTGGCCGCTGATCCATCAGGAACCATCAAAGATTTGGCCACACAAGTAGAACAATATGAAAAAAATATAATTCAGAAGGTTTTAGAGCAGAATAATGGTAACAAAACGGCAGCAGCCAAAGCATTAAGTGTTTCAGTGCGAAATTTGTATTACAAAATTGAAAAATATAACATTGAAATAACTAGCATGAAATAATTTGCGTGGTGTGAAATAATTTGCAGGGTTAATATGTAGGAAATGAAGCGTTTTCAACACTTTAATTGTTGGCACGGTTCTTGCATATAGTTTAATGGGAACATAATAACAGAAAAAAGGGGTTGAAACGACATACATGAATCTACAATCTTTGGTGGAAAAAGCAACCCAGATAGAAAACTCCACTGTAGCAGTTGCAGCTGCAGAAGATAAAGAAGTCCTTGGGGCTGTCGCAATGGCAGTTGAAAAAAATATGGCCAAATTTTTATTGTTTGGTGATAAAGAAGAAGTTCTCTCTCTTTTAGAAGAGGTCGCGCCACAGCTTCGATCACACGGTAACATTAAAATCAAGCATGCTTTTTCTCCACAGAAAGCAGCGGAACTTGCTGTGAAGGCTGTAAAGGAAAATGAAGCAAGTGCATTAATGAAAGGGAATGTTCCTACTGCTGTCATTTTAAAGGCAGTATTAAATAAAGAGTGGGGACTACGTACAGGAAATGTTTTATCACATGTTGCAGCTTTTGAGGTCGCTGGGTTCGATAGATTGACATTTATTACGGATGCAGCTATGAACATTGAGCCTGATTTGCAGCAAAAAGCGCAAATTATTGAAAATGCCGTTGAGATTGCCCAATCAATCGGTGTTAACCATCCGAAAGTTGCCCCGATAGCCGCGGTTGAAGTAGTGAATCCGGCCATGCAAGCAACATTGGATGCCGCTTCCCTTACGATGATGAATCAAAGAGGTCAGATTCGTAATTGTGCCGTCGATGGACCTTTAGCCCTTGACAATGCAGTTTCTCATCATGCTGCTGAACATAAAGGGATTGAAAGTGAAGTCGCAGGACAAGCAGATATCCTGCTTGTCCCGAATATCGAAACGGGTAATGCTCTTTACAAGTCCCTGATCTATTTTGCGAAAGCAAAAGTAGGGGCTGTGATTGCGGGAGCAAAAGCACCAATCGTGTTAACATCCAGAGCAGACAGTGCCGAAAGCAAATTATATTCATTGGCACTGGCTATATGCTCTGCTTCAAATAAATAATAAATAACATCAAACATAATTAGACTTTAGGGGGAAATAAAAATGAAAATTTTCAGCTATATGGAACAATATGATTATGAGCAATTGGTATTCTGTCAAGATGAAGCATCAGGGTTGAAAGCGATCATCGCGATTCATGATACTACTCTTGGACCTGCACTTGGAGGAACTCGTATGTGGACATACGAATCTGAAGAAGCAGCGATTGAAGATGCTCTGCGTCTTGCAAAAGGTATGACGTACAAGAATGCAGCTGCCGGACTTAACTTAGGTGGAGGGAAAACGGTTATCATCGGTGACCCTCGCAAAGATAAGAATGAAGAAATGTTCCGTGCGTTTGGTCGCTACATCCAAGGATTAAACGGTCGTTATATTACTGCAGAAGATGTTGGTACTACAGTTGCTGATATGGACTTGATTCATGAAGAAACAGATTATGTTACAGGTATTTCGCCAGCCTTTGGTTCTTCTGGTAACCCATCTCCTGTTACGGCTTATGGAGTATACCGTGGAATTAAAGCTGCAGCGAAAGAAGCCTTTGGTACAGATTCACTAGAAGGAAAAACAATCGCCGTTCAAGGAATCGGTAATGTTGCATATAATATGTGTCGCCATCTTCACGAAGAAGGAGCAAATTTGATTGTAACAGATATCAATAAAGAAGCTGTTCAACGTGCTGTAGATGAATTTGGAGCAAAAGCTGTTGATATCAACGAAATTTATGGAGTTGACTGTGACATCTTTGCACCATGTGCATTAGGAGCGATCATCAACGACGAAACCATTCCACAGCTGAAAGCAAAAGTCATTGCAGGGGCTGCGAATAACCAATTAAAAGAAACTCGTCATGGTGATGCGATTCATGAAATGGGTATCGTTTATGCACCTGACTATGTCATCAATGCAGGTGGAGTCATCAACGTGGCGGATGAATTATACGGCTACAATAGTGAAAGAGCGATGAAAAAAGTGGAACAAGTGTACAACAACGTTGAGCGAGTTATTGAAATCGCTAAACGTGATAATGTTCCAACTTACGTAGCTGCTGATCGTATGGCAGAAGAAAGAATCGAGAAAATGCGTCGTTCAAGAAGCCAGTTCTTACAAAACGGTCAACATATTTTAAGCAGACGTGGATAATTAGAAGAAAAAACGCTTTACTTCTAACAAGAGTAGAGCGTTTCTTCCCTGTTAATGCGAACATCGAAAAGATTAAGGGGTTATCTATCATAGGGGAAAAATTCTACGTACAAACATTACAATAAAAGCTACCCAAATGGAGGTAACAACAGTGCAAGAGAACAAACATCGAATATTAGTCATTAACCCTGGATCGACATCAACCAAAATTGGTGTTTTCGATGATGATCGATCTATCTTTGAAAAGACGATTCGTCATGATACTGAAAAGATTAATGAATTTCCAACTATAATTGATCAGTATGAATTCAGAAAGGATACCATTCTTCAAACGTTGGATGAAGAAGGGATCAACATTTCAAAACTAAGTGCTGTTTGTGGCCGCGGGGGCCTTCTTAGACCGATAGAAGGCGGCACTTACTTAGTGAATGATGAAATGCTGAAGGATCTTAAAGAAGGATTCTCAGGTCAGCATGCTTCAAACCTTGGTGGAATTTTAGCATTTGAAATTGCTTCTGGATTAAACATTCCGTCTTATATTGTCGACCCTGTTGTAGTCGACGAGCTACAATCACTTGCGCGTGTTTCAGGATTTTCACTCATTGAAAGAAAGAGTATTTTCCATGCGTTAAATCAGAAAGCGGTAGCAAGAAGAGTCGCAAAGGAACTCGGAAAGAAATATGAGGACCTAAATCTGATCATCACTCATATGGGTGGTGGAATTACCGTCGGTGCCCACCGTAATGGAAAAGTGGTGGATGTGAATAATGGTTTACATGGTGATGGCCCCTTCAGTCCTGAAAGAGCAGGTACTGTTCCAGCGGGCGATTTAGTTGACCTATGCTTCTCAGGTGATTATTACCGTGATGAAATCATGAAGAAACTAGTTGGTCAAGGTGGCTTAGTCGGTTATCTTGGAACAAACGATGCGGTAAAAGTAGAGAAGATGATCGAAAATGGCGATGAAAATGCCAAAGCCGTGTACGATGCGATGGCGTATCAAATTGCGAAAGAGATAGGCTCAGCAAGTACGGTCTTAAATGGTAAAGTAGACGCCATTGTGTTAACTGGTGGTCTTGCTTACGGTAAAGAGTTTGTAAAAGCGATAAGCAATCGAATCAATTGGATAGCAGATGTCGTGATTCAACCAGGAGAAAATGAACTGCAAGCTCTTGCGGAAGGGGCATTGAGGGTCTTACGAAGTGAAGAAGACTATAAGGTGTACCCTGGGAATGTAAAAGAAGAAGCAAGAGTATAAGAGCAAGGAGGACTCAAGATTGGCAGAAGAATATGATTTAGTCATTCTAGGGGGAGGCACAGGTGGCTATGTAGCCGCCATTCGTGCTTCTCAACTTGGATTAAAAACAGCAATCGTTGAAAAGGGAAAACTGGGGGGGACATGCTTACACAAAGGATGTATACCTAGTAAAGCTCTTCTTCGCAGTGCTGAAGTATATGCTACAGCTAAACACAGTGAAGACTTTGGTGTGAAAATCGATGGAGTAGAGTTAGATTTCACAAAAGTACAATCTAGAAAAGACGGGATCGTTGAACAGCTTCACAAAGGAGTTCAACACTTGATGAAACAAGGAAAGATCGATGTCTTTGAAGGACTTGGACGTATTTTAGGACCTTCTATTTTCTCCCCGATGCCTGGAACGATTTCGGTTGAAATGAACAACGGGGAAGATAATGCAATGTTGATCCCTAAGAATGTGATCGTTGCAACGGGTTCCAGACCTCGTTCATTACCGGGACTTGATATTGATGGAGAATACGTACTATCCTCAGATGAAGCGCTTTCACTTGAAGCTCTTCCAAAATCGATCATCATCGTTGGAGGAGGGGTCATCGGTATTGAGTGGGCTTCCATGCTTTCTGACTTTGATGTTGAGGTAACCGTTGTGGAATACGCTGATAAAATCGTACCAACCGAAGACCATGAAATTTCTAAAGAAATGCAGCGCTTGATGAAGAAAAAAGGCGTTAAAATCGTGACAAGTGCAAAGGTGCTTCCTGAATCCTTAGAAAAAGGGGACGGAGAGATAACCATTAAAGCTGAGCATAAAGGAGAAGAAAAATCCTTTACAGCAGAGAAGATCCTTGTATCTGTAGGTAGACAAGCGAACGTTGAAGGCATTGGCTTAGAGAACACAGATATTAAAGTGGAAAAAGGCTTTCTTGAAGTGAATGAATTCTTCCAAACGAAGGAATCTCATATTTACGCGATCGGTGATGTCATCGGGGGACTTCAATTAGCTCATGTTGCATCTCACGAAGGAATCACAGCAGTGGAACATATGGCGAATGAGAAGCCTCATCCCATTGACTATTCCCTAATTTCAAAATGCATCTACAGTAATCCTGAAATTGCAAGCGTAGGGATCACGGAGCAGGAAGCGAAAGAAAAGGGATATAACCTGAAGACAGGAAAATTCAGTTTCAGAGCAATCGGAAAAGCCCTTGTTTATGGTGAATCAGATGGGTTCGTCAAGATCATTGCAAACAAAGATACCGATGACATTCTGGGCGTGCACATGATTGGTCCGCATGTAACGGACATGATTTCAGAAGCGGGACTTGCTAAAGTATTGGACGCAACCCCATGGGAAATCGCGCACACAATCCACCCGCACCCATCGCTATCAGAAGCGATCGGAGAAGCAGCGCTTGCTGTAGATGGAAAGGCAATTCACTCATAGAAAAGCGGAGCCGACTGTTTTGTCCCGACAAGCACAATGGGGAAATCCCAAAAGGCGTACCTTGCCTTATGGGATTTATCCATTGTGACCTCGAGGGACAAGTAGACAAATAATTTCAATAGGAAAGGTAGAGAGCCTCTCTACCTTTCCAACCATTAGATTGTGTAGGAGGTAAACAAAATGGCAGAGAATCGTCATGAAGAGTTAGGACTTTCCAATGAGAAAGTATTAGAAATGTATGAAACCATGCTGCTTGCCAGAAAAATTGATGAGCGCATGTGGTTACTGAACCGTTCGGGTAAAATCCCATTTGTTATTTCATGTCAAGGTCAAGAAGCAGCTCAAGTTGGTGCTGCATTTGCTTTAGACCGTGAAAAGGATTATGTTCTTCCGTACTACCGTGACATGGGTGTTGTATTAACATTCGGGATGACGGCTCAGGAGTTAATGCTATCAGGTTTTGCAAAAGCAGAAGATCCAAACTCAGGTGGACGTCAAATGCCTGGTCACTTTGGTCAAAAGAAAAATAATATCGTAACCGGTTCATCTCCTGTAACCACGCAAGTGCCACATGCCGTTGGTATCGCTCTTGCCGGCAAAATGGAGAAGAAGGATGTTGTGACGTTTGTGACGTTCGGCGAAGGGTCTTCCAACCAGGGAGATTTCCACGAAGGTGCAAACTTTGCAGGTGTACATAAACTTCCTGTGATATTTATGTGTGAAAACAATAAATATGCGATTTCGGTTCCGATTGAAAAACAATTAGCTTGTGAGAAAGTGTCCGATCGTGCCATTGGATATGGAATGCCTGGAATCACGGTTGATGGAAATGACCCAATCGAAGTTTATAAAGCGGTCAAAGAAGCAGCGGATCGTGGCCGTCGTGGTGAAGGTCCAACCCTTGTTGAAACAGTTTCTTATCGTTTAACTCCTCACTCTTCTGATGATGACGATCGAAGCTATCGATCTCCCGACGAAGTGGCAAAAGCGAAAACAAACGATCCAATCATCACGTTTGGTGCTTACCTGAAAGAGACAGGCGTTATGAACGATGACATTGAGAAAGAAATCAATGATCGCATTATGAAGCTCGTGAACGAAGCAACGGATTATGCAGAAAACGCTCCATATGCTGAAGCAGAATCAGCGATGAAGTATGTTTATGCAGAAGAGAAGTAAGGGGGAATTCAATCATGCCAGTAATTTCATACATTGATGCCGTAACAATGGCCATTAGAGAAGAAATGGAACGTGATGAGAAAGTATTCGTTCTTGGAGAAGACGTAGGGAAAAAAGGTGGAGTATTCAAAGCGACTCACGGATTGTATGATCAATTTGGAGAAGACCGTGTCATCGATACACCACTTGCAGAATCAGCTATTGCAGGAGTTGGAATCGGAGCTGCCATGTATGGTATGAGACCGATTGCAGAAATGCAGTTCGCTGATTTTATCATGCCTGCTGTGAACCAAATCATTTCTGAAGCATCACGAATTCGTTATCGCTCGAATAATGATTGGAGCTGTCCGATGGTTATTCGTGCTCCATACGGTGGTGGAGTTCACGGAGCACTTTATCACTCTCAATCCGTTGAAGCTGTTTTCGCTAATCAGCCAGGATTGAAAATAGTGATGCCTTCTACTCCATATGATGTGAAAGGCTTGCTGAAAGCGGCGATCCGTGACGAAGATCCAGTATTATTCTTCGAACACAAACGTGCTTACCGTCTAATTAAAGGAGAAGTACCCGAGGATGATTATACTCTTCCAATCGGAAAAGCAGACGTGAAGCGTGAAGGGGAAGACATCACAGTCATCACTTACGGCTTGTGTGTTCACTTTGCACTTCAAGCAGCAGAAAAGCTTGCGCAAGATGGAATTGAAGCGCACATCTTAGATTTACGCACGATCTATCCATTAGATAAAGAGGCGATCATTGAAGCAGCTTCTAAAACAGGTAAAGTGCTGCTCGTGACAGAAGACAATAAAGAAGGAAGCATCATGGGTGAGGTTTCTGCGATTATCGCTGAAAATTGTTTATTTGATCTTGATGCTCCAATCAAACGCCTTGCTGGTCCTGACGTTCCTTCAATGCCATATGCACCAACAATGGAAAAATACTTTATGATTAACCCGGACAAAGTAGAAAAAGCAATGCGTGAACTTGCAGAATTTTAATCATAATAAATACCAATTAAACGCACAGTAAGGAGGGTTCCTCATTGGGTATTGAAAATATGAAAATGCCTCAGCTAGGGGAAAGTGTTACAGAAGGTACAATAAGTAAATGGTTGGTGTCACCTGGTGATACCGTCAATAAATATGATCCGATTGCAGAAGTTCAAACGGATAAAGTAAATGCAGAGGTACCATCATCCTTTACGGGTACCATTAAAGATTTAATTGCTGAAGAAGGAGACACGCTTGAAGTCGGAGAAATCATTTGTTCGATTGAAGTGGAAGGTGGCGGTTCTGCACCTGTTGAAGAAACTCCGAAAGAAGAGCCTAAGAAGCCAGCGGATGAAACACCTCAAACAGCACCTAAAACGAAGGCTCCAAGTAAAGATAGTGGGAATAAAGCAAGGTATTCTCCAGCAGTATTAAAGCTATCTCAAGAGCATGACATTGATCTGAATCAAGTGGAAGGCACTGGAAATGGCGGCCGCATCACTCGTAAAGATCTAAAGAAGGTCATTGAGTCAGGTAATATTCCAAAAGCAGGAGAGGCTCCGGCGCCTAAGGCTGAAGCCGAGGCTCCTCAGCAAGCGCCTGTGAAAGAGCAAGCAGTTCAACAACCAGCCAAGCAATCGGCATCTGCAGCGAACGTTCCAGTTGTACCTGGTGATATTGAAATCCCGGTTTCCGGAATTCGTAAAGCCATCGCATCCAACATGGTTCGTAGCAAGCATGAAGCTCCTCACGCATGGACGATGATGGAAGTGGATGTTACAAACCTTGTTGACTACAGAAACTCACTTAAAACGGATTTTAAGCAACGTGAAGGTTTTAATCTGACATTCTTCGCATTCTTTGTGAAAGCTGTAGCGCAAGCTCTTAAAGAGTATCCGCAAATCAACTCTATGTGGGCTGGGGACAAGATTATTCAGAAGAAAGACATCAATCTTTCCATTGCAGTGGCCACAGATGATGCACTCTATGTACCTGTGATCAAAAATGCAGATGAAAAGACGATCAAAGGAATTGCAAGAGAAATTACTGAGCTTGCCGGAAAAGTCCGCAGCGGTAAATTAACTTCTCAAGATATGCAGGGAGGCACATTTACGGTTAATAACACTGGGTCATTTGGTTCAGTACAATCGATGGGGATCATTAATTATCCTCAAGCAGCAATCCTTCAAGTGGAATCGATTGTGAAGCGTCCGGTTGTCATGAACAACGGAATGATTGCAGTTCGTGATATGGTGAACCTGTGTATGTCGCTTGATCACCGTGTTCTTGACGGATTGGTATGCGGTAGATTCTTGCAGCGGGTGAAAGAAATCTTAGAAAACACATCAAAAGAAAACACATCTGTATATTAATAGTGACAAGGACTGACCCTGGGTGGTTAGTCCTTGTTTTTTTCTGCTTATGGATAGAAAGGTCTATAAAAACAAAATGGTAGGCCCAAGGATTCAGTAAATGAAGGGAAATTATAACTGGAAGAATATTCTAATGGAAATATATTTACTATATATAGGTCGTTTTTCAAGTGCCTTCAAGAAAAAATTTCTCCTATGCCTTCTCTCTCATTTATTTCTTACTTGATCTGAAATAGTTGGAGTACCACATCCTTTTAACCTATGAGATGTGCATTGTAATCCAGGATATTCCTGGAGTTATATTATCTGTGTGACTAAATGCATACTTGCAATAAGGGAGAGTGTGACTTTTCTATTAATTTCTGAATATTCAGATTTAATTCGACATAATTTTACAACATTTTGCATCTTCAATTGGTTATCTTTGGTTTAATACCTACTTTTTACCAAGTAGTGAACCGGGGAGGTGTCGGGTTTACTGAAGGAATCAAAAATTACTGGGAGGGAATTAGATGACAGGTAGAAAGCGTAAGGCAAGATGGTTATCCATTGTACTCACCTTAGTAATGTTTGTCCCATTACTGTTTCCATTCAATGCAGGGGCAGCGAATACCTCACAATCAGCTCTGGCTAAAGAAAAACCATCCACTTCAGCAAGCGAAAGCGCAAAGGTAAGTCCACAATCAAAGATCACATCAAAACTACATGATCAATTCAAGAAAGATAAGCATGTCACATACTTAGTGAAGTTCAAGGAGCAGCTTGATACAAAGGCTGTAGCTAAGAAGGCGACTGAAAAAGCGAAAAAGCAGAAGCTGTCTGCTAACAGCAAAAAATTACTCAAACGAAATATGGTCGTTTCCGAGCTTCGTGCCACGGCCCTTGAATCTCAAGCAGAAGTGAAAGAATACTTAACGAAACAGAAGAAGTCCGGTGCAGTAAAAGAAATAAAAGACTTCTATGTTGTAAACGGAATGGCTGTTAACTCCACAAAAGAGGTAATGGATAAAATTTCAACATTTGCTGAAGTTGAGAAAATCTTACCGAATGAAACGCGTCAACTCATTCAACCGGCAAAAGCTGTAGGTTCAACTGCAAGTGTTGCAGAAAAAGAAGTCCAAAACAGTCCGGCATCCATTGAATGGAATATCGACAGGGTTGGTGCACCGGCGGTTTGGGATATGGGAATTGATGGAGCAGGAACCGTTGTAGCATCGATTGATACAGGTGTTCAATGGAATCATCCGGCTTTACAGGAACAATACAGAGGATATGACCCTCAAAATCCTGATGCCCCTGATCATGAGTTTAGCTGGTTTGATGCAACAGCCGGGCAAAATGCGCCTTATGATGATCAAGGACACGGTACGCATGTTACAGGAACAATGGTTGGTTCTGAACCTGACGGCAGCAATCAGATCGGCGTCGCCCCGGGAGCCAAGTGGATTGCTGTAAAAGCATTCACGGCTGATGGAGGAACAGATGTTGATTTATTAGAAGCGGGAGAATGGATCCTTGCTCCTAAGGATGCTGAGGGCAACCCGCATCCGGAGATGGCTCCAGATGTTGTCAATAACTCATGGGGTGGCGGTGCCGGTCTTGACGAGTGGTACCGTGATATGGTGAACGCCTGGAGAGCGGCCGAAATATTCCCTGAGTTTTCTGCTGGTAATACAACATTATTTAATCCTGGTGGCCCGGGTTCAATTGCTACACCTGCAAATTACCCTGAGTCATTTGCAACAGGCGCCACTGATATTGATAACAACCTTGGAAGTTTCTCACTACAAGGTCCTTCTCCTTACGAGGAAGTTAAACCTGAAATATCCGCACCGGGAGTGAATATTCGATCTTCAGTACCAGGAAGTAACTACGAAGGTGGATGGAATGGTACATCAATGGCCGGTCCCCATGTCTCTGCAGTTGCAGCATTGTTGAGACAAGTAGATGCAAGTTTGACGGTTGACGAAATGGAAGAAATCTTAATGTCAACTGCTGTTCCATTGACTGACGGTGCCTTCCCTGAAACGCCTAATAATGGATATGGTCATGGATTGGTTAACGCATTCGATGCCGTTTCATCCGTAATGAGCGGAATTGGAAAAGTAGAAGGGCAAGTTTCAAAAGAAGGGGATGACTCTGAAGCGCCAGTAATCAGTCATGAAGCCCCTGGTGAAGCATTTGAGGGAATGAATCTGCCACTACAAGCTGAAGCAAGTGATAATGTGAGCGTTACGAATGTTTCATTACATTATCAAAATCAGGAGGGTGCTTGGGAATCTGTTGAAGCAACAAGATCCGCAGGCGACTATACATCAGGAACTTATGAGGCAACCATTCCTGGAGAAGCACTGACAGGAGATAGTGTTACTTATAAATGGGTGGCAATGGACTTTGGCGGAAATGAAGTAGAAACGGATGCTTATTCTGTCACTCTTCTTCCAGGAATCACTATTGGATATGAGCAGGACTTTGAGTCTTCTCCAAGTGGCTGGAATTCTTATGGGCCAGGAAACAGCTGGGAGTGGGGTGTACCTGTAAATGGTCCAGGGGCAGCTACTTCTGGAGAAAAGGTATATGCAACAAGTCTGGATGGTACTTATGACAACAGTGCCAACATGTCGCTGCAAATGCCTCCGATCGATTTGCCTGAAGGGAATAGTTTCTTGCAATTTAAGCAGTGGCATGAGCTTGAAAGAAACTATGATTATGGTCATGTGTTTGTATCCACTGATGGTGAAGAGTGGACGCAAGCGCTTCGTGTCAATGGGAATACGGATGGCTGGATCGACGGGGAAGTGGATCTAAGTCAATATGCGGGTCAGCGAATCTACATCGCTTTCAATGTTACATCAGATGGAAGTGTTGTAAAGCAGGGCTGGTACGTAGATGATGTGAAACTAAGTGGGGAATCGATTCTTCCAGCTAATAAGATGAACCTTGGATTGAAATCGAAGGATGAGAGGTCATCATCTGTTTCAAAGAAACCGAGTGTAAATCCGAATAATATCAAAATGGCTAAACATGTAAGCAAAGAAACTCCGGTAGAAGGAAACGTACCCGGGCCAGTGCTACTTCCATTGCAAGCAGAAGTAAGTGTACTGGAAACTGGACGTTCGGTATATACGAATCCTGCCAATGGATCGTACGAAATGACTCATGCAGCCGGTGAGTTTACGCTACAAGCATCAACCTATGGTTTCAGATCAGAAACACAAAGTGTAACGATTGAAGCAGATCAAACATCTAACGCCAATTTTACTCTTGAAGAAATTCCTCAAGGAAATATTACGGGAACTGTCACAAATGAAATTTCTGGAGAACCGGTTGAGGGAGCTACTGTCTTCTTACTTGAAGATGCAGTTGTGGAGCCGGTAGAAACGAATGAAAATGGTGAGTATGAACTGGAGGCATATGAAGGTGAGTACACCCTTAAAGTAGTTGCACCTTACTACTATAGTAAGGAAACGACTGTAACGGTTGAAGGTGGAGAAGTCACAAACGCCGATGTTTCATTAGAGCCTTTCATCGGGTATCCTGGTGAAATTGGTTACGATGATGGAACAGCAGAAAACGCCCGTGCATTCTATGATGCAGGCAATGGCTGGGCTGTGAAAATGTCTCTTGAAGAAGGTAATGAAACAGCGTTGGTTACAGGTGGGCTATTCCGCTTCTGGGATACAGAATGGCCAGTACCAGGTGGAACAGAATTCCAAGTTGCCGTTTATGATGCATCTGGTCCTGATGGGACGCCAGGTAAGAAAGTAGCCGGTCCGTTTGATGGAACTGCTTTACGTAACGGGGAATGGACACATGTAGATCTAAGCCAGCATGGCATTATGGTAGACGGTGATTTCTACATGGTTTACATTCAATCAGCTCCAAATCCGAATGCGCCAGGACTTGGAACAGACGAAGATGGCGATTATGCAGCCAGAAGCTGGCAATTTGTTGGAGGTGCATGGTCACAAGCACCAGAAGAGGAAGGGAACTATATGATTCGTGCAACAGTGAATTATGAAGTGACTGCACCAATCATCACATCACCGAAAGATGGATCATTTACAAATAAGGATTCGGTTACCGTTGAAGGGACTTCTGCCCCGACCACAACGGTTCACCTCTTTAATGGTGACGAAGAAGTGGCAACAGCAGAAACGATGGAAGATGGTACCTTCTCTGCAGATGTTTCATTACATGATGGAGAGAATTCGATTACAGCCAAAGCAGCAACCGAGCAAGGGATGACAGGAACAACTGAGCCTGTAACCATCACCCTTGATCAAGTGAAGCCTGAGCTTGCCATCACGTCTCCGAAAGAAGGCATGAAAACGAATCGTGAAGCCATTACCGTAGAAGGAACGATTGCCGATGAAAACCTCGATTGGGTAAAAGTAAATGGCGAGAAAGCTTCTGTAAGTGATGGACAGTTCAGTCATAGAATGCTTCTGAATGAAGGAGAAAATGTCGTCCAGGTAGTAGCAAAAGATAAAGCTGGAAACAAAAAGAAACAAAGAGTAACAGTCTTTGCTAAATTTGGTGACATCGCTGTTGAAAATCTTCTTCCTGCTGAAGATAAAGAGCTGAAGAAGGGTGAATCGGTTAAAATCGAATTTGACAGTGAGCCTGGTTTAGATGCCACATTTGTTATCCAAATGCCACTGACAAATGCGCGTTCACAAGTAACAAACGCAAATGAGCTTTCAATGATGGAAACATCGGAAGGTCACTACGTCGGTTATTATACAGCCACTTCAAATGTAAAAGCACCTGGAGCACTTATTGAAGTGAAGATTTCCGATGATTATGGGAATGTCACAACAAAACGTGCAGAAGGTAAATTGTATATCAATACAAAAAAATAAACCTTAAAGGAAGAAGAGTCGACCCCGTCGACTCTTCTTTCTTTTTTTACACATTTCCCAGAGTGATTGAAGTAATACGTTTTTTTTTATATACTAAAATAGTATTAGTATAAACATTTCGAATTTTCAATGAGCACTCCTGCTAGTTTAGTAAGATTCTTCAGGTAAATATGTAAACGATTACAATAATGCAGGTCGAAAGAGGGGTATTATGAAGCTTAATGATATGAAAGTTCAATCATTCAGTCGAGGAACACTTACAGAATGGCAAGAAGCAGCTGAAAAAGCGTTAAAGGGGAAAGGAATTCGTTCCTTACATACAAAAACCTATGAAAATATTGAACTTAAACCGTTATACACGAAGGATGATTTACCTGGAGTGGATAGGGTGAATGCTTATATCCCTAATGTTGAAGGGAAGTTGGAGCGGGCTCCAAAATGGTTCATCGCTCAACCGATCAAAAGGGGTTCTTGGGAAGAACTCACCTCTGCAATGAAGGATGCATTATCCCGGGGACAGAACTGTGTTTCATTTCAAGTAGGTGACTTAGACATAATAGAAGGCTTCGATCAATTTATAAAAGAAGTCGTTGAGTTAGAGACCCCTGTCTTTTCTATTGAAAAAAAGACAGCTTTCTCTATTCAGCGAATGATGGAAATTCCTGAACTGAAGGAAATCAAAGGTGTGATGGGCTTTGATCCAATAAATGAAAATCGGGAGCATATGTTTGAAGGTTGGTTGGAGGTTGTAAAAGACGTAGACAAGCAACTGCCTAATCTGAAGACCATAATCATTAATTCTGCCCTGTACCATAATAGTGGAGCGAGTGCCACGCAGGAGTTGGCATACGGCCTGAGTGAAGGGATCGCTTATATTGAAACACTTCAGGAAAAAGGATGGACTATTGAAAAGATTGCTGGGAAGATGCATTTTCACTTTTCAGTTGGCAGCCATTTCTTCATGGAAATAGCCAAAATCAGAGCTTTTAAGAAATTGTGGCAAGAGATATTATCCTCTTATGGACTTTCAGAACAAGCGATCGCGAATTCTGTCAGCTGCAGTGCGGAAACGTCTCAATTGAACAAATCCACGCTTGATCCGTATGTCAATATGCTTCGCGGGGGTGGAGAAGCTTTCTCTGCGGTTCTTGCAGGAGTCGATTATCTTCTGGTTGCACCTTTCAATGAAGTGGGTGGAGAAGTGAACGCATTTTCTGAGAGAATTGCCCGGAATACTCAACTTATCCTCGGTGAAGAGGCTCATCTGGATAAAGTGGTGGACCCTGGAGGCGGTTCTTATTATGTAGAATGGTTATCAGAAGAGGTAGGGAAGCTAGCATGGAAAGAATTTCAGGACGTTGATGGGGGTGGGGGGATTCTTGCCTGTTTGAAAAATGGTTCCATTCATGAAAAAGTAAATAGAGTGAGAGAGTCACGTATTCATGATTTAGCCACAAGAAAGAACTCGATGATCGGGACGAATATCTATGCGAATCTTGAGGAGCCATTTCAAGCTCCATCATCAAATGTGGGTAAGCGATTGTCACTTCCTTTTGAAAGATTAAGAGAAAGGACACATAAGCTGGCAAGGAAACCTGTGGCAGGTTTAATAGGATTAGGGAAGTTGAAGACCCATAAGCACCGGGCTGATTTTGTGAAAGGGTTTTTAGCAACGGGGGGCATTCATGCGAATCAAAGCAAAGAGTGCTTCTCTAAGGAAGATGTCCTTCAATTTGTGGAAGAAACCCGTTATCCATACTATGTGGTTTGTGGAAATGAAGAAGAATATCAAGACAAACTGCCCATGCTGATTGAGTCCATTCATCATATTGATTCGACCATTGTGATTGACATAGCAGGGAAAATACCTGATGAACATGATAGTGAGTGGGTTCGTCTTGGACTGAATGGCTCCATATACAACAAGCAAAACATACTTAAAAAAGTAGAAGAGCTATTAACCATCTGGGAGGAGGGAACTGACAATGACAAAGCCTGATTGGCAAGAAATCAACCCTTATTCGAAAGAAGCGAGAACGAATGATATTTCTTTAACAGGCAGCACCTATGAGACAAATGAGAAGATTGTCATTAAATCTCTTTATTCAGAACAAGACTCAAAGGATATATCTCATGGAGAAGACCTTCCAGGCTTGGCTCCTTATACAAGGGGACCGTACCCGACGATGTATGTGAATCGTCCTTGGACGGTAAGGCAATATGCAGGATTTTCAACAGCAGAAGAAAGCAATGCGTTTTATAGAAGAAACTTAAGTATGGGTCAAAAAGGCCTGTCTGTCGCTTTTGATTTAGCAACTCATCGTGGCTATGATTCCGATCATCCCCGGGTAGTAGGGGATGTAGGAAAAGCGGGAGTGGCCATCGATTCGATTCTGGACATGAAGATTCTGTTTGATGGAATACCTCTTGATCAAATGTCTGTTTCCATGACGATGAACGGAGCGGTGCTACCCATTCTTGCATTTTATATCGTCACGGCAGAAGAACAGGGCGTTTCGCAGGAGAAGCTGTCCGGTACGATTCAAAATGATATTTTAAAAGAGTATATGGTTCGGAACACCTATATTTATCCTCCTGGAACATCCATGAAGATTATTGCTGACATTTTTGAGTATACGTCCAAACATATGCCGAAGTTTAATAGCATCAGTATTTCCGGGTATCACATGCAAGAAGCGGGAGCACCTGCCGATATTGAGTTGGCTTATACGCTTGCGGATGGTCTTGAGTATGTGCGGACAGGTCTGCAGGCAGGGATCGATATCGACTCCTTCGCACCAAGACTCTCATTCTTCTGGGCCATTGGCATGAATTATTTCATGGAAGTGGCCAAAATGAGGGCGGCGCGGAGAATTTGGGCGAAAATGATGAAAACATTCAATCCTAAGAATCCGAAATCGTTGGCGCTCAGAACCCACTCCCAAACGTCCGGCTGGAGCTTAACGGAGCAGGATCCGTATAATAATGTCATTCGTACATTACTTGAGGCGCACGCGGCTGCTATGGGTCATACTCAATCCCTTCATACCAATGCATTGGACGAAGCGATTGCCCTGCCGACAGACTTCTCTGCGCGGATCGCACGTAATACACAGCTATACCTTCAAGAGGAAACCGGTATTACGAAAGTGATTGATCCATGGGCAGGTTCACATTATGTTGAATCCTTGACCGATCAGCTGATGGAGAAGGCCTGGGAACATATCGAAGAAATCGAAGAACTTGGCGGAATGACCAAGGCGATTGAAACAGGATTGCCGAAAATGCGAATCGAGGAAGCGGCTGCGAGAAGACAGGCCATGATTGATTCGGGGGATGAAGCGATTGTCGGGGTAAATAAGTATCGCCTGGAAAAGGAAGACCCGATTGAAACACTGGACATTGATAATACAGTTGTAAGACAAAAGCAAATTGAGCGAATTCAAATGTTAAAAGAAGAACGAAATGAAGATAGAGTAATCGAAACGCTCGAGGCATTAACGCTTGTAGCAGAATCAGGAGAAGGGAATCTTCTAGAAAAAGCGGTAGAGGCAGCGAGAGCCAGGGCGACACTGGGAGAAATATCTGATGCCATTGAAAAAGTATCAGGACGACATAAAGCAACGATCAGGAGTATAAGTGGGGTGTACAGTTCGAATTTTTCAAATGAACAAGAAATCAACGTCGTAAAAGAGATGACAGAAGAATTTTTGGAAAACGAAGGAAGAAGACCGCGTATCCTAATAGCGAAGATGGGACAGGATGGGCATGACAGAGGTGCTAAAGTGATCAGCACGGCGTTCGCAGACCTTGGCTTTGATGTGGATATCGGACCATTGTTCCAAACGCCTGAAGAAACGGCTTTGCAAGCAGTTGAAAATGACGTGCATGTCATCGGTGTAAGTTCATTAGCCGCAGGACATAAAACACTCCTGCCTCAACTGGTAGCGGAACTAAAGAAATTAGGCAGAGAAGACATTCTCGTTGTCATTGGTGGAGTGATTCCGGCTAAGGATTATGACTTCCTATTGAATAACGGTGCTTCTGCCGTTTTTGGACCAGGGACGATCATACCTGTCGCTGCACAAAAAGTCATCAAAGAAATATATGAAGTGCTGGGCTATGAGGAAGTGGCTGAATAATGGCAGTGCATGACTCAGGGCGAAAGAAGCGGTTTGTGAAGAAGAAAAAGGATTCTGTATCGATTACCGAATTGAAGAACGGGGTCTTGAATGGCGACCGTAGCTACTTGGCGAAGGCCATCACACTGATTGAAAGCAATGCAGAGCAGCATTATGCCATGGGACAGGAACTTTTGCAGGAGCTCTTGCCCTATACGGGTAACAGCTTCCGGATCGGCATTACAGGTGTGCCGGGAGCCGGTAAAAGTACATTCATAGAAACGTTCGGGGAGATGTTATGTGAGCAGGGCCTCCGAGTTGCCGTCCTTGCGATCGACCCCAGCTCTTCTATTTCAGGGGGCAGTATTCTGGGGGATAAAACAAGGATGGAACAATTATCTAAAAACCCCCGTGCTTTTGTACGACCTTCCCCCACTGCAGGAACACTTGGTGGAGTACACAGGAAAACCAATGAAACGCTTCTTTTATGCGAAGCGGCCGGATATGATCTGATGATCATTGAAACCGTTGGAGTGGGTCAAAGTGAAGTGATGGTGAGGCAAATGGTGGATTTCTTCCTCCTGCTCGTCATCACAGGAGCCGGGGACGAGCTTCAAGGCATGAAAAAGGGGATCATGGAGCTTGCCGATGCATTACTAGTCAATAAAGCAGATGGAAAGAATAAACCTCTCGCCGAGAAAACAAGAAGAGAGCTGAACCAAATCCTGCACTTTTTGATTCCCGCTACTAAAGGCTGGAGCTCAAAGGCTTATACCTGTTCTGCCTTGAAAAATGAGGGATTAAAAGAACTGTGGAATGTGATTCAAGAGTTCGAGAAGCAATCAAAAGAACAGGGAGTCTTTGAAGAAAGACGACTTCTCCAAAAGCAGGAATGGTTTCATACGATGTTGAAAGAAAGAGTTCTCTCAGACTTCTTTTTTCATCAAAACATAAAGTCTGCCCTCCCTCGCATGGAAAATAGAGTGAAAGAAGGAGACTTTACGACTTCTCAGGCAGTAGAAGAATTGCTAAAGCTGTATAAAGGAGCAATTCATTGAATGGATTAGTTAATTTTAATTGAAACATAGGGTTTGAAATTGTTATGATAGGGGTACATCAAAATTCCTGTTTTTATGGAGAATGATTAAGTCAGCGATTAAAAGGAGAGTTCAAGCATGGATATAGATTTCAATTTATTTATGAATGATGTTGTTCGCCAGGCTCGTCAAGAAATCGAACAAGCCGGTTATACTCAGCTAACAACTGAAGAAGAAGTAGATCAAGCTTTCACTAAAGAAGGTACAACACTTGTGATGATCAACTCCGTTTGTGGATGCGCCGGAGGGATCGCACGTCCAGCAGCAGCTCATTCCATTCATTATGATAAACGACCAGATCAATTAGTAACGGTTTTCGCCGGTCAAGATAAAGAAGCCACTGCAAAAGCACGCAGCTACTTTACCGGCTACCCGCCATCTTCACCGTCATTTGCTCTATTAAAAGACGGAAAGCTATTGACGATGGTAGAAAGACATGAAATTGAAGGTCACGACCCAATGTCGGTTGTGAACAAAATTCAATCTTATTTCAATCAGTATTGTGAAGAAGTGTAAGTAAGAGAGTGAGACCCGTTAGGATCCTTACATGAATATCTGCTTTAGGTGGATGTTGTGTAGGAATCCTGACGGGTTTTTTTCTGTGTTCGGACGGATATTTTTGTTTTCTAACTATGCATATATTATGAATGAAATAAATTCGGTATATTTCTTTACTTCTTCTATACAACGCTAAAACCTAGCGAAATAAGCACTTATATTTTCAGAATATATAAACAATTATGGATAACTATAAAAACTATTGAATAAATATTTATCTCTGCTACAATGTGAATATAGTAATTAATATACATTATATATTATATTTATACACACTAACCAAGGAGGAACTACAATGAAAAAGCTATTATCTCTTATATTTGTATTAATCGTTTCTACTACTCTTGCTGCGTGTGGTGCAGGAGAAGAGAATGAACACACCGCTTCAGGTGAATCAAAGAAACTGATCATGGGTACGTCGGCGGACTATAAACCATTTGAATACGTCGACACAGCAAACAGTGATGAAATCATCGGGTACGACATTGATTTAGCTAATATGCTTGCAGAAGAACTAGGCTATAAAATAGAGATTAAGGATATGGAATTCAGCGGTTTAATATCAGCTCTTAAGACGGGACAAGTAGACTTTGTGTTATCAGCCATGACACCCACTCCTGACCGACAAAAAAACGTTGACTTCAGTGATGTATACTACACAGCAAAAGATATGATCATCTCAACAAAAGAGAGCGGAATTCAAAGCGAAAAGGATCTTGAAGGGAAGACAGTTGGTGTTCAGTTAGGTTCCATCCAACAGGATGCTGCAGAAGAACTTTCCACATCCATCCAATTAAAAGTAGAGACCCGTAACCGTATTCCTGAGCTGATACAGGATCTGCAAAATGGACGTTTTGATGCCATTATCATAGAAAATACAGTAGCAAATGGTTATTTGGATAAAAATGAAGAACTTCAAGGAAATGCAATGGACGTGAACGAAGAAGAGGCCGGTTCTGCCGTTGCATTTCCAAAGGACAGTGAGCTTACAAGTGAATTCAACGATGCATTGAAAAAGCTCGAAGAAAATGGAGATTTGGATAAACTGGCTGAAAAGTGGTTTGACGTAGAACAGTAGATTGATAGAAGGGCTAACCCATCATCGGTTAGCCCTTCCTATTTAACAGTCACCAGCATGATTGGAGGAGAATACAATGCCGCTTGATTTTCAACAACTGATCCCTTCGATTCCTTTTATTTTGGAAGGATTGAAGGTCACTCTTAAAATTGTCGGGTTGGCAGGAATACTTGGATTTGCATTCGGTATTCTGCTTGCTCTTTGTAAAATAAGTTCCATCAAACCTTTAACATTACTTGCAGATATTTATACATCGGTTTTTAGAGGGACTCCTTTAGTTCTGCAATTAATGATCATCTTTTACGGTTCGCCTCAGCTTTTTGGAACTCAGATCGAACCGTATACAGCAGCCATCCTTTCTTTTTCCCTTAATTCAGCTGCCTATATTTCCGAGATCATCCGGGCGGGAATCAATGCAGTGGATAAAGGGCAAAAGGAAGCGGCCATGGCTCTTGGGGTTCCATATCGTTTGATGATGAAAGATGTGATTCTTCCTCAGGCCATCAAAAACATCTTGCCTGCATTAATGAACGAATTTATCACCCTTACGAAGGAATCTGCCATCGTCACTGTTATCGGGGCAGCCGACGTGATGAGACGTTCGTATATGGTAGGTAGTGATTTGTATTCCTTTTTCGAGCCACTCTTATTTGCAGGACTGATCTATTATGTGCTTGTCATGATTCTAACTTTATTAGGGAAAGCGCTGGAAGGGAGACTACGTGGAAATGATTAAAGCAGAAAAGATTACAAAGTCGTTCGGAAAGCTACAAGTATTGAAAGGTATCGATTTCTCCGTAGAAAAAGGGGAGGTTGTCGCATTAATCGGTCCTTCCGGTTCCGGGAAATCCACCCTTCTCCGCTGCCTGAATTATTTAGAGGAACCAACTTCAGGATCGATATACTTTGAAGAAACTGTTGTGAAAAGCAAAAATATAAGCAAAGTGAGACAAGATATAGGGATGGTATTTCAACATTTTCATCTTTTTCCTCATATGACAGCGTTGGAAAACGTGATCTACTCTCCAGTGAAAGTGAAGGGGCTCAACAGAACAGAAGCAAAAAAATTAGGGACGGACCTTCTAACAAAAGTCGGTTTGAAAGAAAAAAGTGATGAATATCCAAACCGTTTATCAGGAGGCCAAAAGCAGCGTGTAGCGATTGCAAGGGCACTTGCAATGGAACCGAAAGTGATGCTTTTTGACGAACCCACATCTGCACTGGATCCGGAAATGGTCAAAGAGGTGCTGGAAGTCATGAAGTCACTTGCTCATTCAGGGATGACGATGATTATTGTGACACATGAAATGGGCTTTGCAAGGGAAGTGGCAGATAGAGTCTTATTAATGGATGATGGAAAGATCATCGAAGAAGGAGAGCCTCTTCCGTTTTTCTCAAACCCTCAAAGCGACCGGGGAAAAGAATTCTTAGAGAAAATACTGTAAATAATGGAAGGATTAACGAACAGAATCGTTAATCCTCCTTTTTTTGTTCAAGGCCATTATGGTATTCTTAAGTAGCTAAAAAATAGAAAGAGTTAGGAGAAAGATGAATGTTTCGAATCGGGTATCGAACACTTAAGACTGGAATCGGCACAGCCGTTGCGATCAGCATTGCACAGTGGTTTCAGCTGGATAACTTTGTATCAGCCGGGATTTTGACGATACTGTGCATTCAGAACACGAAGAAGAAATCGGTTAACGCTTCATGGAGCCGTTTCCTGGCCTGTGTGATTGCCATGGTGATTTCGGCTGCGTTCTTTGAGTTCGTTGCCTATCATCCTGCCGTAATCGGCTTGTTATTACTTGTGTTCATTCCGATTACGGTAGCCCTGAATATCAAAGAAGGAATAGTCACCAGTTCCGTTATCATTCTACATATTTATTCGGCAGGTAACGTGACCCCCGGGCTTTTTCAAAATGAATTAGGGATCATTGTGATTGGAATCGGAATCGCTCTTGTTATGAATTTGTATATGCCAAGCGTTGATAAAAAGATGATCGAATATCAAGAAAAGATCGAAGCCAATTTCTATAAAATCTTTTGTGAAATGATCAACTACCTGCGAACAAATGATAGCCAATGGGATGGGAAAGAAATCACTGAAACAGAACAATTACTTAAAGAAGCGAAGACCATAGCATTCAAAGATGTTGAAAATCACTTTTTACGACATGAGAACTTATATTATTTGTATTTTAAAATGAGGGAAAAACAGTTCGAAATCCTACAGCGTATTTTACCGATTGCGACATCGATCTCATTGACGGTAGAGCAGGGACATCGGATTGCAGAATTTCTGGATGAGCTTAGTGATCACATACATCCGGGAAACACGGCCCTGTTTTATTTGAAAAAATTGTACGATATGAAAGTGGAGTTTGAACAGATGGATTTACCGAAGACGAGGGAAGAATTTGAAACCCGCGCCGCTCTCTATCAATTTGTTCAAGAGATGGAGCAGTATCTTCTTCTGAAAAGTTCGTTTAAAGGAATAAAGAAGGATGAAAATGATCAAAGGGAAGTAAACTACACCTAAAACATGAAAAAAGGTGATAGGATGCGTATACTTCTTGCCATTATCTTGTTCGCTTCTCCCATATGGCCACTTGGAAGGAATCCACTGCCCGGGGATCCGATAATTATCGTGAACAAGGAAAGGAATCAATTAGCTTACATCGACGACGGAAAGGTTCAGCGCTTATTCCCGGTAGCAACAGGGAAAACGACGACCCTCACCCCGGAAGGACTATTTAATGTAACAGTCAAAGCCAAGAATCCTTATTACCGTAAGAAGAATATTCCGGGGGGAGACCCGCGGAATCCATTGGGTTCAAGATGGATCGGATTTGACGCCAAGGGGACAGACGGAAGGATCTATGGAATCCACGGAACGAATCAACCTTCAAGTATAGGCAAATATATCTCAAACGGATGCATTCGAATGCACAACAAGCATGTTGAATATCTGTTTGATCATGTGCCTGTCGGAACAAAGGTTCTAGTCGTCAAAACGAACAAAAGCTTCTATCAGCTGGGAAAAGATCACGGTGCGATAAAATAAAAAGGATCTGCTTATCGACTGAGTCGAAAAGCAGATCCTTTGTTTTCTATAATAAGAAAGTCAGTCCTGCCATGATCGTCGATGCAATCATCGCAAATAGCATGACAAAAACAATTATTTTTTGTAATTTTTTATTGCCCATTGTATCTCTCCATTCTCCATCTCACCTGAACATGTGGTGATTTTCAACTCTATTTTATCGTGAATAGTGAGAGAAAACAACCATTGGCATAAAAGAAAACGCTTTAATTATTCGCCGGATTAGGAGGGAATTCGACAACATCTATCGAATACTATACGGGTGGAGCATGTAAACAACAGGGGGATGATAGGGATGAAAAAGGTAGACCATATCGGAATAGCAGTATCATCAATAGACAATGTTCTTCCATTATACGAAGATACTCTTGGGCTTTCACTCGTCAAGATCGAAGAGGTGGGAAATCAAGGTGTGAAAGTAGCATTTATTGATGGTGGAAATATTAAGCTTGAGTTACTTGAACCACTACATAAAGAAAGTCCGATTGCCAAGTTCATTGAAAAAAAGGGAGAAGGCATTCACCATATTGCCTTTGGTGTCGAAGGAATTGAAAAACGGATCAAGGAACTGCAAGCCAATGGAGTCCGGATGATCAACGAAACCCCAAAAACGGGGGCTGGCGGAGCTGCTGTTGCCTTCATGCATCCAAAGTCAGCGCACGGTGTACTATATGAACTATGTGATAAATCAAACATCAAAGGGGAGTAACATAATGGATATCTATGAAAAGATTAATGAATTGTATGATCGCAGAAGAGAAGTAGAATTAGGCGGCGGAGATAAAAAAATAGATAAGCAGCACGAAAAAGGGAAACTGACTGCGAGAGAACGAATCGATATTTTAGTGGATCCGGGGAGCTTTGTTGAGCTGAATCCATTCATTGAGCATCGCTGTTCAGACTTTGGACTGGACGGGGTTCAGGGCCCTGGAGATGGAGTCGTTACAGGTTATGGAAAAGTAAATGGAAAACCCATCTACTTATTTTCTCAGGATTTCACGGTATTTGGCGGCGCATTGGGGGAAATGCATGCGAAGAAGATTTCACATGTCATGGATCTGGCAGTCAAAAATGGTGCGCCTTTCATTGGATTAAATGATTCTGGTGGTGCAAGAATTCAAGAAGGCGTCGTTTCTTTAGATGGATACGGACATATCTTCTATCGAAACTCCATTTATTCCGGAGTGATTCCACAAATCTCAGTGATTATGGGACCTTGCGCAGGAGGAGCGGTTTATTCCCCTGCGATCACGGATTTTGTGTTTATGGTAGATGATACAAGTCAAATGTTCATCACAGGACCTAAAGTAATTGAAACAGTTACCGGTGAGAAAATCAGCTCAGAAGATTTAGGCGGTGCGAAGGTCCATAACTCCATCAGCGGGAATGCTCATTTCAGAGGGAAAACTGAAGAAGAAGTGCTTCTCGAGGTTCGAAGACTATTAGCGTATTTACCACAAAATAATGAGGAGAAGCCTCCTCGTTTGGAAGTGGATGAAGAAGATGATTATCGTGGAAATTTAACGGACCTGATTCCATTCGATGCTATCCGTCCTTACGACGTCCGCACGGTCATCAATGAAATCGTGGATAAAGACAGCTTTATGGAGGTTCAAAAAGAATTTGCGAAAAATATTGTCGTAGGGCTGGCCCGAATAAAAGGAGAGGTCGTAGGACTTGTCTGTAATCAGCCAAAATTCATGGCAGGAGGTCTCGACATTGACTCCTCTGACAAAGCAGCCCGTTTTATCAGATTCTGTGATTCCTTCAATATCCCATTGATCACGTTTGAAGATGTAACTGGCTTCTTCCCTGGAATCAAGCAGGAACATGGCGGGATCATCCGTCACGGTGCGAAAATCCTCTATGCCTATTCAGAAGCTACGGTTCCAAAAATGACGGTGATTTTACGAAAAGCCTATGGAGGTGCTTATGTTGCCCTAAACAGTAAGTCCATCGGGGCTGATTTAGTTTTTGCATGGCCTAATGCAGAAATTGCCGTCATGGGTCCGCAGGGAGCAGCGAATATTATTTTTGCAAGGGAAATTGCGGGCAGTGAGAATCCTGAACAGCTCCGCGCGCAGAAGATTGAAGAGTACCGTGAGAAATTCGCTAATCCATATGTGGCAGCGTCCCGTGGAATGGTGGATGACGTCATAGATCCTCGTGAAACCCGAATCAAATTGATTCAAGGATTGGAAATGATGAGAAATAAACGGGAAGAGAGACCAAAGAAAAAGCACGGAAATATTCCATTGTAGAAGCGATACCATTTGTTGAACCTGCCTATTCACGCTATACTATAAGTGAATACATATTTGTGGAGGTCGACTAAATGATTAATCATGAACGTTTACTAAATGAATTCCTGGAATTGGTTCAAATCGATTCTGAAACGAAGGAAGAAGCGGAAATCGCGAAAGTATTAAAGCGAAAATTCTCTGATCTGGGAGTAGAGGTATTTGAAGATGACACGATGGGTGAAACGGGCCACGGTGCCGGAAACCTGATCTGTACGTTGAAAGGGAACAAAGAAGGCGTGGATACCATCTACTTCACTTCTCATATGGATACAGTTGTACCTGCAAAAGGGGTTAAGCCAACGCTTAAAGATGATGGCTATATTTACTCTGACGGCACGACCATTCTTGGAGCCGATGATAAAGCGGGACTTGCAACGATGCTTGAATCCGTTCGTGTACTTAAAGAGAACAATATCTCCCACGGTGATATCCAGTTCATCATTACGGTAGGGGAAGAATCAGGATTAGTCGGAGCGAAAGCGCTGGATTCTTCTCTAGTAAAAGCGAAATATGGTTTCGCCCTTGATAGTGATGGGAAAGTCGGAAATATTATCGTGGCCGCTCCTACACAAGCGAAAGTGAGAGCAACGATATATGGGAAAACAGCACATGCCGGTGTAGCTCCTGAAAAAGGCGTTTCTGCCATCACGATTGCAGCTAAAGCGATTTCCAAAATGCCACTCGGCCGCATCGACGAAGAAACGACTGCAAACATCGGCCGCTTTGAAGGTGGAAAAGCAACGAACATCGTATGTGAACAAGCGGATATTCTTGCAGAAGCACGCTCACTGGTCCCTGAAAAAATGGAAGCTCAAGTAGAGAAGATGAAAGCTGCATTCGAATCCGTAGCAGAAGAAATGGGTGGAAAAGCGGAAGTTGAAGTACAGGTGATGTATCCAGGCTTCAAGTTTAAAGACGGTGACGAAGTAGTCGAAGTGGCGAAACGAGCCGCGAAGAAAATTGGCCGTCCAAGCGAGCTTCTTACAAGCGGAGGCGGAAGTGACGCCAACGTTATCGCAGGTTTCGGAGTGCCGACCGTCAACTTGGCAGTAGGATACGAAGATATCCATACAAAGAGCGAAAGAATGCCTGTTGAAGAACTGAACAAGCTTTCTGAAATGGTTGTAGCAATCATTCAAGAGGTTTCGGGAGAATAGACCTCTAGGGTCTAGCCGCCGGAGCTGAACAGAGGACCCATACAATCCAATGTCCACGAACGAAAGATCATCCTTCGTTCGTGGACATTTTCTTCTTTCAAAACCAGCACCTAACTTTTCTAAAATATGGTACATTAATAGTATACATATCAGAAGTTTAAGAGGGGACGTTATACAATGCCGAAAGTAGTTGTTTTTCATGCTGGAAAAGAAGAATATTCACTACCGATTGAGAACGTAGTTTCGATTGAAAAAGTGGAAGAAGTGAGATCCATCCCTCATCTGCCTTCATTTGTCCTGGGACTTGTAAAGGTCAGAGGAGAGCTGATCCCTGTCCTTGATTTAGCAAATATCCTTTATAACACGAATGCAGATGCAGAAACAGGAATGTTTATTCTCGTCGTTCACACAGAAACAATGCAGATCGGTTTGATCGTAAAGGAAGCGAAAGAAATTCTCGAAGTACCGAATGACTCCTTTACAAACGTAGGTTTACTTGCGTATTCAAAAACAAACTATTTCTCAGGAATCATTCATCTTGAAGATTCGCTCATTACCCAGATTGACCCCGATGTTTTAGTAGAGAGTCTAGAAGGTATTAGAGAGATAAAGGATTACGTGAACGAGCAAAAAACCCATCAAAATTAGACAAAGAAAGCCGCGATTTAAATGAACTCACATTATCCAAAAAACGGACGAGTGATCCTTCATGTTGATATGAATAGCTTTTATGCCTCGGTTGAGATGGCTTATGACCCAACATTGAGAGGCAAACCATTAGCTATAGCAGGGAATCCCCAAGAGAGACGAGGCATTATCGTGACATGCAGCTACGAAGCGAGAAGCTTCGGAGTGAAAACGACAATGCCTCTTTGGGAAGCCAAAAAACTGTGCCCCCAGCTCATTATCATGACGCCTAACTTTGACCGTTACCGCGCAGCCTCGAAAGGAATATTTGATATCCTCAGACAATATTCAGAATTAGTTGAACCCGTCTCGATTGACGAAGGCTATTTGGATATTACCGATTCTTTTGAAAAAGGCACTCCTCTTCAAATTGCGTCAGACATTCAATCCCAAATTAAAGGGCAGCTCGATCTCCCTTGCAGCATCGGGGTGGCTCCTAATAAATTCTTGGCCAAAACCGCATCCGACATGAAGAAACCTATGGGAATCACCGTATTAAGAAAGCGTGATATCCCCGGAAAGCTTTGGCCCCTTCCTGTCATTGAAATGCATGGAATTGGAGAGAAAACCGCCCAGAAACTCAATACAATTGGAATTCAAACGTGTAATGATCTCGCTCACGCCAATGATATTCAACTTAAATCACTCCTCGGAATCAATGGCTTTCGTCTCAAAGAGCGTGCAAATGGTATTGATCGACGAAATGTAGACCCTGAGTCGATTTATGATTATAAAAGCGTCGGTAACTCCACCACGTTACCAAAGGATACGACGAATCAACATGAGCTTTTAACGGTTATAGAGAAGCTTTGCGCGAAAGTGTCCTCACGTCTGCAACAGAAAGACGTGCTGGGGATGACGATCCAGCTGATGATCCGGGATAAATTCAGGAAAACCATTACAAGAAGCAAGAAGTTAGAAAATCCAATTAATAAAAAAGAAGACTTATTTCGCTACTCTAAAGAATTACTGCTGAAACACTGGGATGGAGATCCAGTGAGGCTCTTGGGGGTCACCGCCCAAGATGTTGTGGAAAAGAGTGAAGCTACGGAGCAGCTGGACTTATTCTCTTATAAAAAAGTGGCTGAAAAAGAACCTCTCTATAATGTTTTATCCCAGCTGCAGGATAAGTTTGGGAAGGACTCCATTTCTCAAGGGGTAAAAGGGAAGAACAAAAGGAAAGATTCATCCTTTGATTCAAAGCGAGACACAAGCTTCAACAAAGATTTTTTAAGAGAATGACACGTGAAAAAGAGGACACCTTAAGATAGGTCACATACTCCATAAACGGATTATTTGCATCGCTTCTCTATTCTTGTTAGATTGAAAGAGAGTGCAAAAACAGGTTTTTGAAAATATAAAGGTACATTTTCTTTTTATCTTAAGAAAAGAGATTAAAAACCAGTAATTTTATAAGGGAAAGGACGTTGATTGAATGTCTCAACAAGAAATTGGTGTAATCGGCTTAGCCGTAATGGGCAAAAACCTAGCTTGGAATATTGAAAGCAGAGGGTACTCTGTTTCTGTATATAACCGTTCCAGTGAAAAAACGGATGAAATGATAAGCGAATCTGAAGGAAAGAATGTCGTTCCTACATATACGATTGAAGAATTCGTTAATTCTTTAGAAAAGCCTAGGAAGATCCTCTTGATGGTGAAAGCAGGAAATCCAACTGATGCAACCATCGAACAATTAAAGCCCTTCCTGGAAAAAGGGGACATTCTCATTGACGGAGGAAATACGTTCTTCGAAGATACGCGTCGACGTAACCATGAATTAAGTGATCTTGGCATTCACTTTATCGGAACAGGTGTGTCCGGTGGAGAAGAAGGTGCTCTTACTGGTCCTTCCATCATGCCTGGTGGACAGAAGGAAGCGTACGACCTTGTCGCTCCTATCCTGAAAGACATTGCAGCGAAAGTCGATGGAGACCCTTGTACGACGTATATCGGTCCTGATGGCGCGGGACACTATGTGAAAATGGTGCACAACGGCATCGAGTACGGAGATATGCAGCTCATTGCAGAATCCTACTTCCTGATGAAAAATGTCCTGGGCTTAAGTGCCGAGGAACTTCATGAGGTGTTTGCTGAATGGAATAAAGGTGAGCTGGATAGCTACTTGATTGAAATCACAGCAGATATCTTCACGAAGAAAGACGAAGAAACAGGTAAGCCTATGGTGGATGTCATCCTAGACAAAGCAGGACAAAAAGGTACTGGAAAATGGACAAGCCAGAGTGCATTAGATCTTGGCGTTTCATTACCGATCATCACAGAATCTGTCTTTGCCCGTTTCATCTCAGCCATTAAAGAGGAACGTGTGAAAGCAAGCAAAATGCTAAAGGGACCTGACACGAAACCATTCCAGGGCGATAAAAAAGCATTGGTTGAATCAATCCGTAAAGCTCTTTACATGAGTAAAATCTGTTCCTATGCTCAAGGATTTGCGCAAATGCGCTCTGCATCTGATGAATACAAATGGGATCTTCAATACGGGGATATCGCCATGATCTTCCGTGGAGGATGCATCATCCGTGCTCAATTCTTGCAAAAGATCAAAGAAGCTTACGACCGTGAATCAAATCTTTCAAATCTTCTTTTAGATCCTTATTTCAAAGAGATCGTAGAAAGTTACCAATACGCCCTTCGCGAAGTCATCAGCGTAGCTGTCCAAAATGGTGTACCGGTACCTGGCTTCTCTGCGGCACTTTCTTACTACGATAGCTACCGCACAGAAACCCTGCCTGCAAACCTGATCCAGGCTCAGCGTGATTACTTCGGTGCCCATACGTATGAGCGTGTGGATAAAGAAGGTATTTTCCATACTGAGTGGATGAAATGATCGAATGAGTATAGCCCCTTTCCTATTACTGTAGGAGTGGGGCTTTTATTTTATCCATTGAATTATTCATGCAATTCCCCTTATTGATTAAGTTTATAAATTTCACGGGCCATTGATTCCAAAATATACACCACAGGTACTTGAGTGGTAATATTAGCGTCTCCCATAAATTCTTCAGTCACATAATATGGAATATTGATATCGGATATTTTGGAAATAGTCGAGAGTTTTGTGTTTGTGATACTAATGATTTTACTTCCTTCTTGTTTTAGTTGATTAAGATGAGTGACTGTAAAATGATTTTCTCCGGAGACGGATAATGCAATAGTTACACTATTCTGCATGATTTTGGAATGGATCGGAAAGTGAGGATCTTTAATATACATTGAGAATTTCCCTAAGCTTGAGAAATATCTTGCACCATACTCAGCAAGAATACCTGAGCTACCTATCCCAATGAAAATCACGTTGTTTGCTGATGAAATTACTTCCACAGCCTCTACAATTTTTTCTTCGATATCTCTATTTAAAGTTCTTTCGAAGAATTCAAGTACGGAATGTTGGGAACTTTTTATCACCGATTTCTTGTTTTCTTCTATATCCAATTTCAGCTTCACTTTGAATTCCGAAAAACCATCATAATTTAGTTTTCTGCAAAAACGTAAAATTGTCGCAGTTGAGACGTGGGTTTCATCTGCCAGTTCACGAATTCGCATATAGGCAACCTTCTCACGATTTTGAGAAATGTAATTGTAAATAGATGTTTCGAGTTCATTAAATGAAGCTATAATCTCGTTAGAAAACATACATGTAGATTCCCCTTTGAACATCAGTTAGTTTTACTAAAAGCTACTTCCTTATTGTACCATTGCCAGTCATCCGATACACAGTGTTACATATTTGTAACGAATAACTCGATTTGTTAATCGAAACTAGAGAATCCTATCTTATTTACTGTTTTTAAAAATCTCGTTAATATGAACATACCATTTACATTATTTACGACAAATTATTGGGGGTATTCCTATGAAACAATATCAATTCCCGAAAAAATTTTTATGGGGTGGAGCAACTGCCGCCAACCAAATCGAAGGCGGATTTTACGAGGGGAATAAAGGATTGAATATTGCCGATGTTCTTCCAGGGGGAAAAGAAAGGCTTCACATTTTACAATCTCCGGGTTTTCATTTTGAAATCAATCGAGACAAGTACCGTTATCCCAACCATGAAGCTATTGACTTCTATCATCGTTACAAGGAAGACATTGCATTATTTGCAGAAATGGGTTTCAAAGTATTCCGTATGTCCATTGCCTGGACAAGAATCTTTCCTAATGGTAATGAGATGGAAGCAAATGAGGAAGGTCTGGCTTTCTATGATCGTGTGTTTGATGAATTGCACAAACATGGAATAGAACCCGTTGTCACCATTTCACATTATGAAATGCCTTTACATCTTGTAAAGGAATACGGCGGCTGGAGAAATCGTGAAGTGGTCACTTTCTTTGAACGATATGTAAAAGTGATTTTCAAGCGTTATAAAGACAAAGTGAAATACTGGATGACGTTCAATGAAATCAATAGTGGTTTCATTATGCCCATTCAGGGGCTAGGTTTCTCCATCCAAAAGGAAGAAGACAAATACCAGCCGACATTCCAGGCATTCCATCATCAATTTGTAGCGAGCAGCATGGCAGTAAAAGCCTGCCACGAAATTATTCCCGAGGCTCAGATTGGATGTATGATCTTGTATGCACCGGTATATTCGTTTGATTCTGACCCTGAAAATGTGATGTATGCCCTTCAGGAAGAACGCATATTTAACTATTACTGTGCAGATGTCCAAGTGAGAGGCGAATACCCTGCTTTCATTAATCGCTATTTCAAAGAACATAACATTGATTTAGATATTCAGGAAGGGGATCTTGAACTACTGAAGGAAGGTACGGTCGATTACATTGGGTTCAGTTACTATATGTCGAGGACGGAGAAGAAAGATAAGACAGACCTGGAAGAATCACATGGAAATCTTATCGGGGGGACTAAGAATCCGTTCTTAAAGGCAAGTGATTGGGGATGGGAGATTGATCCAGAAGGATTGCGTATCAGTCTGAACAAATTATATGATCGCTACCAGGTACCATTATTTGTTGTGGAAAATGGGTTGGGAGCCTATGACAAAATCGAAGAAGACGGCTCGATCAATGATGACTACCGGATTGAATTTCTCCGTAATCATATCAAAGCAATCGGTGAAGCGATCGAAGATGGAGTTGAATTAATGGGATACACAAGCTGGGGCTGCATCGATTTAGTCAGTGCTTCCTCAGGGGAATTTTCCAAGCGGTATGGATTCATTTATGTTGATAAACAAGATGACGGCAGCGGGACATTAGAACGCAAAAAGAAGAAGTCCTTCTTCTGGTATAAAGACGTGATTGCAACAAATGGAGAAAAGCTATAAACCGCTAATAATGAATAATATTACTATACAGTAAAGCCAGGGAGAGGTTGCTCTTCCTGGCTTTTTTTTGGGTCTATTATGGAATATTGGGGATTGTCTATTTTGGGGATTTTTGAAATAATTGGTATTGAATGAAAGGAAACGATTTTTAAAAGCGGGTAGTATGATTCACGTGGACTCTCGGATTTTTCAGGTTATCAAGGAGTGATTTCAGTGCTTAACATTGAATTAAGAAGACCACAAATAGAAGACAAAGATGAGTTGAATCAATTTTTTTCTACAGTCATTAAGCATACCTTTGCCAGAGAAGGTTTAGCGGAGCTGCTTGATGACATCGAAAGTGAAGTAGAGAGCAAGAAACAATACTTAAAAAGTGACTTAGACACTAATGGGACGAATCGATACTTTCTAATCGCTTCAGAAAAGAACGATGCTGACATCATCGGAACCATCGAATACGGTCCTGCCAGTGAACTGATTCGCAGCTGCACAGATGGAGCATTGAAAGAGGTGTATGAGATTGGAACGGTGTTTGTGCATCCCGATTATCAAGGACGTGGTGTAGGGACATTTCTATTAAACGTCATGTTCCTTACTTTTCTAAACAAGGGTGTCCAGGAATTCTGTTTGGATAGCGGATACGCCAATGCCCAGAAGATATGGATGAAAAGATTTGGGCAGCCTGATTATTGGCTGAAGGATTTTTGGGGTAACGGGTCTGATCATATGATATGGAAGAGATCGATGAATGATGTTTCCATCAACTTTAGATGGTGAGTTTACTAGAGCCAGAATATTTTAATTTATATCCAAGATAAAAGAGAATCTGGAGATTGAGTTTTAACTACGAATTGGAGGTCCATTCATGCCAAGGCTAGTAATCATGACCGTCGGAAAAACCCATAGCGGAAAAACAACCTTCGCCAGGAGCCTGGAAGAACAATTGCTGAATTTATCAACACCTATTATAAAAGCCTGCTTCCAATGGAAGGGCTAATACGCTCAAGTATGCCGTCAGTCGAACCATTGTCGAATATGCCATGAATGAGACTTCATATCACCTCATTCTTTGTAATTCGAATTTGAGCCACAGTGGACGGTTGAAGCTATTGAAGCAGTTCAATCAGAAGGGATTAACGACCATCCTCGTCCATTTGGATATCCCCACGGGTTCTTCAAGCCAGAGTGGCGAACAGTGATAGAAGTACAGCCATCTTCAGGAGTGCTGCTACTTTTGAAGAAGTACTAAACCGTCAACAGACTGATGGTTACTTCACGGACGTAGCTGCACCTGTTGAAGGAGAAGCTGATCATTTATTTGTCATCAGACATTCGGATGAAGGGCAGAATGTCGTTGGGAAGATTATTGACGTAGCACAAAGAATATGAGTACTTTAGTAGAAAAGAGAATTTGAATCCGGTAAAAATTGAGTTTTAGTAGTCCACTGAGGCTTTCGACAAAAGGATCATAAAATCGAAAAAGTGGTTCGTAAATCAGAATTCTGGTTCATAAAGAGCTGAAACCGGAACATAAGTATCTAAAATTGGATCATAGAATGGGAAAGATCACGTTTTTTTAAGAGCGGACCTTCAAATCGTCCGACTTACTGAGTCAATCTCACTCCCTTTAATCTGAAAATTAGTCAAATGTGCCTTTTTTACGGCAAAAACACGAAAATCCTCATCATTTGATCGAAAAAGAAGTCATCACTCCCAACATTAAACGAATAAATCTCCTCCCGGGTTGCGCCAAAATAGTCAAGGAGTGGGAAAGTAAGATTTTCAACAGTATCCTAGAAATCAAAGAGGCTAATCAAAAAAACGACTCCCTAGTATACTAGAGAGTCGTTTTAAGATATCACCCAATCAATTCATCAAACAACAACACACGTGCAGGTGATGCATCGGTGTTTTCAATCTTAAGTGGAGCTGCCACCATGAAGTATTGGCCGGCTTCAATGTCTTTCAGTTGAAGTCCCTCCATGATGATGACTCCGCTTCCCATTAAACTGCGGTGAGTAGGGTGTCCTTCCTGGGCTCTTTCGATACCAAGTGCATCGATTCCAACCCCTGAGATTTTTTTATCTGCAAGGTACGTTGCTGCATCTTCTGCTACATAGATGAATTCAAAATTAAATTCGCTATCCCATGAATTTTTTGTTTTAAAGAGGATGAAATCATTCTCTTCTATTTCTAATCCTTCGATATCTTTAAGACTGATTTTCTCATCGGCCTTTGTTACATCAAAAACCTTTACAGGACGAACGAGCTGCTCGATATCGATCGTTTCGATTGTTTCCCCGTCGTTAATCATGTGAAGGGGAGCATCTACGTGAGTTCCTGTATGAACGTCCATTGAGATTCTGGACTCCGTTACATGACCATTCGTATTTGTATCGATCGTAGGTTGTTTTTCCGGTTTGTTCTTATAAACCGGCATTCCGTTAAAGATTGGAGCTGTTACATCATAAATTTTCATTGTTTCCACACCTTCCTTAGCATTGGTCTACGTCTAGATTCGCAATTGGCCACCAGTAGAAGCCATCTTTAGCCAGCAGGTTGTCGGCTGCTTTCGGACCCATTGATCCTGCTTCGTAGTTCGGGAATTCTCCGTCACGTGTATGTTCCCATACTTCAGAAATCTTATCGACGAATGCCCAGGATAACTTCACTTCATCCCAATGAGTGAAGTTGGTTGCATCCCCGCGCAGGCAATCGAATAAAAGCTTTTCGTATGCTTCCGGCGTGTTCATCCCGTCTATACTGGTGTTGGCAAAGTTTAGTTTTACCGGAGTCGTTTCAATGTTTTGTCCGGATTTTTTCACGTTTAAGTGCAGAGTAATTCCTTCTTCAGGCTGAATGTGAATCACCAATAAATTCGGTGCCAGTGGATTGTCCGGATTGTAATACAGGTTCATTGGAATATCTTTGAATTGGATGACGATTTTCGTTGACTTTGTTTCCATTCTCTTTCCTGTGCGGATGTAGAACGGAACGCCAGCCCAACGGAAGTTATCGATCATCAGTTTCCCTGCAACATAAGTCTCGGTATTGGATTGATCATCAACGTTCTCTGCTTCGCGATAACCTGGTAGATCCTGATTACCGGATGTTCCAGGGCCATATTGACCTCGCACGAAATAATCTTTCACTTCTTCATGTTCAAACGGACGCAGGGATCGTAATACACGGACTTTTTCACTGCGGATTTCGTCTGTCGTCAATTTGATTGGAGGCTCCATGGCAAGTAACGCAACCATTTGAAGCAGGTGGTTTTGAACCATATCGCGGAGAGCTCCACTTTTTTCGTAATAGCGTCCACGATCTTCGACACCCAGCTCTTCAGAGGAAGTGACCTGGATATTGGAGATGTAACGGTTGTTCCATAGCGGTTCAAACATCGCATTGGCGAAGCGGATGACTTCGATGTTTTGAACCATTTCTTTCCCGAGATAGTGGTCGATACGGTAAATTTGATCTTCAGAGAACGATTCACGGATCTGGCTATTCAGTTTTTCGGCTGAAGGCAGGTCGTGACCGAATGGTTTTTCGATGACTAGTCTTTGGAAACCGTTTGTATCGGTTACACCTTGATTCTTCAGTTGCTCTGTAATCGTTCCGAAGAATTCAGGAGCCATCGCCAGGTAGAAAATGCGATTTCCTTCTAATTCATATGTTTCATCCAGTTCATCAGAAAGGTTCTTCAACGCTTTATACGAGTCACTGTTTGAAACATCATTCGGCTGATAGTAGAAATGAGAGACGAACTCATCTATGTTTTCGTTGCTGCCTAATGCTTTATGTACCGATGTTTTGACGTGTTCCTGGAACTCTTCATTCGACCATTCACGGCGTGCTACCCCTACAACGGCAAAACGCTTCGAAATTTTCCCTTTACGGAACAAATGATAAAGAGATGGATAAAGCTTTCTTTTTGCTAAATCACCAGTGGCTCCAAAAATAGTAATGAGAGATGATGGTGTAGTTGAATTATTCAATGTCATGACCTCACTTTATCTTGTTGCTAGCTTGTTTAATGTATGTCTTCTTATTTAATATCCTATACAATTACTTAATTTTAAAGACTTATGGTTCAATTAGCAAATTATATGCCGATGACTTTTTTTATTAAAAACATGAAAACGTTTTATGCAGAAACTCTACGTCATTATATTGGCTTTAATTCACATTCTTATTACTCATTTGTGTTTCAGGGGGAGATAAAGCGGTATGAACGATGGGAGTGAAAGGTAAATATTCGTTGAATGTGCTAAAATAAAGGCAGCATAGCTCATTATAGGAGTGAATAAGTTGGAACTATTATTTTTAGGAACTGGGGCAGGAGTACCCGCTAAACTCCGGAATGTAACCAGTACTGCTTTGAAATTATTAGAAGAACGTGGTGCGGTTTGGCTTTTTGATTGTGGGGAAGCAACGCAGCATCAAATTTTACATACTAGCTTGAAACCGAGAAGAATAGAGAAGATTTTCATCACCCACTTACACGGGGATCATATTTATGGGTTGCCAGGATTATTAGGCAGCCGCTCCTTTCAAGGTGGACAGTCCCAGCTTACGGTATATGGACCTAAGGGAATCAAAGAGTATATCCACGTGTCTCTATCAGTCAGCCGGACGCATCTTCAATATCCCCTTGAAGTGATTGAGATCGAGGAAGGGGCCATCTTTGAAGATGAAGGATTTATTGTAGAGGCGAGGGAGCTGGATCATGCCTTGCCTACCTTCGGATACCGTGTGGTTGAAAAAGATAAACCGGGTGTCCTTCAAGTTGATCGATTACAGGAAAGAGGTATTCAACCTGGACCGGTCTACAAGAAATTAAAATTAGGTGAAACGGTTCAGCTGGAAGACGGCACTGAACTTAATGGAGAGGATTTTCTTGGACCTTCTATTCCTGGTCGGATTGTCACGATCCTAGGAGACACGCGAGTTTGCTCTAATGCTGTCGATTTAGGAAGGTTAGCAGATGTACTCATTCATGAAGCGACCTTCAATCGGGACCAGGAGGAAATGGCCCGTGAGTATTTCCATTCGACGACAAAGCAAGCAGGAGAGATAGCTTTAGAAGCAGGGGTTAAATTGCTGTTTTTAACCCATATTTCCTCTCGATATGCAAAAGAGTCATGGGAAGAGTTGGAGAGGGAAGCAAGGGACGTTTTTCCAGAATCCTATATCGCCAAAGACTTCATGGAGTATGTAATACCTATAAAGAAGTGAGGGGAAGCAAATGAAGACGATTTATTTGGTGCGCCATGCGAAAGCTGAAGGGCAGGCGTTCCATGCGCCATTAACAGAGGTAGGGAAGCAGCAAGCGGTCGAATTGGCTACATTTCTGGAAAACCGAACGATTGAGTCGATCTATTCCAGTCCTTTTGTAAGGACCATAGATACCATAGCACCCTTTGCCAAACAGTCCGGATTAACGATTCAAGAAGACGATCGCTTGGGAGAAAGAGTGTTAAGTGATCGGGAACTTCCTGATTGGATGGAAAAGTTAAAGAAGAGCTTTGATGACTTTTCACTTGTTTTACCTGGTGGAGAATCGAATGACCAGGCAATGGGGAGAGCAAGGTCTTTTATAGAAGACGTATTAAAAAAAGAAGAAGATTATGTGGTGTGTGTGACTCATGGAAACTTAACGACGCTGCTTTTGAGATTGTTTGATGAGAAATATGGATATGATGAGCTGTTCGCCCTTTCCAATCCTGATGTATATGAAGTAAAAGTCGAAGATGACGATGCATCTGTTCAGCGGATCTGGGAGTAAGTTCATAGAGGAAAAGGGGAATATTAATGAAGGAAATCACATTTGACCATATTTATAGTCCAGGACATGAAATAGGAGAGAATGATCTTTATAAACATATTCATTTTCCAGAAATGTTAACAAGGTATGATAGTAACTTTCTTGAATTCAAAAAACATCCAACCCTGGCTGAATTTAAAGAGGCTGCTAACTTTTTAAGGGAATTTCATCAATCAAAAGGGCAAAAGCATGTGAAATTTTATTTTCCGCAGGATACAAAACTAACAGAGGAATTTATGGACTATTTTAAACGTGAAGGGTATGAATCAGGATTTAATGAACTATACAGTATAGAACCTCGTCAATTTCCTTCTATAGAAGACAATTCTAATATTGAAGTGAAAGTGGTGACCGACAGGGAATGGGATGCGTACCTGGCATTTCAGTATAGGCAGGATCTGGAGTACGGTGAAGCCTTTGCAAATCAAAAGGTCGACATGCATAAGAGGAATTTTCAAAATCCCCGTTTGATGCAGCTCCTCGCTTTCTATAAGGGGACCCCGGCCGGATCCATGGATGTGATCATTGAAGACGGGACAGCAGAAATCGATGGACTGATGGTTCATGAATCGTTTCAAAAGAAGGGGATCGGCAGCAGGCTGCAACAGTTCGTCATGAGACAATTCCCTGAAAAAACCGTGATTCTGGTAGCGGATGGAGAGGATACACCGAGATTGATGTATCAAAAACAAAACTATCGTTGTTTAGGGTTTAGGTATGAAGTCCAAAAAGTGTATGAATAAAAAAAGAGAGTTCATGCCCGTTGGCATGCAACTCACTTATTAAGTCTGACAAAACATTTCTTACCATGCGCGATCATACTGCTTTGGCGCTTCGATCTCTACACCCAACTCTTTGGCTGCCGTTCTTGGCCAGTATGGGTCACGAAGTAATTCACGAGCGAGTAAGACGAGGTCAGCACGCTCGTTTTGCAGGATTTCTTCTGCTTGTATGCCTGTCGTAATCAGCCCGACTGCACCTGTATCCATCTTCGCTTCTTTTTTAATGGTTTCAGCAAGCTTCACCTGATAACCAGGGAACACCGGGATTCGCGCGGGTACGACGGCACCGGAGCTTACGTCGATCAAATCGACTCCTTGTTCCTTCATCCATCGGGCGAACACCACATAGTCTTCAACGTCCAATCCTTCTTCGTTATAATCTTTGGCAGAAACACGAACAAGGAGAGGTCCGTCCCATACTTGTTGAATTCCATCAATGACTTCACGAAGGAAGCGGTAGCGGTTCTCAGCAGATCCGCCGTATTCGTCCGTACGTTTATTGGAAAGCGGGGACAGGAATTCGTTGATGAGATATCCATGTGCCCCATGAATTTCAATCACATCAAAGCCCGCTTTCTTCGCTCTTTCGGCTCCTTTGATAAAGGCAGTGATGGTCTCTTTAATGTCATTCGCCGTCATTTCAACAGGCTTTTTCATCACATCGTTGAACGGGATCGCAGATGGAGCAAGAATATCTCCTTCGAGAACGGCCTTTCTTCCTGCATGAGCAAGCTGAATACCTGTCTTCGCACCGTGTTCTTTGATTAATCCCACTAACTCTCGTAATCCTTCAATATGCTCGTCATCCCAAATCCCTAAATCTTGCGGGGAGATTCTTCCTTGGGGCGTGACAGCTGTAGCTTCCTGAATGATGAGCCCAACGCCACCCACTGCACGGCTTGTATAGTGAGTACGATGCCAGTTCTCGACTTTTCCATCTTCGTTATGAGAAGAATACATGCACATAGGTGCCATTACAATTCGATTCTTCAGTTCTACATCTTTAAGCGTATATGGTTGAAATAGCTTTGTGTTCATTTCTGATCACCTTCCATGTCGTGGTATTTATTTCGGGTTACTAAATAGTACTACACATGAATTATAACAACACCTTTTTTGTTAGAAAAGAAATGTGCTTTACTTTCTTTTCTGCTTCAGTTCCTTATACGAATAAACCGTTCCACGCCATTCGATTCCGCCTCGTTTAAAGGTTAAAAACGTAGCTCGTCCAATGGAATAGATAAATATTAGGGCTGTTACAGGTAATGCAAGAAAAAGAAGAGGAGACTCATTCGTCATCTGCTTTATGACTTTTAAATAAGTGAGGCTAATGAATAAAATGATCAACAGACTCACGAGTCGAATGGGTGGTGACGCTGAAAGAATCGTGATGAAAGGGAGTACCGTAGAGAAGAAGATTCCAAACATGGCAAACACAACGAGCAGCATGGAGTAATGCAGGCCGGCAAATGTATTTTTTTCCAATCCGTTGAAGGCTTCTTTCAAGGATCGATACCATTCCACTTCCAGAGATTTAAGAGCCGTGAGGAAGAATTGTTTTTTATGGTGCTTCTTTAACTGGACCCCCAGCTGCAGATCATCATCGGGCATATGCTTAATTGCTTCGTGAGTACCGATTTCCTCGTAAGCAGGTCTGGTGATGAGGTTGAAGGCTCCGATGCCCATACCTATCTTAGAGGAGGGGTCGTTCGCTTTCCAGGGTCTTTTATAAAAAGAGAAACCGAATAAGAAAAAAGCCACAAAGCTTTTTAGCCAAAAGGATCCCGATCGAATATAAGGAGCCAGTGTAACGTGGTCCAGTTTCTGTGATTGAAGAAAGGAAACCGCTCTGGATAAGATGGTGGGATCTTTAAAGATGACGTCTGCATCGGTGAAAAGGATCAGGTCTCCTTTTGCCATTTGATACCCTTTATATAATGCCTGATTTTTTCCCAGCCATCCCTGTTCCAGTGAGTCGATATGAAGGACGCTGATTCGCTTATCCAGTTCGGCCAAAGCTTCAATTTTTTCAGGAGTTCCATCTGTTGAACGATCATTGACTACGATCCATTCAATCTGATGATAGTCCTGTTTCAGCTGCGACAGGATGCTGTCTGCTATCGTTTCTTCTTCGTTTCTCGCCGGTACGATGACAGACAGGAGCGGCCCTTGATCTGTATAGGAGAAGTCTTGAATGGAAGAGAGCTTTGATAATCCCCTCCACACATCAATGGTAAGAACCAGCCAGACCGCAAGTACAGTGTAAAGTAGAATGAGTAGGGAAATCATTGTGCCGACCTTCTTTTTTGCTTTGATTGTATCAATGGAAATTGAAATTTGCGAATAATGATGGGTTTTCACCTTATTTTTTCAAAGATTGTTTTTTTAATTCCTTCCCAAGAACTTCAGAACGGCTTTTCGCAGATGAGACACATTGGAAAAACGCATCTCTAACCTGGTAATCTTCCAATGTGGTGATTCCCGCCTCTGTCGTTCCACCTGGACTGGTCACGTTTCTCCTTAATTCCCGGGCTTCCAAACCGGATTCTTCTAGCATCGCACTTGCCCCTGCAATCGTTTGGGTAACGAGGCTTTTAGCGAGTTCCTCCTGCAAACCTAAATCTACTGCCGCATTCTTGAGTAATTCAGCTACATAATAAATATAAGCAGGGCCGCTGCCCGATAGAGCCGTTATAAGGTCTAATTGTTCTTCCGCTACTTCCGCTGCTGTTCCGACGGATTGGAACAATGTTGTCGTCCATTCTTTCTGGGAGTCAGAAAGATACCGGTTGAACGATACTGCCGTTGCTGATTTTCCCATGGCCGCACTTGTATTGGGCATGGCTCTTGCAATAGCTCCGTTAAAGGAGAGTTTGTCGCTAATATGTTCCATGGTGATCCCTGCTAAAACAGAAATGACCACCGTATTCTTTGACAGGTGGGTCCTAATCGAATCTGCTGCCTCATGAAAGTCTTTTGGTTTCATGGCCAGAATGACGACGTCGTATGGTGAATCGTGTTCTACATAACGCACACCGAATTCGTGCACGATTTCGTTTAAACGTTCTTGGTTGGCCCGATTGGTAACATGCACTTTTTCATTTTTCAGAACCCCGGCTTTCAGTGCTCCACTCATTAAAGCGTAAGCCATCGACCCTGCTCCAATAAACAATGTCTTCATTCGTTGATTCCTCCTCCATTTTTTCGAAAAAAAAGCAGACCTTCTCATCCATAAAGGACGAAAGGGTCTGCTTCCGTGGTACCACCTTGTTTTGTTCATTCCTCATTGGACGAAATGAACACACTTCACTTCCATGTAACGCTGGAAAAACGTTCTGCTTTAAGACGCTCAAAAGGCAGGTTCACAAATAGAGGGGATGACGGTGCCTTTCAGCCGGTGGGCACCGATCTCTAACATCATCTATTCATTACTATTCTTTATCATCGCTTTTTCTTTTTTCGTTATGTAAGGTGACTTTTCAATAGTAAACGTATATTATAGGTGATTATCATAGAAAGACAGCTTATCTGTCAAGTGTTTATTTCAGTATATTCAATCATTTTAAAAATGACATTTGTTAGGAAAAAATGTACACTATTAAATGAAGGATCATTCATTTTTTTAAAGTCAGAGAAATGAATGTCTGGAAGGGGAGGGCATGTCGTATAGGCTGCCTACCCTTTTATTATGAAGAATGTGGTGAATTTATGACAACTTTAGTAAATGATATTGCAAAAATTACTCTATCAACTCCTTTTGCCGTTGGAGCTGTGAATGTTTATTTGGTGAAAGGGGACGCCTTGACGTTGGTGGACGCAGGGCCGCTTACAGATACAGCCTGGGTACAGTTGACCGAGCAATTATCCCTTTTGGGGTATACACCTCAAGATATTGAACAAATCGTTCTGACCCATCATCATCCGGATCACGCGGGGCTGCTTGATCGGTTTTCTTCCTCGGTCAAAATTTGTGGGCATCCATATAATAAGTTTTGGTTGGATCGCAACGACCATTTTCATGAAGTGTATGATCGCTTCTTCCTTCAATTGGCGATAGAATCTGGTTTACCTCAAGAGTATCTTCGAGCAATCCATAAATTTAAGAGTCCTTTGAAATTTATGGGAAATCGAAAACTGGATATTGAAATAAAGGAAGGGGACGTCATTCCCGGAATGGAAGAATGGAGGATCATCGAAACGTTAGGGCATGCTCAGAGTCACTTATCCTTTTACCGGGAGAGTGATGGTGTTCTGATAGCCGGAGATCATATACTCGCGAATATTTCCCCTAATCCAATCATTGAACCTCCTTTTGAAGGGGAGCCGGAACGTTCAAAGCCATTGCTTCAATACAATGCGTCTTTGAAAAAGTTATTGGATATTCCCATTTCCCTTGCCTACACAGGTCATGGGGACAATATTTCGGATGTTCATGGATTAATTCCCAGAAGATTAGGGAAACAGGATGAAAGAGCACGTGCTGTACTCGAAATGATCAAAGGTAACCGTCGGACCGTATTCGACATCTGTAAGACACTATTTCCTTCCGTCTATCAAAAGGAACTAGGCCTGACACTCTCTGAAACAATCGGACAATTGGATTATCTTGAATCACTTCACTACATAAAGAAAGAATGGCATGAAGGAATCTATTATTATTTTGCCTAGAAAGATGGGACCAGACATGAACAGTAGAATAAAAGGAAAAACCATTGTCATTACCGGTGCCTCTGGAGGAATTGGGGAACAGATGGCCATTAAAGTAGCAGAAAACGGCGGTAATCTCGCCTTGATCGCACGCCGCGTTCATCTGCTTGAAGCATTAAAAGAAAAGCTCATAACCGAATACCATTGTAAGGTGGAAGTGTATCCGTTAAATGTAACGGATTACGACGAAATCCCCCGCACCTTCAACACCATCGTGAAGGACTTTGGAGCAATTCATGCATTAATTAATAACGCAGGCTATGGAATATTCCAGGAAGCACATGAAACATCATTCCATGATGTAAAGGGAATGATGGACGTGAATGTTCTTGGACTTATAGCATGTACGGGAGAAGTCCTTCCTTATATGCGTCAACAACGTTCTGGTCATATCATCAACATTGCCTCTCAGGCAGGTAAGTTCGCTTCGCCAAAGTCGAGTGCGTACTCTGCCTCTAAGCATGCTGTACTGGGATATACGAACAGTTTAAGGATGGAAGCGAAAAGGTACGGTGTGAGGGTGACTGCGGTGAATCCCGGGCCGATTGCCACAGACTTTTTCTCCATTGCCGATGAATCCGGGACGTATGTGAAGAATGTAGAAAAGTTTATGCTTGATCCGAAAGATGTCGCTCAAAAAGTCGTGGAAGCCCTTTTTACCAATAGGAGAGAAATCAATCTGCCGCGATGGATGAATATGGGGAGCGTCATCTATCAATTATTCCCATCTTTTGTCGAAAAAGTAGGAAATAACCTTTTCTTCAAAAAATAGTGAAACCAAATCATGCTCTCATTCGTCTAATCTAATAAGGGGGGAGTCCATGAAGAAGCGTTTGACTGTTCTGATTCTTTGTTTCTGTTTTCTATTTACCGGTTGCGGGCCTTCAACATCTGTAAATACATCACAAGCCAGCGCCAATTTCATAGGATTTGTTACCCAGCTTGAAGGCAATCAAGTGCTTATTAATGATGTTTGGTTTTCTTTCGATGACCAAACCGTCATGAAGACAGACAAAGATAAAAAACTACATAAAGATGATATAGAGATGGGCAAAAAAGTGAATGTGACGTTTGACGGTGAGCTCCAGGAATCCTACCCCCGAAGAGCTTCCGCGAATCAATTCGTTTTTCTTACGGATCAACAAAGTAAAACCGAGGAAAGCGCCGTCAGATTAGTCATGAAAGACCCCCGGTTTTCACTGGTCGTCATCCAATCCATTGAAAAAAATCCCACCGGCTTATATTCATTGCGATTCAAAGATCTTTCCATCGACAGAGATGTCCATGTCATTGTGAATGTCGAGAATGAAAGAGTGATTGTGCCGATACATACCTCTACAAAATGACAAATAAGAAAGCGTTGATTATAAACCAACGCTTTCTTATTTGTTTTCAAGCGCCTTTATTTTCTCTACTTGATCAAGGATTGCTTTCGTAACGAGAGACGGATTTTCCATATGAATATTGTGACCGTGAGAGGTTTGGATGACGGTGGGAGGATCCGTGAGCTGTTTCAAGTTATCCTGATATCATAGACACTCCTCTGATTGATTATTAGACTGAATGATGTCATGGAAAACTTTCGGTGAAGGGGCTCACATTCCGCCACTTGTTCAGCTGTGATTTTACTGTCTCTTAATTCTTTATATACAGCTTCATATGCACTTGACTTAAAGCCTATAAATGAGTGATAGTGTGCTAAATCCGGAGCTATGAATCTACCCCCGACCTTCATTTTCAGCATCCGGGGCAATCCTGTATAGGCTGTATAAAATCCAATCCTCATGAATCTTAAGCTTTTCTGTAATGCTTTGATTCTATCGGGCTCTTCTGTCCTGTACCTCTCTTCATGCACTGCATCCACAAACACAATCCCTCTCACGCACTCCCGATGTTCATGGGCAAATAACCGTACATTGAGCCCCAGTATGAATGCTCTACTAATAAGAGAGAAGATGTGCCATTCAATGCTTCCAATATGGCGCTCATATCTTGAACGGTCCCCCATCCATCATGCAGTCCATCTCTCTTACTGCTCCAGCCCTATCCTCCCCGGTCAAAAGAAATCGTGTGTGCATGTTCACTTAGTTCTATCTTGAACTTTATGCCAATGGAGCGAATTACCTGATAGTCCCGCATCCATCACCACCGTAATCGGGCCTTTTCCTTTTTCAATTACATGAAACGTGCCTCGTGGTGTATGAACCAATTTCCCAACCGGCGGCTGATATTCCCCTTTTCTAAGCAGAGAATTTATGATACTCCCGGGAAATAGCAAAGTTGTTATGCCATATTGTATCCATTTGTCCATGTGCATCTCTCCTTATATACTGATCATCCATATTTCGACCAAAATAGAAAAAACCCTTCTATTTCATAGAAAGGTTTAACCGACTAGAAACTCATATACGACGTCTTCAATGATTTCATGAAGCTCCGATTCGGGTTCTTCCTGGTATCGAAGCTCAATTTCTGCCATAAAGACTTCATAATTCCTTTGATTGAGGGGGACGGTTTCTTTCGTATGTTTATATTGTTGAAACGTCCTGTCAATCATCTTCATGATCCATTGTCTATCCATATTTCCACCTCACCTTGAGATTATACCGGACAAAATCAGGGTATGCATCAGAGAGTGGAAAAAACAGTTGTTTTTCTGGCATGAATGGCTAGAATGTTCGTTTCAGTGGAAAACTATGATTATTGTTGGGAAAAGGATGTGGTTGTATGATAGGGATTCTTTTAGCCCTGATCCCCGCAGTGGCATGGGGAAGTCTTGTGTTTGTAAGTGTAAAACTTGGAGGGAATGCCTACAGTCAAACGGTTGGGATCACCATTGGGTCATTATTGTTTGCGGTAGGCGTATTCTTCATCAAATCCCCGGAATTGACGTTATTTGTGTGGGGAATCGGCTTCATTTCCGGCGTCTTCTGGGCAGTCGGTCAAGTCAATCAATTAGCGAGTGTAAAGTTCATCGGCGTTGCGAAAACCGTTCCGATTTCAACGGGAATGCAACTGATTGGAACGACTCTTTTTGGCGTTTTAGTGTTTAAGGAATGGAAAACGACAGAAACGATTCTTCTCGGTTGCGGAGCCGTTTTAGCTCTGATTGTTGGTGTGGTGTTAACATCATTCACACAAAAATCCGAGGGAGATGAAGAGTCCCAACTGAAAAAAGGTCTACTCACTTTATTGCTATCCAGTTGTGGATACATAGCCTATGTCGTCATTTTAAGATGGTTTGATATTGACGGATGGGAAGCGGTTTTGCCACAGGCGATTGGAATGTTTATCGGGGCGGTTGTCATTACGTTCAGGCATAAGCCCTTTACAAAATATACGGTGCGAAATATCTTAACCGGTCTGATGTGGGCATCGGGGAATTTAGGGTTGCTGCTTGCGCTTCCACGCATTGGTGTGGCAACGAGCTTCTCCCTATCTCAAACAGGGATCGTTATTTCTACCCTTGGAGGTTTGTTTTTCTTAGGTGAAAAGAAATCCAGGAAGCAGATTCTTCTCGTCATTGCAGGGTGTGTTCTTATCATTATCGGCGGTGTTCTATTAGGCTTTACGAAAGACTAAGGAGGAATGGATATGTATTCAGATCTAACAGGGAAGGTAGTCGTTATAACCGGAGCTGCTACTGGAATAGGAAAGGCGATTGCTAAACGATTTGCCAGTGAAGGCTGTAAAGTGGTCATTAATTATTTCAAAGAAGAAGAAAATCCTGAAGAACTAGTAAGGGAAATCGAAGAAGCAGGGGGAACAGCCTCCATTATTCAAGGTGATGTGTCAAAAGAAGCAGACGTTCAGGGCTTTGTCCATTTTGCGCACGATACGTATGGTCGTCTTGATATCTACGTGAATAATGCGGGAATCGAAAATGAAGTTCCGTCTGAAAACCTGCCTATTGAAGATTGGCAAAGGGTCATCAACACTAACTTAACAGGTACATTTCTCGGATGCCGTGAAGCTGCGAAATACATGCTCGAGCATAACATCAAAGGATCAATCATCAATGTTTCTTCTGTTCATGAAATCATTCCGTGGCCTCACTTTGCTCACTATGCAGCCAGTAAGGGTGGGGTGAAATTATTAATGGAAAGTCTTGCATTAGAATTCGCACCCGATGGAATCCGGGTAAACAATATCGCTCCCGGGGCCATTGATACTCCCATCAATGCCGAGAAATTTTCCGATCCCGAAAAGAAAAAAGGTGTGGAAAAGCTCATTCCAATGGGCTACATCGGAGAACCGGGGCAAATCGCTTCCTGTGCAGCCTTTTTGGCTTCAGAGCAGGCAAGTTATGTCACAGGGACCACCCTCATCGCTGATGGGGGCATGACGAAATATCCAGGATTCCAAGCCGGGAGAGGCTGATTGATGTATAGGAATAGGCCAACATCATAAGGTGATGTTGGCTCTTTTTATTGTGTTTTGAGTATAAGCATTCCTAATTCACTATGGTGATGATCGACCTGATCAAGCCGCCTCCGCTTTTCTTTTGTCCAGCTCCAGGGCTTAGAGGCTCGAGGTCATAAGTCCAACATACCAAAAAGGCAAAGAGCGCCTTTCCGGTATGTTCGCCATATGCTTGTCGCCTCTGGCCAAAGCCCTTCCGCTTTTCTTGATGTCCAGCTCCGGCGGCTAGTCCCTCGAGGTCACAACTGAAAAATCCCATAAGGCAAGAAGCGCCTTTTGGGATTTCCCAGTTGTGCTTGTCGGGTCTGATCAAGCCGCCTCCGCTTTTCTTTTGTCCAGCTCCAGGGCTTAGAGGCTCGAGGTCATAAGTCCAACATACCAAAAAGGCAAAGAGTGCCTTTCCGGTATGTTCGCCATATGCTTGTCGCCTCTGACCAAAGCCCTTCCTCTTTTCTTGATGTCCAGCTCCGGCGGCTAGTCCCTCGAGGTCACAACTGAAAAATCCCATAAGGCAAGAAGCGCCTTTTGGGATTTCCCAGTTGTGCTTGTCGGGTCTGATCAAGCCGCCTCCGCTTTTCTTGTTATTCTCTCTGTTTCCATTAATTTTAGTTGAAAGGGAACGTATATTCGTATAGAATCATAACTATACTATATAAGAACGTTTGTTCTATTTTGGGTAAAATGGAGGACGATTATATGACTGTCGATTACAGTGTGCTGCCACACCACAAGATTCTGTGCATCGATATGAAGAGCTTTTATGCTAGCTGTTCGGCTGTCATGCTGGGTCTCGATCCCCTTGAATGTCATTTGGCTGTAGTAGGGGATAGGGACCGCCAAGGAAGTATTGTGTTAGCGGCATCACCCAGGCTGAAGAAGGACTTTGGGATCAAAACGGGCTCGCGGATGTTTGAAATCCCAAAGGACCCGCGCATCCGGCTTGTAGAGCCGAAAATGGCTACGTATGTCAGGATCTCGACTGAGTTGACCCGGTTATTCCATCGCTACGTACCGAAAGATGCCATTCACACGTATAGTGTGGACGAAAGTTTTATTAAGATTGATGGAGCGACGAATCTTTGGGGGGATGCCACGACCATTGCCCGCAAAGTCAAGGATGATATGGAAAGGGAGTTTCAACTTCCCTGCGCCATAGGCATCGGTCCCAATATGCTGTTGTCTAAGCTGTGCCTGGATCTTGAAGCAAAAAAAGAGGGGATTGCCGAATGGACCTATGAAGACGTTCCGGAAAAGCTGTGGCCGCTATCGCCTTTACGTGAAATGTGGGGGATTGGCGGACGCTTAGAAAAAACGCTCAATCGCATGGGCATTTTCTCTGTCGGGCAATTGGCGCAGTATGACCTGGAGAAGCTGGAGGCCAAGTTTGGCGTTATGGGGAATCAGCTCTATTACCACGCATGGGGAGTTGATTTATCTGAAATAGGAGCACCGATCATGGATGGTCAAATCAGCTTCGGCAAGGGACAGATCCTGCTGCGCGATTATAAGGGGAAAGAGGAAATCAAACGAGTCATTTTAGAAATGTGTGAAGAAGTCGCCAGACGTGCCCGTACCCATCGAAAGGCAGGAAGGACGGTCAGCTTTGGTGTCGGTTACAGTCACGAAGAATTCGGTGGAGGGTTCCAACGGTCAAGGACGATAGAGGAACCGACCAATATCACCATGGATCTGTACCGGGTGTGCCTGGAATTATTCGAAGAGAACTACAATGGGAAAACCGTACGGAAAATCAACATCGCCCTTTCTAATATTGTAGAGGACGCAGCACTGCAGATTTCATTATTCGAACCTGACCGTTGGGAAAAACGGGAACTCGGGTATGTAGTGGATCGAATCCGAAACAAATATGGATCAGCCGCCCTGCTCCGCGCCGTATCCTATACAGAAGCGGGAACAGCAAGGCATCGTGCCCGCCTGGTGGGCGGACATAAATCGTAACAAATATAGGAGGTGAGAGGATTGATCCGTGATCGGGGAAGAATCAAGTGGACATCCATGATGCTGCCGGAGCATGTGAAATTACTGAGGGATTGGGCAAAGGAAGATACGCACGAGAAGAGGGTCGAACTTGACGAGCAGGAATTAGACAGGATGAATGAAGTCGTGGCAGAGGCGATGGAGCATGGTAAAATGGTGTCGATTACTCATTATGTAAAGCACCGTCATCAATTATTGATTGGAACCATTCACCATGTCGACTCACTGGATGGGAAGCTGCACGTGGTAGACAGGTTCGAAGACGTACACTATATTCCACTTGTAAGCATTGTGGACATTCGCTTTTTCGATTGACAGCCCAATGAAAAGAGAGACTTCACCAGAGTGAAGTCTCTCTTTTCATTGCATTTACTCTTCGTCCAATACCTTTTCTGCGCGCACACATGATTCAAATTTTCCTTTATGGGATGCATCACAAAACGGCATGTTTGTAGATAAACCACAGCGGCAAAGAGTAAACACCTGTTTCGTTGGAAATACATTTCCGTCAGCATCAATCAGTTCCACGTCCCCACTTACACGAAAAGAACCATTATCATTCACTTTAATTTGAGCTTTTGCCATAAAAAACCACCCTTTCTATAAAATACAAAAGAATTCCCCTTATCGATAGTAAATGGAAAATAGGAAAAATGCAATATTCTAAAGGAAACAAATAAAACGTGATAGGATAAGGGATAGAGGAGGTCGTCGAATGAAAATCGAACTAACCAACGAAGCAACCAAAAAGATTCAAGATAAAATAGGAACCAAAAATGGTCACCTGAAATTAAAATACGATACTGAAGGCTGCGGCTGTGTTGTAAGTGGAATTCCTACTTTATGGTTTGTACATGAACCTGAAAAAGGGGAAGATATAACGATTGAAACCAATAGCTATCCAATCCTGGTAGAAAAATCTAAAGTGGTATTTCTTGATGAAGACCTAAAAATTGACTTTTCTTCACAAAGTAACACGTTTCAATTAAAAAGCCCCGGGCAGATCATAAATGGAAGAATGAGCTTTTTGTTGTTTCCAGGGGAATAAAAATAAAAGCCTCAGATCTGAGTACATCCGAGATCCGAGGCTTTTATAAATATAAAGCCATTTATGTATCGTGATGGGTGTTATAGCGGTAAATGGTTCTATAGATACTAATCTAGTTCATTCACCAATTCCTCAAACAACCGGGCCACTGAAACCCCTGTCTTCCACCCGTCCATCCCGTCCTCTACCGACCAGCACGCAGATAAAACCGAATGACAGAATCCGTAACGAATCAAACGTTCATAAGAGAGGGAAAGTAGAGAGGCCATTGTTTGGATTCTGTATCGAAGCAGCTCTATTGGAACATCCCATTTACTCCATTCATTTAATGTAAATTGAATGCAGTCATATTCTCTCTCTCCGAAAAGCCCCTTGGGATCAATGGCCGTCCAGCCGGAGGATTTAGAGAATAGAATATTGCCGTGGTGCAAATCACCGTGTAGAAGAAAAAGATTCTGAGCAGAACTAAGTAACTCGGGGTAGAGCATCTCAGCTTTTGAGACTATTTCTTCAGGCAGGGGGCCAGTACCTCCGTTGAACCGTTCACGCAAGCGACCGATCCCATTTGACCAGGACTGAACGATAGGGTAGGGATGCTGGCTGACGGGTTTATGCCATAAACGGTGAGCAACATGGGCAAATACCTGCAACACCTCTTCTTCATCCTCAACGGAGTGAAGGGAACTTCCCGGTCTCAGGCGATCTAAAAGGATCCATCCCTCATCCTTATTGAAATCGAGGACTTCCACCATGCCCCTTCCTTGAAAATCTTGAAGTGCATGAAACTCATTGGAAAAATCGTTGTTCGGATACCCGACCTTTAAAACGGCATCCCGTGTACGCCCGATCTGGACCGGTACCACAAAGTTATAGCTTAATGAAAAAGGTTCCCCGTAGGTTAAATGGAATCGATTCTTTAAAGACCCCAGTAGACCTTCTACGTGCGAGATCCACACAGCACCTGAATCACCGTGCATGGTTTGCATTTTTGACCTGAAATCAGTTGGAATCAAGAAACATCATCCCTTTCATTTAATACAAATTGGTGAAGAAACCGTTGTATCACTTGTTCATATTCCCCAGGGTTGTCATTATACGATTGAGCATGAGTGCCCCGAAAATCGAGAAACATCTCTTTTGGTCCCTGTTTTTTTTCAAATAAATCCTTCGTCATTTGAGGCAGGATAAAGTCATCATTTGTGCTGTGGATAAATAACACGGGTTTTCTGATGTTATGAACAACTGATATCGGTGATAAATCCTTTAATGAGTACCCTTGTCGCAGCTTTAGTGTGCCGCCCACGAGGGGAAGGAGAAATTTTGCCGGCATCTTCACTTCTAAACTCATACGATAGGCGAGCTGTTCACCAAAGTCGGAAAAAGGGCAATCGGCAATATAAAAGTCTGCCCGATCTTCCACACTGCCTGCATATAAAAGCAGAGTAGCTGCACCCATGGACTCCCCGTGGATTCCGAAGAAAACATCCTCGCCTTCCCGACGGATCAACTCATCCACAACAGCCTTTAAATCATATTTTTCAAAATATCCGTAACTTGTCGTCTTCCCGCCGGACTCCCCATGACGGCGATGATCATAAATCACGGCATTGAATCCTTGTTTGATGAAAAGGTTCATATACTTGACCGAGTTCCATTTGTTTTCTGTAACCCCGTGAGAAAAGATCATGAATTTTTTATGGGGGTGAGGCTTCACAAAAATGGCTTTAATGTCATATCCGTATTGTGAAGGGATCAGCACCTCTTCTTTAGGAAGGGAGTCATAATCCTCTTCTATCAGCCTGGTCGATCCTGTTTCACGTGACCGAATAAAGTCATCACCCTTTTTCGGTAAATACATAAAACGATTCGTAATATAAATCCCAAGCAGACCTATGGAAGAAAGGGTACCGCCAAGGATGGCAAGTTTTTTTCTCATCTTCATCACCTCAAGCAAAATCAATCTTACTCATATTGTAGCAAAAGGAGGAAAAAAAGGAATTTTTGAACAGGGGAATACAAAGAAAAAGTGTCCCTGAGAAGAGACACTTTCATGAATTGGTACTTACGATTTAGCATTTTGCCCTTTAGTAGGATGAATGGCTTTTTCAAGTTCTTCCTTAGCCATCGGATTAGAAACCGTATCTGAGTTAGGTTTGCCCTTTTGGCTGAAGCCTTTATCGCGTTTTTGACTCATTGAACTCATCTCCTTCAAGTTTTATCTAGTTTAGAATGCTCGAAGGAGAAAGAAGGTATTCATGATTGATTCAATTCATACAGGCGGTAGTAACCGCTTTCAATGGGGCGACTGACATGGGGCTTCACCAGCTCGATGGCATGAGCCAGCTTCCCTAAATCAATTTCTGTGGAGATTCCCATTTCCTCTAACATATATACAACATCCTCAGTTGCTACATTCCCTGTTGCACCAGGGGCGAAAGGACAGCCTCCAAGTCCACCGGCAGAGGTGTCAAAACGGTCAACTCCCGCTTGAAGCGACGCAAGGATATTAGCAAGTGCCATCTTACGGGTGTCATGGAAATGCGCTGTCAGTAATGTGTGGGGCAACTCCTGTTTCAGTAACGCAAAGAGATGATATGCTTCAGATGGATTAGCCTTTCCTATCGTATCAGCGACGCTCAATTCATCCACGCCCAATGAAACAAATTCCTGACAAAGCGAAAGAGTATCCTCTGGTAAGACCTTCCCTTCATATGGACAGTAGAAAGCGGTGGAGATACAAGCTCTCACGAAGTAACCCCGCTCTTTTAACTCTGAAATCAGAGGGGCCAAGCCTTCAAGAGCTTCATCTGTCGTTTTATTAATGTTTTTCTGATTAAACGTATTGCTTACCCCTACAAATACGGCCACTGATTGACAGCCCGTTTCATATACCCGCTCGATTCCCCTTTTATTGGGTGCGAGAACGATATCTCTTGAATCAATCGTCATGCAGGAGTGGACAATATCACTCGCATCCTTCATCTGGGGAACCCATTTGGGAGATACAAACGAAGTCAGCTCCATTTCCCTGATTCCTGATTGCTTCAGCCGAAGGATAAACTCTTTTTTTACATCGGTCGGAACAAAGTTCTTCTCATTTTGTAATCCGTCTCTCGGACCTACTTCAATAATCGTTGCCTTTTTAGGTAAATTCATAATTTCCCTCCCTCTTTCATTTTAAGAAAATTTCGACATATAAATCAATATAAAAATTTTTTGACAAATTTAGAGGAATTTAACCGCTTACATAGAATGAGTTAAAGTGGAACTGTTTTTAAAGGTTAGTCATAGGCAAATCAATCAGTCAGAAGAGAAAGGGAGGAAGAAAGATGTCGAATGAAGTCGTCATTGTGAGCGCAGTGCGCACAGCCATCGGAAGCTTTAACGGATCTTTAAAAGATATTTCAGCTCCGGAACTTGGAGCGATTGTCATTAAAGATGCCCTCGAAAAGGCTGGTATAAATGCAAGTGATGTAGATGAAGTGATCATGGGGAATGTATTGCAGGCAGGATTAGGTCAAAATCCGGCACGCCAAGCATCCATTAAAGCGGGACTCCCTGAGCATGTGCCTGCCATGACCATAAACAAAGTGTGTGGATCAGGATTAAAAACGGTCCATCTGGCAACGCAGGCAATCCTTGCTGGGGATGCGGATATCATCGTTGCAGGTGGAATGGAAAATATGAGTCAGGCTCCATATTTACTAAAAGGAGCAAGAGAAGGATACAAAATGGGAGACCAGAAAGTAGTCGACAGCATGATTTCCGACGGCTTATGGTGTGCCTTTAATGATTATCATATGGGCGTAACGGCAGAGAATCTTTGCGACCGCTATTCCCTTACACGTGAAGAGCAGGACGAATTTGCGGCCTGGAGCCAGCAAAAGGCAGCTGCTGCGATTGAATCCGGCCGATTTGAAGAGGAAATCGTCCCGGTACATATCCCCGTGCGAAAAGGGGAGCCTGTTGTATTCAATCAAGATGAATTTCCCCGAAAAGGCTCAACTGCCGAGAAACTTTCAGGCCTTCGTGCAGCCTTCAAAAAAGAGGGAACTGTAACAGCTGGAAATGCATCGGGCATCAATGATGGAGCCGCTGCCGTTGTCGTCATGTCGAGGAAGAAATCCGACGAACTGGGTATCACGCCTCTAGTGACGATCAAAGGAAACGCTAATGCCGGTGTTGATCCGAGCGTTATGGGAATCGGCCCTGTTGCTGCCGTTAAAAAAGTATTGGAAAAAACAAAGCTGACGATTGAGGACATGGAATTAATTGAAGCAAATGAAGCATTTGCCGCCCAATCATTAGCGGTAGATAAAGAACTTCAATTCAAAAAGGACGCTCTTAATGTAAACGGCGGAGCTATTGCATTAGGTCACCCGATTGGAGCCAGTGGGACACGGATTCTGGTGACACTGATTCATGAAATGAAGAAAAGAGGCGTTCAAAACGGATTGGTTACCCTTTGTATCGGTGGGGGCCAGGGAGTAGCGACAGTCGTTGAACTTCATAAATAAGGAATGAAAAAGATCCAGATTCAAGGAGGGAATATAATGAAAGAAGTATACACTTCATATGACGAAGCGGTAGCAGACATCCACGATGGAGCAACTTTAATGGTTGGAGGATTCGGCCTGTGCGGGATCCCTGAAAAACTCATTCTTGCCCTTGTAGAAAAAGGTGTGAAAAACCTGACCGTCATTTCAAATAACTGTGGGGTAGACGACTGGGGCTTAGGTTTATTATTGAAAAATAAGCAGATTGATAAAATGATAGGATCCTATGTCGGGGAAAACAAAGAATTTGAAAGGCAGGTCTTATCTGGTGAACTGGAAGTGGAATTGGTTCCTCAAGGTACGCTTGCAGAGAAAATCCGTGCCGGGGGAGCAGGGATTCCTGCCTTCTATACGCCGGCAGGAGTCGGGACACCGGTAGCCGAAGGAAAAGAAACACGCACATTTAATGGAAAAGAATACTTGCTGGAAGAAGCCTATACGGCAGACTTTTCCCTTGTTCGAGCTTGGAAGGCCGATAAGATGGGGAATCTGATCTACAACAAAACGGCTCAAAACTTTAACCCGATGATCGCGGCTGCAGGAAAAGTGACGATTGCCGAAGTAGAAGAGCTTGTTGAAATCGGAGAAATCAATCCGAATGAAGTGCATACCCCAAGCATCTACGTGCAGCGACTGATTCAAGCAAACCAGGAAAAACGCATTGAAAGAAGAACAATAAAGCAAGCATAGAAGGGAGAGTGGAACGGGATGGATCGTGCCAAAATGCGTGAAAGAATAGCAAGAAGAGCGGAAAAGGAAATAGAAGATGGTTTCTATGTCAATTTAGGAATCGGGATGCCTACACTGGTAGCCAATTATATAACAGAAAACAAACAGGTTGTACTTCAATCTGAAAATGGATTACTTGGAATCGGCCCTTATCCAGGGGAAGATGAAGTCGATGCAGACCTCATCAACGCCGGGAAAGAAACCGTTACGGCAATTCCAGGCTCCTCTTACTTTGATAGCTCAGAATCATTCGGGATGATCCGTGGAGGCCATATCAATATTGCCATCCTGGGTGGAATGGAAGTAGCAGAAAATGGTGATCTTGCCAACTGGATGATACCTGGAAAGATGATTAAAGGTATGGGCGGAGCAATGGATCTCGTCCACGGAGCCCAACGCATCATCGTCATCATGGAGCATGTGAATAAAGCCGGTGAGAGCAAAATCCTGAAGGAATGCACATTGCCTCTGACAGGAAAAGGCGTCGTGCACCGGATTATCACTGATCGTGCTGTGATGGATGTGACGGAAGAAGGCTTATTGCTTCGTGAAGTAGCGAATGGCTTCTCAGTGGAAGATATCCAATCATCAACGGATGCGACATTGATTGTAGGGGATGACGTGTTGCTGGAAGCATATTGATGGAGAGAGTCGGTTATAAGGGGCGTGTCCCCCCTTTTGACCGGCTTTTTTTGAGCCTGATTTTTGACTAAAACTCAAAAAAGATTTATAACTATGACAGATAGGGGGAATTCAGCACATGTCTAAGAAAAAGAAACAGGAAGCAGAAATGACGTTAAAGAATTCAATCAACCAGGATCTATTCGAACAATTGAAGCAGAAGAAGAAAGAGCTTGAAAAGGTAGAGTCTGTGAAAAAGGAAGAAGAGCGTCTTAGAAAAATAGAAGAGAAAAAGCAGCGGGAGAAGAATAAGAGCTTTGAAGAGCTGCTGAATGAAAGCAGTATGGATTGGAAGAATTACAAGAACTGATGAGGGAAGTGAAGGTAGTACCTCATCAAGCGGCTTGGAAAGAAAAATTTGAAACAGAAAAGCGTTCTTTGACAGAGCTTCTTCCTGACGCATTCATTCACCATATCGGCTCGACCTCGGTACCTGGGCTAGCAGCAAAACCAATCATTGATATTCTGATTGAGGTCCCTGATTTGGAGAGTATTGATGAACAGACAGAGGAATTTCGTCAACAGGGCTTTGTGGGAAAAGGGGAAAATGGTATTCCCAATAGACGCTACTTCTATAAGGGTGAAGGTAACCTGAGAGCCGTACATCTTCATATTTTTCCTAATGGAATCCAACATGTTATCAGACATTTAGCTTTTCGTGATTATTTAAGAGAACATGACCGGGAAGCCCAACAATACGGAGAACTAAAAACATACTTGGCGAAAAAATTCCCACTGGATATGGAAGGGTACATCCAAGGGAAAGATCAGTTTGTTAAGGACATGGAAAAAAGAGCGTTGGATTGGCATCAAACAAAATAGCGAGCAGGGAACTAAAAAAACCCCTGACTCGCTTATTTGTTTAATCATTCATCCCTATGCTGCTCATACCTGGATAATTTCGTCAACTTTTTAAGCGTATCCAACTCCTCACCGGATAAAGAAGGGCTATTAACAGCAGCAATATTCTCCTGAAGTTGTTGGATCGAGCTTGCGCCTGGAATCACTCCAGCGACCGAATCATGGGCGAGATTATATTGAAGGGCAAGTTCATTCATCGTACGGTGGTCCCCCATTTTTTCATGGATGGACCCGATGGTTTCCTTAAGTTCTTCATAAGAATAATCGAGATACCCATTTTCTTTCATCTTTGAAGAAGCTTTGGAAAGCATTTTCTCTGAAAGAAGTCCTTTAGCAAGGGGACCGCGTGCAACGATACTCACCTTGTGATCATCCAGTAATTCCATCCATTCTTCCGGGCGACGATCCAGTAAGCTGTACTGCATCATGACGCTTTGAATGGAAGAAATCTTCAGGAATCGCTTAATGACATTCGGTCGAATGGAGGAGATTCCATAATGGCGAATCAAACCTTCACTCTTTAATTCTTCAAAAGCCTCGATCGTTTCTTCGAAATGATCTTCAATCGTCCCGCCATGAAGTTGATAAAGGTCGATATAGTCCACTTTCAGGCGGGATAAGCTATCCTTAACGGCAGACTTGATATAGGGTTTGGAAGGATCCCAGCGCCAGCCATCCTCCACGTCATCCCAGCGATTTCCTACTTTTGTGGCAAGAATAATGTCATCTCGGACCTCGCGGATGGCATTACCCACTATTTCTTCATTTTGACCAAAGTCATATAAATCAGCGGTATCAAGATAATTGATCCCATTCTCTAAAGCATGTTTCACAATTTCCTTGGCAGCTTTCTCTTCGGTTCCAAGGGACATACAACCGAGTCCCATCTTTGATACAAATAAATCGGAGTTTCCTATTTGTCTTTTTTCCATTGTATCCGTCCTTTCGACATTAGCACTCTCTATTATATTAACGAAAGTCGGGACGAATAAACAAAAGAAACGGTTGGTTTCAACGATTGGCTTCGATCCATTCCTTCACCGTGGCGTAGGTTTGATTATATTGCTTCAGCTTCTCCCTGATTTCCCAGCCTTTACCTACCAGGACGATCCGGTCTTTTTCAGCAATCACCTTCAAGGGATTTCACCTCGATCCTCGAATCAGATATGGTAAAATGTATGAGGTCAAGGTCAATGACAGAACAAGGAGAGTTGAGCGGATGAAAAAATTTGAAGAAAAGACGATTAAAACGGAAACCATCTATCAAGGGAAAATCATTGATCTTCAGGTGGATGAAGTAGAGCTTCCCAATGGAAAGACTTCCAAGAGAGAACTGATTAAGCATCCCGGGGCTGTTGCCGTTATTGCGTTAACACCAGAGGGGAAACTTGTCATGGTAGAGCAATATCGCAAAGCGCTGGAGAAATCCATCATCGAAATTCCTGCAGGTAAGCTTGAGCCGGGGGAAGAGCCAGATAAAACAGCCCTCCGTGAATTGGAAGAAGAAACGGGCTACGGCTGTGAGAACCTGGAGCATTTGATTTCGTTTTACACGTCTCCTGGATTTGCAGATGAGCTTGTTCACTTGTATATCGCTCACGATCTTTATGCCATTCAGGAAGCAAAAGAAACGGATGAAGATGAATTTGTAGAGTTGATTGAAGTGACAGTCGAGGAAGCGGTGCAGCTTATAAAGGAACAACGGATTTACGATGCAAAAACGGCTTATGCTGTTCAATATCTGCAACTGAAGAAGCTTGCAAATTAAGAGTTGTGAAGGGAAGCTGGACTTATGAGGAGAGGGAGTCCAGCTTTCATGTTTTTGGTAAATGGTGGTAAAAAACGTATATAATGAAAAATTGACGCAATTACGACTAATTTTGACGCAATAAATAAAAAAACGACGCAATAACCCCGGATTTCGGCGCAATAAATGCCAGAATGACGCAATCGGGGCTTAACTTTCCCGTATTCGAGGCGCCTAGCCCCTGTTCTGAGAGCGTATTTCCCTCAATGATTCATTTTTTTAGCTGAAAAGGTCAAAAGGTAACGGTTTTTAACTCTAAATGGACTAAAAGTGACGGAACTGCCATACGATTCGATGTTCAGTAGGGGAACGTTCATGAATTCACAATCTCTGTAACCCAATCAACCTAATCAATTCCCAAGAATATCAAATCTTAATTGAGTCCCCTGGAATAAGAGCATAAACACACGTATCACGTGCGTCTGTCCCGTTTTCATCAAGATGATCATGCCGGATGATGCCCTCAAGCATGAACCCCAGTTTTTCAGGTACTCTTTTGGAGGCTGTATTTCTCTCATCGCAGCGAATTTCCACCCGCTGGCAGGAAAGGTCGTCTAAGGCGAAATGGGTTAACGCGTTAACCGCTTCAACGATGTAACCCTTTTTTGTGTGTTTCGTGTGAAGCCAATATCCGATTTCCACTTTTGGCACGTTCCAATCGATGCGGTGCAGCCCTGTAGATCCAATAAATTCATCTGTTTCTTTCAGATAAATATGTAGTCGAATGTCGGTCTTCTTTATGAATTCTGCATAGGAATCCCGTACTCCCGCCTCCACTTCTTCCAGGGATTGGTCTTTACGGGCGAAGGGAAGCCAGGGCTTTAATTCATTTCTTGATTCAGAGATGGCAATAAAGACGTCAGTACCGTCTCCGGGCATGCATGGTCTAATGTAAAGGCGGGGCGTTTCAATCCTATCGCGAAACTCGATTAGACTTGGATTTCTCATAGTATGTTCCTCCACTTCCACCATAAGGTTTCTATGATTATACGTTTAACCCTATGAAAGTTCAATAGAATAGAAGAGAGAAGAATAAACGTGTCCCTCCCTACATATAGATTAGTAATCGATATCTAGGAGGAGCACTGTGATGCGCAAAAAAATATCAAATTCTAATCCACTCGTTCAACATGTACAAGCACATTCCTCAATCTATTTATTTATTATTACGCTGTTTCTAATGGGGATCATTTTTGGAGCAATCGTGGTTAATTCATTGTCTTTTGCCCAAAAAGAAGACCTGTATTTCTATTTAAGTAAGTTCTTTAGTGAAATGGAAGATGGCAGTATGACGTCAGCAGAAGAGCTGTTCCGTCAGAGTTTCCTTCATAATGTAAAGTATCTTGGGTTGGTGTGGTTACTGGGAATCTCGATTATAGGACTTCCCCTCATTTTCGTTCTATTATTTATGAAAGGCGTAGTGGTGGGATTTTCAGTAGGTTTCCTTGTGAATCAAATGGGATGGAGCGGGTTTTTATTATCTTTTGTCAGCGTCTTACCGCAAAATATCATCATTATTCCGGCGTTTATTTTCATCGGAGCGATCAGCGCCAGTTTCTCCCTTACGCTGATTCGAAAGATTTTCATGAGGCAGACATCATCCATGCAGTTTCAAATGATTCCGTTCTTATCCAGATACGTGATTTTCTTGGTGGTGGCTATAGGGATTGTCACGATTGCAGCCAGCATCGAAGCGTATCTTTCTCCTAACTTAATGGAAGCGGTTATTTCAAAAATAAAATAAAACGATTCTTATATAAGAATCGTTTTATTTGTTTAATTATAATAATTTTATTTTGCTTATTCCTCCCTTTTTGATATAATAGTAAGGACATTGACGAGGGAGGAGAGGACTATGGAAAGCCGTATTGAAAGAATAAAAAAACAACTTCATTCTGCCAGCTACAAGCTTACGCCGCAGCGCGAAGCAACGGTACGCGTGTTATTGGAACATGAAGAAGATCACCTCAGCGCCGAAGATGTATACCTCCTCGTTAAGGAAAAATCTCCGGAAATTGGACTGGCAACCGTATATCGTACGTTGGAATTGCTATCTGAACTGAAAATTGTGGATAAAATCAATTTTGGCGATGGTGTATCGCGTTATGATCTTCGACAAGAAGGGGCAGCTCACTTTCATCACCATTTAGTATGCATTGAGTGTGGAGCGGTTGATGAAATACAAGAAGATCTCTTAGAAGACGTGGAAGCGATTGTTGAACGAGATTGGAAATTTAAAATAAAAGATCACCGCCTTACCTTTCATGGTATTTGTTCCAGATGCCAGGATAAAGAAGAGGACCCAGAAGAATAATATGATGTCGAAAAGCCTTAAAGATTCCTGTCGTTGTTTCTCATTTTGAAACATCCCATACATACTCTTTAAGGCTTTTTTATATACACGGACAGAAATTTTCACCGTTTTAACTCCATAAGGTATAAAACAGTTTAAAAACGTCATAGCTTGTATTAATAGACGTTAGTACCGATGAATATGGAGGACGACAAGATGATAAAAGGAATTCAAATGGTATGGCAAACCATTAAAGTGTTTATTTTGTTTACTGGATCAACGATTTTGTTTTACTATGGTATTATGTGGATCAGTGAAGAATACGAAGGCTATCACAGATATGATGAACCCGAGGGAGCAGCAGTCAAGGTGTATTCTTCTGTGACGGGTGAAGAAAGCCAATGGTATGATCGGCTATTATTTTTTTATATGAACGGGGAGTAATGCAGTGTGGAAGACCATATTCAAGATTTCATGCACTTTTTAATAGTAGAAAAAGGGCTGGCCAAGAATACGATAGAGTCGTATCAGCGTGACTTAAAGAATTATGCACTATACTTAACAAAGGTTGAGGAAGTATCGGAACTGAACGCCGTTTCGAGAATGAATATTGTCCAATTTCTCGGCCACTTGAAGAGTCAGGGGAAATCTTCAAAGACAGTTGCACGTCATGTTGCATCAATCCGATCCTTCCATCAATTTTTATTAAGGGAGAAGACGACGGAACAAGATCCAACTGTTCATATCGAGACACCGAAAACAGAGCGGACACTTCCGAAAATATTAAGCATCGCTGAAGTGGAGGCTTTACTTGAAGCCCCTGAGGAATCGACACCTTTGGGGATGAGGGACAAGGCAATGCTTGAAATCCTCTATGCGACAGGGATACGGGTAAGTGAGCTCATCCAGCTAAAACTAGATGATGTCCACTTGACCATGGGATTTGTCCGATGTATAGGAAAAGGGAATAAAGAACGGATTATCCCCATCGGACAAACGGCAATGAATATTCTTGAGAAATACTTAGAAGATGCCCGGTTGAAATTAAGAAGCAAGAAGCACCGGGATGATCACCTGTTTTTAAACCATCATGGTAAAGGCCTGACAAGACAAGGTTTCTGGAAGAACTTAAAAGCTCTTGCAAAAAAAGCCAATATTGAAAAGGATCTGACTCCTCATACACTTAGGCACTCATTCGCAACCCATTTATTGGAGAATGGGGCAGACCTAAGGGCAGTACAGGAAATGCTCGGTCATGCAGACATTTCCACCACACAAATCTATACACATGTAACGAAAACACGCTTAAAGGATGTATACTCACAATTTCATCCGCGGGCTTAAAAGATGAAGAGAGATGTCTTAAAGAAAATAGTATTCTTTAAGGGATCTCTCTTGTTTTTTTTGAAAGGAAAAAGTAGAATGTAGATGTCAGACTTCTGACGTTAAATCCTGTCGATTGCTATAATGCAGTTAAGGGTAAAATACGATTAAAGATTAAAAATGTAACCGCTTTTTTAAATAAGGAACTACATATAGGAGGTTTATTTCAAATGAGTAACTATACATACAAAAGAGTTCATCTGATCGTCATGGACTCAGTGGGCATAGGTGAGGCACCGGATGCTGAACTATTCAACGATAAAGGAACGGATACGATTGGTCACATTGCTGAACATATGAATGGGCTGAACATGCCCAACATTGGAAAGCTTGGACTTTCCAATATTAAAGAAGTGAAGGGAATTGAAAAAGCTGACAAGCCGTTAGCATACTTCACGAAAATGCAGGAAGCATCTGTTGGGAAAGACACGATGACTGGTCATTGGGAAATAATGGGTCTTAATATTGATAAACCGTTCAAAACGTATCCAGACGGTTTCCCTGAAAAATTAATTCAGAAACTTGAAGCTGAGACAGGCAGAACGATCATTGGAAATAAGCCTGCAAGCGGAACTGAGATTATTGAAGAGTTAGGAAAAGAACATATGGAAACAGGAGCTCTTATTGTTTATACTTCTGCAGATCCTGTCCTTCAAATTGCCGCTCATGAAGACATCATTCCTATTGAAGAGCAGTACAAAATTTGTGAAATCGCCCGTGAAATCACGAAAGAAGAGGAATACCTCGTAGGTCGCGTGATTGCTCGTCCATTCGTTGGCGAACCAGGCGAGTTCAAACGCACATCCAATCGTCACGACTATGCGTTAAAACCTTTTAACCGTACCGTAATGAATGAACTGAAGGATTCCGGGTTTGACGTGATCGCCATTGGTAAAATTTCAGATATTTTTAATGGCGAAGGAGTGACTGAATCGATTCGTACGAAGCATAATATGCACGGAATGGACGGACTCATTGAATCATTCGATCAAGACTTCACAGGCTTAAGCTTCCTGAATCTTGTCGATTTCGATGCTTTATTCGGACATCGTCGCGATCCAGAAGGATACGGAAAGGCGTTAGAAGAATTTGATGCACGGCTGCCAGAAGTGTTCGAGAAAATAACGGAAGATGATCTTCTTATCATTACAGCCGATCACGGGAACGATCCGACCGCTCCAGGAACAGACCATACAAGAGAATATGTTCCACTTCTCGTTTATTCAAAACGCTTTGACGGAGGGAAAGAGCTGCCTATCTCTGAAACATTCGCAGATATCGGCGCTACCGTGGCAGACAACTTTAATGTGACCATGCCGAAGTTTGGTCGAAGCTTCTTATCACAATTGAAATAGGTATTCCCGGTAATAAATATAGAAAGGGAGAGGGGTCAAGGTGCGGGAACATCGGCCCATTTTCTCCTCTTTACGATGAATGATAAAAAAGGAGCAATGAACATGAATTACGAAAACATCCAAAATGCAGCAAACCATTTAAAAAATCAATACACAGGCCAACCGAAGATCGGACTCATCCTAGGTTCAGGGTTGGGTGTGTTAGCTGATGAAATCCAAAATTCAGTTAAAATACCTTATAAAGAAATCCCTGACTTTCCTGTTTCGACAGTGGCAGGACACGCCGGGCAGCTTGTGTTCGGTCAATTGGCGGGTCAGGAAGTAGTCGCCATGCAAGGGCGCTTTCATTACTACGAAGGGTATGGATTCGATAAAGTTACATTCCCAGTCCGTGTTATGAAAGAACTAGGCGTCGAAGTGTTAATCGTGACAAATGCAGCCGGTGGAGTGAATGAAAGCTTTAAGGCTGGAGACTTGATGCTGATCACAGATCATATTAATAATATGGGTGGCAATCCATTAATTGGGGCAAACGATTCCCGTTTAGGACCAAGATTCCCGGATATGTCAGAAGCATATTGTAAAGAACTGCGTCAAATAGCGAAAGAAATCGCAGAGAAGCTTTCAATTGAAGTGCAAGAAGGCGTATATGTGGGGAATACAGGTCCTACATACGAAACTCCAGCTGAAGTTCGACTTGCCCGTACACTTGGAGGAGATGCAGTAGGAATGTCGACTGTACCTGAAGTAATCGTAGCCCGCCACGGGGGAATGAAAGTGCTTGGAATCTCATGCATTTCAAATATGGCGGCAGGTATCCTTGACCAACCTCTTTCCCATGATGAAGTGATTGAAACAACCGAAATGGTTCGTGCAAACTTTCTGGCATATGTGAAAGAAATCGTGAAATCAATCTAAGAGTTGTACGATTCAAATTAAAAACTAAAGGACTTCCCTTTGACAATACTAGAAGAGCGGGTGCATACAATGAGAATGGTTGACTTAATAGAGAAGAAGCGTGAAGGTAAAGAACTCTCTACAGAAGAAATAAAATTTATCGTTGAAGGTTATACAGATGGAAGCATCCCTGATTATCAGGTAAGTGCCCTGACAATGGCCATCTTCTTTAAAGACATGAGCGATAGAGAAAGAGCAGACCTTACAATGGCAATGGTCGAATCAGGAGATCAAATCGATCTGTCTGCAATTGAAGGAATTAAAGTAGACAAGCACTCTACAGGCGGTGTTGGTGATACAACGACCCTTGTTCTGGGACCACTGGTTGCTTCCGTTGGAGTACCAGTAGCGAAGATGAGTGGACGAGGACTTGGACACACTGGGGGAACCATCGATAAGCTTGAATCCGTCGAAGGCTTCCATGTGGAAATTGAAAACGATGAATTTATCCGATTGGTGAACAAGAATAAGTTAGCCGTTATCGGTCAAAGTGGTAATTTAACACCGGCTGATAAAAAGCTATATTCACTACGTGATGTGACGGCAACGGTCAATAGCATTCCTTTGATCGCAAGTTCCATCATGAGTAAAAAAATAGCCGCTGGTGCGGATGCTATCGTACTTGATGTGAAAACGGGTGCCGGAGCTTTCATGAAAACACTGGACGATTCAAAAGACCTTGCAAAAGCAATGGTGAACATCGGAAACAACGTCGGCAGAAAAACAATGGCGGTCATTTCGGATATGAGTCAGCCACTGGGCTTCGCGATCGGAAACGCACTTGAAGTGAAAGAAGCAATCGATACATTAAAAGGTGAAGGTCCAGAAGACTTAACAGAATTATGCTTAACTCTTGGAAGTCATATGGTCTATCTGGCTGAAAAAGCAACTACATTGGAAGAAGCGAGAGAGCTATTACAGAAAGCGATTGAAGATGGATCGGCTCTTGAGAATTTCAAAGTATTCCTAGAATCACAAGGTGGGGATCCATCCGTTGTGGATGATCCATCAAAACTTCCACAGGCGCAATATAAGGTTGAGCTTGAAGCGAAAGAAGATGGCTATGTATCAGAAATTGTGGCCGATGCAGTAGGAACGGCTGCTATGTGGTTAGGAGCAGGCCGTGCAACGAAAGATTCTGTTATCGATTTAGCGGTTGGTCTTGAGTTACGCAAGAAGATCGGTGATTCTGTCAAAGCGGGAGACTCTCTTGTGACGATCTATAGCAATGATGAGAATATCGACAATGTAAAAGAGAAATTATACGAAAGTATTAAAGTAACACCTGAACATGTGAAAGCACCTACGTTGATTCATACTGAAATCACAGGTTGATCATTTGTTTTGTTGTGGGGCCTTTGCCAAAGAGGAGTTTCTCTTTGGTGGAGGCTTTTTTTGATGGGAGGAAGGTTGCTTTGGAATGGAATCCATAATTCTCAAGCAATGTATTCCTTTCAAATAAAACATCCCCGATTACCTTCTTTTATTAAAAAACACACTATTTTAAGATGATTTTCCCCTCACAACCATCAAAAGCTATTCGCCTGAAAACCTTGTCAGCTAAAAGCTCTTCCAATTTATAACTCGTTCCTTACTCTTATTTAATACGTTTTAGTTTCGACACCTCTACTTTTTTACCAATGTTTGTATAAAAATGATGCAGTTGGAAAAAATGGGTCTATGAGTATTGATTTAAAACGAGATTTGATTGGAGGACAGTTGGATGAAACGTTTTGCGTATATAGTGGTTACATTTGTTTTAGCAGCTTTTTTGTTTCCTTCAATGGGGTTTGCCCAGGAGAAGAAATCGGAATTAGCTGAAGTAGCGAAATCAGCTGTTTTGATTGAGCGGGATACTGGAACGGTATTATATGAGAAGAATAGCCATGAAAAGCTTGCACCAGCATCCATGACTAAGATTATGACAATGATGTTGATCATGGAAGCCCTTGAAGAAGGTCAAATCAAGTGGGAAGACAAGGTTCGTACGAGTGAATATGCCGCATCGATGGGTGGATCACAAATCTTCCTGGAGCCCGGTGAAAGCATGACGGTTGAAGAAATGCTTAAGGGGATTGCAATTGGTTCGGCCAATGATGCATCAGTAGCCATGGCGGAGCATATATCAGGAAGTGAAGAAGCTTTTGTTGAAAAAATGAACCAAAAGGTAGAAGAGCTAGGGTTAAAAGACACTCAGTTCAAAAACCCGACAGGCTTACCGTCCAAAGATCATTATAGTTCGGCACATGACATGTCCATGATGGCCAAGGAACTTCTAAAATATGAAGGAATCACCAAGTTTACAGGTAGCTATGAATCGTACTTACGTGAAGATACGGAAAAAAAATTCTGGTTGGTAAATACAAACAAATTGGTTCGTTTCTATGACGGAGTAGATGGACTGAAAACTGGATTCACCAATGAAGCGAAATACTGCTTAACGGCAACGGCGAAGAAAGATAATATGCGAGTCATTGCTGTCGTGTTCGGAGCACCGACACCTAAAGAGCGAAATAACGAGGTAAGTAAAATGCTGGATTTTGCCTTCAATCAGTATTCAACCAAACCTCTCTTCAAAAAAGGAGACTCCCTGGCTCAGGTGAAAGTATCGAAAGGGAAACAAAACAGAGTGGAGGCAGTGACGGAAGAGCCTATCTCCCTATTAACACAAAAAGGTGAAAAACTGGATAAAGTAGAACAGAAGATTACACTCTCTAAAGACCTGAAGGCTCCTATCAAAAAAGGAGATAAAGTCGGGACCCTTGTCATCATGAACAAAGGAGAAAAAGTGTTGGAAAGCACTCTCGTCGCAAAGAAAAATGTAAATGACGCAAGCTGGTGGGAGCTGTACAAAAAATCCTTTGGACTATTCACGAAAGTTGGAAAGTAAAACCGTCTTTACGATTCCTGATGAAAATTACCTCTAATTATGACGAATTCCTTCTAGTTTTGTCATGGAGAAGGAATTTACTAAAAGAATAGCGAAATGACTCACTATACGACAGAGAAGGAGGCTTTCTGATAGTGAGTCTTGCTATTAACTTAGAAGTCAAAAAAGATGTTTTGTGTATTCGTTTAAGTGGTGAGCTGGATCATCATACTGCTGATGAGCTTAGGGAAAAAGCTTCGAATCTGATTGAAAGTGAGAATGTGAAGCATATCATTTTGAATTTAGAGGAACTGAGCTTTATGGATAGTTCAGGCTTAGGTGTGATTTTGGGTCGATACAAGCAGATTAAACAAAAGCATGGAGAAATGGTTGTGTGTGCGATCTCCCCTTCTGTAAACCGATTATTTGAAATGTCCGGGTTGTTTAAGATTATCCGTCTTGAGCCGTCTGAAGAAAACGCATTACAAAGATTGGGGGTCGCCTGACATGAGAAACGAAATGAACATTCAATTCAGTTCTTTAAGCCAAAATGAGTCCTTTGCCAGAGTTACCGTTGCTTCATTTATTGCACAGCTGGATCCGACGATGGATGAGTTGACTGAAATCAAGACAGTCGTATCTGAAGCCGTTACAAATGCCATCATTCACGGATATGATAACAGACCGAATGGTACCGTCTATATTTCTGTCATTATGGAAGAGGATGGGTACATTGATATGACCATCCGTGATGAAGGAGTCGGGATTGGTGATGTAGAGGAAGCCCGTCAACCATTGTTCACGTCCAAGCCTGAGCTGGAACGTTCTGGAATGGGCTTTACCATCATGGAGAATTTCATGGATGAAATAGAAGTGTCATCACACCCAGGTACAGGCACCACGGTAAGACTAAAAAAGCACTTGACCAATAGTAAAGCGCTATGCAATTAAGGAGTCGTGCCCATGGATGTCGAAGTTAAAAAAGAAAAGGAACAGACCTTTCTGAAGGATCATGAGGTGAAAGAGCTCATAAAGCAGAGCCAGGACGGTGACCAAAGTGCCCGGGACTTGATCGTCCAGAAGAACATGCGTTTAGTATGGTCCGTCGTCCAGCGCTTCCTCAATCGGGGATATGAGCCTGATGATCTCTTTCAGATAGGCAGTATCGGGTTGCTGAAATCAGTCGATAAGTTTGATTTAAGCTACGACGTCAAGTTTTCAACATATGCAGTTCCGATGATCATTGGTGAAATCCAGCGGTTCATCAGGGATGACGGAACAGTAAAGGTAAGTCGTTCGCTGAAGGAAATGGGAAACAAGATTCGTAAAGCCAAGGATGAACTTTCCAAGAAATTTGGGAGGGTTCCGACGGTTAGTGAGCTTGCCGAACATCTGGAGTATTCGGTTGAAGAGGTGATCATGGCTCAGGAAGCAAGCAGAGCCCCTTCTTCCATTCATGAAACCGTTTATGAAAATGATGGAGATCCCATTACCCTTTTGGATCAGATTGCGGATAATAGCGATAATAAATGGTTTGACAAAATTGCTTTAAAAGAAGCCATTAGGGAACTGGATGATCGGGAACGGCTGATTGTGTATTTAAGGTATTACAAAGACCAAACCCAATCGGAAGTAGCAGATCGACTGGGGATATCCCAGGTCCAGGTATCGAGACTGGAGAAGAAGATATTACAAACAATGAAAGATCACATGCATACAGAATCTTAGGGAAAATAACCTTGTTGTTTCAAAGAATCATGTTGAAACGACAAGGTTATTTTTAATTTATGAAATGAATACAACAGTTGATTATCTATTGCCCCCACATTCGCCCTTTGAAATTGTTGCCATTTACAAAAGCTCAAGAACCTTCAAAATCTATACTTTTTCTACTTCCTCATCCATACATCTCAACCGGCCACACGCAGCCATTACATAAATTATTTCCGTTAATCCATACTATTGGTACGAAGGGAAAATCATGTTTTCAGGAAGTGAACTGCATGGAAGGTATTTTGTATATACGCTTACGTCATCGAGTGCAGGTAAGAGAAGAGAGTACAGTCAAGCTTGGACAGCTTGCTCAAATCATAGCACCTGAAAATATTCTAGAAGAATTAAGGCAAATCCCGATCCATCAAGTGACAGCATCTGATAAGAATATCATTGTGGTCGATGTGATGAGGGTGATAAGAGAAATATGCAAGAACTTCTCGGATCTTGATATTCAAACGATTGGACCCACACAAAGTATTATTGAAGTGATCTATGAAAAAAAGAAAATCTCTCTTCCGCTCTTCATTGGCGTTTGGTTACTATTATTCATCGGTGCAGCCCTAGCAATTATGAATTTTCATGAAGATGTAAGTATGAGGGAAGTTCATCAAAGGCTGTATCATTTTGTAACTGGGGATGAGGATCCTCATCCATTACTGTTTCAAGTTCCCTATTCATTCGGTTTAGGCCTTGGGATGATCTTATTTTTCAACCATGTGTTTCGAAAGAGACTTAATGAAGAACCCAGTCCACTAGAAGTTGAAATGTTTAATTACCAGCAGGATTTAGATCAGTATGTCATCATGCATGAAAATAAAGAAAGTCAGAAAAAATTAGATGACCATTAGCATATTGATTACAGTATTTATTGGTTTTGCTGGTGGACTGGCAGTCGGTTCCGGGTTTGTAGCTTTTCTAACTGTATTAGGAATCATCCCAAGGTTAACTCAGTTAACAAAAACAATGAAAATGATTCACCACTTTGAACTGGCTGTCATTATTGGTGCACTGGCTGGAGGATTTGTCAGCTTAAATAATTATACGCTGCACTTTTCCCCGTTCGTTCTTATGCCCATCGGTTTAGCGAGCGGAGTGTTCATCGGGCTGTTGGCGGCTGCATTAACAGAGGTATTGAACGTGTTCCCGATCCTCGCAAAGCGAATTGGGATTGAAGGTCAAATCGTCATTCTCATTATGGCGATTGTGTTTGGGAAAATTGTCGGCTCACTTTTTCATTGGCTCTACTTGGTTCATCAATAAACAGCAAGAGGCAGGGGTTCGTATGGACGACAAAAGAAAAGTGATCTTGGTTACAGATGGCGATGAATATGCCAAGCGGGCAATCGAGTGTGTGGCAAAAGAGTATGGAGGACGATGTATCTCAAGCTCTAAAGGGAATCCTTCTGTATTATCAGGACCAGAGATTGTGAAATTGATCAGAAGAGCAAAGAATGACCCCGTCTTTGTGATGTTTGATGATAGTGGATTTATTGGAGAAGGTGCAGGCGAAAGGGCACTAAAGCATGTTGCGAACCACCCTGGCATAGACGTGCTCGGAATCATTGCGGTAGCAAGTAAAACCAGGCAGGCTGAATGGACAAGAGTGGATGTGTGCATTGATAAATTTGGTGAATTAACTCCATATGGGGTGGATAAATTTGGTGTTCCTGAAATGGATTTGGGAAGATTAACTGGTGATACTGTTTATTGCCTTGATGAGCTGGATGTTCCCGTTATTGTCGGAATTGGTGACATAGGCAAAATGGCCAAAAGGGATCACTATTCACAAGGTTCACCCATTACGAAAAAGGCTGTTGAAATCATCTTGGAAAGGAGCGGATATCATGCCTGAGAAAACGAAAGAAACACCGATATCAAAAGATTTAGCTGTTATAGAAGAGTACATGAAGAATAATGTAGGGTTAAACCAAAGCTTTGATTTAGGTGTACGTAAACTCATGGTTTTGAAAAAAGGAGTGCACTTCTACTATATAAACGGGTTGACTGATGCCTCCTATATTATTCAAATCGTGGAGGAACTCGTTGAAATCAATGATCATGAGCGTGCAACGAGCCGATTATATGAGATTGTACATAATCGCCTTGTTCATCAATCGGTTGAGCCGGTTAAAACGATTGAAGAAGCAGTTGACGAAGTGCTATCAGGATTAATAGCAGTCTTTGTCGAAGGCTACGAAGAGGCAATCATTGTGGATGTTCGTAGTTATCCCGGGCGACAGCCTTCAGAGCCTGATACTGAAAAGGTAGTCCGTGGTTCCCGTGATGGATATGTAGAGAATATTATTGTGAATACCGCTTTAACAAGACGAAGAATTCGGGATCCACGATTGAGGTTTGAAATATTTCGTATCGGAGAACGATCTAAAACCGACATTTCCATTGCCTATATAAATGATGTTGCAAATCCCAGCTTAATTGAAGTCATCAAGAAAGAATTGAAAAGTATAAAGATCGACGGTTTAACGATGGCGGATAAAACGGTTGAAGAGTTCCTTGTGAAGCAAGGATATAATCCATATCCTCTCGTTCGCTACACAGAAAGAGCAGACGTCGCAGCCACTCACTTATTAGAAGGACATGTTCTTATTTTTGTAGATACTTCGCCAAGTGTCATCATTACACCAACGACTTATTTCCATCACCTTCAGCATGCGGAGGAATATAGACAATCACCGGCTGTCGGGACCTTTGTCAGATGGACTAGATTCCTTGGGATATTAGCATCGCTATTTTTACTCCCGCTATGGTATCTCTTTGTGTTGGATCCTTCTCTCTTACCTGAGGTGATTAAATTCGTAGGACCAAATGAACAGACGAATATTCCCGTTATTGTTCAGTTGTTCATAGCGGATTTCGGGGTTGAAATGTTCAGGGTGGCCGCCATTCATACCCCAACCCCATTATCCACTGCAATGGGGTTGATAGCAGCAGTCTTAATTGGACAAATAGCCATTGATGTAGGGTTATTTCAACCGGAAGTCATCCTTTATGTAGCCGTTGCTTCCATAGGAACGTTCGCAACACCAAGTTATGAATTGAGTGCCGCGAACAAGATGGCCAGACTGTTTCTTCTTATTGCAGTAGCCTTCTTCCATATCCCGGGACTGGTGGTGGGTACCACACTTTATATCTTATTCATTACAAATATAAAATCTTTAAATACCCCATATCTATGGCCGTTAATGCCATTCAGTCCTATAGCATTCATGCAAATCCTGATTCGCCGCTCAATGCCAGGAGCGAAAATCAGACCTAGCATTGTGCAGCCGAGAAATAAGTATAAGCAGCCGGCGAAATCTTAGAAATATTGCAACAACTCTCATTCTGTGGTAAATTACGTTTAATTAGCAGAGCATTAAAGAGGGGAATGAGACGTTTCATGCATCTTCATGGATCAGCAGAAATAAAAAATGGTCATCTAACGATAGGAGGGGTGAGTACCTTAGAACTAGCCCAAAAATATGGTACACCCCTTTATGTTTATGACACTGCCCTCATTAGAGAACGGGCAAGAGGTTTTAAAGAAACATTTGATTCCCTTGGAGTGAAAGCAGAAGTTGCCTATGCCAGTAAGGCATTTTCATGTATCGCGATCTTTCAATTAATGAAAGAAGAGGGATTATCACTGGATGTGGTTTCAGGAGGGGAGTTATACACTGCCTTAAAGGCAGGATTCCCTCCTGAACGCATCCATTTTAATGGAAATAATAAATCTGAAGAAGAACTGATGATGGCCATTGAAAACAACATAGGTTGCATTGTAGTCGATAATTTCTACGAGCTGCACCTTGTGAATGACATCTCACGGTCCACTGAAAAAGTGACGAAGGTCTTGTTAAGAGTGACGCCTGGGATAGAAGCCCATACTCATGATTATATTTTAACCGGACAAGAGGATTCCAAATTCGGATTTGATTTGGGGAATGGTCAAGCCCGGGATGCAATGAAAATGGCGATGAGCTATGACGGGATTGAATTGTTAGGCCTGCATTGCCATATTGGCTCCCAAATATTCGAGACGACAGGCTTCATTCTTGCTGCTAAAAAAATTATTGAGAAGGTGGCACAATGGAAATCTCAATATGATTACGATCCGAGAGTGATTAATTTAGGCGGTGGATTTGGAATACGCTATACGAAGGATGATGACCCGATTCCACCTGCACAATATGTGAAGGAAATGATTACGGCTGTAAAAAAGGAAGTGGTGAGATACAACCTTGAAATGCCGGAAATTTGGATCGAGCCAGGCCGTTCCCTTGTAGGTGATGCAGGGACCAGCCTGTATACATTAGGGTCAAGAAAAGAAGTGCCCAACATCCGAAAGTACTTAGCCATTGATGGGGGAATGAGTGATAATATAAGACCGGCTCTCTACAAGGCAAAATATGAAGCGGTGATTGCGAATAAAGCAGATCACCCCCCTGAAGAAACCGTGTCAATCGCTGGTAAATGCTGTGAATCCGGAGATATGTTGATCTGGGATTTACCCGTTCCACAATCAGAATCTGGTGACACTCTTGCTGTATTATGTACTGGTGCATATGGATATTCCATGGCGAATAACTACAATCGTATTCCCCGTCCCGCTGTCGTATTTGTCGAGAATGGAGAAGCAAGGTTAGCTATTCAAAGAGAGACATATGAGGATATAGTTTCACTTGATGTAACGTTTAAATAAGCTGGAAACATAGTCTTTAAGTATATCGTACTTAAAGACTACTTTTTTTGTATTTTTAATTACATACTTTAACAAATATTGATTTTACTATACAATAACAGTGACGTATATAGGTGAATATAGTGTAGACAAAGGAGTCATATATGAAGATCAGCAATAGGGGATTGTTCTTGTTTTTATTAGTATCCGGCATAGGATGGGGAGTCATCTACTGGCTGTTCCTGGCGGGAAACTGATTGGTTAAAGTTGATTAATAAAAGTAAATTTAGTAAGATAAATAAACGTTCATATCATTTAAATTTCTAGTTTTTGTCTATAATAGGAAATAAATAGATTAGGCATAAAACATAACGAGGGGTAAATATGTTAATTCGGTATAAAAAGGCGTTTGAAAAGATCGCAATGGGATTATTATCTTTCATGCCAAATGAAAAGGATTTGAAGAAGCTTCAACAGACGATGAAGCAATACGAAACTGAAGATAATTGGCAGCTCTTTTTATGGAAAGAAGAGGACATAGTAGGTTTAATTGGAGTATTCAAGACAGATAGCACTTTAGAAATTCAGCATATATCCGTTAATCCATCCCATCGGCACGAAGGAATTGGGAAATCAATGGTGAAGCATCTTAGAGACATGCATACTGAGCATGAAGTGAAGCCGAATTCAGAGACCGCTTCATTCTTTGAGAAGTGTGACGGAATCGATCAAGAGAAAGAAATAGACGAGGAACAATAAAGAGGACGGCCACCGCATCAGCAGGTGGTCAGCCTCTTTTTTTTCGTTGTAATGCATTTTTTCGCTCTAAAATCACTTCTGAACGGTCACGCAGGGAATGACGATGAATGAGCTCGTTATTCTTTAAATCACTTGGAGAACACCAAGAGTACCCTTTGTCCTCACATAGTGATTTGACCTGCTTTTGTAGAGAAGCATCCGTCAGGGGGATATTGATGCTGTTATAGGGTTGATTGGTTCTTACTCCATGGGTGATATCAACGAGCTTTTCCTGAAGTTTGCCAGGGTGGATCCCTAGTCGGGAAAGTTCATCCTGATTCAGTTCGATATTTTGGACGGCTTTCTTAAATGTCCGGGCTGCTCCTGAAAGATTACCTCTTCTGTAATGATATAAACCCACGGCAACCTGGATTAAACCTACCCAATGGGAAGAACGGTTCTTAGGATCCACATATTTCCAATGCTCTTCCAACACTTCATGGCACTCGAAGTAATCACGATTTCCGTGGAAATACATTAAGAATTCTAAGTAAGGTTGAGGATAAACCATGTGAGTCCCTCCTTTATTATTAAATAGCGTTTGAGTATTTAAAGTGTAGCATATTCTACATCTTTGCCAAAACGACAGGTCCATCCTCTTTATACAAAAACTTTCTATTGGAGAATAGTGGTCAATCTACTATACTATTAAGTAGCGATCAGGAATGACTGTAATTAGAAATTTGGTGATAAAGTGGAATACAATGTGAAGATTGACGCTTTTGAAGGTCCGTTAGATCTTCTTTTGCATCTGATTAATTCGTTGGAAATTGATATATATGATATTCCTATGGCTCAAATTACTGAGCAATATATGTTATATGTACATACGATGAAGAGTTTGCAACTTGATGTTGCCAGTGAGTACTTAGTGATGGCGGCTACATTATTAGCGATTAAAAGTAAAATGCTTCTCCCTAAACATGATGATGGCCTTTTAAACGATGAAATTGAATTCGAAGAGGAAGATCCCCGTGATGAATTAGTAGAGAGGTTGATTGAGTATCGCAAGTTTAAAGAAGCTGCCAATGAGCTGAAGCACCGTGAGGAAGAACGGGGACAAGTGTATACGAAACCTCCAAGTGATCTCTCGGAATTTACGGAAGAAGTGAATTTAAAGAATAGTGAGGTTCAAGTGTCTTTATATGATATGTTAGGAGCTTTTCATAAACTATTGAGGCGTAAGAAGTTGCAAAGACCCGTGCAAACCAGGATTACCAGACAGGAAATATCCATTGAGAAAAGAATGAGTGATATTCTTTATAGTCTGCGAAATATCAAAGAGCGTACATCCTTTACAAGTCTTTTCCCATCTGATAATAAAGAACACCTCGTGGTTACTTTCCTTGCCGTGCTGGAATTAATGAAGAGAAAACAAATTATTGTCAATCAAGAAAAAAACTTCACGGAAATCTTTGTTGAAGCAGGAGAGGAGGTAGGTCTAGTTGAATAGTAGTAATTGGAGAGGGATCCTTGAAAGCTTATTGTTTGCAGCTGGTGATGAAGGTCTTTCACTCAAGCAAGTCTGTTCTGTTCTGGAAATCGGTGATCAGGAAGCGATGGCTGTGATCGAGGAGTTAAAGTCGGATTATGAAAAAGATCCCAATCGGGGGATTTATATGATTGAGATAGCGGACACCTTTCAATTGGTGACAAAAAAAAGTAACGCCGATTACTTAAAGAAATTGGTTGAATCACCAAATGTAAGCTTTTTATCACAAGCAGCTCTTGAAACACTTGCGATTGTCGCTTATAAGCAGCCGATCACGAGGATGGAGATTGAACAAATCAGAGGTGTCAAAACCGAGCGTCCCATTCAGACCCTTACGTCAAAAGGACTGGTGAAAGAAGTTGGAAGAGCAGAAGGAACAGGTCGTGCCTACCTATTTGGAACGACAAAAGAATTTCTGGACTACTTCGGACTGAAGAGAATAGAAGAACTTCCTCCCTTACCTGAGAATATCGAGGACGAATTCATGCAGGATGAAGCGGACTTGTTTTTTGAGAAATTTCAGGAAACGATGGAATCGAAAGAGTAGAGCAGAATCAAATATAAATGGACAGGCAGGGACTCAGCTATATGATATGAGCTCCTGCCAGTTTTGTGAGTCTTCTTTACATAATCTATCCTAGAAGGATTAATCGAATTTGAGGACGAATCGGACCAAAAAGAATAGAATGACGAAAAGACACAGCAGAGATATTCTGTTGTGTCTTTTCGTGGGTTAAATGACAGAAATTGAACCTGAGTGAATTCCGGATTTTCATTCATATTACCCCTTGTCCTGCATAAACTTGTACAAACACGTTAGAATTAAAGGAGTAGATGGGTGTGAATCAAAAGAGAGTGAAATATTACATATATTATATTCTTATCCTCACTTTGCTATTTGTAGTAGTTTCCAATGAAGTTCAGGCCGCACCTTCTGTTAGTTCACAGCGGGCGATTTTAATGGATCAGGAGACGGGTCGGATTCTTTTTGAAAAGGATGCCCACAGTCAAAGTCGGATTGCAAGCATCACAAAAATCATGACGGCGATTCTTGCGGTTGAATCCGGAATGATGGATAAGGAAGTAACGGTATCTTCGAATGCTGCTGGCACGGAAGGTTCCTCCCTTTACCTAAAAGCGGGAGAGAAAATCAAGCTGGAAGATCTCGTGTACGGGCTTATGCTGAGATCCGGGAATGATGCAGCAGTCGCTATCGCAGAATCTGTTGGAGGAAGTCTTGACGGGTTTGCCTATATGATGAACGAAAAGGCGAATAAAATAGGAATGAAAAATACGCATTTCTCCAATCCCCATGGTCTGGATGATCATGAAGACCACTATTCCACTGCTTACGATATGGCAGTTCTGACTAGATATTCAATGGAGAATGAAGTATACAAGGAGATTGCAGGAACAAAAGTGCATACAGCACCAAATCCTGAAGAAAAATGGGACCGTAAGTGGAAGAACAAAAATAGATTATTAACAGAATTGTATAAGCATAGTACGGGAGGGAAAACGGGATATACAAAACGAGCCAAAAGAACGCTTGTGTCCACAGCTTCCAAGGATGGGGAGAACCTGATTGCCGTTACACTAAATGGACCTGATGATTGGAATGATCATATTGGAATGTTTGAATACGGATTTAAGCAATTTGATTATAAGGTCGTCCTGGAAGAAGGTACGATTGAAAAAATGGATGACGAAATATATAAGAATCATGCCTATCTTAAACGGGAATCTGTCCTAACACTTCAAAATGATGAAGTGGATGATGTGAAGGTAGAGTACAAAATGTTAAAGCCTAAAGAGGAATGGTTAAAGAATAAAAATGTACCTGACGTAGTAGGGAAGGCTGTTGTGTATTTAGAAGACGAAGAAGTAGACACTCTTCCCATTTTCTATAAAACAACGGATGAAACAGAAAAAGAAAAGAGCTGGTGGAAATTCTGGGCCTACTCCTTTGAGTCCTTTATAGGGGTCAGCGATCATGGTTAATCTCATTTGGGTTGGGATGACCATCATTGGTTTAGTGTTCGCCATTATCAATGGGAAGATGAAAGAAGTAAACGAAGCCATTTTCACTTCTGCAAATGAAGCCGTTACCCTCTGTATAGGGTTGGTCAGTGTATTGGTGTTTTGGTTGGGAATCATGAGAATTGCCCAGGAAGCGGGATTGTTGGATAAACTGGCCAGGCTATTCAGGCCATTTGTCACCCGGTTGTTTCCGGAGGTACCTGATAATCATCCTGCAATGGGGTATATATTATCGAATATGATGGCCAATATGTTCGGCCTTGGAAACGCAGCAACACCTCTCGGGATCAAAGCGATGGAGCAGTTAAAGGATCTTAATGGAGGAAGAGACTATGCCAGCAGATCGATGATTACTTTCTTAGCGATCAATACGTCAAGTCTTACCATCATACCAACAACGGTCATTGCGATCCGGATGAAATATGATTCAGCTTCCCCGACTGAAATTGTAGGACCAACCTTAATTGCGACCATGCTCTCGACCATAGGAGCCATACTGATAGACCGTTATTTTCATTATAGACGTACTCGTAGAGAGGTGAAGTAGATGCAATGGATATCCACGATTTCATTATGGTTGATCCCCATTATGATCGGCTTCATTTTAATCTATGGAACCCTCAAAAAAGTACCTACGTATGAAGTGTTTGTCGATGGGGGAAAAGAAGGCATTAAAATTGCCGTGTCAATCATTCCTTTTCTCATTGGGATGCTTGTAGCCATTACCATTTTTAGAGAATCGGGAGCACTTGAGTTCTTTGTGAACCTCATCCGTCCGGGATTGCTTGCACTCGGGATTCCGCCTGAGATTGTGCCTCTTGCCATTATCAGACCCATTTCAGGAACAGCTGCACTGGGGATGATGAGCGATATAGTCGCAACCCACGGACCAGATTCCTTTATCGGAAGACTGGCTTCAACCTTACAGGGAAGTACCGATACGACCCTTTACGTATTGACCGTTTACTTCGGGGCGGTAGGGATCCGGAAAATGGGAGACGCCCTGAAGGTCGGATTACTAGCCGACATCGTCGGAATCGTCGCAGCCATCTTCATCGTCACGATCATGTTTTAATGGTTGGCATCTATTAATAAAGGAAACAATAAGGTATAAAGAAATCGACTGAAAGCCGTCGATTTTTCTTTATACCTTTCTATTTTGCCTGGATTGTGTAATAATTCATGAAGACAAATGTATTGAAAATTAAATGAGGTGAAAGACCGTGGAACGATTACAAAAGGTTATTGCTCATAGTGGCGTAGCGTCAAGACGAAAAGCTGAGCAATTAATTATAGAAGGTAAAGTAAAGGTCAATGGTGTAGTAGTGAAAGAGTTAGGAACCAAGGTTTCCAATTCCGATAGAGTTGAAGTGACAGGGATTCAGATTGAAAGAGAAAATAAAGTATATTATATGCTCTATAAACCAAGAGGGGTCATTTCAGCTGTGACTGACAACAAAGACCGTCAAGTCGTAACGGATTTCTTCCCTGAAATACAAGAAAGAATCTATCCGGTAGGAAGACTGGACTATGAGACGTCAGGTATTCTTCTTCTAACCAATGATGGGGATTTCGCTAACTCCCTGATGCATCCAAGTAACGAAATTGAAAAAACGTATGTAGCGAGATTAAAAGGGATTCCACCTAAATTCAAAATCAGAGAACTTGAAAAAGGGGTTAAACTGGAGGACGGCATGACGGCTCCAGCAAAAGTGAAAGTGTTAAGCATTGATAAGAAACAAGGGAAATCCATCGTCGAAATTACCATTCATGAGGGCAGAAACCGCCAAGTACGAAGAATGTTCGAAGCCCTTGGATATCCGGTTCAAAAGCTGAAACGAGAAAGATATGCATTCCTTACTCTTCATGGGTTGAACGCAGGTGAAGGAAGAGAACTTACTCCCCATGAAGTGAAACAGCTAAGAACACTTGCTGAAACGGGAAGCATTCGATAATGAATAGCATGGAAAGTGTCACATATCCTTCATATAATTTACACTAACTATAAAGTGATAAATGATATAATGAGAAAGGAATTTTACCCTGAAATCCAAGGGATATTTCCCTGCTTATTATGAAGGAATGGAACATTACATTATGGCAGGGACTGATCTCATAAGAGAATTCTTATGAAATCAGGCCCTTTGCTACTGTAAAGAGAGAAAAAACATTTCCATTTTTTGAGAACGATTTCAATATGGGAGGCACACGTACATGGATAAGAAAAAACGCAGATTACTCATCCGGACAATTATTCTCATTGTATTGACTTCTGCGGTTGCATATACCCTGTATGCAAACTTTACGAAGGATGATAGAGGGAAGTTAAAGGTGGGAGATCATGCGCCTGACTTTGTATTAGAGGACATGGAAGGGAATAAACATCGTTTGTCCGACTATGAGGGACAAGGGGTATTCCTGAATTTCTGGGGAACATGGTGCAAACCATGTGAAAGAGAAATGCCTTATATGAATAATCAATATGCGAAATATAAAGATCAAGGTGTACAGATATTGGCTGTTAATGTGGGGGAATCGGATTTCCTTATCAATCGATTCGTATCGAAACACGGGTTAGAGTTCCCTATTGTAGTAGACGAGGAAGAAGAAGTTCAAAACGCATACGGTATTGATCCGTTACCAACGACATTCCTCATTAACCCTCAAGGTGAGATTGAAAAAATCATTACAGGAACCATGTCAGAAAACGATATCATAGAAGATTTAGAGAGCATTAAGCCTTAGCTCAGCAGTTTAACTTGATATAAGGAGTTTTAACATGAAAGAGATCAAATGTGTATGCGGTCATGTAAACCCGAATGGTACCGTTCTCTGCGAATCCTGTGGACGTGCTTTAACGGATGAAGCGAAGAACGAGAAGCTTCATGACATGCGATATGAGGGTAGTGCAAGACGTTCCCAAACGTATAATAAAACGATTGTCGACAAGATTTGGAATTTCTTTTCATCTGTTAAGGTTGGCGTATGGTTAATTGTCATTACACTTATCGCCTCTGCAGTCGGCACGATTTTGCCTCAGGTACAGTATATTCCGAATGGACAGCCAGCAAATGAGTACTATGAAGATGTATATGGTTTTTTTGGAGAATTATATTATACGTTAGGGTTCCATGATTTATATAGTTCATGGTGGTATCTACTGTTAATCGCATCGATTGGAGTTTCCCTCGTGATCTGCAGTCTGGACCGGGTGATTCCCCTCTATCGTGCCCTCAAGAATCAACGTGTTTCCAGACATGCCGGTTTTCTGAAGCGTCAACGAATCTATGGGAAAACAGAAATGGTAGAGGTCAATGATTCTATAAGTAAGATTAAGGGAAAATTAACTCAAAAAAAATACAAGATCCGAGAAGAAGACGGAAACATTCTTGCAGAGAAAAATCGTTTCTCGAGATGGGGTCCATATGTCAATCATATCGGTCTTATCATTTTCCTTTTCGGGGGCATGCTGCGATTCGTTCCCGGAATGTATGTTGATGAAACCGTGTGGATCCGTGAAGGTGAAACAAGGGCCGTTCCTGGTACGAAACAAGAATATTACTTAGAAAATAAAGGGTTTACGCTAGAGACATACGATAAAGATAAAGACAAAGAAGTATTTGGGGAAGCCATTGATAAGAATGGAACCATCGCAAAGAATTTCCAGTCTGACGTGGTACTGTATAAAGAATCCGGAGATAAACTTCCAGGACAAACGGCTGACCGGGAAGTGGAAAAAGAGGATTCCATTAAAGTCAATCACCCACTTAAATTTGGGGATTTTGCTGTATATCAAACCAGTTACAAGTTAGACGAATTTAAATCAATGTCCTTTACATTTGATAATAAAGAGTCAGGGGACAGCTTCGGCAAATTTACCGTCGATCTATTTGATCCTCAAGATACCTATGCATTTGAAGAAGGTTATAAAGTAGAATTAATGGGCTATTATCCTGATTTCTCTGGATTTAATGAACAAGGAGAGCCACAAACCAAGTCTCCTTTACCGAATAATCCTGCCTTCCTTTTCAAATTGTTCTCGCCTGAAAAACCCGATGGCGAAGTGAGCTTTGTAGGAATCCAGCAAAATCTGGAACCGCTTGGTGACAATGAATATAAATTGTCATTTGCGGGTGTGGAGACGAGAGATGTATCTGCTTTAACCGTTCATAAGGATCTCACTCTTTGGATCTTAGCCGTTGGTGGAGCCATCTTTATGATAGGTGTCGTACAAGGTGCTTATTGGCACCACCGAAGAATCTGGATCAGGCGAAGTGAAGATGGAGTCATTGTGGCCGGTCATACGAATAAAAACTGGCATGGATTAAAAAATGAAATCAACTTCGTTTTGGAAGGTACTGGAATACAGGAACCTGATGATCAACAACAAAAAGACGAAGCAAGGAGGAATGAAGATGTCAACGATAACAATGGCAGAGTGGAGTAGTAATTTACTCTATGTATCCTTCATAATGTATTTGATTGCTACGTTGTTTTTTGGTGGAAGCATCCGCCAAAAAAATACAACTGAAACGAATCAGCAAAAGTGGGGATTAATTGGAATTGTTTTAACCCTTATCGGATTTGCCGCTCAATTAGGCTACTTCTTTTTAAGATGGGGGGCAGCAGGACATGCTCCTGTAAGTAATTTATTTGAATTTACAACCTTTTTCGGAATGATGCTTGTTGGAGCCTTTATTATTCTTTACTTTATGTATAAGACAACGATTCTGGGTGTCATTGCATTACCATTTGCACTTTTGGTGATCGCCTATGCCAGTATGTTCCCTAAAGACATTAGTCCATTGATCCCTGCTCTTCAAAGTGATTGGTTGAAAATCCACGTCACAACTGTTTCAGCCGGGGAAGCCATTTTATCCATCAGTTTTGTGGCAGGGTTAATCTACTTATTGAAATCAGTGCAACATACAAAAGGAAGCAAGCAATCGTTTTGGCTTGAAACCGTCATGTATTCTTTAGTTGTCGTATTAGGGTTTGTGGTTGCATCAACTGCTTTTACCCTGGGGAATTACGAAGCGAATTTTCAATATGTCAATCAAGAAGGGGCCGAAGCGATTTCTGAATATACACTCCCTGCCCTTGTCGGACCCAATGAAGGCCAATTATTAACCGACAATGTAATGAAGCCACTGGTAGAAATGCCAGCCATTATTAACGCTAAGAAACTAAATACAGTTATTTGGTCGTTTCTGATTGGAACTGGAATTTATCTTCTATTACGCTTAATCTTCAGAAAGCGAATAGCTGCTAAATTACAGCCATTGGTGAAAAATGTGAATCTGGACCTGATGGACGAAATCGGTTACCGCTCAGTATTAATCGGCTTTCCAGTCTTTACACTGGGTGGGCTCATCTTCGCCATGATCTGGGCTCAAATTGCCTGGACTCGCTTCTGGGGATGGGATCCTAAAGAAGTATGGGCGTTAATTACATTCTTATTCTATGCAGCATTTCTTCATCTACGCCTCTCCAAAGGATGGCATGGTGAGAAGTCTGCATGGTTAGCCGTCATCGGGGTTGCCATTATTCTATTCAACCTGGTGGCTGTGAACCTTATTATCGCAGGATTACATTCATACGCTTAAACAGTCGATATAACGAATGGGAGGGAGCTGACTATAACGAGAGTGATATTCTCTTTGAGTCAGCTTCTTTTTTCATATAAAATATAGGATAATATGGTTTAATTAGACAAAAGGGGGATATACCCATGGAGGGAAATATTCGAATTTTAGTTGTAGATGATGAAGACCGGATTCGTAGACTTTTAAAAATGTATCTTGAAAGAGAAAACTATGAAATTGATGAAGCCGAAAATGGAGAAGAAGCATTAGCGCTGGCTCTGGAGAATAATTACGACTGTATCTTACTGGATATCATGATGCCTGGGATGGATGGGATCGAAGTATGTAAGTACCTTCGTGAAAAGAAAGCGACGCCCGTGATCATGCTTACTGCTAAAGGAGAAGAAGTGAACAGAGTACAAGGGTTTGAAGTGGGAACCGATGATTACATAGTGAAACCTTTTTCCCCTCGCGAAGTGGTACTGAGAGTGAAAGCGTTATTAAGACGTTCTTCAAAGACGAGCTTCATTCAAACCGATGCGAAGGCGAAGGACCTGATTGTCTATCCTCATCTTACGATCGATAATGATGCCCATCGGGTAACCGCTGACGGTAAAGATGTGAACTTAACACCAAAAGAATACGAGTTGCTGTATTTCCTTGCAAAAGCCCCTGACAAAGTGTTTGACCGTGAGCACCTACTTAAGGAAGTGTGGCATTATGAATTCTTCGGGGACCTGCGTACGGTCGATACGCATGTGAAACGATTAAGAGAAAAACTGAATAAAGTATCCGAGATGGCTGCAAAAATGATTGTTACCGTTTGGGGAGTAGGTTACAAGTTCGAGGTAACGAATGAATGAGGCTGTGGCGTAGTGTTGTAGGGAAGCTGTGGCTAACGATTCTGCTCTTAGTTTCCTTTGTGTTATTTATCCTTACGATTCTTTTACTGGAATTCTTTCAAAACTATCACGTCGATGTGGTTGAAAAAGAACTAACTCATACTGCTGAAAAAGTGGCGAGAGTCATTGAGAATCATAAAGACTTGGAGCTGGGGATGGAACTGGGAAAAGAAATCATCGATGATCCAGTCAATATCATTATTTCATTAGATCAAAATGAATCACTTTATTCCCAGGATTCTACAGCGTTTCAAAAGAATATTCATGAGTATATTTCAGATGATAAACAACTTCAATCGGTAAAAACAAAAGAAATCACCATCAAGAAAGAGATTGAATTATCCTCGGAAATGTCGTCGAACCGATATGAAAATGTCATTATTGTAGGGACTCCTCTTCATATTGATGCAGAAGATGGAGCGGTATATCTCTATCAGTCTCTTGGTGTTATTAAAGATACAACCCGTCAAACAACGAAACTGATCTTGCTTGCTGCCGGGATTGCCATTATTTTAACAACCATCTTTGCTTTCTTCCTTTCCACCCGTATCACTGCACCACTGAGGAAAATGCGGGAAGCAGCCTTTGAGGTAGCAAAGGGTAAGTTTGATACAAAGGTTCCGATTTTGACGAAGGATGAAATCGGTGAACTTGCAACAGGATTTAACCAAATGGGCAGGCAGCTAAAGTTTCACATTAACGCATTGAGCCAGGAGAAAGAGCAGCTCTCCTCTATTTTGAGCAGTATGGCTGATGGAGTCATCACCTTTAATCGAGACGGCACGATCTTGATCACCAATCCACCTGCCGATCGATTCCTGCAACATTGGTATTATGAGCAAAGTGAAAACAGTGAGGAAGCCATCCCTACTACTGTAAAAGAATTATTGCAGAGCGTGGTCGTGACAGAAATGGAGCAGACAGGTGAATTGAGTCTGCAGGGTCGTTCGTATGTGGTGATTATCAGTCCTCTCTACAATAACAACAACATCAGGGGAGCCGTGGCGGTCGTCCGTGATATGACAGAAGAGAGAAGATTGGATAAGCTTCGGAAAGACTTTATCGCCAATGTCTCTCATGAACTCCGTACCCCAATCTCTATGCTTCAAGGATATAGCGAAGCGATTGTTGATGATATTGCTGAAACAGAAGAAGAAAAGAAAGAAATAGCCCGTATTATTTATGATGAGTCATTGCGAATGGGGCGTCTGGTCAATGACCTTCTGGATTTGGCCCGTATGGAAGCAGGGCATATTACTCTTAATAAAGACGTCATTGGTGTCATGCCCTTCACCGAAAGAGTGACGAATAAATTTATTGGGCTGGCCAAAGAAAAAAAGGTCTCCGTTTACTTCGAAAGTGATGTAGGTATCAAAAATGAGATTCACATGGATCCGGACCGAATCGAACAAGTATTAACCAATCTTATTGATAATGCTTTGAGACATACTCCTAAAGGTGGAGAAGTAACCGTATCCTTGACGGAAAGCAAGGGCGGTTATTTATTCCACGTAAAAGACACGGGTTCCGGGATTCCTGAAGAAGATCTTCCTTTCGTATTCGAGCGCTTCTATAAAGCGGATAAAGCCCGAACAAGAGGGAAGTCCGGTACTGGTCTGGGGCTCGCGATCGCAAAGAACATCATTGAGTCCCATAAAGGTCATATCCAAGTTCAAAGTAAAGTCAATCAAGGGACAACCTTCACCTTCTTTCTTCCCATATAACCAAGAATCGATGATATCCATAGAAACTTGACGATTTTTCTTGTTACATGGGAAACATTCTTTATTTTATCGCTGCTAGTAGAAAACGATGTTGAAAAAATGATGAGAATAAAGGGAAATATGAGAAGTCAACAGGGGATAAGTACCTTGTTGACTTTTTATTTGAGGTAAAACCTATATTAAATATAAGTCTTTCCTTTTTACCAAAAGAATACTATATTGATAGTGTGTAACGTTTTTACATAAAAAACGACTAATAAATTGACGGGGAGGGAAGCAAGTGGACTCCGTTTTTGAGAAATTATACTCTACTTATCATCAGGACGTCTTTCAATTCCTCATATACATGGTACAGAATAAGCAGCAGGCTGAAGATCTGGTGCAGGAAGTATATATCAGAGTGCTTAAATCGCATGAGCGTTTTGAAGGGAACAGCTCTGAAAGAACCTGGCTTTTTTCGATTGCAAAAAATGTAGCCATAGATCATTTTAGAAAACAGAAGAACTGGAAAAATCGGATATTGGATAAATTCGATTGGAGCCGGAATGATGTGACAGACGATGGAGCACTCCCGGAAGAAATTACTGTTGCGAAGGAAGAAATTCAGGTATTGTACGAATGTTTGAAAAACTGTTCGACGGATTATCGGATGGTCATTATTATGCGTTACTTACAAGAGCTTTCAATTATTGAAACATCAGAAGTCCTGGGCTGGTCTGAAAGTAAAGTGAAAACGACTCAGCATAGAGCCATAAAGTGGTTAAGAATTGAAATGAATCAACGGCTAACAAAGGAGGAAAGTGACATTGAAGCAGTCAGAATGGAAAGATCGTGATATAGAGGACCTCGTTAAAAAGCTTCCTCAAATCAAAGATGATCGAACTCCTCAATCAATATATGCGAAAATGGAACGTCAGAACAAAAAGACTTTCTTTGCTTTTAACCGTTTTATTCCAACAGTCGCAGCGTTGGCAGCCATTTTCATCATGGTCATGCTTGCTCCAACCGTATTAAATCAATTCAATGAAAATAGTATGGAAAAATCAGAAATGAAATCAACGGAATCATTAGGAGAGGAATCAGCAACGAATTCAGCACAAGATTCCTTGGGGAAATCAAATGATAAATCAGCAATGATACCAGACTCCGATAAAGATCAAATGACAGCCGAAAAGGATAATAACGAGCTTAGTATGGCTGAGACTGAAAAAGACCTTCAACCAACTACGGCAGAAAGATTATCTTTATATGCAGAAGACTTAGAAGGGCAGGACTACTATTCTTATGGACTCGTTTCACCGGAAGCGGTACCTGTTCCTATTTCAATTATCGACCGCCCGGCAGAAGGGGAAGAAGACTGGTTGACCCGTCATGAAGAGATTGCAGGTGAGTTACCTGAAGGCGAGTGGGGGATGGAAGACTTTCTCCCGTTAAAAGGGAAATTTACCTCGGGTGAAAACAAAGTCATTTTCACTTTGGATTCTGAGCATTCATATAGCGGCGGTAGTGCAGTGGAATACGCGTTTTACCATTCTCTATTATACTCATTTCAACATAAGGGGTTAAATGAAGTGGTTCTTCAAGAACAAGACGGCTCAGTTCCGGAATTCAGCTCCACCGGGGAATTCTCAAAAATCGATCTAAATGAAGCTGTTCATACGGCCTATTACCTATACTCGCCAAATGGAAGGGAACGCTTCCTCGTACCGGATAATATAAATAGAGGAAATGTCAAAGAGTCCATCCAGGCAATGAAACACTCAGAAACAAGCCTTTTCCAAAGTGTGATTCCTAAAAATATCAATATCAGTGTGACAGAATCAGAAGGAGATCTAACCATCAATTTCTTAAATGAACTGGACATAGAATCATTAGACAATGAAACAGCCATGGAAATGATTGAAGGCATATTACTGACAAGCAAAAGCTCCGGGTACGAAAGAGTTCAATTCGAAAACATTAAACAGGAAAGCTGGAATGGATTCATGTTCAACGAACCCATTGAGACTCCTATCAGTCCGAATAAGAAAACGTTCGAAAATTAGGTTATCACAGATAGACTGGAAGCGGGAAAGGAATCCGTTTCCGGTCTTTTTTTTGTATGAAGGGCATGTTCGTCTAGTCGCCTCTATGCAAGCCGCCTCCGCTTTAGAGATGTCTAGCTGCGCCTCCTAGTCCCTCAAGGTCACTTTGGAAAAATGGCATAAGGCAAAGTACGCCTTTTGCCATTTTTCCAAAGTGCTTGTCAGGCCTAACCAGTCGGCTCCGCTTTTCTTATCATCCAGCTCCGGCGGCTAGAGGCTCGAGGTCATAAG
>NZ_JCAXEQ010000006.1:0-370443 GCF_059758515.1 Rossellomorea sp. GQ25 | reverse complement strand
ATGTTTTTCCCTTACCGACTGTCGCAAATTAAGGAAAGATATTTTGCTAGCGCAAACCAATGAAGATTATTTTGCTTCCGCAAAAAATCTTGGTGCCGAGGACCGGAATCGAACCGGTACGGTAGTCACCTACCGCAGGATTTTAAGTCCTGTGCGTCTGCCAGTTCCGCCACCCCGGCAATCTTTGGAGCGGAAGACGGGATTCGAACCCGCGACCCCCACCTTGGCAAGGTGGTGTTCTACCACTGAACTACTTCCGCGAAATAAATGGTGCGGGTGAAGGGACTTGAACCCCCACGCCTTGCGGCGCCAGATCCTAAGTCTGGTGCGTCTGCCAATTCCGCCACACCCGCATGAAATGAATATTAGATATTTCGCATTCACGAAAATCTTTGGTGAGCCATGAAGGACTCGAACCTTCGACCCTCTGATTAAAAGTCAGATGCTCTACCAACTGAGCTAATGGCTCATTTAAATAAATAAGAAACCGAATGGTGCCGGCAAGAGGACTTGAACCCCCAACCTACTGATTACAAGTCAGTTGCTCTACCAGTTGAGCTACACCGGCACATTTCATTACTTTGCGTTTAAATGAAGCCAACTTAATTAAAATTCACTTCATCCAGCAGCTTAAGGAAAGATATTTTGCTGACGCAATTTTCTGTAATTTATTTTACTTGCGTAAAAAAACTTGGTGGAGGATGACGGGATCGAACCGCCGACCCTCTGCTTGTAAGGCAGATGCTCTCCCAGCTGAGCTAATCCTCCATATTGGTGACCCATACGGGATTCGAACCCGTGTTACCGCCGTGAAAGGGCGGTGTCTTAACCGCTTGACCAATGGGCCTTATTAATAAAACATCCGGCTTAAGGACATGTATAACTATAACAATTAATTTCGCAGAAGTCAACTTCTAAATAACTAAAAATGAAAACTTTTTTCAACTTACTCATCTTAATCTTTTTGTAAGCCGAAAAAGAATATACCATATCTTTAAACATTATATCAATAGGAAAAACGACAATCTATCCAAATTCAACTTTAATTTACTGATCCCCCTCCATTGTTAGATACGAGATCAGTAAATCAATCTGGGACTACATCGCTAAATATATAACAAAGGGTAGCCTGATAATGCTCATAATTGTAGAAATGAGCGTTGTACTTGAAACATTCTGTGGCTCTGTCTGGAACTGGATCGCATACATCGTAGTGTTCGCAGCTGTAGGTGTCGCCGCCATAATGATCATGATTTGCTTTGTCATGTTATCCAAAGGCATAGGCAGAACCAGTAGAGCTGCAATCATTGGGGAGGCGATCAATTTCAGTGATAGCGATGTATAGAGCTTCCTCCAATCAATGGCCTTGACCGCGATATTGGTTAATTGCATGCCAAGAGTAAGCATAGTGAATGGGATCGGCGTCTGCTATGAATCGATCGCTTGCATGAATGATTCGATGATTGACACATGAAGCAATTGAAATGCGATGCCGCCCATTGCCCCATACACCATAGACATTCTTTTCACTGCTTGCAGTGCTGCTTTTACTCCGTTCTGTTGGGCACTCCCTTTTGGTGCATAGAATACTCCCAACGTGCTCATCAATAATTGTTGAATGACCATGAGGATAATGGCGACTACAAGTCCTGCTGATCCGAAGAGAAAAAAGGCGAGCGGTGTCCCGTAGTTTCCCTTATTCATGAAAACCGAGGATAAAAAAAGGCCGCATCATTCAGTTTCTGTAAAGCGGTAGACTTTCGACAGAATGGTAGCAAGTAAGATGATGACCAAGCATAATCCAATCATATAGAGGGTCAAAAGACCGTACGTACTATTAATGGCCAGTTGATAAGAAGGCAAACCCTCTTAACGACAAACAGCCCTTATGTTCATTAATTTATTACTGAATACCACGATTCTTTCTTCAGTCATTTACTGGATGGCATATTCAGGACCTTCTTTTCCGGAACTTCTCTCTTTTACTTCTCTGTTATTTCACTACGGTCCCACGTCTTTGCTTCTTTTCCAGAGTTCATTTTGAATCAAATGGAAATACCTACGGATAGTTGTATGGATACCGTCTAGGCAGGTCTCTTTCATCTTTAGTTTAGAAGCAATTTCAAATTAAAACCCCAAATAAAAAAGGCACCTACAAAAGGCGCCTACAAACAAAGGTTATTCAACTTCATCTCATGGTACATTATTTTTTCCTGCAGTTTCTTTTTGATTCGGCAATCTAAACAGCCCTCTAGTAATACGAGATTGTAGTGGATCCTCATAGAGTGCCATCTAAACTTCATTTGTGATAAGAATCGAGTCACCTTCATCATTTCTCCTCCATGTTCATAAATCGCAGGAGTCCGTTTCGAAAACTGGCAAGCATCGTCATCATGAAATTAGCCCCTATAGTTTTGCGTCACCACTTTTCAATGGGTTTGCCTTTATCGTACGAATTATGAAAGATGGTTTGTGTAAAGATCTGTATAAAACTAAAGAACCATACAGAGACATAAGTCGTATTCACTACTTTAGAATAATAACATACTTTCCAAATAGACAAACCGTTTATTCCTAAAAGAATGATAGAAAGACATCTTCCCTATAATTCATTATAAAGGACAGAGAATCGACTCCCCCCTGCCCCACCGTTACCAAAATGACAAGCTGTGAATATAGTACTAGTAAAGGGGGAATTCAGATGATTTATGTAGTATTACGGGATGCTATGCTGGTCATGGATTAGAGACTCCTGGCAAGAGGACTCCCTATATCAACTCTCTAGGTAGGTCGATTAAGGAAAATGAGTTCAATGTGCCTGTTAGTGAATTTTTTTGGGATGAATTGAAGCGACATGGGGTCATCGTCCATGATATTTCTCCAACGACCACAGACGTCCCGTTAACTGCCAGAACGAATGAAGCAAATCGATTATTAAATTTCTACATCAATAAATATGGTGCATCAAATGTGAAAATCGTGTTAGTGAGCTTTCATTTCAATGCATTTGATGGGTCACTCAGCGGGGCAAATCCAAGTGGGATCTCTGTTCATATCCATCCTGGAAGTAAGTATGCAAGGGAATTGGCCAATAGCGTAGGGAAATATTTAAGGCAAGGGACCAAGCAAGTATGACGGGGAATCATAGAGCAGAACCTTCATATAACCAGGGAATTTGAAGGGGTCGTCATCCTGACGGAAAATGGTTTCATGGATCACCCCGACGAAGCTAAGCTGTTGCTTGATAAAGACTATCAAAAAGAAGTAGCGAGAGAAACAGCTCAAGGCGTACTGGAATACTTTAATCTACCGTATTTGCCGGATACACCTAAACCGACTGAAAAACCGAAGGAGGAAGATGATATGCTAGAAAAGGCGATTGTGATTGGTACATTTAATGATTATCCGGCAGCAGAACTATTGGCGAACAGGTTAAAATGCCCGATTTACCCCCGCAATGCGATAAGCGGAAAAGTGGCAAAAGAACTCATTGTCTGCGGCGGGAAGAAAGATGGGTTAATCGCTGATAAAATTGTCGTTCTTTCAGGGGCTGACCGTTATGATACGTATAGAAAAATCGAAGAGTATCTTAAACAGTTATAAGAGTAGACCGGTTTTCAAGACAAAAACTAAATAAATAAAACCCAAGAATGCCATTAAATCAACATTCTTGAGTTTTTCATTTTGATGCTTTTTTGACTTTATCATTCTATTATGGAGAACGGTGGAAAAAAGTTGATCAAGGGATTTCCTGAATACTTTGTTTCATCGACCAATAGTTTGCTTGATTTAATGGCAAGTGAACCTAAATAAAGAATATTCGACACAGATGCTCAATTCATTTGAATAGTGGATCAATTGTACATATTCCGGATCAAAAAAGTTAAAACCGGATTAATAATCGTAAATCGAGTTCAATTCCACCACAAGCCGGATCAAATATCCTCGAAGGCCACTTTAACTAAGCCTTTCAACGGCCCTCAAACCCAACAAAGCTCACTTTCCCATCAAAAAAGTCCATTTTAAGGTTAAAACCACTGCAGTAGTGCAGGAAACTCACCCATTTATTATTGAAATGGCTCCCTAGTCCCGTTTCTTACCCTTCTCATCCACCTTAATCACAACAGTAGTCAAAGGATCCAAAGTCAAAGTATCTTTCGTCAATGTAAAACCAGACTTCTTTGAAACAAGCTTAGTTCCCGCTTCGTCATTGTCTACTACAACCTTTCCTTTCGAGAAGTCATAGTCTCCTATTGATAGGGTACGCGCTTCGCTATCCGCATTCACGAATACGTAGTACTCCCCCGTACGATCAGTGGATACGCTCTTGTAAGCAAGCAGCAAGTCTGTATCGGCAATCTCAGGTAAATCAAGCAGTGATACATTCTGATCGACCAGCTCTTGCTCGCCTAAACGGAAAGCATTGGTGGATCTTCTTAGCTTAATCAAACCTTCTGTATATTCTCTCGTTGTTGTATTGATTTCATATTTCTTTTTATTCGTTGCTTTTTCCCAGTCGAACTTGTTGATGGCGTCGGATGAATCGTAGGAGTCGTGGATGAAGTAGCCGAATGGGTTGCCTTCTTCGTCTTCCAACTCATGGTATTTCTGTTCCGGTACGCCTTCCCCTAGCCACTGCTTCGTTCTGCCGTATTCCTGGCCAGCGTGGATAAAGGCTGTTCCTTGTGATGTTAAAATCATGGAGTTACCAAGACGAATACGTTTATGAATCTCCAGGTTGTTTTCCGGAATGGCCGGGTCCTTTTTGATCGATTGGGCAATGACATCGTATAACGGCAGGTTGTCATGTGCTGCGATGTATTGGACCATGTCGCCCGGGTCGTCGTCTGCTGTGTTGCCCGGCTGTCCTTTAATGTTGTTAAAAATCGTGTTGATGTCGCGGGCCCCACCTGTCAGGAATCGCGGCTCACCTTCTGAACCGAACCCGGATTTCAATTCGTTACGGATTTCGTCAGAGAAGACTCCTACGTCGTCGGTTTTGTCCATCCAATCCTGGTCGGCACCCATTCCTTCAAGGGAAGGATCAGATAAGTGACCTGCGAATGTTCTCCAGCCTTCCCCGATGAACAATGCATCCGGGTTGATTTCAGCCGCTGCGTCGTATGCTTTTTGGATGGATGGGTACGTTGCGTCACCCATCATATCAAAGCGCATACCATCAATCTTGTATTCGTCAAACCAGTATTTCACTGAGTCGACCATCAATTTTTCAGCCATCGTATGGTTGGTGGCCAGATTGTTCCCGAAGCCTCCAAGGAAGTTTCCTTTGTCATCCTGGAACGCATAGTAATTTGGCACGATATCGTTCAGTGTGCTTGTTTTGGCCATATGCGTGTAGACGACGTCGAGGACAACACCCATACCCTTATCATGAATGGCATCGATCAATCGTTTCGTTTCTTCGATTCGTAATTGTGGATCAGTGGCATCCTGTGAATACGCACCATCCGGGGAGAAGTAGCTGTGAGGATCATAACCCCAGTTGTATTCATTTCCTCCCGCTGAATACTCAAGCTCACGTTCGCCCATATTCGTTTCATCGCCGTAGTACCAGGACATGATCGGTAGCAGTTGAACATGGGTCACACCCATTGACTTAATGTAATCAAGCTTTTTGATGAAGGCATCATAGGTACCCCATCTTTCCTTCTTCAAATCTTTTTCAATTGAAGGATCGGACGTAAAGTCACGGACGTGTACCTCGTAAATGACCGCATCTTCACGTTTTTCATAGCCATCGATGGAAGCATGACTGAATTTCTTAGGGTCCGTCCCTTTTAAGTCGACGATCGCTGCCTTCCCGATGTTATCGCCATCAGGTCCCGCTTCACCCTCTGTATTCACTGTAAAAGCAGCCATTGATTTGGCGTAAGGATCCAAGACTTTTTTCGTTACGCTGCCATTGGTTACTTCATATTGATAGTAGTAGCCTTTCAGATCTTTTACCTTTAAGTCTTTTGCCTTTACTTCCGTTGACCAGACGCCTTGTTCACCAAGGGTCAGTTTCACACTGCCGATTGGTTTCGCAGCATCTTTTTTATCAAAGAAGTTCGCGACTACCTTGCTTGCTTTCGGTGCCCATAATTTTAAGGTTGCGTTCCCTTTATTATAAGTAGCTCCGAGGTCATCACCATCATAGGCATACTTGTTATCAAGCAATCTCCATCCTGCAGAAGCTGAAACGGTTCTGCCAGAGTAGGTGATGGAGAGTGGCAGTTTTTCCAGGTCAAAATCAGCTTTTACTTCCACTGTTTTGTCCCCGGTAATTTCAGCACTTTCCACTGCCACGTCGGATCCAGCGCTGTCTTTGATGGCTAAACCGGACAATAACGCTTCTTCTTTCAAACCATCTGTCATCGTGAAATTCAACCGGATCGTATCATCAGAAATGACCTCAGAAGAAATTAGTCCCGTTGCCACGTCACCATGTGGAGAAATGTATACGGTATCGTCACCTTGTTTGACCCATAAGTGATCATACTTATCTAACAGATTGAACGTTTTGTTGCCTCCATCCTTACCGGCATCGCCTTTCGACTCATCCAGCATAAGAAAGCCGATTTCTTTCGCATTTTCATTTAACGGGAGGTCTACATATGCTCCATAACGGTCTTTACCCGCTAAATCAGCCGCGCCTGTCGGCCAGTTATCTGATGGAGCTGCGACATCTCCCCAGTTCCAGACACCGTAGTCTTCATAATTCCCGTCTTCACGCTCATAATGAATACGCACCGTATTCTCCGGCAGATCAGCCGGTTCATACGTATACACCTTATCCGATCCTTGTTGGATCCAAATTTCGTTTACCTCAGGTGAAGGGATCGTAAATCCTTTATCTCCACCATCTTTACCGGCATCCCCTTTTGTAATATCCATTACAAGGAAGCCAATATTTTTTGCTCCTTCAGCCAGGGGAACATCAATGTAAGCTCCATAGCTGTCGGTCTTTTCAAACATGGTAGCCCCTGTCGGCCAGTTAGCCGATGGTGAAGCCACATCGTTCCATAGCCATGCGCCGTAGTTTTGGTAGTTTCCATCTGTACGGTTGTAGTGGATACGGATGTTGTTTTCCGGAACCGGTTCTACTTCAGGATCTTCTCCCCCTGAACCTGTTCCTGCTTCAGCACCTGTAATCTTACCGCCTTCAACAGTAAACAGCGCCGTACCGCCGTCTGCTTTAGAAGGAAGTGTCAGCGTCACTTCCTTCCTTCCGTCAGCATTGTATTCTTCTCCAGAATAAGCATTTGTAACGACTGCACCAGGAGAATCAACAGTCAGGGTAATTTCTTTCGCTTCGTCCTCCACGTTCAAACCAACGTAAACAGAGTCCTCTTTATAGTCTCGAGAGAATACGAGGAATTTATCGCTATTCGTACCGCCGACAGTTTTTCTCTCCCCTTTAGCAAACACATCGGAATGTGCCTCTCTAAAGTTTAAAACCTTCGTATAGTGCTCCAACACGTCATTATTTTCTACATCATCCCAGGCAAAGTCATAGCGGTTATCATACTGCGGATAATTGTTCGCCCCGCTTTGTCCAAGCTCTTCACCGTAATAAATGACCGGCTGCCCTTTCGAGGTTGCCTGAAGAGAAGCGGCCACTTTCAGCTTACCTTCATCTCCGTCTAACGAATACAAGAATCCGTCTTCATCATGACTTCCTAAAAATTGTCCAAGTGTTGCCGTGTTATCAATCTTACCGTTTCGAGCCGTCAATTTATCATTGGCTGCTTTCAGGTTGCCGTTGACAAATTCATGAGCGATATCTTTGAAACCGAAGTCCAGAAGGGAGTCCATCATTCCAGTATCAAGATAACCTAGCTGGTTGTCAGAACTTGCTCCCCAGGCTTCACCAATCATTTTGTGCTGAGGCATTTTTTCCGTGATGGCGGTTTTAAAGGCCATCCAAGTCGTATCTTCAACGTGCTTTACAGTGTCGACACGGAAATAGTCGATCGTATTTCCTTTTGCTGTTGTAGCTTTTTCAATCCAATCCGTTTGCCATTCGATGATTTGCTGGCGAACTTCTGGATTTTCCGTGATGACGTCTGGAAGTCCTGCTAATTCACCAACCACTTCATCCGTGCCGACATTAGCGCCTTGACGAACGATGTCGCTGTAATTAGCTCTTTCTGCATCGGACGGATAACCTGCTGGACGCTGATCTGCAGCTAAGTCACCATCAATCTCTTTTAACCCATACCCGGTATGATTCAAGACAACATCAACCATGATTTTTATGCCACGGTCATGTGCTTCATCGATTAAGGTATGGAAATCCTCCATGGATCCAAAGTGAGGATTCAACTCAGCGAAGTTACTTGCCCAGTAGCCATGGTAACCGAAATAAGGTTCGCCCTCGTTTCCTGCTGTTGAACGCACGTCATATTTCACATTTTCCACAACCGGACTAATCCAGATCGTGTTCACACCAAGATTATCAAGGTAATCCAGTTTCTCCGTGATCCCTTTAAAATCTCCACCTTGGTAAGTTCCGCGTTTGCTTTGATCATAATTCAGATTGTAAGGATCATCATTCGACGTATCCCCATTGAAGAATCGGTCTGTCAGCATGAAATAAATGATGGATTCGTCCCAATCGAGATCCGAATCGCCAACAGACTGTCTTGCTTTCACTTCAATCTCTGTTGAACCTTCATAGTAGTTACCGTAGGAATCCACGACGGTCAGAGGAATCGATTTCGTTCCTGCCGTTACATCATCATCGACTGCCAAGGTCACTTCCTTTAATGAAGGATCGATTTCAAGTTTCTCTGATCCGCCTAGTGAAGAAACATCTGCCGTGATTTTTTGGATTTTCACATCCTCTGTCAGTCCATCGACCTCAACAGATAAGACAGCGTTTTCATTATAGTCTACAGCAGTTGGTGACACTGAACCCGTAACCTTCAGATCCGCCTTTTGAAAGTCAAGAAACGATTCACCATTGACTGAATTATAAGGGTCACTTACTTCTGTCGTTTTACCATCTTTCGTGACTAAAAAGGAGTACGGGTTTTTCCCATTCGGAATGTTTTCGTATGCAAGTACGAATCGTTCATTCTCCGGCTCATATGTCATTTCCCTTGTTTCCCCGTTGTACTTTAACTCAGCTTTTTCGATTGTATCCATCGCATCGTTTGCGAACAGTTCTTTATCACGATAATAGAACGTCGCATTTCCTTGATCGATGACAGGAGCCGATCCATCCGGTACAATGCGGATTTCCTCGACATCGCTTGTTATGTACGCCTTGGTGAGGGTGTCGTTTTTATTCACTTTAATAAAACGATCGCCAAACTCCTTCTCCGCCGTATTCCAATCCTCTGTACTGCGAAGAACAAAGCCGAATTGCTCTGTTTCAGGTGCAACTGCAATGTTTGCTACCGCCACTCCGTTTTCATAGGAGTCAAAGTTGATTTGATCATTCTTTACTCCGGTATTCCAGGCCCATATATTCCAGCCGTCATACGTTTGGTCTTCACGATCATACGTGAAGCGTACTGTGCGATCACCCGTATCAGCTGTGTCAGCCGCGGTACCTCCATCTGCCACAGCAGTAGCTGCAGGTACAAATGGCGACCACAGACTAAGAAGCATCATGATGACCATCAACATTGAGAATCGACGCTTAGTCATGTTTCTCATTCATGCTTTCCCCCTCTTAAATTGGATTAATAGAATAATAGAAGTGCTCTTGATGTTTGTGGAAACGTTTGCACAAAGGGATAAAAAAATGTAGGATATATATGTTTGTAGTTATTTCGGACTAGTGCAAACGCTTGCAATTTTCTGTCTTTTTTATTTTACAATAAATTCATAAATGTGGCTATATGACAAAAGGGGGATTTTATTCCTATTAATAAAAGGCTCTTATCGTAAACACATAGTGGTTATTATACAGAAAAAGGTAGTAGATGATTCCCCTGTAGGCTGCCCCCTGCGCATCCGGATTTCACCTGTCCAGCCACATAGCTTATGGGTCTCAATTGTTGAAGCAGCGCATCTATGAGGTATGGACTTTGTGCTCAAATGGAGGTCCAACGACTATATTTTGCTGATTTTGGACGGAAAATGACTTTAGGTTGTTTTTTTCAGCTGGAGTGGGATCCTGAACGGATTAGAGGAGGCAGGTTTGGCTTTTAATCCTGATACGCAACCCTTTCGCAGAGATTTTGATCCGGATTGGACTATTTTCAATCCGGATATGAGATTATTAATCCTGATTTGAGATGATTAATCCTGTTTTTGATTTATTGATCCTCTTTATGAATAATTGATCCTCCGTGTCGAATTTTCTTTGGGTAGGGATGCTCGGAAGCAATGACCATTCAAGTCGAATTTCCTCATTTACTGATTGAAGAGCTTTCAATTGCGAAAAGAGCAAAAAAAAAATAGGAACAAGTGGATGACCTGTCCCTACATTGTCACACGATCCACTTGTTGACGCAGTTGGATCATGTTGTCTTTCACACGTTGTGAAATTTCACATAATGCTTGAATCGATTTTCCTTTATGATGACTGAGTTGGTAGACGATGTCGTCAAAGAGCATTTCCATTTCTTCATGAATGGCCATGGCTGATATATTGTAAATATGGATATTGGAGTAGCTCGTTAAATCAAAAATCGCAGAGTCGATATAAGGTCTGAAGCTGTCAAGTAACGCGGGAAATCCAATCGTCAACCTGGTTAATCCGTCCCGGAGTCCTTCAATGGTGGCAGCCAATTCGTCTATCGGCTCCAGTGCGGAAGAAACGTACGAGCGGATTTTGTCATCGAAGTCCGAGAAGATGCTGATGAGCTTTCCAGGAACCGTCCCACTCAGGGCAATATTCATGGCACCCTTGATTTGAGCGGAGATGACCTCCAATGTGTTTTCGATGGCAAAAGCAATCCCAGTCAAACCGCCTAAAAGCGGTAATAGAAAGCGGTGGGAAACTCCCTTAAAACCTTCAAAGGACCCATCCAAGTAAATCTCTTTTACTTTCATACCGATGAGCATGTGGTCAGACATTTCCAGCACGTAGTCACTTTTCTTCGGCATCACTACTTCATGTTGAACCGAAGCCCCTCCCGAAATGCTTGCACTTAAAGAAGAATCACGTTCTCCAAAGTTTATTGCGAGCTCCTCAACCTGCTTCTTAAATTCGGCTATGTGACTATTCATCTTTACACTATTGAAATCGATAATCTTATAGTGTGCCAGCATATCGTTCACAAGGAGGTCCTCCAGGGTTTCCTTCCCCCCGCTAAATAGCTCCGGGATCTCCTTATGAAGGATGTTCTGCAGGAATCCTGTCAGACTGGTAATCTCCTGTTTAAATTCAAGCAGCTGATTTCGGGCCTGGCCGAAAATGCTCTCGACACTGATGTTTTGGTTGAATAAGTGCTCCACCAATTCGACCGGTGGGGAATTCAAAACACCGTTGAGAGATTTACTGGCGTTTTCAGCCATATTCACGAGAGAAATTAAATGGTCGATTTCCGAGGTCAAACGATGTCCCGTCGTCGTGATGCCTATGAATAAAGGATTGCCAATCAAGTTTTCGAAAGAATCCTCAAAGATCATCTGCAAGCGGCTCAATCGCTCCGAGTAACGGTCTCCTTCATGCTGGGCGATATCTTGCGAATTGGTCAAGTAGTCCTGGGCATACCTCAATCTTGTGATGACATCCCCTGCAAGGGCTTCAGCCAACAGGTTCAGATTATCCCGATTGATTTCAATTCTATCCGAATGGCCACCATAGAGGGGTTCTCCCGTCCAGATGCTTGTCACGATGTGGGCATCGGCTTCGTCATGAATGTAGCCATGGCCAGGGGATCCTGTTTGACCGATTTCATATTTTCCTCCATCGGTATATCCCGTATGATTGTTTTTCAGAATACTGAATTTCTCGCCGATCACCGGTATACCTGTCGAAATATCGTATCTCTTTCCTGGAATGCGTGAATCGAGATTCAGGGCAATAAGCGTTCCGGTTAAGACGTCATAGTTGGTGAAGTAGTTGGTGATGTTGTCGTAGTTTTTGTTGGGATCGACAGCACCTTTTGGAAGAAGTGCCGGGTTTAGTGTTACTGCATTTATATCTGGTCGATTTCTAACAGCATAGCTTGCTAATGGACCACCAAGAGAGTTTCCCGCGACGTACTTCACTCCACCTTTATTTTTACTTTCCTTATCTACTTTTGTGAGATAACTTCCCGCCGCTTCCAGTTGCGGTAGTGTCAAATCGCTCAAAAGTTGGGCATCCGTTAGTAAATCCTGGTTACCGTTTACAGCCCCTGCATCCGTACCTACGTAAATGACGGAAATTTCTTTTGACTTGACGTTTTCAACTGTGAGAGCATCCAGGCCAGTTGGATCTCCGTACAAGGTATCAATAACCTCATATGTGTGTCCGTTAACCTCCACAACTTTGTGCCTCACAGGTTTTTGATAAGCTACCAACCCCGCTAATTCAACTAAATCTTTATCAATCTCCACCTTTTTAACAGTTGCTACATTGGCAGCATCTGTCACTGGTTTGTGTATTTTAGACATATTCCAAACCACCTATTCCTTACGAATAATTTCTTGTTCTATTGAATTATCTTTAAACCCTTCAAACGATTCCTTGTGAACGCCATTATCATTTACTGCAACTCTATATGTTCCTTGGGGAAAAGCACTCAGTTCCTCTATATCTTTCGCAACACGTTTCATTATCTTTTCGCTAGGTGGTACGTTCTCTTCTTCCATAAATAGCATAATGTTAATTCTTAAGTTGTCCACGTTGAACAATTTTGCATTATACGCTTGTTTTAATGTATCGATATTTGTTTCTTGATCTTTCATATATAGATCATAGACAGGCTTAATTGCTTCGTCTGTATTTAATGATGACATAAAGTAATAAGGTGTCATATTACCAGAACCACCAACATTTTGAAGAGATTCAATTGTTCTTCCTACAACCTCTTCTTCTGAAACCACCTTCTCAAGATAAGTATCCAGATTCTTAAATTCTTTCTTAAATATCAATCTGTATAATCCTTCCCGGATACCTCTCTCAACTTCACCTTCTTGTGTTCTAACTTTACTAGTCACGATTTCTTCTGTTCCCTGATCTATTGGAACAATGGCATAAGAATAAAAATGAACAGGTCCTGTCGACTCTACAAATACCGTCACTCCATCTAAATTTCCCACAAGATTATGAACTTTTACCTCAGTCTTATATTTTTCTAAAAAAAACTCTTTAACCGCTTTTTCTATTTCTTCACTTTTAGCTTCTGCAATTTTATCGTTTTCTTCGCCATTATTTAATGTGTATCCTTCGCCTTTATAATCTTGTACTCTTTCATACTGATCTTCCACTCCATTTTGCGCACTTTCCTTCTCATCGACACCATTACCATTCGCATTATCCATATTCATACATCCTCCAAGTAATAATGAAAGTCCGATTCCGCATATAATCCATTTATTTTTAGTATTCATGAATGTCTGATCCTCCTAATTGGATGGGTTCATTTAAAGAATTACCTTTATATTGTATAAAAGTCTGTAAAGTATTAACAGTTCATTCGGATAATACTTAGATTAATCAGGTAAAACAGGAAAAAAGTAGGGGAGCAGACTTCTTTTTTACGTTTCTTTTATACTATGTATTTACGCTAATCAAATCATACCTTAAGACTTATATATTTGTATAATTACCCCAATTATTCAAATGATAACCTCCTACATCGTCAAGATAGAATTTTTAGACTTGTACCTGTGAATATTGGTTACTCTGTATTCAGTTTCACTAACAACCGATTCAGTATTAAAAGACGGTTTTTCATATGCTTCTTGGCCTGCTAACTATAGCAAATCTTTATCTACACTATTGACTTCCTTTTCAATCTTCTCTCTATTTAGTTTCAGGGGGGGTTAATTTACTATTCCAAAAAGGGTTTCTAACTAGATGAGGAAAATTACAAATATCACTAGAGTGGAAATGATATGAATAGTGAAAATTTACTTTAGGACCACCCCATTGATCTATTGTGAGAATTGAGGAGGGTTTTGAAATTCTATTAGATTCAGAAATGCTTTCCGATTATCATCATTCCCCATGATCAATATTTCAAGGGGCAAAAAAATAGAAAAATGCTGATTACATTACATAATCAGCTCTTTCCGTTCCAAGGCCTTCGTAAGTACAGAGACAATCCCACTGGACAGAAGTTCATTTTGAGTGGCTTCATCCGCATGGCGATAGTGGTTTTTTCAAGTAAATCTTGTTATAAACATCCTTAGGTGTAACCACCTACAATAGCAGCCGCCATAAACATGATGGCTGCCCATTTTAATTCCCTCTGAAAAGGCGTTTGGTTAGATTCCGTTTGGGAAAGAAACCATCTAGTGTTGGAATTCTAAATCTTATTAAAAATGAAAAAAGAGAAGCAAGAGGTCCGTCCCTCGCTTCTCTTGAAACAGATTATGATACATTCTTCTCGATCGAATCTTCCTCCTTTTTTGGTGAAAGATCGATGGTCGAGAGGGCTTTCCAAATCGTAAAACCTGAATATAAAAGGAGTAATATCCCCGGGATGATGAACATTAAAGCTCCGTTTTTCGAATCCATGAAATTCATGAAGTAGCCTATATAGGGAATCGTGAACCCTTTGTATTCTGCCACTACATTTTCAGATAACACTGGTTCAAGATCTGGAGCGTCATTATTATCCCCTTTTGTTTTATACATCACGTGTTCTCCGCTCTTCATCACTTCTAAAACCCGGTGAGTAATCAGAATGTTCTCTTTCTCTTTAAATGTTATGACATCGCCTTCTTTAAAACGGATCATATCCCCTCCAGGTTTCACCGCAATGATTGATCCCGTTTGGATATCAGGTTCCATCGACCCTGATAACACTGTTTTGATTTGATAACCCATAAATTGGGGTTCTCCACCGGCTGCCTTGGATGAAACGACAACGAATATCATCATAAACAATACCACATACAGAATGACCGTGATACTCGTACTTAGTATTTTTTTTGCTAGCTTCATTTTTTCATCAACCTTACCTTTCTTTTACTATTGATTACTAGTTTTATCAGGTGAAGCTGGAGATGGTTCTACTTGCTCTTCTTCCTTGGCTGGCGGCGCTTCTGAAGATTGGACACTGGTTCCTGTAACATCGGATTGTTCTTCCACTTCCACTTCTGGTTCTGGCTCAGAAGGGACTGCAGGCTGTTCTGGTACTTGCTTTTCCTCTTCCTGTGGAGGGGGTTCTTCCTTGATGTTCTCTTTTCTTTGATCAGTAGTGGTGTCAGGTTCGGTTAATTCCTGTTCTTCTTTTTTGTCTATTTTCTCTTGTGGCTCGGGTTTACTTTCATCTCCGCCCTTATCCGACGCTTTTGGTGTTTCTTGTTCGCATTTTATAGTAATTGTTTCACTCCATAATTCATGTCTGGTGTCTTCTTTATTTCCGTGACCTGGGCGTTGTAAAGCTTTAAATTTATAAGCACCCGACTGAGTTGCGTTAAAGATAATCGTGTCAGTTACTCCTTCAAGTATAGGTTGAATCCTTTCACTACTTATCTTTTCACCAAATTTCATAGGGTTTTTTCCACCAGGTTCATAGAATACTTCATATTCCGTTGTACCTTGCATGGCACTTCCCGTATTTATTATTTTGGCTGAAATGTCTACCGGAGCACATGCTTCTACTGTTCTATCTTGGTTATCAGGGAATTTTAATGAACTTTTATCCCAGATACTCCAGGTACCTGCTGTAATGACAGTGGTCGCAACATCTTGGTCGTTAAAATAGGCTCCAGTACTGCCGTCAACAAATGAAGACGTAATGGTAGTAGCATACCAGATGGCCATTAGTTGACAGAGGAGCTTCCACTTTTTTGTGGTGGTTTTGTGTTTTCTTGTTCTTGGGTATCTTATGGAGATCACATCCTTTGGATATGTGATAAATTAATTTCTTGAAGAAGTCAGAAGTTATATCCTTCTGACTTCTTCAGAAAATCAAATTGTTATTTAATAGAAGAAAGGTGGGTGGGAACCCACCTTTCTCTTTATTGATATTAGCGTGCTTCGCCTGCTCCTTGCATACCATTGAATGTCCATTTAAGTTCTAAAGAATCCCCTTGGAATTGATTTTGATCTTGGCCATTATCAACAAATTCATATTGAACATAAAGTTTATCTGACGTACCCGCTGCAAGTTTTCCTCCTCTTTCAGCTAACCAACCTGAAAAGATATTGCCCTCAATTACGTCTGGTGACATCGATTTCAAATTTGCCAAGGTCGTGCTATAAATAGGAGCATCCAGCTTATCAGCATTAATTAAGAAGTTTACTCGTATATGCTTACCAAAGTCATCTGTATTATTGCCATTACCTTGGACAGTATAGTCTGTTTCAAGATTGATTGTAGCAATATCAAGAGAACCACCGTTTACTAAATCAAAAGAACGAAGCATAGTATCCCCAGGCTTAATATTCTCAACATCAATGACTGTTGTAGGATTGGCACTCAGGTCCAATGTCCCCGCTGCGAAAGTTCCATTTGCTTCCGCACTATCACTAAAGTAAGCATATGTACCTCCCCCAACCAATGCCAATCCTAGTGCTGCTGATGCTACGCCTAAACCTAATTTTTGCTTAATTCCCATTTCTAAATTCCTCCTCGTTTTCACCCTATTATTTTGGTTCGTTCAAAAGTTCACTTTGTTCTTTTTAACGAACTTTATACTTGAAGTATAAGACAAATGTCATGGATTGAAAAACTTCAAATTCGGTCGTTTATTCGTTAAAAAGAACAAAAAACGTTATTTCTCTCTATTTATCTCTTTATATCTTATTTTTATATTAATTACCGAGAACATTATGTTCATTATAATGAACAACGAAACTGTGGGGACCCTTTAGCTGAGGGACGGGGCCAGAAAACCAAGAAGGGGTTTATTTCCTCCCCCGTCCAACATGGCTATATTTCCCCTTTCCCTCATATAGTAGAATAAGAAGTGCGTACCCAAGGTTGAATTCATGGAAAAAAGGGGTGAACCGTATGAAGAAAGTGATTTCACTGACGTATTTATTCGGGGTTGTGTTTCTTTTAGCCAGTGCACTTTATTTTTTTGCTTCCAACTGGCCGATGTTTTCCCGATTAGAGAAAGTGGCTTTGGCGGGATCTTTGATTGTTTTGTTCTATGGAGCAGCTTTTCTGTTGGATCTTGTTTTAAAGGGAGTCCATTTCCTTTCAAACTGGTTGATGGTCAGCGGGGTGATTTCCTTTGGCTTATCCGTCGCTTTACTCGGTCAGCTGTACAATTCCCACGCGGACAGTTACTTATTGTTTCTTGTGTGGTCTATTCCGGCCTTCCTATTCAGCTTGTACACAAGGTACAGTGGTTTTTACGCATTAACTCATATCCTCATCCATTTGACGATTTACTTTTATCTCTTCCCTTCGTCTCCATTTGGGCACTGGACACTCGCCCATACATGGATCGCGTTCGGAGTCGGAATGGTGAACATACTCTTATTTTTGATCATTAAAAAGGGACACATCGCTTCAAAGCCGTTGCTTTATCTGAGTCTGATCTCAGCCAATCTCCTCCTTATGGTCACTGCATTCGATAACGAGTATTCCGTTTTCTTCACTCTGGTTTATGTTTTCATCCTCGGGGTCGGGGTGTACCGGTACTTTCTTAAAGAAACGTCCATCTTTATCATTCTTTCGATATTTGGAACGGGCTTTATCATCATCAAAATGTTCGAGTTAATGGCACAATATGTGTCCAGCCTTTTCTTTGTAGGTCTCTTATTCACCGCCATTCTTTTATTAGCGGGGAGTGTTTTCCTTGTGAACTACTTACGGAAACATTCCTCTTCCTATCATTGGACAAAGACGATTTTCGTTGCAAGTGTCACGACCATCGCCTCTGTTTTCATCGTAGCATCTGTTTTTGGTCTGCTTTCATTGCTCATGGTGGATGTCTCAATGGTCGGGTTATTCATTTTTACCACGGTATTACTCGTCATCCCAAGTACGTTAACCAGCTGGCCGTCTCCTGTAAGGTATTCACTCATGATGACCGGCATCCTCATCGGGATGATGGCAAGTGCCTTTGATGAATTTTCGATTGTGATGTTTTTCGTTCTGGCCTTTGTGTTTTATCTTGAAAAACGGTCCGCTGCGAAGTTTGTATTCTATCTTCTGTTTCAATTGAACACAGGGATCTTCTTAGGGCAAACGATGGACTTAGGCGCACACACCCTCCTTGTCGTGGTGATGCTCTTGAATATTGCTGTGTACCTTGCACTGGATAAAAAACAGGTCATTCAGTATGGAGCGTTTCTCATTGGATTCTTTGCCTTTTTCTCGTTAACGGCCATCGATCTTTCATCGATGCTTCACATTATCTATACCACTCTGTTTTTTCTGATCACAACAGGATGCGTTTATTTTTTCAAAAAGCAGGAACGCACCTTCTATTGGGTTTCATCGCTTGTGTTCTGGTTCATGCTTATCGTTCAGCTGTATTACGATCTGGCCTGGAAGCTCGTTCATAAATCCCTGCTCTTTGCCGGGTTAGGGATCCTCTTCTTAATGGCAGCTGTTTATCTGGATAGGAAGGTTGGCTCTGATCAACGATCCCACTCAATAATTGCAGGGAAAAGGCTGGGAATCCTCCTCATTATATGCCTTCAAGCGGGATGGATCGGGTATCAGGTCTATTCAAACGAAACCCTTTTACAAGACGGAGAAACGATCATATTAGAGCTTCAGCCTGTCGATCCGAGATCTCTCCTCCAGGGTGACTATGTGGAATTGAACTACACGATTTCTCAGCTTGACGACACCACAATTGATGACAACGGTCCCATCACCCTTGTGCTACGCAAAAATACACAAGGTATCCACGAATATACAGGGGTTTATAACTTGGATGGGAAATGGAATACTCCTTACAATAAGAAACCCGGCGATGTTCACCTAAACGGAAAGGTTACTAGCTCATGGGACAACAGCGTCCAGGTCACCTATGGAATCGAGCATTTCTTCATCCCGGAAGGAACCGGGCTGGATGTGGAAGGGAAAGTGAAGGCTGCGGTGGTGAAGGTGAGTGATAAGGGAGATGGGATTTTGGAGGGATTGCGGGACTAGGGGACAGGTCCCTTGTCCCAGGCTCTAAATAAAGAGAGGGGATTAGTCTCCTCGTCTTTTTCACTTTTGGGACAGGGTACCTGTCCCCCCGTCCCATTGTCATAGTAATGAAAGCACAAAACACAATATAAAAGATTTTCTATTATCATCGTTTGTATTTTGAAATGACCGATATTTGATAGTTTACGTTTATCTGTTCTCAACACTAAATAATGGAAAGGTAAATTCAATATGCCTATAATCAAACACGATATATTGATCAATGCACCTATCAATGTTTGTTTTGACCTTGCGAGAAACGTAGATGTACATACAGAAACAACAAGTAAAACAAAGGAAAGAACGATTGATGGTGTTACAGGTGGACTGATGGAAAAGGGCGATACAGTTACTTGGGAAGCCATCCATCTTGGAGTAAAACAAAAATTAACAGCTAAGATCATAGAGATGGAAAAACCAAATAAATTTACAGATGTTATGGTAAAGGGAGCATTCCACTCATTTACACATACACACGAATTTATAGAAAGTGGCACCGGGACTATTATGAAAGATACCTTTTCTTATAAAGCTCCTTTTGGCATTCTGGGAGTAATGGCTGATAGGTTATTTTTAGAAAAATATATGAAAAATTTCATTGTTAATCGCGCAAAAGAGTTAAAAAGGATAGCTGAAAAAAAGTAATGGAACCACTTCACTATTTTTTTGAGAAAAATCAACATTAAAATAACAGAGCCTACTTTTTAAATAGGGACGCAGGGACAGATCTACTGTCCCTGCGTCCCGTCCCACACCATTTCCCCACAGACAAAGGTTGCTCGAACGTTCCACTTATTATCGATCAACGCGATATTGGCTTTTTTTCCAATCTCTAAGCTACCAACCTCGTGATCCATTTTGAGCAGCTTTGCCTGGTTTAGACTAACCATGGGAAAAATCTCCTCAAGGGGAAGCTCCAACACTTCTTTCATATTTTTAAGGCAGTCCAGTAAGTTGGTTGTACTTCCTGCCAGGGAGCTGGTATCCACGGTCCTCGCGATTCGATCTTTGACTTTCACCTTCATTGTACCAAGGGTGTAATGGCCGTCCGGCAAGTCGGCTGCAGCCATGGAATCGCTGATTAAAAGGATTTTATCGCTTCCTTTTGTTTTATGTAGTAGTTTGATGGCACCTGGGTGGACGTGATGGAGGTCGGCGATGCATTCACAAAGGCAGTCATCATTGGTCAGGACAGCCCCGAGGCATCCCGGATCGCGGTGCTTGAATCCTCTCATTCCGTTGAACGTATGGACTGCGATTCTTGCACCTTGGGAGACAGCAAGATTCGTTGTTTCATAATCCGCGTTGGTATGCCCCATCGAAACATGAATTCCTTTGCCCGTGAGATAATCGATAACCTCCATGGCATGTTCTTTTTCAGGGGCAATCGTCAGGACCTTTATGGTGTTATGCGAAGCATTGATCAACCCTTCCATCTCCTCGATTGAAAGCTCTCGCATATACTCAGCGGGATGGGCTCCTTTATGCTCAGGTGTAAGATAAGGACCTTCCACATAGGATCCAAGGATTTCTGCACCAGTTGTTTGACCGATCGCCGTACTTACTGCTCCTACCGCCTTCCGGATGCTTTCCAGATCATGGGTGAGTGTGGTGGGCAGGAATCCTGTTACTCCGTATTTCACAAGAGAGTTAGACATCTCCTGTAAAGAAAGGACACTTCCATCCATGGTGTCATGTCCCGCTATTCCGTGGATATGCAGATCAATCATGCCAGGTATGGCAGAACACCCTGGGAAATCGATGATGTCACATGGTGGAGTTTCCTCCGTTACGCCGGAAATGTACCCATCTTCCAAGAGCAGATACCCATTTTCAACGATTCCTTCCGGTGTATATATGTGGTCGGCCTTCACGGCTTTCATTATCCTCATCCCCTTTTTTTAAAATAAATAGAACAAGCAACACCAACCTGGGTGCTGCTTTTCACACTGATTTTTTCATGTTCATCCGGTTTAAGGCTAAGTAACATGCTCCGTATAATCCTGCGTCATTTCCTAAAGAGGAGGCAATGACCGTATCCCCATTCCCATATACATCCATTACTTCATTCCTTAATTGTATATTGATATCTTGAATAAAAGGACCTTCACCTTCCGTGATACCACCCCCAATGATGATCTTTTCCGGGTTGAGAAGGTGAATTACATTCGTTAATCCCATACTAATATAATGAATAAACCTTTGATATACTGCCAAAGCAATTGGATCCGCCCTCATGACAAGCTCCATAATCGTTTCTCCGGAAACATTCTCAACCGTCATTCCATTTTGGAGGGCTTCCTCATTATAGTCTTGAACAAAAGCAGAAGTTGACGCATACCGTTCAAAGCAGCCTTTTCTGCCGCAGCTGCACGGCTTCCCACCTGCAACCATGACGGTATGCCCCAGCTCACCAGCAAGTCCCGAAGAGCCATTGACGATCCTTCCATCCACCACAATGCTGCTGCCAATTCCAGTACCCAGTGTTAAAAAGACGGCGTTTCTCATACCCTTGACTGCACCTTGCCACATCTCGCCAAGGCATGCACTTTTCACATCGTTTTCAACTGATACCGGTAATTGGGTCAGGGAAAATAATATCTCTCCAAGCTTCATACCGCTATATCCTTGAATATTATTCGAGAATAATATCATTCCCTTCTCACGGTCTACCAGACCGCAAGAGGAAATGCCAATGGCGGAGATGGGAAAATCATGCTGAAGCGATTTCACTTTGTTATTTAATACGTCAGGGATTGCATGGCTTGTGGGGGTTGCCATTTTACTTTTAACGAGAAGGTGACCCTTTGGATTAAAAACGCCATACTTAATAAATGTTCCTCCTATGTCAAAACAGACGATATGACTCATCTTCCATCCCCCCTATTCATTCCATTACATCTATTTCCTTCACGAATCGTCGAATGTCCACCAGGTTAACCTCACCCGTTTTTTCCATTATGGCGTTTGACATTCCAAAAGCACAAGCCCATTTCAAGACTTCTTCAATCGGGAATCCATGGGAATACGCATAGGTAAACCCGGCGAGCATGCTATCTCCGGAACCAACGGGATTCACTGCTTTCACTTTAGGGACCCTTGCCCTCAGGACTCTTTTTCCACTTACTAAATAGGCCCCTTCTTCCCCAAGAGAAAGAAGCACATAGTGTATTCCCTTATGACAAATAGCTTGGGCCTGCCCTAACATATCATCGGTAGATTCAAGTTTTCTTCCTATCAACCTAGTAAATTCTTCTTTGTTCGGCTTGATTAAAAAAGGTTTTCCACTGATACCTTCGGCAAGTCCCGGTCCACTTGTGTCCAATAGCAAACGAACTCCTTTTTGATTTGCTTTCTTTGAAAGCTCTCTGTAAAAGTCAGTAGGGACTCCTTCTGGCAAACTTCCGGAAACGACGACAAAATCTATGGTATCCAGTATCGATGAGAATGTTCGATCAAAGATTTCTAATTCATTTCTTGAAATAATTGGACCCGTTTCCAGAATCTCGGTCTGACCTTCCTTCGATAGAATGGCCAGACACGTTCTAGTCTCTCCTTTAATGGATACAAAAGAATTTTGTACTTTCAAATGAGATAACTGGTTTTCAATCCACGCTCCGCTCTTTCCACCCAGGAAACCTGTACAAGTAACCTTCTGCCCCAATCCTGATAGAACCCTGGTGACGTTAAGACCTTTACCACCTGCCGATTTTTCAATGGAAGAAACACGATTGACCCCACCCATTTGAAACTGGGACATTGTATATCTAACGTCTATCGCCGGATTTAAAGTGACCGTCGCAATCATGGGCCTACCCACGATTAAAACTGCCGCACAGCTTGATTTTGTCTGCTACAACCTCTTTCATCTGAGCAACCGCATCCGTGAAATAATAGCGGGGATCATTGGCTTCCGGGTTTGTTTGCAGATAGGTACGGAGCCCTTTCACAAACGCCATCTTCAGCTCGGTCGCCACATTCACCTTGCAAATGCCCCGCTCTATGGTCTTGCGGACAAGCTCATCGGGCAATCCTGATGCCCCATGGAGAACAAGGGGGATATCGACTTCCTGCTGGATCGCCGACAACCGGTCGATATCGAGCTTAGGTTCACCTTTATATAGTCCATGAGCCGTCCCAATCGCCACAGCCAGAGAATCAATGCCGGTTCTCGATACAAACTCCTTTGCCTGTTTGGGGTTGGTATATATCTGATCCTTTTCGTCCACTTCCATATCATCTTCCATTCCACTTAGACGACCAAGCTCAGCTTCAACCGTCACACCGAACGGGGCAGCATACTCTACCATTTCCCTGACAATCCGGATATTCTCGTCGAACGAATAATGAGAGGCATCGATCATAACAGATGGAACCCCCATATGAATGAGGTTCTTGATATCATCCAGATTTTCATGATGATCAAGGTGAAAGCAAACCGGAATATCATAGCTTTTTCTTGCCGCTTCCATCATCTTGATCAGGAACTCTTTCCCCATGTATCGGACTGTGCCAGGCGTAGCCGCGATCATAACGGGTGAACGGAGGTCCCGGGCCGTTTCCAGTACCGCTTTGAGCGTTTCGAGATTGTGAATATTAAAGGCAGGCACCGCGTAGCCTTTTGACTGTGCATCCAAGAGAATCCTACTTCTTGAAACAATCATACCCTTTCTCCCCCATTCCGATAAGGATAGATCGTGACACCTTTTACGACCCTGTTGACGAGCCCCGAGGGAGATGGATTATCCGGGGAAAGTCCTAGATGCATGGATTTGCAAAGGGCAAACTGCTGGGCATACATGACATATGGAAACGCAAGGAATATATCCTCTTGAACCGCCTCCAAGTCGGTACTCAAGAACAGATCACTGTAACGTTCAGCGATTTCATCCTGATAAGAGGAAATCGCCACCACCTTTCCTCGCTTTCGTTCATGGTATAACTCCTTCAAAATATCCAAATCATACTTTCTCGTGTACGGATGACACGAGAAGAAAACGAACACGATCGTCTCTTCATCTAAGATCGATTTCGGACCGTGGCGGAACCCCAGTGGAGTATCAAAGAATGCCGGAATCATACCTCCCGTTAATTCCAACAGTTTTAAAGATGATTCCCTTGCAAGCCCCTGGAAAACGCCTGAGCCCAGATAGACGACCTTCGAAAAAGGAGAGGAAGCAAGCGTTTCTAACTCTGTCTTCCCGGTCTTGATGATCTTTTCGCCGGCTGTTCCTATTTCCTTCACTGTCTCCTCTAGAGTATGAATGTGCTCTGGCTGGAAAAGGAGCAGGACCGAAAGAAGCATGGTCGTAAAGCTGCTTGTCATCGCAAACCCTTGATCATTCGCTTCCTTCGGCATGTAGATGACCAGGTGATCCGGATCCCCCTTCTTCTTCTCAGCCAGTAAACCATCACGATTACACGTAAGGGCGATTCCGTAAAAATCATCAATGATTTGTTCTCCTAACTCAACCGCGCCAACGCTTTCAGGGCTGTTACCGGAACGGGCAAATGAAACCATCAAGGTCGGATAATCCTTGTCTAAATACTCATATGGATTGGAGACAATATCGGTAGTGGCGATGCTTTCTACCGTCCATTTCTTGTTCTTAACCAGTTCCTTTATGGAAGTAAGAACGGTTTCCCCGACAAAAGCAGACGTTCCCGCTCCTGTCAAAATCACTCGGAGATGAGGATGCCTTTCTCCCAATTTCTTAAAAAAAGTCATCAGTGTATCTCTATGTTCAAGCAGGATATCAACGGTTTCTTTCCAAAGTCTTGGTTGTTGAGCAATTTCTCTTGTTGTATGGATGGCACCGGGATCATTTGGTTCCCATTTGTTTGATTGTATAAGTTCCATATCCATTCCTCCATAACTGTTAATGTCATCATTACCAGTTAAGTGAAATAGATACTCGAAAGCACCTACTTCAATTCAACTGTGTACGTAAATTTATCTCCCCTTGCGATGGAGATGGTATATTCAATGACGTCTTGATCCTCATACGTGATGCGCTCCAGTCGGAGACACGGTGAGTTTTCTTCAATGGTCAGCATGCCGGCTGCCTGTTTTTCGGCGCTGACAGCATTGAAGCTTTCCAGTGCTCTTGTAATCGTCACATCGTATTGGGACCGAAAGATTTCATACATTGGCGTATATTCCAATTCTTCCTTCGTGAGATTGGTAAAACGCCCTACCGGAACATAAGAGGTTTCATAAATCATCGGTTCTTCGTCAGCAAGCCTCAGTCTCGTGATCTTGAATACTTCTTCTTCCACCGGCAGTTTCATAGATTTCGAAATCGTGCTGTCACAAGGTACTTTTTCAAACGAAACGACCTGTGTGGATGGCTGTTTCCCGATTTTTTTCATTTCTTCTGTGAAGCTGTAGAATTCAACAAGGCTCTGCTTGTAGGTTTTCGGTGAAACATAGGATCCCTTGCCGTGAACCTTATAGATGTAGCCGCCCTTTTCAAGCTCCTGCATCGTTTGCCTTACTGTCGTCCGGCTCACTTTGTATGTTTCACACAGCTCCCGTTCAGAGGGTAACTGCTCCTGCTCCGCAAGTTCACCCTTTTCGATCTTTTCGAGAAGGATATCCATCAGCTGGTAATATAACGGGATTCGATTATCTTTTTCTATCATGTTAAGCTCCTTTAGTGGTATCTTTGTCATAACCATTTGTATACTCATTATACATAAAATTGCGACAATTATCACTTGATGCCATGATAGAAGTTTTGATTAAGCATTTTCTTTTGACTTCTCCAATTCTTCCATATAATTTTTTATATCGATAGTCGCACCTGACAGTCTCGATTCCTCCGCTGCAAAGGCAATCAAGTGACTCTGAGAAGAAACTCTGGCAGATGTTAGTGTCCCTTTATCCTTCGTGCGGACTCGGTTGATGAAATCCTGCATGATACTCGTATCAGCACCCATGTGACCGCCATCCACGGTTGGAGGATAGATCACTTCCTTCTTCCCGGCAAAATGCTTGATGATTAATTCATTATCGGCGTCATGACCTGTAATTTCCCCTTTTGTCCCCATGATCTTGAAGTTACGATAGGTTTCCTTCGTAAAGGCCGTCATCGTGAACGAAACCGTCACATCCCCACCAAATAATAAATTGACGACTTGATGGTCCACCACATCATTGTCACATCGGTACACACAGCGGCCATAAGGACCTTCCTGGATCGCCTTCAAGCGGCTCTCGATACTGGGACTCGCTGACACAACATTCGCTGGCCACACATCCCGGTCATGAAGGTACCACTTCGCAGCGGAATACGGGCATTCCTTCTCCACCTTACAGCCATCCAGACAGCGGTGGGTCGATCCCTCAGGAGCGTTCTCCTCTTTAAAATAGGTGAGACTGCCATAAGACGAAACACTCTTACATTCCGTTCCGATCAACCAGGCGAGCATATCCATATCATGACAGCTCTTCTGAAGAATCATCGGACTTGATTCCTTCGAATTCCGCCAGTTTCCACGGACAAAGCTGTGTGCCTGATGAAAATAGCCGACATTCTCATTCCATTGAATCGAGACAATATCCCCGATCACCTTCCGATCAATCACTTCTTTAAGAGACTGATAGAAAGGAGCATACCTCATCACGTGGCATACACTGAGGAGCGTGTCATGCTTCTCGGCCGCTTCTGCGATGGCCAACGTTTCAATGGGGCTCGGTGACATCGGTTTCTCCAGTAGAATATTATATCCCTTTTCAATGGCACGCATGACAGGTTTATAATGATCCCGGTCCGGGCTGCATATAAGCAAGGCTTCACATACCCTTTCTTGTTCCAACAGGTCCGGCCAATCTTCAAATCTCATATTCTCAGGGATTCCATGTGCTTCTGCAAATTTCTCCCGCTTTTCTTTATCGGGTTCAGCTACTGCGATAAACTCGATTTCATGAGGATACTGGAGGGCATAGGACCCATACGCATAGAATCCCCTGCTTCCAGCCCCTATTAATGCTGCTTTCATTGTCATTCCTCCCTTAGTTGCCTACCAACTTATTTTCCACCGGTAATCGCAATTCCTTCTATAAATTGCTTCTGTAATATGATAAATAGGATCAACATCGGTAACACGGCCAAGAATGAGCCTGCCATCAGGATCGGATAGTTAGTGCCGTACTGCCCCTGCAAAGAGGATAATCCCACTGCCAGGGTCATGGCGTCCGGTGAACTATTCACGATCATCGGCCACATCAGTTCATTCCAGGACCATAGAATGGTGAAGATCCCAAGGGCGATCAAACCCGGCTTAGCGAGTGGCAGCATGATGCGCCAATAGATTTGAAAATGATTGCACCCGTCAAGTCGGGCCGCCTCCTCCAGCTCCTTTGGTAATCCCATGAAAAATTGTCTTAAGAGAAACGTTCCAAAGGCACTAAATAACCCAGGAACCACAACGGCTTGAAGCGTATTGAGCCAGCCCAGCTTCACCATGATCATGTATTGAGGAAGCAAGAATACCTGGCCTGGGACCATCAATACGGACAATGCCAGCACAAACAGGAGATTCCTTCCGGGAAACACAATCCGTGCGAAAGCATAGGCAGCCAGTGAGCAGAGAAATAACTGCCCCGCCGTCCGGAGTACCGTAATGATAAATGTGTTCATCATAAATTTAAAGAATGGCAGCAGAGTAAATACCTCTTGATAATTCTTCCACTGAAAGTCTTCCGGTATCATCACAGGTGGAACCTGAATGGACTCTGCATAGGTTTTCAGTGAGGTCAGAATCATCCAGACAAAGGGAAACAACATGACAATCGAGCCCATGATCAGGATGAAATGGATGAGAAAAGTCTTACTCCGTACAAACTGAATCGATTTCTGCATAGGTCATTCCCTCCTCAATCATAATGGACCCACTTCTTTTGCAGGGCCATCTGGATCACAGTAATGATGAGAATCACCACTAGTAATAAAACCGCAATGGCTGCTGCATATCCTTTATCATTTAAAACAAAGGCATGCTGATAGAACAAATACACAATGGATTGAGTATTCTCCAGCGCCGTACTGCTCTTACTGATCATCATAAAGATCAGGTCGAAGAATTGAAAAGCTCCGATCAACGACATGATTGACACGAAGAAAATGACTGGTGAAAGAAGCGGCAAGGTAATTTTAAAGAACATCGTCACAGGACCTGCCCCATCCATTTCGGCTGCTTCGTAATACGTTTTCGGGATCCCCTGTAGACCCGATAAGAAAATGACCATGTTGTACCCGATCCCACTCCAAATCGCCACTGCAATAATCGAATATAACGCGATGTTTGGATTCGTCAACCATTGTGGACCTTCTATCCCAATAAAGGACAGCAGATAATTCAATAAGCCGAAATCAGAATTGTATAGCCATTTCCATACCATGGCGATTGCTGCAGGCATGGTAATGACGGGCAGGAAGTACAACGTCCGATAAATCGTCGTCCCTTTAATCTTTTGATTAAGCAAAACAGCTATAAGAATCGAAAGGAAAATACCCAAAGGAACGGTAAATAGGATATAGATCCCTGTATTCTTGAATGATTGCAGAAGATTCACATCCGAAAGCATCCTTGTATAATTTTTTAGCCCGATCCACTCGTATGTCCCAAATGCCCCCCACTCGGTAAAACTGAAGTAAAAGGTCTGAAGCATCGGCCATAAATAAAATACAAAGAGACCTATCATCGTCGGAGCGATCATGATATATGCCCATAAATAGTCAGAACGTTTCTTCGTACTTGCATAAGAAAGCACGTGAAGCTTTCGTTTCGTTTCAACCTGGAGAGGAAGCGGTTCCATTTCATTCTCCTCCTTTGTCAGGAAATGAAGAGAAGAAACACTCTTCCCTTCTTTCCTTTCCTACTCTACCAGTTCTTGATTCGCTTTTTCCGCCAGCTCTTTTACTACTTTCTCCACACTCTCTTCTCCCGCCCAGGCCTTCTTAAGGATATCCGTTTCATACTGCCAGATAGCCCCTGTGTTCTTCACACTTGGAAGGGGATTCGAATACTCAGCTCCGTCGATATACGCTTGAAGATTCAACTCCGGAACAGAATTCAACCAGGCCTCCTGAGTACCGTTATAAGCCGGTATGACCGTACCTGTTTCGGCAAACACTTCAGCTGCCTCTTTCGAACCAAGGAACTTCACAAACTCCCATGCGGCCTCTTTATGTTTGGTATTGGCTGCGATGACATTGGACAATCCATGAATCGAAACAGCCCTCTGCTTTCCTTTTGGCAGAACCGCTACGTCCAAATCAGGATTCTTCTTATATTCCGGTACCATCCAGGGACCATCGAACATCATGGCGATCTTTCCGGATGAGAACAGATCCGATGCTGCCGTTTCATTCATCTGGGCTTGAGTCGGAGACATTCCCTCTTCTATGAAACTGATATTGTATTTCAATGCTTCGATCGCTTCAGGCTGATCAAATCCTACCGATTTTCCATCCTCTGAAATCACGTGTCCTCCGTTCTGCCAAATCAAATCGTAGTACCCACCTTGATTCCCCATCACGGCAGCAAATCCCCATACTCCTTTATCCTTGTTCGTCAGTTTCTTTGCCGCTTCCTTTAACATATCCCAATCCCATGTGTCATCCGGATAAGGGACTCCGGCCTCGTCGAAAATTTTCTTGTTATACCATAATCCCGTCGTATCATAATCCTTAGGTATTCCATATACCTCATCCTTGACCGTATACAGATCAATGAGCGACTCGGGATAATTATCCAGGCTGTAATCATCTTTCTCGGCAAGGTCGCTCAGTGGCAGAAGTACATTCCCCTCCGCATATTGAACAATATGAGGACCGTTCATCCATAACACATCAGGCAATGCCCCCCCGGTCGCGGCAGTTTCAAGCTTCTGAAAATACTGCCCGTATGGGATCAGTTCCGTCTTCACCTTAATGTCCGGATGTTCTTCATTAAACTGTTTAATGATCTCCTCAATCGCGGGTACTTGCTTCTTGTCCCAGAACCCATAACTGATCTCGACCTTTCCGTCCTTCGATTCCCCTGAAGAACTGTTACTGCACCCTGCCAGTAATCCAAACACCCCAAGTACTAACGATAGTAAAACAATAAGACCTTTTCTCACCATGTTTCCCCCTCTTTCTTCAAATGATCATATAATAGAAATCCCTGCCTTATATATTGTCATGATGTTATTACCAGTTGGAGTATAAGGCGTTGTATTCACTGGTAAGAATCGAGGATGCTTTGTATTAGTAATGATGTCATTACCAGTTAAACAAAGTATATCACCTTCATTCCTGAAGATGAACAATTTATTTTAAATTTTCTAAAAATTATATCGACAGGATTCTACAAAAATTCATTTTCATTAAAATCCCAATTACACCAATAATATTTTCATCACGTGACTACGAAAGACAGCTCAAAGACTTTCATTCGCATCTTTCTATGAGTCAATCATCTAGAAGCTGTTTTCACTTAACCTATTAAAAACATAATCCCTATGTACGTTGAATCATAAAAGATCCTATCATTCTACTATTCATAGCCTCGCTTACTTATCTATTGATTCATTGCACCATGAAGGAGGTCAGGAATTGTTTAGTACAATCATACATTCCGTTGGAAACTTTCTTTTCATTTATCCTTTGTTCATGAGCCTCGTTTGGATCATTTTGGGTCTACTCTTCTATATAAGACGTGAAAGAAAACCGAAGGAAATACAACACAACCTGAAGGAGCTTCCTTTCGTATCCATTCTCTTGCCTTGTTACAATGAAGACGCTCACATTGAGAAGACGGTTAAGGAATTAAATGACATCAACTATAAAAATTTTGAGATAATCGTGATCAACGATGGCAGCTCTGATCAAACACAAGATATTTTATCCGTGTTGGCCCACTCGATAGAACGGATAAAAGTAATTAACATTTTAGAAAACAAAGGAAAAGCAAATGCCTTATATTATGGAACCATCGCCTCGAAAGGTGAAATTGTAGTGACGATGGATAGTGATGCCATGTTGGATAAAAATGCGTTACTCTATATGATCCCTCATTTCACAACTCCCAGAAATAGTGAACGTGTAGGGGCAGTAACCGGGAATCCTCGTGTTCGTAACAGGGATTCCTTATTGGGAAAAATCCAGGTGGTGGAGTACTCTTCCATTATTGGCTTAATTAAACGATCCCAAAGGATTTTAGGCAAGATGATGACCGTTTCAGGGGTTTTTGTTGTCTTTAGGAAAAAAGCCCTTCTTGACGTCGATTTTTGGGACAAGGATTTAATAACGGATGATATTGGCATTACCTGGAAACTTCAGGAACGGTTCTGGGATGTACGGTACGAACCAAGAGCATTGTGCTGGATGCTGGTCCCGGAAACGCTAAAAGGGTTATTAAATCAGAGGATCAGATGGGCGCAAGGTGGAATGGAAGTGCTCATAAGGCATAGAGCCATCTTTAAGGATTTCAGACAAAGAAGATTATATCCCGTTTATTCGAACAGACTCTCAGCACCCTGTGGTCTATATCATGGATGTTCTATCTTATTTATCTATTATTCTCTGGATTTTCTTCTTCTATGCTGCTATACGGTGCCTATATTGCCTTTATCTCGTTAATTCAATTAGTGGTCGCTTTATGTATTGATAGACAATACGAAGAGAAACTTGTCCAATACGTTTGGTGGGCAGGATGGTATCCAATGGTTTACTGGATGGTAAGTATATTCGCACTGGTTCCAGCCATCCCGAAAGCCTTTAGAATTCTCACATCAAATAAAACGGAATATGCCATTTGGGAAAGTCCGGATAGAGGGAAAGAGACATGATCAAAAGAAAACGCAAGTGATTGCCCACGTCATCAGTGGATTGATGTGGTTAATCATCATACTATTAAACGGAGTCCTTTTCACTCCAGCCTTTGACTTTATCATCTCATTCAATCATATAGCCTTTTTACAATTTGTCCTCCCATTGACTGTCATGTTTATGAGTTTCATCGCGATTCTATCATACGGGTGGAGCTTCTATAATAAAAAACGTTTCGGTAAGCTAAACAGACGTACAATGCCTGGTGAGGTAACACTGGAAGACCTCGAAGAAGCAATCCCCGACAGGAATAGAATCCTTACGAAACTTCAATCGCAGAAATGGACGAATATAGGGTGAGCAGAAGGGATACACGTAGAACCGTATGTCCCTTCTATAAAGTGTGAGACATCCTTTCTAATTAGAAAGGATGCCTGCCCACCCCTCCCATCCATCTGTTAAAATAGTAAAAGAGGACGTGTTCGGAGAGGTGAGGAATTGGATTACTCAGTGATAGGAAAGAAGATAAAAGAATTAAGAAAAGTGGTAGGATTGACCCAGGGGGATTTGGCTGAAGGAATCTGCACCCAAGCGCTGATCAGCCGGATCGAGAAAGGGGATATTTACCCAAGTGCCACGGCGTTATACCAAATCGCCATGAAGCTTGGAGTGGACGTGAATTACTTCTTTGAAATCGGGACGACCCCCCGTATTGATTATGTCCGAGAGGTTGAAAGACAATTAAAAACTCTGAGGTTTAAACGAAAGTTTACTGAAATGATCGAGATGGTAAAGACGGAAGAAAAAAATCCATTTTTCTACAAGGATAACGAAAAACTGCAACTCCTCAACTGGCATAAAGCCATCTATCTATTCGAAGTCGAAGAAGACCACACGTCCGCCTTTTCCGTATTGCACCAGGCGTATGAGCTAACTGCCCATCAAAAAAAAGCACCCTCTGAAAGAGAATTGGAAATCATGATGACTTTTGGAACATGGGAGAAATTATTACACAACAATGATAAGGCGCTCCATTATTATCATAAAGTCGAAGGTATCCTCAAGCAAATGGAACATTTGAATGATCAATCCATCAATACACGATTATTATATAATATTGCCCGTGTCCTGACCCAAATAGAAAACTATGAAGAGTCTATTGCCTATTGTCACAAAGGCATCAATTGGTGTTTGGAAGAAGAGCATTTATGGGGGCTGGGAGAGCTTCACTATCATATAGGTTATAATTACGAAAAAATCGGGGATTTTGAAAAGGCACTTCCTTATATGGACAAAGCCATCCAATTGTTTATTTTGAGGAATGATGATACTCATCTCGAGTTTCTTGAGCGTAGGAAACAAGAAATTGTGAGCAAGATAAAAGGCGGGGATTGAAGGGAAGCAGTCAATAATAGTTCGTGCTTTCCCTGAGACACATTCTCTTCAAGACCTCCTCATTAAGTGTTTATTATGAAATGAACGATTATTCCCCTAACCATCTATTATATTAAACACTCGATTAGCTTTATAAAAACCATGGTCCCAACGTTCCATTCGTTTCATCAAACGTTCGTTTAAAAAACACTCTCTTAACCGGGCGGTGAATACTTCTCCAGTCGCTTAAGGGACCGATTCTGCTTTTGACAAGAAATAGAGAAATTAAAGAAAAATATATTAAAAGATAAGGATTAGGTGGGACCCAGGCAGGTCCCTTGTCCCAGAACCCAAATAAAGACGAGGGAATCAATCCCCTCGTCTCTTTCACTTTCGGGCAAGGGTGCCTGTCCCCCCGTCCCACCTAACGTTTCACTGTGAATTTCTTCGGAACCGTTGAAAGCGTCAATCCACTCTCATCCTTGACCGTAACCTTTACATAGTAGTCCCCATCCGGATAATCACTGTCAGGAGCCCATGGCAGGTTATAGATGGAGTGTTCGTCATGAATGTCTGCTTCTTCAAGTGTGTTCCCCTGTGTATCGGTAATTTCCAAATGCCAATCGAGGCGTTTGTATCCGAAGAGCGTCAGGCGCAGCGGCTTCGTTTCACTTACGCTTGAAGCATTGTTGATGCCTAAATAGTTAATAAGGGGTTCGGCGTTTAAATACGTTTCATCCCCCTGGTACGCAACTCCCACATTTCGGGCATTGTCTATGGCAGAGATGGTGACCAGTTCCGGTTTCACTTTTGAGATGTACTCTGATCCCCCGTTTTGAATCCGTTGGGACTTTCCGTTCACCCAAAGCAGGCTGCCAAGAGGACCGGTACCCGTGTCTGTTATATCCCAGCTGATATGGTAGTTTCCATCCGGCATTTCTTCTACCTTGATGTCTTCCACTTTAGGAGCTTCGGAATCTACTTTTATCGGAATCTTGGTCTCTTGAGGTTCAGCACCCTCATAGTTTAACGCGCTCGTATAGACGTAATAATACTGTCCATCCTTTATCGTTTTCCCATCGTCGTCAGTAGAATTCCAGAATAATCCTTCCATGTTATAAGAGTAATTTCTGTAGCTCATGATATTCTTTCTGAACTTAAACGGACTTCCATCCTCTGTGAATTCACTAAAGTTGCTTATCTCTTTAATGATATTCCCTTTTTCATCCTGAATGCTCAGGGACAGTTCCTTCAGGTTGCGTAGCGCCGTGAAGGAAGGATAAGCCCCTTCACTAATAGATCGTGGTGAAACGCCTATTTTTTCTTTATTGAATGTGCCAGTGGTCGGATCATATCCGAGAGGCAACGAATCAATTTCATTGAATAGGACTGTATACCCCAAGAATGCATCCCCTGTTACCGGGCTTTCATCCACATTTGCCATGGAGTCCCAGTCTCCGTAGTATCCCATAAGCGGTACGGAAAGTGTCGTCAGTTCTTTTACGGAGCTTCCTTTTGGTACAAAGCGGATAAACCCTTCAATGAAGCGTCCTTCACTCAGCTCTTCAGGCAGTTCAACTGAAATTTCCACTTCCTCATCACGGTGCGGTTTATATGGATACGGTTCCGCTGGATCGTATGTCTTGCCGTTGATTTTGATGTCTGCCCCTGTAACTGGGACAGTTTGAAGCGTTAAGTATTCTCTTTCCACTCCATCATGGGTTTGTTTGGTTGTTTCGTCTGTAATCAGATCGATCACAATCTCATATTGGTGCTGAGGCTTAACAAGATTCTTCTTCAAAGCCTCCACCTTCAAGGTGAAATCAAAGTTGCGGCCTACTTCCTTCAAAGCAACTGAAGCGGCTTGCTCTAATGGAACACCAGCACGTTCAAGGAGATATGGCGTCTCCATCGCACGGTCAATCTTCATGATCCCGGAACCTTGTCTTCTTGGTGAATACACCGAGTTATCATGGGTTGGATTCGTCAGTATTTCGGAAGTATTCATCAATGCGTTTTTCGCTTTTAACACCGTTTCCTTATCTTTCGGAAGACCCAGCTCCTGATAATAGTGTTGTAAAAGAAGCGCGGCTCCACCCGCTACCTGCGGGCTTGCCATGGACGTTCCGCTCATGGTTTCATACTCGTTATTAATCACCGTCGAGAAAATCTTCCCACCTGGTGCCGTGATCTCAGGTTTGAAGCTTAAGTCCGTTGGAGACCCAAAGGATGAGAAGGTCGACATCGGTTCTGTTGCCGTATTTTGAACCTTCAGCATTTCGTCAGTCAGTTGAACCGTCAATTCTTCACCGGACTTCAATCGCTCAGCGAGTTCATTTCCGTTCACTTGATCCGTTGTGACCGCCGGAATGAAGTACGGGCTGAAGAAAAGGTTAGCATACGCCGTCACTTGGGGAGGTGGAACCACCATCACCGCTACGGCACCTTTCCCTGCAGCTGCTGCCTGCAGATATGTTGCTGGGGAATAGTATTGCGTTGGCTGTGCGACTGCTATTTTCCCTTCCAGATCAAGGTCCTTGACCGCCGCCGAGTTCCCCTCTCCAACATAAACAAGTTCATATTCCTTAGATGGATCCAACGTCCCGATCAATTTCTTGATCCCCGGCTGAATTTGATAGCCCAATAGACTTCCATCCGACAAACTGAGCCCGTCCACTGTCATCATGTCGTTCTCTGAAGAAGCCACTTGAAGGGCATACGGTGTCACACCAGGGTCTCCCACCAACCCGATGTCAGGATTTTTCGCTAACGGCAATTGAGACTTTGCCAGCAAATTGTTCTTTGTGCTGTAAGCCGCATTCCCTGCCGCCGCAACGACTAGAACGCCTTGTTCTGTTGCATATTGAATCGAGCGCTGAACGGGATCGTTCGGATCTACGCTACCTGCATCGGAACCGAGGCTGAGGTTGATGACGTCCGCACCCATTTCAACGGCATGATAGATCCCGGCTGCGATATCATCGTCATAAGCGCCGCCACCCTTATCCGAGAATACTTTTTCCGCTAAAAGCTGTACATCAGGAGCGACCCCTTCTGCTTTTTTCTTGGTTTCTTCATAGGCTCCAACAATCCCCGCTACGTGGGTTCCATGAGAATTGGAGGTTGGAATAACGTTGGTGTCGTTGTCTGCCCAGTCGTACCCTGTAGGGACTTTATCTGTATACCATGTTTCCTTTACTTCTGTCTGGTTAAACTCATCTTGTAGATTTTGTTCGGTTAACTTCGCCGCTTTCTTTCCTTCTTCAGAAAGCTGCATCGCTTCGTGCCGGTGGTCCACCCCTGAATCAACGACCGCTACGACCATACCTTCACCGCGCGTGTTATACTTCGTCCACGTATTCATGGCCTCAACGAGCTCTTTGCTGTCTACAACGGTATGCTCATATTGTTTCGCTATCCGGACGTCTTTTACGCCATCCAGCTTAGCGATCTTTTGGGCTTCCCCAAATGTTGTATCCACGCTGAAGCCACTGAATCCTTTCGAAAATGTGTGTCTCACTTTAGACTTTGAGCTCTTTTTGCCCGAAATGACATTCTTCACTTTTTCTAGTTGAGCGTGCGACGACGACTTTGCCTGTTTGTCCACATCCACTTCTACGACAATCCTTACATTCTCCTTCGGATTGAAGGAAGACTGATTCAAACCGTACAATGGGTCATTGTTCTGCTCGAGTAGTTCCGCAAACGGATTGGATTTCTCTGCAAGTACTGAATGTGGTACCCGTCCCTGTTTTGAAACCTGAAATTCCGCACTTGCTGATGCCCCGAACGTCCCTGCAGCCATCACACATGCCAATAAAGATGGTACGATCTTTTTTTTCATGCCTCTACTTCCCTTCTACTATCTTGTATTCTAACTATTCTTACTTTTAATAGTAGATAGAGAAATCGTCGCAGTAAATGGGGGTTTTACAAGCACCTTTCCAAATGAAAAACAGATGCCTTTTCTATCAAAATGGTCAAAGAAACGCTAAATTGATAGTAATATAGTCATTGATTTTATGAATAACACTGTCTTTAGTGAAAATATGTGACTTCCTATAACCCCAAGTTCCCGTATACTTTGTTGTAAAAGACGATCGATTATAGTCATCACAAGAGACATTGAACTCAACCCTTCCCAAACATTCCTAACTCCTTCTAAAGCTTTGCTTTCTCCATCCAAAGTCATACCCTTCCTCATCAGACGATGTATCTTGTTCCTGACAAAACCAATCGGGAAGCATCTCCGTCCGGGTCGGTTTACCGGTTCTACCACTTCTCATCTTCTTCGATTTACTCTTAAATGCCTCATCCTTCTCCCAAACCCCGTTAAGAGTCAAAACCCCAGCCTTCAACCAATTCTTCAAAATGGCTTCAACATACCCCCAATGGACCTTTCCTTTTTCCACCGCTCGCTTCATTGCTTCAATGACTAAGGCAGGAGATAAACTTCCACACCAGCTCTCGATTTTGTTTTGTATGTAGGTACCCAGGTGGCCAAATCCATTCTCAACGAAAAACGCGTGGGTGTTACCATCTATATCATTTGTTGTTTTATTATTTGAAGTAATAGTTGAAGAACTCTTTGTATTTGTCTTACGCTCCACCGTAGGAGGGGGGTTATCCCCTGGAGATTGGCCCTCCGGTAAGATGTCCTCCTTCTTACGTTCTGGCGTAGTTGGCGGGCAAAAAGAAAGGTCAGCCACATTTACCTTCTCCTTCATGACACGTTGAACGTTTCCAGTGACAGGCTGCACAAACATGACGTTATTCAGCAGGATGCTTGAAGTCGAAATCGTCCTAAATTCACGAAGTAGAAGATGATGATCCACCAGAAAATCAATGGCATCCTTCACTTGTCTCTTGGTAAACCCATAGGAATCAGCAAATGCCTGGTAACTCTTCTGCAGCATATCTCCTTTGAACTTCGTGCTTGCTCCGACAATCATTCCGCTCTCGTCCTTGATTACAGTCGCACGGTACCAATATACGATATCCGCTAGTAATGTCATGGCTACAAAATGGGCCTTTCCGCTTGAAAATGTGATGTTCTTATACCATAAATGAGGAACAATATTCCCTTCGATCTTTAACTCTCCGATTTGATCCACTACCTGGCATCCTGATTTCATCTGTGATTCCACCCTTCTTATCTATTCATTTTTTAAATAGGCTGGAAGAAAGAAAAAGGACACCCTATCAATAAATTTTTTTAAAATAGATTGCCGTCCTTGAAAAGGCACGGATATCTTTTCTGTTAAACTATTAAAAAATACAACCCTTATCGAGGAGATGAAACGATGGATTACTCAGTAATCGGAAAGAAGATAAAGGAAATGAGAAAGGCTGTCCGGATCACACAAGGAGAACTGGCTGAAGGGATCTGTACCCAAGCCTGATCGAAAAAGGAGACATCTATCCAAGCGCCACGGCTTTGTACCAAATAGCTGTCAAGCTGGGCGTCGACGTTAACTATTTCTTTGAGATCGGGACCACCCCGCGGCTGGATTATATTAAGGAAGCAGAGAGACAGTTAAGGTATCTGCGGGTCAACCGACAATTCGAGGAGAGGATGGAGTTGGTCAAGACAGAGGAAAAAAAAACCTTTTCTATAGAGATAACGAAAAGCTCCAGCTTCTTTACTGACACAAAGGGATATATCAATATGAAGTGAAAAAGGATTCAGGACCTCCTTTGAACTTTTAGATCACTCTTATCAGTTGAGCGCCAACGGCAAAAAAGCGATGTCCGAAAGAGAAATGCAGATTCTTGCAAGCATTGGCACCATTCATTTTTCCATCCAACAATATGAAGAAGCACTCCGTTATTTCAATCAGGTCGAAACAGCCCTGCGCACGACTGAGCTATTACATGATAAGTCCATTAAAGCCCTATTATTCTATAGTATATCCAGAGTGCTGACGCGCATAGGAGAACTAGAGGATTCGACGGCCTATTGCCTCGACGCCATCAAATGGTGTTCGAAGAAGAGCTTCTATGGGGAGTGGGAGAATTGCATTACCAGTTAGGCTACAACTATGAGCTGGTGGGTGACTATAAAAAAAGCCCTACCGTATTTCAAACACGCCTTGCATATGTTTGAAATACGGTAGGATAAGGTGTATATAGAGTTTCTCACGCCTAAGATTGAGGAGATTTCGAAACGGGGGACTAAGGGACAGGTTCCTTGTCCCAGCATCCATAAAGAGACTAGGGGATAGCCCTCTCGTCTTTTTCTTTTTGGGACAGGATGCCTGTCCCCATGTCCCACTATTGGATTTGTATTAAATTAGAATCCAATTCCTTCACAACGTTATCGGTAACCGCTCCCGGTCCACCCCATACCATGTAATGAGAATAACCCATCAAGAGGGATTTAGTCGGACTTGGTATAGAGTTATCACTGACCAACAAAATAGGGGAGTTATTTTTTGCTGCCAGGACAGATCCTGCAAGGGCATCAGGGAAGTTCTTTCCTGTCGCAACATATCCCGTGTTTTTCCCCAGTGCCAGGTTTTCAATAATCAACTTAGCTGTTTCATAGCGATTTATTCCACCGTAGCGAACCGGACTTGGGAGTTGATTCTCTATTGACTCACTGACCGCACCTGCCGCACCTACAATGATGGTATTTGCCTTCCCTGCAAGTGCTTTTTTCGTCGCATCCGGTAACGAAGCTTTTTCAGTCAATAGAATCGGGATGCTATTCTTTGAAGCGTATGGTGCTACAGCCAGGGCATCAGGGAAGTTTTTACCGTTTGCTACCACAGCTTTTGTGGATGGTATTTCTTTCGCAACATACGCAGCTGTCTCGTAACGGTTATCCCCACCGATTCTTTTCACAGAAATATCCAGATACTCCAATTCATCCACAACCTGATTAGAAACGGCTCCCTCACCACCGAGGATTATCACGTTCTTCGCTTTGAGGCGTTGAACCTCCCTCCAGGTGGCAATCGGAAGTTTTTCCTTATCCGTCAACAGAATCGGGGCATTGTAATAATAAGCCAGAGGTCCACCTGCAAGGGCATCTGGGAAGTCATTCCCTGAGACCATCACAACCGTGTCAGAGGTTTTCCAACCTTGCTTTGAAATCCCCACTGCTGTGTCGTAGCGCTTCGCTCCCTGGATACGATCTGTTAACTCCTGAACTTTGAACGCATAGGGAACGTTCGGGGTGCCCCAATTGTTTTCCAATCTCACATAGTACGTTCCAGCAGGAAGCTCCAGCCGTTCTACATCAGGACCGTACTCGGCAAAATGGACGTCAGTGTCCAGATTGATATATTCCTTCCCATTCTCATCCACAAGGAGGACATTCCATGATCCTTCATTATCTCTCTCTATACTGAAAGCAATTCTCTCGGTACGATCTAAGGTAAATGTAAAATAATCTTTGTCATCATATGTTTGTATGTGACCTTTGTAGGTTTTGTTCAATTGCATAGAAGATGCTGCTTCCATTTTGTCATTGAATTCTTTTTCATAATAATCGTTTTGGGTTTGTTGGACCATGAACGTATATGGGACCCCTGCGGATTTGTGATAGTCAGTGCTCACCTTGATAAAATATTCTCCCGCAGGCAAGCCGATATTCACCTCTTCAGCACCCGTGACCCCTGAATGAAATCTAGTACTAAAATGCGTATAAGGGTCACCATTTTCATCGGTGATTTCCACATCCCACGTAGCGCCTTCCACTCGATTAAATTGAATAACCGTATTTCCAGTCTTATCGAGTGTAAAACGGTAAAAGTCTACATTTTCAGTCGATTCCAGGGTTCCTTCATACTCCTGGTCAAGAACGATAGGTTCCGCATTCTCCAAAGTATCTCCCTGCTCAGAAGCAGCTTTCACCGTGCCACCTGTACATACAGATAATAACATCATCGTAATCATACCTATACTGCTTAGAATTTTCCTCACATTTTGCCTCCTTAGTTTTTGGGTTATTTTTACAACAAGTCTATTATACTGTGTATTTGGGTTAATATTACTTTTTATCTATAAACATAACTTTTGACCCACTCGATATTGGGGTGTAATGGCATTATTTTTTGGATTTTTAGTGAGAGAGAGGGCGATTCATGGGTTATGTAGGGGATATTATGGTTTCAGTTCCTTATAAAATCATACTCTTTTCCATTTTATTAGCCGTTTGTCGAAACTGCAGTTTACTACTTAAATGTAGAGGCGGGTGATCCACAAAAATTCATGATATAAGTGGTCTCGAACCAGCCCTTCTCCAGAACCAAAATAAAAACGAAGGGATGAATCCCATCGTCTCTATCACTTTTGGGACAGGGTGCCTGTCCCCCCGTCCCACCGATTAGTTGCTGTCAGGGTCTGTATCGTCATGGTAGGTTGAACTTCCTGTCTTGGCGTCAAACGTCCAGTCAACTTTTAGTGTGTCACCTTGGAATTGGTTTTGATCTTCGCCATTATCTACAAACTCGAATAGTACAAAGATTTTTTCTTCTTGTCCTACAGGAATTCCATCTGGTACTGGTAGGGCGCCAGTCTCGTTGTTACTTCCAATAAGCTGCCATCCAGTCCGCTCGAGACAAATATCCAGATAAGAATGGTCAACCATCAGTACAAATAAAAGCAGTCATCGATGCCGACGATGCTGTTGGGGTTCCGGCTGAATAATGAAATAAAAACCTTGATTGAGTGAACAATCAGGGTTGGAGTCCAAAAGCTTCATTAGATTAATTTTATTAAGTTGAACCGCATTTTAACTGTACCCTGTAGAGTAGACACTACATAAATGTCTACCTCTATGGGGTAGTTTTGTGTACTCCTGGAGCAGGAGGAAGGTTCGAGACCCCGGGCTTCCAAATAAATTCAGCCTGAAAATCGTCTAAGCGAAGGTCCTTTTGAGGCATTTTGTAGTTTATCATAATAACCCTTCTATTGATAAATCTTCCGATAATTATATTGATCCTGAATTAATCATATCAATTTCCTCCTCAGAAGGTCCGCGAATGGAACCGTCCCCTTGTTACCAGTACTCTTTCCGTAAAGATTGTTATTATGTAACCTGCAGAGCTTCATAAACAATTTACAGCTCAATCGAATAGCAACACTTCTTAGAAAACAGCCATCATTAAATAATAATAAAAACCTGACATTCACCCCAAAGTAAACCATCTCTACCTCATAATTTCCAAAACACCTGCCAAAAGCAGCAGGCGTTTCTCTTCATTTATTAACATCTCCTTACATTTCAACGTTTTCCCTTCCATCCAAGGAAACAATTCTCTCGTTTCAACTGTTTATATAAGGTGTAAACCTTAAGAGCATCACATCTCAGCTTGTTTATTTATTCCATTCTATTAATAAAGGAGATTTTTCATTGGGAGAAAAGAAAATACACAAACTATTCATTATCCTTTTATTCAGCCTCATCGTTGCCATGCTATTCGTAGTTCGTAAATATGCCCATGGCGGGGTGGACTACACTCTGGGAATCTATGGTTCGATCATGATTACATATCTACTTGGAAAGATGCTGCTTTCATTCCGGTACAAGCCAAAAACCGGTACGCCGCCTGACCTGAACGTGTCGGTGGTCATCCCTTCTTATAATGAGAAGCCGGATGCCGTCATTAAGACTGTGGAGAGTATCCTTCAACAGGATTACCCGATTCATGAGATTTTCTTTGTGGACGATGGCAGTAAAGATATTTCCGGTTATGAAGCCATTCTAAACCTTAAAGAAAGCCGGAACATTGAGAAGTTGATAGTTCATCGGCTGGAGAAAAATAAAGGAAAGAGACATGCACAAATCTGGGCATTCAAGCAAGCGACAGGAGACATCATTTTCACTGTCGATTCTGACGGGTATATCTATCCCGACGCTACCCGTGAGTTATTAATACCGTTCCATGACCCGGAAGTAAAAGCCGTCACCGGTCACATCAATGCAAGGAACAGAACGGATAACTGGTTTACGAAGTTATTGGATATGCGGTATGAGAACGCCTTTAGAGTGGAAAGGGCGGCTCAATCCGTTACCGGGAACGTACTAGTCTGTTCCGGCCCGATCAGCTGCTACAGATGGGATGTCATCATGGATAATATTCATGACTACGGCAATCAAACCTTCTTAGGGGAGCCGGTTCAATTCGGAGATGACCGCTGCTTGACGAACTATGCGATTCTCAGAGGAAAGACTGTCTACCAATCGAAAGCAGTGTGTCTGACCGACGTGCCTGAAACCGTCCGGCAATTCATCAAACAGCAGATCCGCTGGAATAAGTCTTTCTTCAGGGAAAGCCTGAACGCGTTAAAGGTAGGATTCAAGAAACCGCGGACCCTTGTGTGGGTGTTGCTGGAACTATCTCTATGGATCTTATTCGGATTCGTTATTTTATTCGCCTTTATTTTCAAAGCAAAGACGATCGGTTTATTGCTGATGTTCTACTATTTCATTTATATTTGCCTCTCGGCTTATGCAAGAAATATCTACTATATCCTGAAGCATCCAATCGTGTTCCTGATGGCCCCTTTATATGGCCTTATTCATTTGGGATTACTGTTCCCATTACGCATGTACGCCCTGGCAACCCTTAAATCCAATGGATGGGGCACACGTTAATCCAATCCATTAAAAAGGAGATTAAATACATGAGTGTCAATCAACAAGACTTACTTTCCATGTCATCCAGTTATAAAGAATACCTTTATCATAAAATCATCGATAAAACCGCCCGAATCGGAGTGATCGGGCTGGGCTATGTCGGCCTCCCCACTGCCTTTGAAAAAGCAGAAGAGGGGTATCAGGTTATCGGGTTCGACGTTTCAGATTTTAAAGTAAAACAAGTCAATAACGGTACGAACTATATCAATGATATTGACGACACTACGTTTAATGAACTAACAAAAGTACGTAAGAAGTTAAGTGCCACTTCTGATTTTTCGGAGCTATCTAAAGTAGACATTGCACTCATTTGTGTGCCTACCCCTATCGATGAATATAAACAGCCGGACCTTTCTTTCGTCCGGTCTGCCGCAGAATCGATTGCAGAACATCTGCATCCGGGCATGCTCGTGATCTTGGAAAGTACAACCTACCCAGGCACCACAGAAGAGATCATGATGCCTTTATTTGAAGAAAAAGGGTATACCTCGGGCAAGGATCTTTTCGTTGCTTACTCACCAGAGCGAATCGATCCGGGAAATCGTCAATTCGGAATTAAAAACACGCCTAAAATTGTTGGAGGGGTAACCGAAAACTGCACAACGCTTGCTGCTGAATTTATCGGAGATGTCTCTTACCCTGTTTCATCCGTTAAAGTGGCTGAAATGGCCAAGGTCTACGAAAATACCTTCCGCTTCATCAACATCGCATTCGCCAATGAAATGGCCGTGTTAGGTGAAAAAATGGACATTGATATGTGGAAAGTCATCGAGGCATCAGGCACCAAACCATACGGCTTCATGAAATTCTTTCCGGGACCGGGAGTTGGCGGTCACTGCATCCCTGTAGATCCTTACTATCTAACCTATAAAGCAAAGGAATTAAATCAGAACACCAAGCTGATTGAACTCGCTGGTGAAATCAATAACAAAATGAGTGAAGTCGTTGTCAATCGAGCCATGAAGTCACTTAACCAGCACGGAAAAGCGATAAACGGAAGTAAGGTGGTGGTATTGGGTGTGGCCTATAAAAAGGACATCAGCGACATGCGTGAATCACCGATATTGCCAATCCTGGATGAATTAGCAATGGTAAATGCCGACGTTACGGTATGTGATCCATTCATAGACCAAATATCAGTTAACAACGAGACGCGAACAACAGAGAAATATTCAAAACGATTACTGAAATACGCAGATCTGGTCATCATTGGAACAGACCACACGTGTTTTGACTGTGAAGAAATTCTGGAAGAATCTCAAATCGTCCTGGACACTCGTAATGCATGTAAGGACATTGGGGAGAAGTATTCTAATTACATTCGATTGTACAATCCGATTTTCATACTGAAGTTATCAAACTATGAATCATTTTGGCTCTTTAACAAGTTAAAGGCCCGTCCCTCGAAGCTTTAAAGCGTCGGGGACGGGCCTTTAAAAAGTTGACCAATAGAGCCAATGCCCCCTTGGCGCTCGACCCAACCTCTTCACCCTTCCCACTCCATATACATCTGCGCTGTAAATTCATAAAAAAATCTCTATGGAATTATAAGGAGTGTTAAATGACACATCGAGCGGGTCTTTTGATCCGTGTACAGGAAGGATGATATCGGCGGGTTCGGATAGCTGTCTTTCTTTGCTCCTTGTTACGGCGGCATTACGCATGCCCTTGCGTTTGACATTGAAGTTTCCAAGGATGCCTGCTTTTGCCATGATTTAAATAAAGGAGTTCAGATAAAAGATTGAATACCTCATCTCATTGAGAGAGTAATGTATCTAATAGTTAAACAAGAAAAAGGTTTTGGGAAAAACGCTTTCCCAAAACCTTATCCATTATATGTTTAGCTGTTTACTGCTGTTTCCCATAGTAATAATTCAACCACTTATGCACTTTGTTCATCTTCTCTACCACTCGTTCTTTGACTACTTCATTCAATGTTTCCATTGAATTCACCAATTCTATCGACTTCTCAAACTCTTCTTCTACCTTTTCAATGTCTAATGATTGATCAGGGCGCTCCATCATCTGCTCCCATTTACGAAGGTTGTTTTCTAGTTCCTTACCTTCTTCTTTGTTTACGGCTCCCTTTGGAATATAGATGGATGCTGTCTGTTCCTTCAGTTGTCTGACCGTAGCAAGGACGGCTTCTTTCGGTGTCTCTCCAGGATTGATGGCCTGGTGTCTCCATGGTCCTTTACCCAAAGCATCCACGGAAGGAGCGCTTGCCTGCCCGAATGCAAACATGTTCACTCCTGATGTTCCATATGCTGCTGCCAATACGTCATTGACGGCTGCTTTTTCTCCCAGATGATGATAGAAAGAATAGATCCCTGTGTAGTACATCATTGATGGCGGCGTCAGTTTCTTACTCGCTATAACCGTTGACTGAATACTATTGAAATCGTGACCATAAGCCTGCGGGATGACGCCGTCGATATCCTCCACCCAGTCGCTGATCAATACGGCTTCAGGTCCCGGCTCCGGAGTTGCGGTCATCATGAAGGATGGGTCGATCCCTTTACTCTGATCATGAAGCTTCTCCACGAAAGCATTCTCCTGTTCACGTAACCAAAGCTCCCATTCTTCCCATAGTTCATCGGATTCTTGCAGATTCATAGGGTCTACACCGAATTCTTCTTCAAAACGTTCACGATTCGATGCACTGAACCCATAGCTCTTATCAAACGAATGGTGTGGATAGCGCATATAGTCAATGTTGACACCGGTGATTTCATAGTCCTCCTGCTGTTCTTTATAGATATCCAGCATAAAGTTCTGAACCTCTGGATGGGCTATGTCCAGCCAATAATAATTGCTGCTTGAGTCACTACCTGGTGTTCCCGGCTCATCATTTCGCTGAACGGCGCTCCATTCAGGATACTTCTTGAACTGTGATGGAAGTCCAAGACTGCTGTGGCCGATCATGAAACCATCCGTCCATGATTGAACGGTAATGCCACGATCTTTTCCTTCTTCGATGAAGGCTTTCAGAATGTCCGATCCGTACTTTCCGTAATCCTGATTGGCGAAGTTAGGGTGCTGCTTCGGCAATCCGTACGCTTCCATGGTGTCACTTGGGAAGATGGTATATCCCCAGAAGGTAGTTTCAAGATAAAGGGAATTGAATCCTGCTTCCTCCATGCGGTCCAATGTCGTGATGACGTCGTCCAGATCCTTCTCTTCAGGGCGATACCAGATCGCTCTCTGTTCGCCTACTTCAGATGGCAGGGAATAATAATACGCGTCGTATGCAGCCTGAGTGGCTTGCTCTGTATATTCCAGCGCCTTTTGCGGATCTTCATTTTGGATGTCATCGGCTTTTTTTAGGAGCTCTTCCGCAAGCTTGACAGAAGCGTTCGCCTCTTCAAAGGCTGCATCGATGAAGTTTTCTTCTGCACGAGCGATGCTTTGCTTCGCTTCTTGTAAATTTTGTTTACTCTTGAATATATAGGTGGACGCATCACGGATCAACTCGATATTCCCTTCAGCATCATACTCAACCTTCATGCCGATCTCAGCTTTTTTCAAGTATTCCGCTTCTGTTCCATGACCACTCACGACAAACCCGTCAGCCGGAATGGTGCTGTCTCCTCCACCAACTTTCGTGACAACTCCACCGGTTACAGTGATTTCATACCCATAAGGGTTGGTGCCGGTGTTGGCTCCGAATGCCGGTGTGTAGACAAGAAGTTGATTCGCTCCGCGGTTGCCTGGAAATGGCGCTCCATCTGGATTGGATTCATCTGTTGGATCAACGTCATCGAGGACAGCGGAATAGGTTCTTTCAACTGGCTCATTAATCCAAACCGTTTCCCCTTCATCCAGACTCTTTAAGAAAGTCATAATCTCATCTGTCGTTTGGGGACCAGTGGAAAGGACGACACCATCCTCTGGAATGGCACTATCTCCTTTACCTGACTCGACCACCTGATAACTTGAGCCTTCTTCCTTTTCCAGAATCACCTCATACGACGATCCATTGGTTTCCGTGAAATAACTGAACGTTGGATCAAATAACACCAGCTTGTTCGTGTTGTTGCGATTGTTTTCTGCATCGACGGTGATGCTGATGCCATCTTCATCCACTACCTTCGTCGCTTCACTTTCATCTGCTTCCACTTGCAATGCCGGGGCTTGAAATGCAGGGACGGCCAATGTCATAGCCATTGCTGACACAGCCATTTTCTTTCCAATCAACCACTTCTTCATACAGTACCTCCATATAATTGTTTTTGTATGTATGCGCTATCATGATGTGGCCAATTTAATAATATCATAATCTTCAGAATAAAAGGAATAATTCTTCAAAATAGATATTTAAGTTGGATTAATTCTTCAAAAATAGACATATCATCACGAATAAACCTAGATCGATTCGCTCATGAAAATTTCCCGTTCAAACAGGTCACTATGGGTGATTCCGGGAAAGAACCCTTTTACAAAAGGGTTCTCCCAAGTATCTTCCATTTCATATCCCGTGTTAAATAGGTCCTACTTCGGGCCAATGCAGTTCAATTCCTTCTTTCACAAGCAACTCTTGAAACTCCATCAACAGTCCATTGTTTTCTTTCACTTCACGGGGCAGAACTCCCTTTTCGATTGCAAATGCAGCTAGATACCCTGCTGATTCCCCGATATTCCATTCCACGGGATGAACCCTGAAGCATCCGTTCGTGATGTGGGTGGAGCCAATATTCTTACACGAAGGCAAGACATTATTCACCCTGACTGGAAGCAGCGCTCCTAACGGAATTTCAAATGGATAGCTTTCTGCATAGAAGAACGTATTCGTCTCTGTCGTAGGATGAAGATCGATTCGATAGCATCCGATTCCAACCGAATCGTCCACATGCTGAATGCCTTCCCTTGTGTTGGCATTGATCTGTTCTTCCACTACCGTTGTCACGGCCTTGATTCTTCTGGATTCACGGATATAGGGATATTTGGCAAGCCCATCTTCCGTCCCCAGAATATCCCCCCGCAAGCGTAAGCCTGGATATCCCTTTCCCCCATCGGGTCGAGGTGCTTCCGTCTGGAGCCAATAGAGAAGGGATAAGCTCAATTGCTTCGATTCATGAATATGCTTCTCGTACTCTTCCTCACTTACATCAATGATCGAACCGGACCAGTAATCATTTTGAGGCCAGTTGATCAAGGAAATATCGCCTTCGTATGATCCTTCCGCAAAGAGGGAGGGATCAATAATCCGTCTGTAATCCCACAATCCCCAAAGCTCTTCATGGTGAAACATGGCAAACTCCTTCGAACCGCCTGTATGAGCATCCGGAGCGAACCAGCTTAACTGCTTATGCTGTAAGAAGGGAGCCTGGTACTCTTTCCAGAAGTCATACTGCCCGGGTTTTTCAATGATGAAATTCCCGCCATCTACGTAATCCACGGCGAACACATAGGTGAAAGACTGCATATCCTGTGGCCTTGCCTCTTCGGGTGCATGGAGCTCCCCTGTATCCTGTTTGGATTCGGCTCCTGTGACATACTCCACACCAGCCAAGGGAAGGAGATCGCCTACTTCCGTTGCATCAAGATAATAGTGACCTTGTAGCTTCCGTTCCTTTCTACTTTCCGTATGCACGACCGTCACAGATTCAACATCCGCGCCCTCAACCGTTGCGCCCACCACTTTATAGTTCGTGAAGACCTGTAACCTTCCACTGCTCGTATAAGGCACGAGCATTTCCTGAAGAACGGCGAGGGCCACTTTCGGTTCGTGGCAGAGCCTGCTGACCCAGCCGTTTCCAGGATTCAGCCGCTCATTTCGTCTGGCCTCTTCCTTTAAGGGGTAATGACTCCGATAATATTCCCGCACCCTGTTTCGAAATTCCCGGTACGTCTTGGTACAGCCAAATTGCTCGATCCATTGATGTTCATCAGGAGGAACCGCCTGGCTGGTCAGCTGCCCCCCGATCCAATCGGTCTCTTCTGTAATGATGACGTTTTTGCCTCGTTTAGAAGCAGCCAAGGCTGCCGTACATCCTCCGATCCCACCACCGATGATGACGATGTCTGCTTGCACTGTTTGGTTCACTTCTATCACCCCTTTATCAAAAATTCTCCTTTATACAAATTAAACAAACGTTTGATTAAACGATTAAGCCTGCCCCGACCACACCTGAATTGGCACCGAGCTTGGCTGCAACAATATGAACCGACTCTTTCAAGCCCGGATAAACATAGGACTTAACCTTTTCCCTTAATGGAAGGAGGAGCTGATCTTCTGCCTTCATCACTCCACCACCCAGGACGAACACATCGGGATTGATGGCATGGGTGAGATTGGCGATCGTCATGGCTAAATAGTCGATGGTTTCATTGACGATCTGTTGAGCCGTTTCATTTCCACCCTGGGCCTGGCGTAACACTTCCTCCGCTCCACCGTCTATTCCCGCAGCTTCACCGGCCACTCCGATGGCGGTACCGCTTGCGAGCGTCTCCAGTGCACCCGGATTTAAGGCTGGATGCTTGTGGCCGTTTGGAACGACAATCATATTCCCGATTTCTCCTGCGTACCCGTTCGCTCCTTGAAACACCTTTCCGTTGATGACCAACCCTCCGCCGACTCCAGTGCTCACGGTGATATAGTAGACACTTTCATGGCCAGCACCCGCTCCGAGTCTCGCTTCGGCGACTGCTGCCACATTCGCATCATTATCCACTTTCACGGGTAATTGGAAATGTTCTTCTACAATGGATACCAAAGGAATTCGATCCCAGCCCGGCAAATTAGGGGGAGAAAGAATGGTCCCCGTCTTCGCATCAAGTGGTCCCGGACACCCAATGCCGATCCCTCGTACATCCTCCTTGCCTTTGACACGCTCCACTAATGAGATCAATCTTGAAATGACGCTGACAGGTCCCAGGTGCGCTTCGGTTCTCTCCCTACCATCCTTAAGAATCGTTCCCTTTTCATCGAGGAGAGCCACTCGCATATTGGTCCCTCCTAAATCGACACCCATTCTCAATGTCATGACTCTCTCCCCCTGCCAAGTCCAATCTCAAAGGTCCGATTCCAGGGTAAATAGATTTCTTTAAGAGGAAAATCAAGACCATACTTTGATAAAAACGCTTCTGACTCTTTTAAAAAGGTTTCTTTTACCCGATTTAACAACTCTTCATCACTAACGGCCGACTCATCTATTCCGGCACGCACTTGTTGACGAACAATGGATTGATACACATAGTCTTCTAATAACCTCAGGGTCAGTTCCTCCAGTAATCTTGCTTTGACTTCCTCTTGGGGAAGGGAAGGTTTCGATTTCTGAAGGTGAACCATGGCGGCCTGGGCAACGACCGTACCCAACGTGTTTCCTGCCGTATTCCAGCCGGCGAATCCCGCCAGCCGGGAAGCCTCGATCTCTCCCAATAATCGTGGAAGCATTCTCTCATCGACTCCGTTGGCATAAGCGGTATCGGCCACCGCCACCAGTCTATCTTGACGAAGGTGATGGGCGATTCGCTTGATCCATTCCCCGATATTTCGGTGAGGCGTATCGACTTCCCCCAGGAATTTCTGGAGAGCCAGATCTCCCTGGCGTTTACCCGGGACATTGACCGCAAACACGATATCCGCTTCCCCGGCATGATCCACTGTGCAGCCCCCGAAGGCGAAGATCTGACCCTTCACTGACTCACAAATCGGACGGTCCTCGTACATCGCAATGGATAGCGCACCCGTTTCTCCACTATAGATAGGGTAAAAGGTCGGGAATGGTACTTGCTCGAGTTGATAAATCATCTTGGCTACCAGTGTATTGGCGACCTCATCGGCTCCAGGATAGATGAAAACGTTCTGGAACAATCCCCTGTGAGCGACTTGATGGGTAAGCTCTTCCTGTTCCCCGATATTCAACCCATATTCAGAGGTATCGTCCTGCGGGAAAACCAGGACATCAATCGTTTGATCCTCTACCATATCCAACAGTGATACATTCACCTCATAATTTTTAAGTCTGGTTGCCAAATAGTCTTCTAGAATCGTTGAAGGTATTTTACTCCGTAAGTCCTTTACCTTTTGACTCGATACCTCATGACCTGTTTTCTCAAAGCGGTGAACGTGATAGGAGTACTCCCAAAGCTCGACTCCGTATTCACTCCAGTACTCCTTCTCTTCCTCATTTACATAGTTATTAGAGATACGCATGGTAGAACTGAAGGCCATGATGGCTTTATCAGGATATTTTTCTTTTAACGTTCTAATCATGCCGATTCTCTGTTTAATCGTCTCTTCCCCGTCCAAACATACACGGGACGGGACAAGTCCTCCATAGCCCAGCATATCAATGGAAAGAACAAATCCATCCACTTCCGGTGCCACTTCCCATATCCACTTTTCCAAGGCAGTCATATCCCCGGGCTTTTTCAAAAATCCGAGGAGGTCTTTAGGAGGGAGCAGCACTTCCCAATTCCCGATTGATGCGATTTGTTTAGGCAGTTCTCTTGTGACGGGTCTCCCATCGACAGGCAGGAGGGCGATTTTTCTATTCATGCTTTCCTTCCTCCTCTTACTAGGTAAGTAGCAATTTCTTTTGGTTTTAACGTGTCTGTACCGCCTTCTATCACGCCCGCTGTTTCATGTAGAAAATTCACGCGTTCTACCATCCTGGCATGTGACTGCAAGGTGACGGGTTGATCTTCCTCACTGGGATTCCATAAGCGCAACTCTACCCCATCGGACACTCGTCTCAGTGAACTCCACTGCACCTCTCCGTTATCGATTTCTATCAAACCCGTATTCTCATCATCCCGTGTCTCTCCAGGGTAAATCCTCGGAGGAACCCGGTAGATATGGGCATCCGTCGCCACTTGTCCTACACTCTTATCAGCATCAAATTCAAAGGCAGCTTGAAAGGTATACTTGCCGATACACTGAGCGTCCGGTGTTTCCATATTCGGACCGGCCCCCCCGCCCCTGGTTCTGAGATCATCCCGTGATAACCAGCCAACGCTTCTAATCAAGGTCACGTCCAAAGCCTCTTGTTCTCCGAGACTCGTCATCTGGTATTCCTGTAACCCCCGGTGATAGAACGTGAGCCCGCTTTCCACTCTCATAAACGAAAGGGAAGGCTCAACCACCACCGGAACTTCCTTTTGCTTCGGAGCATCGAATACTTCTTCGGTCTTTACCCCTCGTTTCACGACATCAAATGCGGTATCGCTATACGTACACTTCACAGGAGATCCTAGAGGATACTGAACACGCAGTCTCTGGTCCTTTGATTGGTTATCGATGGCGTAGCTCACACCCATTTTTTTATCATTCGACTTGACTGTAAGAGTGATATGGATGGTGGTTGTGACGGTTTCATCCGCGGGACCGGTTCTTTCCTGATTCAATCCGGCTGGTGTTTGGAGCTTTACATCATATATCATCTCTTGAACACCTGAAGACTTTCTCACACGTAATGGACCGGAAAGCTCGGCGAACGTCTTCACATCGTGAACCGGTGGGGAATAGTTGTACTCATCTCCTGCGTCTAACGAGCTATAGAATCGTTGCAATCCCCTGTGCTCCAACCCAGTCTCTTTCTCTACTAAAAAAAGCGTTCCATCATCATTCAATTCAATGGAGTAAAACTCATTTTCAATCCCTTTGTCATCCGACTCCAACAATTCCTCATATCTTCCCTCAACTACACGGAAGGTCGCGAGAGAAGTTGAAGTCAGCTTCTCGACATATAACTCTACTTCATAAAACGTTCCTTCCTTAAAATCCGGAAACGCATCGAGTGGAGACGAGAAATGCCTTCCCTTACGTTTACTCTTGATCGTAGGAGAATACAGCTTCCCATTATGGTCCTTTAATTGAAACGTCCGTTCTTCTTCCAGCCAGATCTCACCCGACACCCAGCCTGTAAACGGTCTTGGATGCGGGTTGAAAACGGTAAACACGCTGTTATCCTGAAACGGCTTTCTCCATCCCGTCCCTGAAAACATGGGATCCTGAATCCCGCCATGAGAAAGGGAACCCATTTGGATGGACTCCAGTCTTTGCTTCAACATCATCGTCCTCGTTTCCATTTCCTTATGGACTTCATCCACACTGCATCCACAAATGCTATCGTGGGGATGGTTGAGCATGAGCAGCTTCCAGGACTCCTCCAGGTAACGATGAGGATACTTGTTCCCGCTATAGATAGACGCAAGCGGTTCTGCATAACCCGTCAGCTCGTCTTCCATCTCCTGGTTCTGTTGCTTTAGATAGATCCTCGTCGAAAGCACATTCGGAAGAACATAGATATGTTCATTGCTTCTCATTTCCCCGAAATACACGGGCAGGTCGGCGGGGACCTGAGCTTGAACGTTTTTCAAGAATTCTTCGTAAGTGCTGGACACAAACTCTACTTCGCCTTGCAGTTCATTTATTCGTGCCATCAAATCCCCATGCTTCGGCATAAGATGGTCGCCACCATTCGTTAACAATACATGAGAAGTCGTAGCATAAGGCGTGACCTTCTCCACATAGGCCTTCATTTGCTCCCCTACATTGTCTTCGTTTAATAAAGGCTGGTAATATCCCTCTGGCAAAAAGGCCGTGAAAACCCGGGAACCGTTTGGTGCTTCCCATTGAAATTCAGACGTTTCAGGTTTGATCCCCCGCCATAAAATTGCATTATCAATCCCAAAACCATTCAATAACTGAGGCATCTGGCTCACATGCCCGAACGTATCCGGTAAATATCCGACCTTCTGGGACTCTCCATATTGATCGGCGAGCTTTAAGCCCACCTCCATGTTCCGGATCAGGGACTCTCCGCTGACGAGAAACTCATCGGCCAATACATACCAAGGACCGATGATGATTCTCTTTTCTTCTATTAAGTGAAGGACTTTTTCCTTCATCCCTTCTTCACAAACCTCAAAATAATCCTCCAGGGCAGCCATTTGTCCATCGAGGACAAATTGTTTCAGCTCCCCATTTTCAAGTCCGGTCACGATCCGATCCAGCACTTGAGTCAAGCGGTGACGGAACACTTCAAAGGGTAGATACCACTCACGGTCCCAGTGGGTTTGAAAGACGATATGACAGGTCAACTTATTAGCCATTATCCTTTCACAGCCCCTTTCATGGCACCCGCGATGAAGTGTCTTTGCAGGATGGAGAAGATGATGATGATCGGAAGAATCGAAATGATCGATCCTGCTGCAATGTAACGCCAGTTCGCCGAGAAGGAACCGGCCAATGTGTTCACTCCAAGCGGTAATGTGTACATGCTTGTGTCATTTAAAATGATCAACGGCCAGAGGAAATCGCCCCACGCCATCATAAAAGTGAAGATTGCGAGGGTGACGAGTGAAGGTTTGACTAACGGCATCAGGACCCTCCACCAAATTTGAAACGCATTGGCCCCATCCATCCGTGCAGATTCATCCAGCTCATATGGAATCGTAAGGAATGCCTGGCGCATAAGGAAAATCCCAAAGGCCGTTGTGGCATGGGGAAGGATCAAACCTGCATACGTGTTTTGAAGACCTAAGTCCAGAGCCAATAGATAAATAGGGATCATCAGGAGCTGGAACGGCACCATCATCGTACTAAGAATCAAGACGAAGACGATGTTTTTCCCGCGGAAATTCATCCGTGCCAAAGGATAGGCCGCCAATGAACAGAACACGATATTCAATAGGACGGTGACAACCGACACGATAACACTGTTGAATAAGTAACGCCAGAACGGGAAGAATTCCATCACTTCCACATAGTTTCCGAACGTGATTTTTTCAGGTATGAATTGTGGCGGGTACGAGAAGATGTTCTCGCTGCCTGATTTCAGGGACGTCGCCAGAAGCCACAGGAATGGTCCGACCATGATGAGTGTGACGAATAGAAGGGTCGCGTATTGAAGAAAACGTTTCGCCACCTTTTTGACATTGATCGGCTTTTTGACAGAAAGTACAGTTGGATTTTCTTTACTGGTTCCAAGAGAAGGAGAACTCATGGAGAATCACCCCTTTATCGCAGATTCTTTTTTGCTCATGAATTTGATATTGATCACTGAGAAGATCAGTGTGATGATGAATAAGATCACCCCGGCTGCACTTGCATAGCCCATCTGCAGCTTATCGAAGGCTTCTTCGTAAATGTAGAATACGAGTGTTTTCGAACTGTTCAGCGGTCCCCCGCCCGTCATGACGTAAATCTCTTCGAAGACCTTCATGGCGGAAATGGATGACATAATGGTGACAATCATGATGGAAGGCATCAATAGTGGAATCGTAATATGCCAGATTTGTTTCCATTTGCTTGCCCCATCAATATCTGCTGCTTCATATAGATCATCAGAGATCGATTGCAGTCCCGCTAAGTAAATGACCATATAATAGCCAAGCCCTTTCCAAACGGTCACAACCATGACGGCGAAAATGGACGTAGACGTCGACGTCAGCCAATTCACCGGTTCTGATATGAGGCCGACCGATTCCAGTATGTAATTCAGAATCCCTTTATCGGCATACACCCATTTCCAGGCGATCCCCACCACGACCATCGATGTGACAACCGGTACATAATAAGCGGAACGGAAAAATCCGATTCCTTTTACCTGCTGGTTGACTAAGATGGCGAGAAAGATCGGGAGGATGACGAGGGCCGGGACGACAATGATTAAGTATAATAAGGTCTGGCCGAGCACTTTCCAGAATAGAGCATCGGAAAATAATTCTTTATAATTCTCAAGCCCGATGAATTCGGCTTCTGTCACGATATTATAGTTGGTGAAGCTCAACCAGATGGCATTGAGCATGGGATAGAAGATAAACGCACCCAGGATGATGACGCCGGGTATTAAAAATAGAAATGGTGTTAACGGATGATTTCTCAAACGGACTCCCCTCTTTTCTCCATCACTTGAAATAGTAGCTTCGCGGCTCCAAGCATTCCAGCTTTGTTTCCCAGGACAGCAGGAAAAATGCTGGAGTTGACAAAATATTCCTTCAATTTATATTGGAAGCCGGCCCACCAATGGCTCTTGGAATCGATGACTCCTCCACCAATGAACACGACTTCCGGATCAATGGCCACCGAAATGTTGTATACCGCAATGGCCAAATAATCCAGATATCGGTCAACCACCTGTTTGACCTGTTGATTTCCCTTTGAATATTCCTCAAATATCTCCGAGCCATGCCGGAAAGAAAGATCCGTTTCGGTGAGAACGGCCTGAACCAGTGCTGTACCTGAGAGGTATTGCTCCAGACATCCCCTCTTCCCGCAATTGCATGGCTTTCCATTTGGAACGAGCACAACATGTCCCCATTCCCCACTCTGATGATGATGGCCATTTATGACCTGACCGTTTATGGCATTCGCTCCCCCGACTCCAGTACCGAGTGTCAGCATGACCGCCGTTTCGGGGCTTCCTTCCCATTTCCAAAGCTCTCCTATAAGAGCCGCATTTGCATCATTTTCCACGACGCAGGGCAGCCCATATCTTGTTTCGATTTCTTCTTTCACATTGGTCCCTTGCCAGGAAGGCAGATTGGCCGTCGCAAAGACGATTTCCCCCTTCGCCCGATCGACACGCCCTGCGGTGCCGATTCCAATTCCAATGACTGTTTGATCTTTGTTCAATAGTGAGTCAATCACCCTATAGATCGATTCAAGTATTCCTTCCCTGCCTTGTGAAATATCGGTGGGGACCATTTCATGATAGAGGATCGTCCCATCTTCACGGATAATCGATCCTTTGACTCCGGTACCCCCTACATCTATTCCGATGGCTTCCATTGTGTCACCCACTTTTCCCCTGGCTCATTAATAGATTTTGTCTACGACAGCTCTTGCGGTTTTTTCCTTCATCCCGAGTGAGAACTCTTTATTGTTGAGGGCGAGACCCGTACACAACAAATCAATGACAAACAGCTGTGAAATCTTCGCAATCATCGATCCACCTTCAAGGGGGGATTCTTTCCCTCCGCTCAATAGAACCGCATCGGCAAGCTTCGTAATCGGTGAACGGGCATAGTAAGTGATGGCGATCACACTCGCGCCATTTTCCTTCGCCAGTGACAGGGAATCAATGGTATCCTTCGTACTCCCCGAAATACTCAACCCGACAACCACGTCCCCTTCCTTCACGGTTGCAGCCGTCATCGATTGAATATGGGGATCAATGACGGCATCGGACCGGTATCCGATTCTTAAGAAGCGATTTTTTGCATCAAGAGCTGTCAGTCCTGACGTTCCGACCCCAAAGAAGTGAATGGATCCCGCTCCAGCCAGTAGTTGAATCGCCTTCTCTAAAGAAGGATCATCCAGTTTATTGACGGTTTCATCAATGGCATTCTTCGTATAAGAAGCAATCGAATGAATGAACCCCGTCGGTTTACTTGGGTCTGATTCTTCTTCCTGGGATAGGGAGGATAAGTCCTTGGCAATGGCCAACTTGAATTCCTGATAGCCTTTCATGCCGATCTTCCGGCAGAACCGTAAAACCGTCGTTTCTCCTACTTCTGCCACATCGGCAAGGTCGGTGACGGAATAGTAAAGGGCCTTTTCCATCTGGTCCAGCACGACTGCCGCTACTTTCTGTTCTGATTTCGTCAATGAAGGAAAGTAACTATTAATTAATCCGCCTAATTTGCTCTTTGACGCCGTTTGTGAGTGCATCCTGTGTCCCTCCTCTATTCTGTATGGATTCCACGAACTTCTTCGTAATCTCCTGTGGCCTCGTAATCGCAGAGCCTACCACAACCGTATGAGCACCTAAATCAAGTGCACGATTGACATCATCCGGAGTCGAAATCCGGCCTTCAGCAAACACCGGTACTTGTAGCGTTTCAACCAATCTTTTCAATAGAATGAAATCGGGTCCGCATTGCTGAGGTGAATATGGTGTGTACCCTGACATGGTGGTGCTGACACAATCTGCCCCAAGTTTTGCTGCGTTCACAGCCTCGTCATATGTAGAAACGTCTGCCATGATGGTTTGACCTTTCGATTTTAGATACTTCATCAGACTTTCCAATGATTCACCGTTCGCTCTCGGTCTGGTTGTCGCATCCATCGCGATCATGTCCACCCCCGCCTGGATCAGTTCATCTCCTTCCTTTCGGGTAGCCGTTATGTAGACCTCACTCCCCGGATAGTCCCGTTTCACCAAACCAATGATCGGTAAGTCCACATATTGTTTGATCGCTTGAATGTCAGCGGCACTGTTTGCCCGGATCCCTGATGCTCCCCCAACGTATGCAGCCTTTGCCATCTTCCCCATGACATCCGCTCCGTGCAGCGGTTCATTCTCCAGAGCCTGACAGGAAACCACCAGCTTTCCTTTCAGTTGTTCAAAAACGATTTCCTTGCTGATCATCTTGTAATCACCGTGCTTTCATTGAAATGCAGAAAGGGAGATAGACTCCCTTTCCTTCATTCCCTTATTTAGATAGTGTTTCGTTCCATTTCATTTCTGCTTGTTCCAATGCTTCATCCACTGTCATATCACCTAGCATCGCTGCATGAAGGGCTTCGTTCATGGCCGTACGTAACTCTTCGAAATTACTCATTGGCGGGATCAGCACTTCACTATCCTTCAATTGCCCGGCTGACACGATACGAGCTTTATCAATCGGAGTCGCTTCTGCCGGTTCTTCACTGAAATATGGATCGTCTAACGCTGTTTCGATCGATGGAAGGATCGCTGTCTGTTTATCAAACTCCACCTGGTTTTCAGCATTTGTCAGGAAGATCGAGAAGTCCACCGCTGCTTGCTGGTGCTCGGATTGTTTTGGTACAACGACGTTCATCGCTGCTACGTTCTTCTTATTCGTTTCACCCGTGATGATAGGTGCTGTTTTCGTTGCTTTTAAAATATCAGGAGCATTTTCTTCTACAATGGTTAAGAATTGTGGACCCGATGCCAAGATCGCAATTTCACCCGCTTGATATAAATCAACCGCTTTTGAATGGCCTTCCGTTAACACTTCACGGGGGATCAGATCATTCTTGTAAAGATCCACGAAGAAGTTGAACGCTTCTTTCCCTTCAGCTGTGTTGAACGTTGCTTTCGTCATATCTTCATTGGTTAAGTCCACGCCCATCATGACCATCGTTTCGAGAAGATGACTTCCATCCAGAGCTGGGAAGAAAGCATATTTACCCGTTTTGTCTTTGATGGTTTTAGAAACTTCTTTTAGTTCTTCAAAAGTGGCTGGGGCTTTCTCGGGATCTAACCCTGCTTCCTTGAAGATATCCGAGTTGTACATTGTTACTTGAGAAGAAAGGTACCAAGGGATACCAAATGTTTTTCCGTCAAACGTGTTGGAAGCCCAGATATTTTCAAAGTATTTACTTTTAACATCTTCCGGAACCATTTCATCCATATTCACTAACGCATCAAGCTCTGCTAATTTCGCCGCGAATTGAGGATTCAAGTTTGCCACATCGGGAGCCGTCTTTGAAGCGACCGCTGAAAGGATCTTTGTTTCCATATCACCCCAAGGAATGTCTACCCATTTCACTTTCACATTTGGGTTTTCCTTTTCAAAGTCAGCAATGACCCCATTTAAATAATCATCAAATGTTGGAGATAACTGCATGGTCCAGAATTCAATCTCCACCGGATCATCTTTCGATCCTTCTTTCTGTCCTTCAGAAGAGCTTGAGCTGTTGCTGTTGCAGGCAGCTGTAAATAGCATAGCAAACATCAACATGAGCGTTAATAGAAACTTTCCATTTTTAAACATTTCTTTCATCCCTTTCCCCTTTTGTATTCGTATTGATAAAATAGTTCAGTGCTCGCGGCAAGTCCCGGTGCCAAAAATCCCAGAGATGCTGTTCGTCTTCTTCGTAGTATGTAATGGTGTCTGAGATGGATTGAAGTTGTTTGTGAAGACTTCGGTTGTAAGATAGGATTGGGAGTATTTCTCCCGTTAGTGGATAGGTAACCGCTTCTTCTTGCAGACCGACAACCTGGTACACTTGCCAATTAATTTTTTCAATATTTCGAATTTCATTGACGTGACTAGCTGTAAAAGCACCAGATTGCAAAAGCAAGTGAGACCATGATTCCGGAGCATCAGAAGCAATACTCACACTAACAGCAGCTCCAAGAGAATCCCCTAACAAACCAACTTTACGAATCTCTTTATCTTTATTTTCAAAGCGGCGTCGAACTTCCATCAGAAGTTCATCCTGGAAAAACCGAATGTATGACCCATGCCGGTCTCCCTGTGGATGATAAAGATGATAGCGTTCTTCAGAGCTTGCCGGCGGCACAAGAACCAAGAATAGATGAATGGATACCGAGGTTTCTAGAATTGATTCCAGAGCTTGTTGGATATGTCCAAGTTCTACATAGTCCATTCCATCCTGAACAAACAGTAAATCTACTACATTGCTTTGACCCCTCTTGTATTCATAGGTGTAGTAAAGTTGATCTCTCCGTAAAAAATGACTCGTCATCACGCATTCTTTCAATCTAGAATTCAACGAGCGTATTCTCCCCCTTTCCCAGAATAGGTTCCCCTATTAGTTTCTATCCTAGCATATGAAAGCGCTTTTGTGAATATGTTCTCCAGTTTTTATTTTTTTGGTGGATAAATGCTCCAAATTAAAAAGAAGGGAAATTCCCTTTCCTCCAAGCTAATAATCTGCCACTATGTCCAAAATATAAAGATTTTTCGACGAAAGGATCACATATGAGCAACACCGGATCATAAATTCCAAAAGAGGATCATAAACGTCTGAAACTGGCTCATAAGTTGTAATTCTGCTTTAGTAGAGCTGAGAAAGGAACCGATAGATAGCTTTTCTAGCACGATTTCTAGAAGGTTTTAGAATTTTTTAGTGAAAATCCAATGGAAAACGGTGAAAATCGATAACTTTCTGGGGTCCAATCACAAAAAGGACTAAGTTCTATAAATAAAAACAAGGACGAGCCGGCTTATTAGACCTTCTCGTCCCCAACATTATTCTATCTCTTCTAATAACTCATAAGCTTCTTCTCTTGTTTTTACATTCAACAATTGATTCCGATAGTCCTCATCCATCAGCTGACGGGATAGCAGTTGTAATATCTTCAAATGCTCGTTCCCTTCACTTTCTTTAGGAACGGCAATCATAAAGATCAACTTAGCATCTGATCCGTCCAAGCTGTTCCAGTCTACTCCGTCTTTCTTGATCCCAAACACAACACTTGGTTTTGTAACGGCAGTGGACTTCCCATGAGGAATGGCAATATTCATACCGATCCCCGTGGTACTTTCTTCTTCCCGGTCTATGATGGCTTGTTTAAAATCGATGGGTGAAGTGATCGTTCCCGCTCTATCTAATTTTTGAATCATTTCATCAATAACATCGTCACGTGTAGAACCTTTCAAGTCAACATCAATCAGCTCTAAATTGGTTATATCTGTTAGCTTGTTGATTTCTATTGACTCTACTTGAAGTTGCTCTTCAGCAATTTCTGCTAAGTTCGTAACTTCACCCTCTGCTACTGTCTCTTCATCGGTATAAACATCCTTCTTTAAAAGGTTGACCACTAAAGCGGTGACCACGGCACCAGCTATAACAGCAACAAAGAACATCAATACGTTATCCACCGCACCAAGGACAGCAACAATCGGACCTCCATGAGCCACCCGGTCTCCTACATGACCAAGCATAGCGATGACGGATCCTGTCATGGAACCAACCATGATACTTGGAATGACACGCAGTGGATCTTGTGCAGCAAATGGGATCGCTCCTTCTGTAATACCGAACAAGCCCATTGTAAATGCTGCTTTTCCCGTTTCTCTTTCAGAAGCCTGAAACTTCTTTTTGCCGATGAAAGTGGCCAGTCCCATCCCGATTGGCGGGATACAAATGGCAACGGCTATCGGTCCCATAATTTCATAGTTTCCTTCTGCAATCATGGCAGAACCGAAGAGGAAGGCTACTTTGTTCACCGGTCCTCCCATATCGAAGGAGATCATGGCGCCAAGTATGAGGGCAAGTAAGATAGAGCTTGTTCCTTGCATACCTGCAAGCCAGCCGGTTAATATTTCAAATGTTTGAGCGACTGGTGCACCAATGATAAATACAAATGCCAGTCCTACAATAAGGGCGGCCAACACCGGTATAATGATAATCGGCATGATTGGTTGGATGGCTTTCGGAACTTTGATCTTTTTAATATAAAGGGCAACGTACCCAGCCAGGAAACCTGCGATGATCCCACCGATGAACCCTGCACCCGCTTCACTTCCATAGAAACTTCCGTTCGCTGCAATGTACCCACCGACGATACCCGGGGCAAGACCAGGTCTGTCTGCTATACTATACGCGATGAACCCTGCCAGGATCGGGACCATGAATGTGAATGATGCTCCGCCGATCGCTTCAATGCTCTTCCAGAATGAATCCTCTGGTATGACGAGACCACCCGGCGTTTTCACTCCACCCATCGTCAAGGCAACGGCAATCAATAATCCACCAATCACAATGAACGGGATCATATACGATACGCCATTCATTAAGTGGCGATAGATTGGGTTTTCTTTCTTCTCCGTCTGTTTCTTTTCTACGGAAGTAGAGTGGTAGACAGGTACATAGCCACTCATTACTTTCTTAAGCAACTGCTCCGGTTTACGAATGCCATCCTGCACTCCGGCTACTAATACTTTCTTTCCATTGAACCGCTCTTTGTTTACGGTTTTATCAGCAGCAATGATAATACCATCTGCTTCTTGTATATCTTTTTCTGTGAACTCATTTTCTACCCCAATGGAACCCTGGGTCTCTACTTTCAATTGGACCCCCAACTGTTTCGCTGCTTTTTCCAGATTTTCAGCAGCCATATAAGTGTGGGCAATACCATTAGGACAAGATGTAATGGCTAGTAGTTTCATCTTTCATTCTCCTTTTCGTAATCGCTTACATTCACTATACAATGAAAAGCCCGAACGAAAAGGCCATTCTTTTACCGGAGCTCCGGTAAAAGGCCAAAAATAAGAAGCTAAGCCATTTCGCTTTACTTCATTCATTCTTGAACACAGATAGAAAGTTCATGATATCCTGTTGCATAATCAGGGATTGAATCTTCTTGGGATCTTCACTCAAAGAGGAGATTTCGCTAAATAGTTGTTTCACTTCTTTCTGCTCTTCATTTTTCACTGCCAACAGAAAGACTAATGATACTTTTTCTACTCCCCATTCTATAGGTTCCTTCAAAGTCGTGATACCAATAGCCGATTGCTTGATCAAGTCCGGGTGTCCGTGCGGGATAGCAATCCCTGCCCCAATGGTAGTAGCTGACATTCGCTCCCTTATCATGGTGCTTTCGATATATTCTTTTTCCACATAGCCTTTTGAGTAGAGGGAGAAAGCGAGCTTCTTTATGACCTCATATTTGTTTGTTTCTTCCTGTTGAATAAACACCAAAAATGGATTGGTATATTTTAATAAGATAGATTCCTCAGGTGATCGTTTTAGGGAGTGTTTATCCTGCTTTAGCCACTGCTCCAGGCGTTCTTCATCACTATTTTCCAACAGAGGTGAAACGACGATATGAGGAACTTTGATTTCCGGCAAAGAAATGGTGCTGATCACCAAGTCTACTTCTTGCTTACAGAGGAAATCCTTTAATTCAGACTTAGCAATACTTCCTAAAACGTGTACAGAATAGAATTTCCGTTCAATTTTCGTACGTAATAATTGAGACATACCGATACCCATATGGCAAACCAGTACAACTTTTGTTGTGGTTAGATGTTGATTTTTGATTCTCTCAAGTGAAGATTGAAAGTGTAAGGTTAAATAAGCTGCTTCTTCTTCGGGAATATCAAGCGCTAATGATTGATTAATATCCACTAACGAAAGCATCATTTGATCAAACATATAGGAATACATTTTTTTGATTTCATGTAACATGACATTTGATACTGGAAGTCCATGTTCCAAACGATTAAGGGTAGAATGCAAATGGACGTTTAATCCTTCCCATAATTCCCGGTCTTCTTTAAAATCGATGTTCGTAGATTGGGATACCCGATCCACTAACATACTCATCATCTTTAAGAGAATAGGATTGTCATCTTGAAAGCTTTGGTTTAAGGTGACCTTCTGAGATCGATATTTCCCGCCAAGGAAATGAAGGGCCAGATACGCCTTTTCTTTATCTGGAAAATGAATAGAAAAGAAAGGTTCAAGCTTCTCTAAGAAATCAACGGCCCAACGATACTCGGTTTTCTTTTGTAAAAAAAGACGCTCTTCCTCTGATATAGAAATGATTTGTCCCAGTTTGGTTCTCTTGATCATAAGGAGAGTATGAAGGACAATTCGTTCAAAGCTTTCGTCGGTAAAACGCAGAGCATATTTACGCTGCACTTCTTTCAGCTCCATATTTACAACCTTGAATTCTGTAGAAGAAAATTGATCCTTCATGAACTCATGAGTAAGTGCTGGGTGATTGACCATTTCCGATAAACGGGACAATGCTGAGCGCTTATTCTTTTCTGTACCTTCTAATGTTAAGCCTACCTTTTGCTTGGTACCTAACTTAATATCAAAACGCTTTAACCATGTTTCAATTTTTTCTATATCTCTTTTTATAATGGCCTTACTCACGTAAAATCGGCTCATAAAGTCCTGAGATGTGACCGGAGTAGTATCCATTAGTAGATGATAGGCTATTTGAATAACCCTTCTTTCGTCACCCTGGTCACTCAATGTCGAATCAGTGGAATGGAGGTGACTGAACAGCTTTTTTTCATCCTCTTCGTTCACTTCCAAACAGACACCCAGTCCAGGTTTTCGAATTAGTTCAGCAGAAGAAATGCCTTCTAAAAAATGTTGGATCGCTTTCAAATCGTTTCGTACCGTCTTTTCAGAGCACTGTACTTGGTCGGTAATATTCCTTACTAATATATAATGATTGGATTGACCTATAAGCATACGCAAGATTTCGTTTTGTCTCTCATTCATATTTTCACCTTCTTTATGTTTGAGACAATTATCTACCTTATGATACTTTTTGCTTATGGAAATGTAAACTCGGTACTGGAATACTTGCTTGACCGTTTAAAGCCGCAACAATACTTCCACCAACTCCTCCGGGAGCTGCCTGGACGTCAATCCTTACACTTCACTCAATAAGGAAGCGAGCCTCTTAGCCTACAAAATGAATATTGACATAAAGATTTTTCGACACAGTGGCATGATTATTTCAAATCTCGCATGATTAATTGGATTTAGGGCGTAATCTTCCGAAAAGAGGCACGATTTTTTGATTTCCTGCTCGATCATAGCTGAATCTCGCATGATTCATAGAAATATAGATGTATAGAGTCCCGGATTAACGGAATAATGGGCCACTAACCTAAAAAATAACAGAGTTGCGACTCAAAATACGAAAAAAGACGAGGCAAACACCTCGTCCCACTCAATTCTGCAACAATCGCACTCCCTCTCCACCGGCACTCCGTCTGAATCAAGAAGTAGCACTCCCGCCAAGGGAAATGACAATATTGCGATATCCATTCAGGACGGCATCTTTTATTTGTTCCCCCAAACCATACGTATTCGACAACATAGGATTCCGCTTCTCAAACGGTACAAGTGGAAGTCCGCTGCTGCGGGTGCTCTCAATAAACGCAGTCTCTCCGTTAAGAACTACATAACGGGCAAGGACAGGGTTCATTAAGGGATAATGTACCGGGACTTCCTTCTCTTCTCCATCCAGGCATGTGAGCAGGGCATCCAGGGTCCCCTCTCCACCATCCGCCGGAGATTTCTCAATATGAGCTGATGTCATAACAGAAAGGATCCCCATACGAGCCGCTTCTCCCACTTCAAAAGCTGATAATGAATCCTTATAGGAATCAGAAGCAATTAATAAATTCATTTCACACACGCTCCCAGAAGCCTAAGAAAGCGACTGGCACCTATATTGATCAATTGTTTTACCCACATGAATTCATACGGACTTACTTCAACTTCTCCACTTACTTCTTTCCCACCACTCTGTAAATCGAATTCTGGGTGAGGAAGTGTTACAGCTACTGGAGCATAATCTAAATTGACTACAAACGTGATGCTCTCTCCTGTTTCCTGATTGAAACGCTTCAGTCCGAATAGATTGACACCCAGTTCCAGCACTTCCTGCCCTGCATAGGGAGAAAAAGCCGATTCCTTCTGGCGGATCGAAATCATTTCCCGTAAGCCTTCAAAGATCCCTTTGCCACGGGAGTTTGTCTCTAATTCTTCTAGGATGCTTCCCAGCTCCAGCTTCTCACGATTGATCCTGCGGTTGATGCCTGACGTTTCAACCCTGGCTTCATCATTGTGAGAACCCAGTAAGGAATGATAGTAAATGGCCGGAACTCCTACAAACGATAACAGGATGGAATGTGCGGCAAGCATCTTCAAAGTGATGAAATAATCATTAAACAATTGTTTAGTTGGATCAATCCCATGGCCTAGGGGTTTCCTATTATTAATCAAACGTTTGTTTAAATCCAAACAAAGGAAGGATACGTATTCAAAAATAGCACTCGACTAAATATTAAATGCAAGCTTCAATCATAGTGTCGTGGAAAAGCTTATAAAACGTAAAAGACCTCAACAACTTCAATCATTCGTTAAGGTCTTTTCAGCAATTTCCCCTTATTTATTTACATGTTTTTAGTACACCTTCCCTAGCTAAAAACATCGATCCCATCACTCCCTGATTGTCATTCAATTCAGGAGGCACAATATACTGTTCAAAGTCGTCTATATTGACATATTGATTAAGTAGTTTTGCTACTTCCTCTCGAATGAGTGGGTATAAAATGTTTTGCTTCATGACCCCACCACCCAAAATGATTTTTTCGGGAGCGAGGATTAAGATGTAGTTTACGATGGCTTGGGCAAGATAGTAGGCCTCAAGTTCCCAAACCGCTTGCATCTCTTCCAGCTCGTCCCCTTTCTTTCCGTATCGGGTATGTATAGCCGTACCAGAAGCCAGGCCTTCCAAACAATCCCGGTGATAGTGACAGCTGCCTACAAAAGAATCTTCCGAGTGCCTGGGTACATAAATATGGCCCATTTCGGTATTGAAGAGCCCCTTTGACACTTTACCATTTTGAACAAATCCTGCCCCAATACCCGTTCCGACGGTTATATATAAACAACTGTCGGACTCTTGTGCAGCTCCTGAATGAAATTCCCCCAATGCAGCTGCATTCACATCTGTATCAACAAAAACAGGAACAGAAAAGTGACTGGAGAGGGCTTGATAGATATTGAAATTCTTCCAAAGTTGTTTAGGAGTATTTAATAGTTGTCCAAAATTATTTCTATTCTTATTTAATTCTATTGGCCCAAAACAGCCTACTCCAATCGAAGTTAAAGTGTAATGAGAAAAGTATGAGTAGACGTTCCCTAATGTTGTCTCAGGATCTTGAGTAGGAAAGATCTTCTTGCTTATGATTTCTCCCTTCTCATTTCCGATGGCACAAACAAATTTCGTTCCACCGGCTTCTATTGCACCATATAACATGAGTCTCCCTCCAATTGAAAGAAGGGTTCCCACTAGTCTGAACCCTTCCCTTCAAATTATTATCCGTTGTTGCTAATCGTGTAATGATATGGCTCTTTTCGTAAAGTTTGTTGCTATTATAGAGAAGAAAGTAATAGGTGATTTCCGCTACAGGATGCTCGCTTTCCGCGGGGCTGGCGGTGAGCCTCCTCGGCACGCCTCCGGGGTCTCACCTGTCCAGCTATTCCCGCAGGAGTCGAGCATCCTTCCGCTCCAATCAACTTTCTGAGCATGTTTCTTTTAAAAGAAATAATTAAAAACAAAAACTTTAAGCAAACAACCTCTTTTAAGGTGAGTAGAGATTGATTTCTTTTTAAGGAAGAAGAATATTCTGGATACTAGTTACATTGTTTTTCTTTCAAACTTTTAAGCTCTGTCACGAAAATTCTCTTAAAGATGGTGAGGGGAACTGCGCAGACTCCGGCGGATTTTGGTCGTGCTGAGACCCCGTTTGGCTAAGCTGAGAAGGCTCGGCCGAACGCTAGCTGCAAGCAGAGCAGTTCCCCTCGCCATCCAGCACACACTAATTGACAGAGCCTTGGCAGAGCTTATGTTTAAAAACAACAATCTTTGCGAAAAGAGCGAATGATATAAAGGAGAGCTGTCCCCCCGCGCTCCTATTGTTTCTTCTTCCACTCGTCATATTGCTTTTGAATTTCATCCAACACTTTCTGCATGCCGGCTTCGTTTAGCTTTTTATTGAAAGCCGGTAAGTATTCTTCGGGATCTACAGCACCTTTTAATAATGCAGGAGAGAATTCACTTGTAACATTCGAGATTGCGGCAATTTCTGTTCTAACCGGATTAGAGTCAAAATAGAAACCAAGTGCCGGAGACGATTTTGCACTTTCATTGAATCTTTCAAATGCCTCCCATTTGTCTGCCGGATCATCTTCGTAAAGCTTTAGGATCAGCTGATTCCCAATTGCAAAGCTCGGCATGTTATAGTTTTCAACACGAGCAGGCAAGTCTTTAATCGTTCCATCTTCGTTCTCTTCATAGTGAACCCCTTCGATTCCTTTATCAAGCAAGTTCCTTAAATATTCGTCGGAGTTTAATAGATTCAAGAACATCATGGCTCTTTCAGGATGTTTTGAAGTAGCTGAAATGGCTTGCATGGAACCCGTAACTGAGTTATTGAAGATATACGGTTCATGAAGTTCTCTAGTTACGATTTCATATCCTGCTGCTCTGGACCAAATGGCTTCTGCATATGGCTGATAAATTTCTTTACGGACGAACCAGTTAGCCGTTTCCAGTGGCCATGAGTCTGTACTTGTTGCTGCATCTTTTTGGATATAGCCTTTTTTATAGTATTCATGCATCGTTTTTAACGTTTCCATCGTAACATCTTCTTCGTATTTGTTCACAACCTCATCTGTGTTTCCATCTAAACGGAAAGCAAATGGTAACTCTTCTTGAAGGATGGAGTCGAACGGAAGATATGCATCAAATGTTGCAATAGGTGTTACATTCTTTTCTTTTTCTTTAATAACAGCCAGCAACGGCTCTAAATCTTCAATTGAGTTCACTTTTGAAATATCCAGCCCATGTTTTTTTACCAGTTCATTATTAAAGGAAAGGACGGCTTGCTGACCTACTTCTTTATTCGTTGGTACTGCATAAAGTTCCCCATCAATCTTAGCACCTTCAAGGAATGCCGGATCGATTAGCTTCTTCATGTCTTTCCCGTATTCATCCATTAAGTCACTCAATCCAACAAATGCTCCTCTTCTTGCATTTAATGCGTAATTGTTGGCCCATGAGCTTGTGAAGGCAATATCATACTCTTCTCCAGAAGTGGTGATCACCTGCATCCGATCATTATACTCTCCCCAATCCAGAAGTTTAAGGTTGATAGAGGTGTTGATCTTTTCCTTCGTGTACTTGTTTACCTCTTTCATGACATCGTCAACATCTTTTTGAGGAGTTCCGATTAAATACCAGGTCAGAGTAACATGATCCTCCGTGGAGTCACCTGATGTTTCTCCGCTTGAACTTTTCCCGCTACATGCTGCCAGTATCCCCATAAGCAGCACCAATACAAGTGAAAGTACCCCTACTTTTTTCATTTTCATCCCCCAGTTCGTTTAATTTATTTGGTTCTATCAAAAAAGGAATGGCGTTCCTTCAATGAATACTATCAATCCTTTACTCCTCCAATAGTCAGGCCTTTTATAAAGTACTTTTGAAAGAAAGGATACGATAAAGCAATCGGAAGAGTGGCAATAACCACCATCGCCATTCTAGCTGAATCTTGTGGAATTGATTCTAGGATTGAACTGTTTTGGTTTGATAGCATGGCATTCTGTTTAATAAAGTCCATATTGTTCTCAATCCGCATTAATAGCGATTGCAATGGTATCAAGTTCGGATCGTCAATGAAAAGGAGAGCGTTAAACCAATCGTTCCAATACGCAAGGGTATTGAATAGTGCAATGGTTGCTATACCTGGAACAGATAACGGCAGAACAATGGTTAGAAATATTCTCCACTCTCCTGCTCCGTCGATGCGAGCGGACTCAAGTATTGCTTCAGGTACGGATCTTAGGAAAAACGTTCTCATAATAATGATATAGAAAGCATTAACTGCCATTGGAAGAATTAAAGCCCACATCGAATTCTTCAAATCCAGAAATTGTGTCATCACGATGTAGAATGGAACCATTCCTCCGCTAAATAGCATCGTGAAAAAAGCGATGAATGTAAATTGCTTTCTGAATATAAACTGTTTTCTTGATATAGCATAGGCATACAATGCAATGACCGTTACACTGATGAAAGTACCTACTACCGTAACCAAAATGGTTACACCATAAGCTCTCACGACTTGTGCTTTCATTTCCCATAAATACTTATATGCTTCCAAACTCCACTGTTCCGGAATAAGTTGGTAACCATTTTCCGCTAACGATTGTTCATTACTAAGCGAAATGATAATCACGTACAAAAACGGAAATATACATAGAAAGGCAAAAGTACCAAGCAATAGATGCATGAAGATACTCGTTTTACCTGAAAATCCGTAAGGGTTATACGTTTTTTTCTTATCCGTCTCCTTCGGAAAATCCGTCGCGACTTTAGTAGATGTCTCCATCTAGTACTCTCCTTTCTTTCTAAAGTATTATTTTCTTAAAACAAGGCGTTATCTTCATCAATCTTTCTCACAATATAGTTAGTTATTAGAATTAATATAAATCCAACGGTTGCTTGGTATAACCCAGCCGCTGTACTCATTCCTATATCCCCCATTGTCATCAATCCTCGGTAAACATATGTATCGATAACATTGGTTACAGAGTAAAGTGGTCCTGAGTCACGAGGGATTTGATAGAACAATCCGAAATCGGCGCTGAAGATGCTGCCAATATTCAGTATCGTTAATATCACAATGAGTGGCATGATCATAGGAATGGTAACGTGACGAATCTGCTGCCACTTATTTGCTCCATCAATCATGGCAGCTTCATAATGCGTCCTATCAATACCGACAATGGCAGCAAGATACACAATACTGCTAAATCCTACACCTTTCCACTGGCTAATAACTGTGATGAAATAAGGCCAATATTTTGGTTCGTTATACCACGAAACAGGCTCTATATTAAAGAAGCCCAGCACACTATTAAATAACCCCTTGTCTACACTAAGAAAGGCGAATACAAAGTAACTAACTACCACCCACGATAAGAAATGAGGAAACAACATTCCAGTCTGATAGATTTTGGCTAATTTCTGCTTCGTTATTTCACTTAATATAATGGCTACGGCTACGGATAACATCAATCCGACTATGATAAATAGGAGGTTATAGAGTAGGGTATTTCTCGTTATGACAAACGCATCATTTGTACTGAACAAGAATTTGAAATTTTCAAATCCCACCCATTCACTGTGAAATACGCTGGCAAAAAAGCCATCCGGATGAAACCGAAAGTTCTTAAATGCAATGATCTGCCCAAACATGGGAATATATTTCATCACGATGAGCCATATAAGCCCTGGTAAAATCATTAATAGCCATATTCGGTTATCGTACACATTTTTAACAAATTGATTGACTCTGCTCATGTTTTTCCTCCTTTCTTAACTCTATAATTCAATTATATGAAAACCCTTACATGATAAATAGTTGAGATATCTTAGATTTACTGGTCAAAATAAATACAATCACTAAAATTAACTATATTTTCAGGAAACTATAAAAAAAGCCTCTTAATCGAAGAGACTTTTTCTCATGCTTGTGAGTGTTGTTTTCTCCACTCAGAAGGGGTTGCATGTTCGTATTTTTTAAACTGTTTATAGAAATAGGTAGCATCCGTATAACCTACTTTTTTGCCGATATGCCCTGCTTTTTCATGTGAATTCATTAAGAGTTTCTTAGCCCGGTCAATTCTCAGATGGTTCAGATATTTGGTGAAAGAGTCTTTGACTTCCTTTTGAAATAATTGTCCTAAATAGATCGGATTGATGTGAAAACGATGGCCGAGTGTTTTCAAGGACATGTCTTCTGAGTAGTTCTGATGGATATAGGTAATAATTGTTTGAATAATTGGACTCTTCTTCTCTTCTCCACTGTCATCATGTTCAATGTATCTTATGCATTGATCCATTATGGCAAGGGCATCTTCATTACCATGAAGGTACAGAATTTGATGGATTAATTGAACGTATTGAGTATACTCCAAGGAAATCAGAAACTTGTTTTTCATCTGAAAGAAGTATTCTAGCATAATGCTTTTTATAACGAATACGTCTTTATCCTGTTCAAGCTGAGTGAAGATTCCCCTTAAATAATTGCGTACAGTATCATATTCCTGATTAGCTAAGTGCTCCAGAATATCTGGTTTTAGGTAATTAATCGTCTGCTTTTCAGATGTTGACGATTTTAAGTGCATTTCCTCTGCTATACGATGATCTTGATCCGGTAGCAGCATCTTCAATTCACACGCCATTTCCAACTCTCGGTAAACCTTCTCGGCATCATCGATGAAATCTACTCTTCTACTCATGACAACAAGGTGTTCTCTCCCGTTACATTCATGCTCAACAATCGAGGAGACCTCCGCTTTCTCTTCTTCAAAAGACTCCTCAGACCAAATGAGTAGAATATCCCCTGAAGGTGTAGTGATCGCCAATGTGTTAGTTTCTTCCTCGATCGTTTTCTGCAGGTGTATCGCTTCTTCCAATTCTGTTTTTAACAAACCTAGACGAAGAGGTGTTTGAATATTGACCATTGGGTAAAACGAGATTCTTTCTTTAAAATCATTCTCCGTCATTTTTCTCATCAGCCATCTCCAAATGGAGTGATCGCGGAGAATAAGGATAGACTCTTCTTCTAGTGATATCCGATCTATTTTTTCCTTCAAGTGAAGGATGGTAGACAAGAGCTCATCTTCATTAATGGGCTTCAATAGGTAATTTTCAATACCAAGTTTCAGGCCTTTTTTCACCAAATCGAACTCTTGAAAACCTGAAAGAATAATGGACTTAATCGATTCTTTTTCCTTGCTTATCCTCTCTATCAATTCCAGTCCGGTTAGTTCAGGCATTTTAATATCAGTGATTAATACATCAAACTCAATTTCCCTGGACAGTTCTAATGCTTCCATACCATTCTTTGCCGTAGCCACAATGGTAAATCCAATGTCTTCCCAATCAAGTATATACTTCAATCCTTCTAGAATAAGCGGTTCATCGTCTACCAGCATAACTTTAATCACTTACTACACCTCACTTATTAGTGGTAATTTAACCGTGACGGAAGTTTTGACATTGGGGACACTCCGTATCTCCACACCATAATCGGATCCATACTTTAATTGAATACGCCTGTGAACATTTCCCAGTCCGATAGAATCGGAAGTTCCTTCTTCCTGTTTCAATCTTACTTTGATATCTTCCAACTTTTGGTTTTCAATACCACTTCCATTGTCTTCAATTTCTATGATAAGGATGTTGTTCTGCTCATAAATGGTGACCGTTAATTGGTTGGTTTCGCTATCTCTCCTGAATCCATGCAATAAGAAATTTTCAATCAAGGGCTGTAATATAAATGGAGGCATATAGTAGACTTTGATTTTTTCTTCTACATTGAAGTTGTCGATTAACTGGTTTTGAAATCGTATTTTAAATAATTCAATATATTGTTGTGCATGGTTGATTTCGTTCTCAACCGTAACCAAGTCTACTGTTTTCAAAGAATATCGAAATAACTGAGCTAATTGGACAATCATTTTTGCAGATGTTCGTCCACCCTCGGCTAATGATTTCATTCGTATGGCTTCCAGTGTGTTGTATAAGAAATGAGGATTAATCTGTGCTTGAAGATTCGCTAATTCAGCTTCTCTTTGTTTCAGCTTGGATAGGTAGACTCTATCTATGTAATCATTTAAATCATCCAATGTTTCATTAATAGTGTGGGATATATCTGTAAGATCATCATCTACATTGGCTGTTATAATTCGTGCCGATAAATTTCCTTCTTGTACTTCCTTCATCTTATTAAGAATTTCATCAACTCGTTTAGAATATCCTCGTAATGCTATGTAAGGAAGGGCAATTGACAAAATCGTTAACATTACAATAATAGACAAAATCGTTAATTTATACGTAAGGAGCTGAGCCATTTCCTTCTCTGAAATTACGGCAGTGATCATGAGCTGACTCGTGGGCTCGATGGAGGATTGAATATAATAGCGTTCATCCAAATTTACTTTCTTTTGAACCGCACTATAAGATAAGTCCCTAAGAAGTCTTTCAGGAGCGCTCCCATTAGAATAATAGAGTTGTTTGTTCATATCTGTGATAAAAAAGGTTCCCTTAGAGGGGGTATCTTTCAATGATAATAACCTATCTAAATTTTCATAACTGAAATAGACCATTACTTTTCCCAATCGATCCATAGAAACAGGATCGTTTATTTGTTCTTCCACGACATACATATCCTTAGGCACGACATCCATATCCTTAGGAAGGGGTTGGTTTTCTAACATAAAGCTAGTGTCTTCTTTAGATTGATTATTTTGATTCCACCTACTATGATCGAACAGATACATATATTCTGTTCCTAAACTTTCATTTCGAACCCGCAATGCGATGGACTCTGAATCTCTGGAAAAATAGTTCTTTACATAAATATCGAAATTATAAGGAACAAAGGAATCACTGCTCGAGTATTTATCTAAGCGATACCCAATATATTCTTGGTAGTCATGCTGTAAAGCAAAAGCCAAATCTTCAATTAACCGTTCTTCTTGGTAAAGCTGACGAATACCTTGACTAACGAATTGATGCTTGGCATGTATTTCAGATTTGATTTCATCGATAACCGCTTCTTGTCTATCAATTTCACGTTGAACGATAAAGTCAGAATAATATTCTGATAGAAAAACAAACAAGGTGGACATTGTAAGGAAAATAATGAGGGAATAAGTTAAAAACACCCTATAAAACATTCTCTTGCTTATTCGTTTGAAAAATAGGAACGCTTTCATTTATTAATTCCCCCAAAGTAAGAAAAAAAGGGAACAGAACCTTGTAAGCATCTATTCCCTATTCTTCAACTACGATTCTAGTACAATTGGAAAATTTCATGGTACACCCTGATAAACGCAACTTACCTTATGGATACAATACGGAGCAGAAAACTATCCCTTGAGGACGATTTCAATCGTCTTGATTTCATAAGGATTGAATGTTAAACATAATGGGTTTTCGTTAAAATCCGTAATGTTTTCATCTTCCATGAGGTTCATTTCCCGCCATGCATCTACCAGCAATGAGCTGGTGATGGTGACGGACGAGCGTGCACCTTCCATTTCATGAAGACGGACAATCAGGGATTCACGGTCTTCCGCTTTTTTCACCGTGTCGATGATGACGCCATGACCGGAAATAGACAGAAGGGGTTCTTGGAACCCGGATTGGGTTTCTCCCCGGACGATCCGCAGCGGTGCGTTTAGGTAAGTGGCTTCCCGTTCTATATCATGCTTAGACGTCTGTCCAGCGAAAGGATAGAGTGAATAGACGAAGTGGTGATGCCCTATATCAGCCTTGGGATCTGGATATACGGGGCCTTTTAGTAAAGAAAGGACCAGGACATTGTCTTTAATAGAGTAGCCATACTTACTATCGTTCATCAAACTGATCCCATAATAAGGTTCGGTGAGTGCAGCCCATTTATGACCCACCGACTCGAATCTCGCCATATCCCAAGAAGTGTTCCAATGGGTCGGGCGTTTGACGTTTCCGAACTGGATATCGTAAATCGCTTCGGTGGATCGGATGGCAACTGGAAACTCCACTTTGAGTAGCTGCTGTCTGGCCGTCCAATTGATATCCGTCTCGAAGTCGATTCGTTTTGTATGAGAATAACAATGGATTCTCTGGAAAATTTCCATCTGTGGAGTTTTCCATGTAAATGCTACGGTTGTTTTTAATGGTCCATTTTCAAGTATAGTACACTCCTCCAGTAAATCAATAGGAGTCGATTTCTCCACATAATAAAGGTCAATGTCCCAGGCATCGTGGGCGAGTGGCTTGTCTTCATAGAGTTTCAGCACATTGCCTGATGCTCCCGCCTGAATCATCTCCCTTCCCTCTTCTTTATCGTAAAGACTTGTGATGTGACCATTTGCATTCCATCGGATGCGATAATCCGGTGTTTCCCATCTTCTTTCATCCAGGTCAACATTACTCAACATTCCCTCTTCCTTCTCCGCCCTCCCTGTCAAACAGATCGTTTGGTAAGAGAACGGTCTCGTTTCAGGCACTAAGACGAGGGTATCACCATTGGACAGAGTCTGGGTCTCGACCTTTATCCCATCCAGCTCATAAACTCCATTGGATTCAGGCACGGTGACTAAAACCGGTGATGTATATTGATGTGGATGAAGAAAGGACCAATGATGATCTCCATACAAGATATGATTCTGTTGAGAGGTTATAATCGTATCCTTGATTCCAGACGCTTTTTCATAATCTTGGTGGGCATCTTCATATACTTCCGTGATCGAAGAACCCGGGATGATGTCGTGGAATTGATTTAGTAGAATCAACTTCCAACCCGTTTCAAGGAGTGCCTGGGGATATTGATCCCATCCATTTACAACACTGTTCCAGGAAGAGAGAAGTTCCGCTTCACGGTACCCGTATTCCAGTTTCCGATTCATCTCTTTCATCTTCGCATGGCTTGTGTAAGTACCTCTGTGATACTCCAAATATAATTCCCCGTCCCACGTATGGGTGTACTGATCGGATTTCCCCACGGTATCATGAAGCTTCTCGAAATAGTTCTGGGCATTAACGGACTTAACTGACGGCATGCTTGGAACGGTATCGAGATGGCGCTTCATTTCGATCATTTCACGATTGACGCCGCCACCTCCGTCTCCGTATCCATAGGCCAGGAGCAGTTCTTTATTCAAGTCTTTATCACGGTACTTTTCCCAAATGCCTTTAACGGTTTCAGCCGTAATCAGCCCGTTATACGTATAGAACCATGAGTCGGCAGGTCTTCCCGGTTCAGGCGTCGTAATGAAATGGGTCAGAATTTCGGAACCGTCAATTCCTCTCCACTGGAACGTATCGTGGGGCATCCGGTTGTATTGATTCCAACTGATCTTCGTCGTCATGAACGTATCAATGCCAGATTTTCTTAATATTTGCGGCAGGGACCAGCTGTAGCCAAATACATCAGGAAGCCATAATGTCCGCGTCTTCTTATTGAACTCTTTCTCAAAAAACCTCTTACCATATAAAAGCTGGCGTACGAAGGATTCCCCGGATGGAATGTTACAGTCGGCTTCCACCCACATGGAGCCCTCCACCTCCCACTGACCGTCCGCAACCTTCGCTTTGATCGCTTCGAACAATTCCGGGTCTTCCTCCTTCACCCATTCGTAAAGCTGAGGCTGGCTTTGCAGGAACGTGTAGTCAGGATAAAGTTCCATCAATCTAAGTACTGTGTAGAACGTCCTCCTTGCCTTTTCCTTCGTATGTTTTGTACGCCATAGCCAGGCAAGATCGATATGGGAATGACCGGTGGCATGAATGGTTACATCCGTATGCTTAGGAAGGTTATCCACTTCATGTAATAGTACAGAACGGGCAGCATAAAGGCTTTGATAAAAGGCCTCACTATCTCTATCCGACCAGTCGATCTCACGGAATGCCCGGTTGAGGATGGCCAAAACGATGGAACGGTTAGGGTCGTTCTCATCTTGCTGCTTAATAGAATCCAGTATCGCCTTGGATTTGAAATACAGGTCATCCACTTTCTCATCTAAGTATCCCCACCAGGCTTCCTTTAACCGGTAATACTGGTTAGTAGGCTGACCGCCCCCTTCTAGGCCGGACCAAAGCTGAATGGAAATATCGAGGGAGTCCCCTGCCGGCAGGATGACTTCTTTATGATTGGAATCGACCCCTTGGAACGGTTTATTATTCACATAGAGGAGGGACTCGAATCCTGAGTTGTTCCCTCCTCCTGTCCTTCCGAGATCGAGGTAGAGGACAGCCTTCTTTCCTTCCCATTCTTCCGGGATAGAAAGAAACGTATTCAGCCATAGATATTTGTCCCTCCCTGACCAGGTATCGTTTACTTTCATTTTTTGATCTGAATATCCTTCAGGGAAAATGTTCTCTTTTCCTTTTTTGGGCTCATAAAGATTGAAAGATTCGATGCCCCTTATATCCCGGTAACGCAGGCGATCCAACTCGTTCACTCGGTTTTCTAGCTTTTGGATAGGATAAAACATATGGAGCCTCCATTCAAGAATTTTTACTGCTTAGCAAGCCCCAACGGACTTTCCGGTACGAAGATCCCGACTTCGCTTAGAATGAATTCACTAAACATGGAATTGGCCCACGCAAACCAAGAACGAGTGAACTCTTCCGGACGATCGGCATCGAATCCTTCGTGCATGTAATGTGTAGATGCGTGTGTATTCTTGAACATCTCGAGGATCCTTGCCTTTTCTTCTTTAGAAGTCGCCGTCATTCCCTGGATTGCCAGGCCGATGTGCCAGATGTAATGATCAGGTGTGTGGGGACTTCCGACTCCTTCCGCCTTTTTCCCTTCATAGAAGTAAGGATTGTGGCGACTTAGAATGAACTTCCGGGTATTTACATACGTTTCATTATAAGGATCTGTATATCCTAGGTACGGGATGGCCAAAAGGCTTGGTACGTTGGCGTCATCCATTAGATTGTACCGTCCGTCCCCATCGGTTTCGTAAGCATAGATTTCCCCGAAGACCGGATGGTTCACTTTAGCGGATGTCTCGATACCCTTCTTGATTTCAACAGAAAGCTGCTCCATTTGACCGGCGAGCTGGTCCTCCATCATTTCCTCAAGCATTTCCTTCGCATATCCTAGCACCACAACAGCGAACATATTGGCAGGCACAAGATATCCATACAAACATGCGTCATCACTAGGACGGAATCCCGACCAAGTCATACCTGTCTTCACGGAGTATCCACCTTTCCCCTCCCTTAGAAGAGTGTCCGATACGCGGCAGTTCTCCCGTTCAAAGAGATACGGAGATTCTGCCTCGTGATCCTGCTCCACTTTCCAGACATCATGGATGACGGTCAGCACTTCCTTTAGCTGTTCATTCAATACGCTCTCATCACCTGTCGCCTTCCAATAGAGGTATGTCAATTGAATGGGGTAACACAGGGAGTCCACTTCATATTTACGTTCCCAAATCCAAGGAGTCATCTCCGTACGGTCGGCCTGATGTCCTTGATTGTCAGCCGTTTGGTTGAAGGCATTCGCATAAGGATCCAGAAGAATGTACTTCCATTGGCGTTCGATGACCCCCTTCAGCATAGCGGCAATCTCCGCATCTTCTTTCGCGAGAATCAAATACGGGCGAACCTGAGCGGACGAATCCCGGAGCCACATGGCCGGGATGTCCCCTGTTATCACAAAGGTTCCATCTCCATCCTTTTTCAAAGTCGTTTGGTACGTATTCAAGAAGCAATTTTCGAATAATTCATAGACTTCCGGATCATGGATATAGGCCGACTTCACTTTATTCATAATCGTTTGAAAAGACGCTGGTACTACTTTTTCACTCATGATCATTCACTCCTCGTCAGTTTGAATTAAAACAGTGATAATTTCTTTAGGACGGATGGTCCTCTCCACGTTTCCGTGTCCTAGAAATTCCTTCTTTTCTTCTAGAATCGTAGAAAGATAGACTTCATCTCCCTCTACACTCAGTTCCTGTGGTTCATCCGTCGGGTTAAACCACCTGACAATGATTCCTATTCCTTCTTCCGCAGGCTTGCATGCAGTCAAGGCTAAAGCATCACCCGACCATTTGAATAGACTGCTGGTCTTTTCATTTCTTCCTTCACCTTGTTCTACTTGAACAACAGTCGGATTCAAATAATAGTGATAGGCTTCATTGAAAGCACGTGAATCAATGACATTTCCTCGATGGGGGATCACCATAAATTCTGCTTTATTTAGACCAAGGCACTGTGCTTCCGGTGTTTCAAACACCCCCCAATCCCCGAGCTCCCCAACGGATCGGAGCAGTGTGACCGCAATGGATTTTCCGTCCACGATTTCATATTCATGAAGACCCTTCCCAGCAATCGTCAATCCCTTCTCATGGTCATCCAGGCTGACAAACCTTTGCATATGGTGATCGAAGGTCGGATTGATCCACTGGCTTTCCGGTTGGTTTGGACGCTTTACCACTTCAAACACACTATCCGCAAAGTGATACAGATTCCCTGTTCCAACAGGAAACAACGCACGCAAGCGATGGTCTTTTGCTTGATTGTCTATTGTTACTTCGACCTTCAGCCCTTTAGAACCCTTCTCGAGGATGAGCCATGTTTTAAAGGTTAGCAACACTTCTTCCTCATGTCGTCCCGCTTTACGTTCTGGGTGCCAGACCAGATCCTGCCGCTCAATTTCCAATTGTTCATCTGCTTGCTTCGGGACAGAAATCTTGGACTCAATCTCAATGGATGCACGATACGGGTTATTTTCTACAATGTTCACGGTAGAGGTTTGCTGCTTCGTCGTGAAGACGGTACCGTCACTACTTGCTTTGAACATATACTCGTTTCCGATATCCCCCATGTCTTCATATATACCAAGACTTTCATAATGAAAGCCCGTTTGTTTGTCCAAGATTGAATAGGATCCGTTCTCATGAACGGTCACGCAGATATGCTCGTTTTCAAGCTCTTGTTCTGATTGGTGCCACATAAGGTTCTCCTCAAGAGGCGTGTCTTCACCAGGCACTAAATAACAAGTTTCATAGCCTATATGAATAGGGGATTCTATTGCAAATGTTATTTCTATTTCCTTAGCATAATAAGGTTTTCTGAATCCATCTCTCGGGAGGTCGTAACCAAATGAGATGCCCCTTTCTTTCACAAGAACAGGTAACCTCGTACCATCCCCTCTCTCTATTACAAAAGAAGGGAGTGGGGTGTTCTTTAACGTATTGGGAATCTGACGAAAATCCAATTCATCAAAATAGATTTTCTGAACCATCACTTTTTCTCGAATGACCTGAGTAGAAGGTTTTCCATCCGTGTAAAACAGGATAAGTGGAATCGCTTCAGGGTTATGATGTGTCGTGGAGATACCGGATGCAATCTCACGCGCTTGCTCCGTAATATATCTCAAAGCCCCTTTCTCAACCTTATCAAAACGTGTCTCCATTTCCCGATGAACGCCATCTACACTGCATCCACATATACTGTCATGAGGATGATTCTCCATAAGCATCTTCCAATAAAATTCCGCAAAATCACGGTGAAGTCTTTTGTCTTCTACCAGGAGTCCCATCGGCTCCAATACTCTTTCCAATAGAGACTGACAGCGGTCGTTCGCCTGCTTTAAATAAATTCTCGCAGAAGCCGTGTTCACAAGTGTCGACCATCCATCCGTTTTTTGGTTCCTGAGTTCTCCACGAATGGTTTGAAGCTCATCCGGCAGTTCTTTTTTCACCTCATCTATATATTCTTTGAAACTTGAGTGCTTGAATGTGACATTCGGAATGAGATCATTTGCAGTCGTGATAGCTTTTACAATATCTTTTTGCAGAGGTTGATGATCACAACCATTCATAAATAATAATTGGGAAGTAGAAGCAAACTTCTCAGCATCTGCAAGTTTCTTTTCCCAAAAGTCTTCAGCCTCCACTTCATCGGTGGGAATTTCATTTCCATTGGAATACCAATTGGCAAATAAGATCCCTAATATATTCGAGCCATCAGGAGCTTCCCACTTCATTTCTGAATAAGGGGAAGAGAACTCATCACCGTGATGAACCTGATTATTAAACCCTGTCGGTGTCACCCCTCTTCCGAAGGCTGCAACATCTATATTTGCTTGTTGTAATAATTGGGGTGCCTGTCCGTAAATGCCGAACGTATCAGGAAAATACCCCAGCGTACCATCTTGCCCAAGTTTCTTCGTATCTTTCATCCCATAAAGCAAATTCCTTACATTCGCTTCAGAACTTGTAAGAAATGCATCCTGCAAGATATACCATGGACCGATGATCAAACGTCCTTCACGAATATATCGTTTGACTTCTTCTCCTTTATCAGGACGGACCTGCAAGTAGTCATCAACCATAATCGTTTGTCCATCCAGGTGAAAACTGTGGAAACCCGGGTCTTGTGCCAATTGCTCTAACAAATCATCAAACAGCTTTACTAAGTAATAACGGTGTTCTTCCAGTGACATATACCATTCCCGATCCCAATGAGAATGGGAAATAATATGAGCGGTTTTGTTCTCCATCATGACTCTCCTCCAATCATTTTCACTTGCAACTGTGTATAGCGATTCATCGAAACTTTCATCACCCAATAGGAAGGCATGACACCTAAGGCAAAGGGAATTAACCCAGGCATTTGATAAATCAGGTAACCTACCATCGTTAAGCCGATGGAGAGGATAAGGTTCTGTTTGAAGCTGATGATCGTAATAATAAATGGCTGGTACAGGTAACGCCTAAAAGACTGGTCAAAATGAACGTAATAGGGGAATAAATATAGAAATGAAAATACATACAGGATGAGTATGAATAAAATGAGCATCGTGCTGAATAAAGCAATGATCCCTTTTAGTTGAGTCACAAGATAAAGATCAATCCATAAGAATAGACCAACACTTGAATAGATCCAGCCCAGACCGTTAACCTTCCAAAAATTCTTTTTGTAATAGTGGTGGTATTCACGGAAGAAAGGTTCATCCCGTCCACCTTGCAACCACTTTCTAGTAATGGCAAATAAAGAAACGGTTGCAGGAAAAATCCCAAAGACAACACCGCCCATTACAATATGTAAAATCCAAAAAAGATTAAGCTGAATCGTCTTCCAAATCCAAAGGCTCGCTTCTGTAAATAATCCGCCTAATCGACTAAACATGAAGATCACCCTTTCTGTATTCTGCCAACCACACATAAGCAGCTCCAACTAATTGGGCTTCATCCAGATAGTGACACAAAGAGATGGAGGGACGTACCTTGGCAATAGGCTTTGAATCCAATATCTTGTCCATTCTGGATTCCAGCTCCTCTATAAAATCAGGCTGTCTAGTAATGCCTCCCCCTACCAAAATCTTCTCAGGATCCAATATGTACTGAATGTTGAAGATTCCGATCGCCAGAGTATAAAAAAAGGAATCTAATGATTTCTGAGCTCCTTCATGGTTCTTCCCGGCTTGTTCAAATACCAGCGGCCCTGTCCATCCATCGTCATAAGGGGCTTGATGCTTCAGCCTTCTTGAAATCGCAGAGGACGAACCCAACTCACTCCATGTCTCATAAACATTTTCATGAATGTCACTTGCTAAAATCGAGTATCCAAATTCGCCTCCATGAAGATTTGCTCCCTTGAAGAGTTTCTTGTTAATGACAAGAGCCCCACCTATTCCCGTACCACATACGATACAGGCGAACGTTTCACTTTCTCTTGCCGCCCCCTTCCAAAGCTCTGAAAGGGCAGCGCAATTGGCATCATTCTCCATTGCAACCGGCAAACAATATCTCTTTCCGAGCAACTGCTTGACATTATGCTCATGAACAAATGGCACAGCACTATATCCTAAGACATTCCCTGCATCCGTCACACTTCCCGGACTACTAATGGTTATGCCAATCAAGGAATAATTCTTGTTCATCCGCTTATAATACTGATCGATCATGTCACTAAATTCATCGATTGATTGAGGGGTTGATTCTTCTTCTTTCTCAACTAACTGACCTGTAATAGAAATCAGCGCAAGCTTAATATAGGTGCCGCCTATATCAATGGTTAATAAAAACTCCATATCTTATCACCCTAAATTCGGAAGCTGATTTGATTCGGCAAGTGCCTTAAACCAGTCTGCACTTTTTTTCTTATACCTTCTCCCGGTCTTCAAATCCAGTTCAACGAGTCCATACCTATTTTTGTACTCATTTAGCCATGACCAGTTATCAATGAAGGTCCATACATGATACCCATAACAATTTGACCCTTCTTTTATTCCTTTGTGAAGCCACTTTAGATGATTGCTCATGAATTCAATCCGGTAGGAATCCTGAATCATCCCTGATGAATCTCTAAACCTTGATTCACCTTCCACTCCCATCCCATTCTCCGCTATATACCAGGGGATGTTTCCATATTTGTCTCTTACCGTCAGGGCAATATCATAAATGCCTTTTTCGTATATTTCCCAGCCGCGATGTGGATTCATTTTCGCTCCGTCCCAATGATACGGTTCGAAATAGTGATCAAGTGTGTTTGTCGAAGCAGGTGCCCCTGCCTGTACCCTTCGTGGTTGATAATAATTAACACCAAGAAAGTCCACGGGGGAATCTTTCAATAGTTGGAAGTCTCCAGGAAAATAACGGACGAGAATGTGTTCTTGTTCTATGAAGGACAACAACTCTTCCGGGAACTCACCCTTAACAACCGGATCTAAAAAGCTCCGATTATACAGCACATCGGCCCACATAGCTGCTTCCAAGTCTTTAGGTTTGTCTGAGCGGGGATAACTTGGCGTTAAGTTTAAAATGATACCTATTTTCCCCCGATGGTTCCTATCCTTAAATGCCCTCACTGCTTTCACATGGGCCATCAACGTATGATATCCAGCCTGAAATGCTCGATTGAGATCGAACACTCCCGGCAGATGCTTATCATTTAAATAACCCATTTCAATGGGTACAATGGGTTCATTAAACGTGACCCATTCCTCAACAAGATCCCCAAATCGTTCAAAGGCCACCTTAGCGTAAAACTCAAACTCATCGACCACTTCCCGATTGTCCCAACCGCCTTTCTCGTACAATCGAAAGGGCATATCGAAATGAAACAAGTTAACAATGGGCTTAATGCCACTTTCTTTAAGCCTCTGAAATACATCCCTATAAAAGGCAACCGCCTCTTCATTCACTTGAATGCCATCAGGTAATAACCGCGACCAAGATATCGAGGTTCGAAAGGAATTAAAGCCCGTTTGCTTCATAGTGACTATGTCTTCTTTATAGTGAGCATAAAAGCCTGAAGTCTCTTTTGGCCCTATCTGCTGAAAGAAACGTTCAGGTTCCTTCTGAAACCAATAATCCCAAACATTTTGAGCCTTTCCTCCACTACTTCCCGCTCCCTCCATCTGAGGTCCCGAAGAAGCCGCTCCCCATAAAAAACCATCAGGAAATTCCATCCTTAACACCCTCTCTAGAAATCGCTTACATTTCTTCTTAAAGCCATCATATATAGAAAAAAAAGGAGTTGGAATATGTTCACTCCAACTCCTTTAATAAACGCATGAAAACTTTAAAAATGACACTTTTTGTGGATGATTTCCTACTCTTTTTACTTAGAGGAAAAGTAAAAGAATGATAAAAAAAACGCAAAGCTCTAAGCTCTGCGCCATTCTTATAACCAATCAAACATGAGAAACAATCAACTCAACCTGTCCCTCAATCTCAAATGTCTCAACATCCGCGGGTATTATGAAATGATCTCCTTTTGTAAGAGAATACTCTTCTCCTTGGACCTTCAGTACACCGTTTCCATCCAGTACACTTGCTAATTGAAATGGCTGGTCCTGCACAAATGCGGCATGTCCATCGACTCGCCATTTGTACACTGTGAAGTATTCTGCTTCTACAAATTTCGTAGACTCGACCCCTTCTCGTTTCTCCACAACCGGTTCAACAGCCGCAGCCTTGTGTGGAATGGTCGTCACTTCAATCGATTTGTCGATATGCAGCTCACGGGTATTCCCTTCCCCATCCTTACGATCATAATCATACACACGATACGTCGTATCCGAACTTTGCTGTGTTTCTAACACCAATGTTCCTTTGCAAAGCGCATGGATGGTGCCACTTGGAACATAGAAGAAGTCACCAGGCTTAACCGGGATGCGTCGCAGCAGGTCATTCCACTCGCCTTTTTCAATCATCGATACAAACTCTTCCTTCGTTTGAGCTGTATGACCAAAGATCATTTCGGCATCTTCATCACAATCGATGATGTACCAGCACTCGGTTTTACCCAGTTCACCGTTTTCATGTTCTTTAGCATAGGTATCATCCGGGTGCACCTGTACAGAAAGATCTGCGTTTGCGTCCAATATTTTCGTCAGTAATGGAAACACCGGTGAAGAGTGGTTCCCAAATAACTCACGATGCTCGTTCCAAAGCTCGCCAATCGTCTTTCCGGCAAACTCACCGTTGACTACTGTGCTCTGTCCATTCGGATGACCGGATATGGCCCAGCATTCACCCGTTATATCGGATGGAATATCGTAGTTGAATTGGTCCTTTAACGCCGTACCTCCCCAGATTCTTTCCTGGAATACGGGTTGAAGAAATAGTGGTTGGTTCATGGTTGCCTCCTAATGTTTACTTTTTGTATGTACTTATACAATTTTACTAATCTTATCAACGATCTCATTCAGTTGATTCTCTTGAGCTCCACTTAGTTGATATCAAACATTTCATCAATCTTTAGGCTATTAACTCTTCCCAATTGATTGTCTTACATAATGTAAGTTCTATCAAGTACGAAATAGTGTTCGATCTTCTTTCATTGACTGACAATCAATCATCAGTAGTGGCTTATTCCGAATGATCGCTTCACTCCCTCAATCTAGTCATTATGTTCCCCCATCACTTTCCATCTTATCGACTATCCCAACTTCCTATTGCCATCTATAAAAAAGGCCAAAATCGACAGCCGATTTTGGCAGAATTCTATTCTACATAAGTAAAATATTTAATATCCATGAACCTCCAGTTCATAAATCCGTGCAGCTTGATCCCCTGTTTGGGTAGGTTCGTTTATCGATAAACGAACGAAGCGAGCTTCTGTCACGGGTATCGTATGCTCGGTAACAGAGGCCTGATTATCATCCACGCTTACGTTCTCTTCCCACGTTTCTCCATCCATACTTGTCTCTATAACAAAAGATTTCGTGTTAAACGCCGGAGATTCCCCTCCTGCTTCAGCATGTTTCACGATGAATTTAGATAAATGATACGTATCTTCTAAATCCACCACCATCCACTGATCCGTACCAAGCGCACACCATTTACTGTTATTTTCCACTACCCCATCAATAGCCTTATCTGCTCCTTCACTTGGAGCACAGTCACCACTTGATTCAGTCGCTTTATTCAAGGCAACATTTTCAATCGCATCCGCGTCTTCAGAGACATAAATATAAGCTTGTTTCGTCCTGACATCTTCACCCGATGTATTCCGAGCCGTCAGGGTTACGGAAAATAACCCCTCCTCGGGATATTGAACGACAGGGTTCTTCTCTGAACTAACTTCCGGCTGACCGCCCTCGAATTGCCATTCCCACTCTTCCGTTACTTCTGAAGCTTCGCTAAAGAACTGCACCTTATCACCCGGTCGTATAACCGTTTGATCGACCCGAAAGTCTGCTTCCGGTTTCGGGTAAGCTGGCCAGTCCATCGCAACCACACTGCCTTCACCTCTTACAAGCTCCTTACTGACTGGTACCAACTCATAAGAAGTAGCTGCTTCTTTTCCATCCCTTTTCAAGTCATTCAAGGCAAGGACATGGTTTGGAGTAGCCCCTACCCACTCTTTAGAGCCATCTGAATGAATTCTGTACACCTCATAATGTTTCACTTCGTCCATTTTATTCCATGACAGCCTAACATCCGCATATAAACCATCTACAAATTCGATTTGAGAGACCTCAAGCCCTGTTGGCTTTCGAGGCTTATCTTTATCATTGTAAATCTTTATTTCTCCAATATGGATTTCATATTCCCCAGGTTTTTTAACTTTATCGAAGTGAAGGGAAAGGGAGGAAAGATGACGTCCCTTAAACTTCGTCAAGTTAAACGTTTGTGTGACCCAATCTCCGCGACTCTCCTTTTTCACTTCCATCAATGAAGTCTTATCATGATCAAAGTCCAGTTGTACGTCCATCCCTGGTTTCTTTTCATCCGTTTTGTACGTAATCGAAAACTTTGTGCCTTTGGTAATCTCCAAATCTGTTTCATAAAGGGACAGAGTCGTCTTGCTATTCTCATCACGCGTTCCATGAACTTTCAATGAGCTTCCACCATAGTAAGACGTACTCCAATCAAAGGTTGGATTCAATAATTCACCTTCTCCTTCCACTTTCCAACGCCAAGTCGGTAAAATGTCTTGGAGACTTCGGTTATTCCACTCCTGTTCAGAAGACTTCTCCCCGTCAATTGCGAAGAATTCTCCACTTCCCGTATTGAAATTCGTCGTGAATGGAAGCGACTGGATCGTTGTCTTTTCAGTAAAATGACTTGAAATCCCTGGCCAGTTCACTTCAGGATCCCCAGTCCAAAACGCTTCTTCTTTTTGATAAAACTCGTTCATCGCTCTTGATGATTTAAAAGCCCAATCAGGGCGATAAATACCCAGGGATGTCCAAAGAGAGCCGTCTTCTTTGACTAAGTTGTCCCACTTTACAGAGGTCTGAGTCCCATTCGCTTCAACATCTATTCCTGCATACAAATCATAAGGAGATCGGCCGATTTCCAAAGCCTTTTCATGCGAGCGTTCCTGACTTCCACCCTTCCACCAGAAATTTAGGAACATACTGTCGGATACACGCTGAGCCTCATCTTGCAGAAAGTACGTGTTCTCATCCGTCAAATAGTTCTGCCAATCTATCTCTCCGGATTTCACCATCGAGTCATACCACATAACCTCAAAGTCCTTTGGCTTATGATCCTGAAGATAGGTAAGGAACTCTTGCATCTTCTTCGCTTGTTCCTCGTCTCCACCCTCGGTCTCCTGATTAATAAACCAGCCGTCAAATCCATAATAATCTGCTACTTCAAGCAACTTGTCAGCAGCCGGGAATGACCCATCCTCCCGCTGCGTCAACATTTGGTCGACCCACTCTTCTTTTCCGCCATACACTTTCGGCGGGAAGAAGACATTCCCTAAGATCGGTACCCCGTTACGGTGAGAAGCATCAATCACATCAGCACTCGGGGGCACGATGATACCTTCCCCGGAAGAACCTGCCCAGTACACCATCACGTCCACATATTGCCAAAAGGCAAATGTATTCGCATAAAACTCCTTTCCTCCTTGAGAAGGTACACCGCTCGTATGAGGATTTAAAGCAGATAAAGCTACAACGCGTGCAGAATTGTTACTGTCACTTGACTCCACCCGTTTCGCCAGAGGAACCGTGGACCTGTTGTAGGCTGCGTCCGGATCCTGCTCAGGAGACCATTCCAGAAACTCTTCCGGATACCAATGAGAAGAAGTGGGACCTTCTGCCGATACTGCCATGGGAAAAAGAAATAAAACAAAAAACATGAGACTTCCAACAATACTTTTGTAACCGTTCTTCATTTCCTCAACCTCCTAATATGAATGTATCAACCCTTTTATTGCCCCGTTCTCATCCACCCCCTTCTTGAATTAGAAACTACTAATCTCCAATTTGTTAACGCTTACAATAATTGAGAAAAGCAGATTGATTAGATTTAATTTAGTCGAGAAGGATATAGGAATCAATTGCTCAGGAGGATGTTGTAAAGTATGAACAGCTAATCTTTAAATTTTACAGTGCTTTTATTTATCAATCTTAGAACGACTTTACGGGAGGTTGAAATATAAAAAGAAGGAGAAAAATCATATTGTAAGGTGCTTTGTATGTGGCAAGTGAAAAATGTATGAAATGGCACTTTATATTGAAGAGGGAATTGAAGCTTCCTTCATAAGCATAGTTGGAGGGAACTCCTTATGAACCAGGAATTGATGATTAAACAATCATTGCAAGATTAATAGATGAAGTTAAAAAGATTCGTTCCGAAAATCAAGTATTAAGAAATGAATGTGAACAATTAAGAACAGGTCCAGAAGCTATTCCGTTCATCAATAATTTCCGATATGAAATAACGTTATGAAGAATATAATTTAGAAACAAATTGAAAAAAATTCAGGGGGTTGCAACCGTGAACACATATGGCACTTATATTGAAGTGGAACCAGGACTCGAATTATTTGTTCAGGATATCGGCAGTGGGAAGCCCATTGTATTTATCCCGGGGTTTACATTTACTACAGAAGTCTTTTCAGAGCAGGTGAAGCATTTTTCAAAAACTCACCGTACGATTGTGATGGATCCCAGGAGCCATGGCCGGTCAACCATGACGGTTCACGGGAATGACTATGTCACGCATGGAACAGATCTCGAAAAGGTATTGAAGCACTTAAAGGTCGAGAATGTAACCCTTGTCGGCTGGTCATTCGGATGCTTAACGGTTTGGGAATATATCCGCCAATTCGGTACGGATGGAATCAAATCCCTAGTCCTCATTGATATGCCGCCAAAATCTTTATCCGTTCACCAAGACCAGGAATGGGTGGAAGGCCCGCTTGATGACATGGCTGCGGCCTACACTAACTACCTTCGACATCCAAAAGGACAACGGGATTTCATTTCTGCTTATGCCAGCGGAGTCATGGTCCAACGAGAGCTGAAGGAAGAAGAATTAGTATGGATCGTCGAGCAATCACTCAAAACACCTTACTATATTGCCGCGAATTTGTTTTCTTCCGGGCTTTTCTCCGATTACCGTGATGAGGTGGCAAAGAGCAGTGAATCCGTACCGACTCTATTTGTTGTCGCCGAGCACTGGGCAGAAGTGGCAACCTCTAACGTGAGAAAGCTGGCGCCTAAAGCGTCGGTGGAGGTATTGGGAGGGCATCTTATGTTTTGGGAGCATAGTGAAAAGTTTAATGGGATTGTTGAGGATTTTTTGGAAGGGAATAAGTAACACAGCATTTACTTCATTCGTTCTGTCCCAAACTAAAGCAACAGAAAGACTGCCTTTCCTACTAAGAAGGCAGTCTTTTCTTTGACACCTATTTGATTGGTGGAACGGTTTATACTCATGGCTTGATGTGTAGCCTTAAGAATTCACGATGCTTGATTCAAAAAAGACCTCCGATAATAAAAATCCTTCTACCAATCAAAATTACTTTACGCACTAAGCTTTACACTTTAGCTGAGTGAAATTATTAAGAAGCACTGGAAACGCCACGGCGATCCCTTGTTCTTTCCAATGACCTTAAATCGTCCCTTTTTAAGCAGCCATTTCAGAAGTCTCCTTCCTTCGCCGATAAACGACCTTGGATAACAACACACTGCATTCATACAGTAAGAGCAATGGGATAATGACGAGAACATCTGATAAAAAATCAGGAGGGGTAATTAAAACAGACGTCACAATCAGAAAGAAATAAGCATACTTCCTCGTCTTTTGTAAACGAAAAGGGTTCAATACCCCAATGCTTGTGAGAAACATTATGACTACTGGAAGTTCGAACAGGAAACCAAAAGGCAGCGTCATACTGATCATAAAGCGAAAATATTTCTCCACGGTAAAGAACTCCATGAACATATCCCCTGATAATGACAACAGAAAGTCAAGAACGATGGGAAAGATTAAAAAATACCCCATGCAGATACCCAAAATGAAAAGAATGAATAATGCCGGAATGTAGGCCAACGTTACTTTTCTCTCATTTTCATGTAATGCCGGTCGGACAAAGAGCCAAACTTGGTAAGCGGCAACAGGAATGGTTCCGGCAAGAGCGATGACACTTGAAAGTAGTAAATATACCCATAGGATGTCACTCGGACCCAGTACAGCAAGCTTTATCGGGAAATCCTGAATGAACCATCTATATAAATCTTGGATATAAAAAAAAGCAATCATAAAAAAAACCACAAAAGTAGCAAGTGTGATGATCAGTCGTTTGCGCAATTCTTCCAAATGTCCAATTAAATTCAAATCCATCTTCTCCATAAACACACCTCTGGTTGTGGGAAATTAACGGCTTTTTAACACGTTCAAGGATTGCTGTACACCTTATAAATCTCAAACAATGTCATAAATCTTACTCTCCATACTTTAAAGGAATACCAACCTGGTTATAACAAGAAGATGCAAGTGAAGAACCTACTTGCACCTTCCTGAATGGAGATTAATTAATTTATTTTTTCATTGTTTGTTTTGGATTTGGGGTTTTCCGACTCACCATCTGAAACCAATTCTCTAGTAGACTTCTTAAATTCCTTTAATGTCGACCCGAAGGCTCTTCCGATTTCCGGGAGCTTGGATGGGCCGAAGATGATAAGGGCAATGACTAATACTAATATCAAGCCCGGTATTCCGATATTTTGAAGCATCCTATTACCTCCTGCTCATGTTGATTTAGTAGCTTGAAAGATTCAATCCAATCATTCATTTGTCTGTCAGACGATTATCCATTTTTCTTCGGATTCTTCCCATTCGGCTTCACACCTTGGAGAGAACCGGATGCCACATTCCCCTTGTAGAGAACGGCATCACATTTAGGTAAGCGGGCCACCGTTTCAGCGGAGCAGCTTGCAGGAACAAGGACGGCTGTTGCTTCGTCCCCCACCTTCGGCCATACTTGTTTACCTGATTCATTTAATGGTGTAATCCCTCCGGTGGCGAGAGAAAGTGCCCGTGACAGTTTGTATTCACTGGACCAGCCATACAGTTCGGCAGCTCGGTGTGCCTTATGGAGAATATCTCCGATTCCAAACGGTGACCAGTGATCGGTGATACTGTCATTCCCTAGCATGACGTTCACATTCTGTTCTTGCAGCATCGGAATCGGCATCACACCTTTTCCGTTAGGTACATGGGACGCAATGGAAATCCCCAATGATGCCAGGCGGTTCGCCATCTCCACGTCAGCACTTGGAGCTAAGTCTGCGAGGGCGAACGCGTGGCTGATCGTTACTTTTCCTTGAAGGCCAGCTTCCTCAGTCAGATCTGCTAATCTACGAATTGCCTTTATACCGGTTTCCCCTCCTTCATGAAGGTGAATATCAATCCCGGCATTATAATCTGCTGCAATTTGTACCATGGTTTGCAATGACTTTTCCATGTTCCCATCGACCTTGGTTGGATCCAGTCCGCCAACATGTGTCACGCCAAGCTTCATAGCCTCACGTATTAGTCCCTCAGAATCGGAAAGGAGCAAACCATGTTGAGGGAATGCCACAATCTCATGCCCTAACTTATCTGAGTAGTTGGCTAAGGCCAGTTGTAATTTCTCCAGATTCTTAAGGCCAACTACCGTATCGATGTTACAATGGCTTCTCGCAAAGGTTGAACCATAACCAAGGATCAACTCAATCAGTTTCTCTGCACGCTCCTGGGCAGTCGGAAGTAATTCCAGTAGCAGCGACTGTTCCAATTCAATCATGGAGAAAATGCCATTTTTCCTCGTGGCTGCCGCTTTCCAGGGGCCACCATAATAGGTTTTGTCCAAGTGAATGTGCATTTCCTTAAAAGAAGGAAGAAGCAGCCTCCCATCGGCGTCATAGCAGTCAAGATGCTTTTCATATGGTACACCTGTATCTAAAATCTTCGTGATCTTGCCTTGGTCGATTCGCATGTTTTTCAAGACCGTGTCCGTTGCGACAACCTCTCCACCTTCATATTGATATCCGCTTTCTAATCGTACATTCAACAGCATATAAGAACTGTTTTTGTCCGGTTGCCTGGTGTGGTGTTTATTCTTTTGATTTTCTTTCGCACCTGCCATTTGGGGTCCAAATAATCCCATGGAACCAGTCACCCCAAGAACAGCAGAAGCGCCTCCAATCCTCCCTGCGTCCTTTAAGAATTTTCTCCTGGATAAACCATACCTTTCCTGATCCATTTACTCATTCTCCTTACCTATTGTTTTTAATAAGCTAAAACTAGCGTACCAAAAATTTTTAGAATTTATTTTTAATTCATTTACGTATTTTTTAAATTTTATTACTATTCAGCAAAATACGAAGAATCACGTGTAGACGTCAAGTTGAATTTTACACTTTTTGCTCGTTTCCTTTTTACACTTCTGTTCAAAAAATGCTCTTTCGGTTTTTCATCCGATGACTTTCCTCATCCTCACCACCATGTATGACTTCCACACGATGAAGTAAACGGTCTAAAATAGCTGTAGTAATGCCTTGATCTCCAATTAAATTACCCCATTCATCAGGACCTTTATTTGAGGTAAAGATAATCGAACTTCGTTCGTATAAATGATTAATTAAATGAAAAAATAAGTTTCTTCTCTTTGATCCATCGCCATGTACATCAAATCATCGATAATCACAAGATCGGCATTTCTTATCCGTTTGAGCTGGACTTTAGATTTATTCAGATATTCTTCTGTCTTTAAAAGCTGCACAAGCTCACCCATTGTAGCGAAGTAAACATTAAATCCTCTGTAAACTGCTTCGAGTCCCAGCCCTATTGCGATAAAGGTTTTCCCAATGCCAGGGGGACCTAGGAGAATTAAATTATACTGTTGCTCTAACCAGCTTAATTCTCTAAGTTGAGAAAGCTGGCGGGCTGTTAGAACGTTTTGACCTTTTAGTTCAAACTCATCTAATGACTTCACGAAAGGGAAGCGTGCTCATTTCATTCTTTTTTCAAGGCTCTTTACTTCACGTTTTGCTAATTCATATCGTGTGATAGATTCTAAGAATTCCAAATAGGTCCAGGATGCTTTTTCAGCTTTGCGAAGAAGCTGTGGCAACTCCGCAGTCTCTGATAAACGTAACTGTCGAAATTGATCCTGTAATTCATGCACCGTCTTGTTCATTAACCTCGACCTCCTAAAATGCTGGTATACGCAATTAAAGAACGGGTAGAGGCCTTAATATGAGAATGTTTTGCTGGATTGGCATAAAAGGATTCTGCCTCTTTAACAGGTTCATCACGCAATGTATCAAGGTGATGAGCTATATCACGAAAATCATTGGCACTGTATAGTTTCTCTGTCATGCACTTGTTCATCACAGTATCTATTAATGCTGGATACTGTTGATTCACCTTGTAGATGATCGCAAACTGATCTCGACGATACCTCGGGTATTTTTGGCTGATTTCATCAAAATAAGCAGCCGCCTTAGTCTGATCTTCAAAGTAAGAGACTAGACGTTGCTTTAGCTCTTCAATCCCTTTTGAGCGATCACGAGTATGATGACGGTTTTGAATGAGTTTTCCTTTTTCTGAACTAACAGAGTGTTCTGTTATGATTTCACCATTTTCTTCTTTACGTATCACAAGCGTTTGTTGTTCGTCGCCTGTGACTTCAATCCATACAAGATTTTCAGTCATTGTTTGATAAGTCCCTAGTGGGACGGAATAACGGTTTGACTTATAACGGATCGTGTTGTCCTTGCTTACAGTTCTTGTTATACTTTGGTTATTGGTACTTTCATATGAAAGTAACGAAGAGACTGGCTGTAAGTGTTGCTTTTCGAGGAGAAACACTTCTGCTGGTCTTTTTTTCGTTGTCTGGTGAACCTGATGGTTCCCGGTACGTTGAAGCCACTGTAGTGCTCGATCATTCCAATTTTCTATATCGCTAAACACTCTACTGTCGGCGAAATTGCCTTTTATGTATTTCACTACATTTTCAATCATACCTTTAGATTCCGGGTCAGCTCTTCTACACAAGTGAACTTTGAATTTACGCTCTTTCACATAGCTTTGAAATTCTGTTGTTAAAAGCAGCTGACCTGCATTTTCACTAACTGTGATTAAGTGATCCTGGTCATAGACGATTTCTTCTGTTCTTCCTCCGTAGAATTGAAATGCATTTTCATGACATCTGATCGCATCTCTTGTAGTAAACGGACGTGCCTGCCATTCCATATATTTGTTTCTGGAGTGAGCGAGTACAAAGGCAATAAAGTACAGTTTGATTTCTTTGTTGCCTTTCGTCTTCTGTTTTGTTTCACCCCAGCCTACCTGAAGTTGTTTGCCCATCGGTTGTTCAGGAACTGCTTCGTATTGCTGCACAATGACCTTTTTCTCAATCTGATAGACTTCACGTATATTTCTCACATACGTTCTCACAGTACTTCCACCGACCAAAAGGTCGGGATATCTCTCTAAAAGCCAATCATGAATTTGAGCGCTACTCAGGTGAGGATACTCTTCTAGCCAAGCAAGTATCCAATCTTTATAATGATCCAATTTTCTCTTCTTCCCCAAAGGCTGTTCCGTGTATGCTCTTGCTTCATCAAATGTCATTTCTAAATACTTGTAAACAGTTGGTCTTGAGATCTTAAGCTCCTTAGCGATTTGTGCTACTTTAAATTTTCTTTTACGCAGTTCATGAATCTTTACATATAACACTAACTTCTCCTCCAAAAATCCTAACCTCCAGTAAAATAACGTCACGATCTATTTTACTAAAGTAGTAGGTTGATTGAGCAAAAGTGTAAAATCTTATCAAGCAAGAACTGTCAACTTTATTCTAGCGTTCACAGCGATACTGTGGTAAGGAGTAAGAGCAAGATTAATAGCTTTGCTAGCCACTTTTTCCTTAAGATTTGCTTGTGCATTTTGATGACCCCCATTAAATAAATAATAGTCCTACTCTTTTATATCCGGTTGCTTTTGGACTATTTTCTATTATCATCATTCCGATTTTAATAGTAAATAAATTCTATAAAAGGAATAAAATTTTAATTATATTTTAGTGATGAAAAATAATTAACAAGTTAAAAAAACCTGCATCGCACATAATGTTATGTACGTTGCAGGTCTTTTTTTTTACTTGTATACTTCATATAAATTTAAGTAGTTAAATAGAAAAAATCCTTAACTTTTTTTATTCAGTTTATCAATGACTAATTCTATGTTTTTGAGTGATGTCTCCTAAAAGTCGTTGAACAAAATCTACATTAATAGGACTTCCTGTATTGGTATCTTACAATTGGGGAAGTCTTTGGGTCCTAGAAACTGATAGCCAGCCCAAAATAGCATTCTTGACTCAGACATATTTGGGTCAAACTCTATTCAGTAAAGATTATCGATATTCATTCCTGTTGCTTTCTATAACACTTCTTAACTTATTTTTTGTTACTAGTTCTCTATTAAGACTTAAAGCTAATCCAAAATAAAAAAAGATAAGTATTGGGTAATTCCAACCACTTAATGTCTCAGCTTGGAATCCTATAATTAAAGAAAAAATAATATACTGTACACCTAAAGCTTTAATCTTTAGGTTTTTAACTTTCATGAACCTGATTAAAATATACATATAAATAAATATATTAATGGTAAAAAATATTAAACCGTTATTAAAAGCCGCAAATAAGTAATCATTATCTAGTGATGAGAGTGAACCTGGTCCTAAACCAAATAGCCAAGTAATTAACATATTGTTTTCACTAGTAAAATTTTTCCAAGCATGATTCCAAATTTGGGTGCGAGCATCAAATGAATTAATACTTGTAAATGACTTATCTTCAATCACACTTACGATTTGGTACAAATATTTCAATTCACTTCCATATTTAATTAATAATTGATAACTTATCATTAGTATTCCAACAAGTAATGCTGTATATATAGGTAATTTAATCAAGTAGAATTTAACAGTATTTCTATTAGATAGTAATTTACTTGTGAAAATCATAAATGGAAACAATAAAAATGCTGACCTTGATCCTGATAGTAAAACTAAAACAAATCCTATTGTTAGAAAAAGTAACCTCAAACCCTTTTTAGTCTCAAATAAAAATATAAGAATAGACATCTGAGTGACGATCCATGCAAATGTATTTGGGTTCCCTATCGTTCCAGTAATTCTAATTAATGACCCTAATGATTTTGTTTTATCAGAAAAGTATAGATTACTTAAGATTTGTAAGTTCCATAGTTGATCTATTGCTAAAATGCACTGAAATAAAACGACAATATACGCTAGAGTTAATAAGCCTTTACAAATTTTATTGTAATTTAGATACAATCCTACAAAATAACTAGATAGTAATATTAAACTAAAATAGATTGGTTTAAAAACCTCAAATAAAGCCATAATAGATAAATTACTTAAATTAAATAACACTGAGATAGCTATTGTAAAAGAACATAAACCTAATAAAATCAGAAAGTTAATTAATGATTGAGTTAATCCAAATAACTTAGATGAATATATGATGATTATCACTGCTATTAAAGCTATTAAGAAATAAGTTACATAATGAAAGTATGATAAATTTGGCTTTAACATCAACATATAAGTTAATGGGATAACAGAGATTAAGATATTTTGTTTAAGAAGGTGTTCCTCTTTCAAGTATGGATTCATTTTAAAGATGCACTCCGATTTATTTCCTTAAGTTTATTTAGATGTAATAAGGTAATTACAAAATAGGCAGCATAGCTTAAAGCCATTGAAACACTGATACCAATTATCATGAAATCTATATCATTATTATAAATAATTGGTATGGAAATACCTATGAACAATAAAATTAATCTTATTATCTCCCATATCAGGTGAAGACCTGTCGAATTTGTCACATAAAGAGTTTGTCCTAAGGGTGTTATTGATATTTGAGCAATAAACATGGGAATTAAAAGTTGAATATACCTTCCAGATTCTAACCATTCATCTCCTAAAAAATACTCGGCAGCAGTTGGAGCAATAACACTAATTAAAATAAAAGGTACAAGAGATATCAAGAAAATTTTCATAATGCTCTTTCTAAAAAAAGAGGAAAGTTTATCAGGTCCTTCTCTAAGTAGTTTAATTGCTTCACTGTAATACACTTGGGAGATAGATCTACTTATGAGAGTAATAGGTAATCCAATTACTTTCTGGCTTAATAGATACAACCCTGCAAAATAAGGATCATACACATATCCAATAATAATTATCGGGACTTGTATAGTAAAGGTACTTAAGAAAGCTGCCAATGTTGCTTTAAAGGAGAAAGACTTAAATTTTCTAAAACCTAAAAAGACTAATTTCAGCTTAAATACTCTTATAAACTTTTTTTTAGTGTTTAAGAAAACTTTAAATAACCTTAATACCCCTGAGGATCGACCTATACCGTCCCCTATTAATAACCAAAGTGTATTACTACCTAAAACTAAGGAGAATACTATTTGTGTTATAACTTGTGATAAACTTTGACTTACTTTTGAAATTGAAATATCATTAAATGAATTTTTTCTAATAGCATAATAATTGAAAATTTGATATAATCCTGCAATAAATAAGCTTAGTGGTATTAACCAAAAGTAATCAAGCAAGTCCATCATGTTAAATATATTTAGAATTTCTTCTCCAAGATAATATAACAGAGCAAATACTATTATAGTAAATAAAGAAAGTATAGCTGTAGATAATAATACAATGTTAATTGCAAATTTTTCATTATTAACTAAAGGTATTACTTTTTCAAAACTTAATATTGATATAGCCAATAAGATTGAAATTAACGCAGTATAAGAGGCTAATACCCCAAAATCTTTTGGCGTATATAAACGTGTTAATATAGGAGTTGTTGCAAATAATATTACTTGAGATAATATATTTCCACTAAATAAGATTAATATTGATTTCTTCATATTAGTCATTTTACTTTTCTTTTTTAATTGCATTAAAATCTTCATATATTTCATGTACAGCAACCTTTGTTATATTTGGTTAATTAAGTATAAATTTATCAATGTTAAGAACTAAGATTCATGAATTTTTTTAATTGGCTTTGCGGGAACTCCACCTGCAAAATAGTAGTCTGGAATATCTTTTGTTACAGAAGAGCATGCACCTACAATACAACCTTCCCCTATTACTACTCCTTTAGTTATTACGCTATTACTGGCTACCCAAGAACCCGACTTTATAATAATCTTAGATACCTCGCTTTTTAAATTACTAACTTTACCATTTTCATATACATGTTTAGTAGAGGCAATAACAACCATAGGAGACACTATAACTCCTGATTGAATCTCAATTTCTCCTGTACCATTTATCCATACATTATGAGCAATATAAACATCATCACCAATTGATATTTTATTAGGATTAATTATGATTACACCACTAGCTATTTGAAAATTTTTTCCGCACTCTTTAAAAAAAGGAGCAATTAATGCCCCTCTTATTCTATTTGAGTATCTATTATTCGGCAGCAAACTCGTTAATAACTGGATATTATGTAGAGTTACATTTCTCAAAATACCTATTACTCGTTTTTTCAACTTTTCACAACCCGGTTCTTTATTTAAATAATTTAATAATTATAAATACCTAAATACATGTCAGATATATATTTCCATTTAAAACTTTTTGCCATTTTTTTACATTCTATAGAAATATCATTGTAACCTTCACTTATTTTCAATATGTTTGAATAAATTTGATCCCAATTATTAGGATCAACTGAGTACCCTACTTGTCCTTCTTCGAAGAAACCATCTATACCTTCACCTTTCGTGTAGATAATAGGAATTCCTCTAGACATCGCCTCTATATAAACTAAGCCAAATGTTTCTGTATAAGAAGGCATCACAAATACATCACTATCATTCATTATAGACAAAATATTTTCTCTTTCCTTTAGGTGTCCATGGAAGGTTATATTCTGATCTACCCCTAGTTTCTTGCTGAAGGATTTCATTTTTTCCTCTAAGGGTCCAGTCCCTATTATGTCTAAGGTATAACCTTGTCCATTCTTCACAAAATAATTAAGAACTGTAATAATGGCTTTTACATTTTTATTCCTATCAATTCTTCCTATATATAACATTTTAACATTTTCAGAGTTCAATGATTTAGGTGAGCTCGGATTTTCATGCCAATAATTATCTATCCCGTTAGGTATAACTATAATATTATCTTTAATTTTTTCAAGAATATCCTTTGGTAATACTGACATTATTTTTTTCTTATATGCATGTGAAATAAAGACTATTTGTTTTGCGTTTAACAAAATCTCATACATCAATGGGCGTAGATGAATTCTATATTTATAAAAATAGTTAATGTCAGTGTTTCTTACATTTACAATATAATTTATTCCGTATTTTTTATTAAGTTTATATGCTGTTCCTCCATCGCTGAAAACTGTATGAGCATGTATGAAGTCAATATTTTTCTTAGATAATATATTCTTTTCCACCCATTGAAACTGCTTATTTATCTTTTTTTCAAAAAAAAGTCTATCACTTTTTTTTAGAATATTCACAAAATGAAATGAAATACTTTCAAACTCATCTTTTGCCAATTCATTTTTACCAATTTGATTCTCATCTTTTATTGGAATAAAGACATCCTGATTAATATTGCTATCGGCTAATTCCTTAATTAAATTTGAATATAATTTACTTCCGCTATAATACGAACATATATGCAACAGATTCATTAAAAATCGTCCTCATTTCATAAAACTTACAATCCCCAATAACGATAGCCTTTTCTTTCAGTTTCATCTTTATCTAATATCCCTTTGACGTCTACAACCACTTTTTCATTATTATTAGACTGAATAAACATTTGATCTATTTGTTTCCAATCTAAGTTTTTAAATTCATCATGGGAAACAGCAAAAACAAGGCAGTCAGCATTATCAATACTATTAATTTCTTCTAAACCAAGGTTATATTCTCTATCTACGTCAGCAGGATCCGCTTGAGGATCAACTATAACTGGCTCGATACCATATTCATTTAACCCCTTTATAATATCAATTACTTTTGAGTTTCTTATATCAGGACAGTTCTCTTTGAAAGTAAGTCCCAAAATGACAACTTTAGATTGTTTAACAGTTTTATTAGCTAAAATAAGTTCTTTAATAATAGCATCTGCCACGAATTTACCCATTCCATCATTAATTTTTCTTCCAGATAAAATGATTTGACTGTGATATCCTAATTTCTCAGCTTCATAAACAAAGTAGTAAGGATCAACACCTATACAATGACCTCCAACCAGTCCTGGATAGAATTTCAGGGCATTCCACTTTGTATTCATAGCCTCAATTACATCATTAGTGTTTATATCCATGCGATCAAATACCATGGAAAGTTCATTCATAAAAGCTATATTAATATCACGTTGACTATTTTCAACCACTTTAGCAGCTTCAGCAACCTTAATAGAACTAGCTCTATGAACACCCGCTTCAATAACTAATTCATACACTTTCGATATTTCCTCTAGGCTTTCTTCATCCATACCTGATACAATTTTAATGATTTTTTCAAGAGTATGAACTTTATCTCCTGGATTAATTCGTTCAGGTGAGTAGCCTACCTTAAAATCCACTCCACACTTGAGTCCTGATTCACTTTCAAGAATAGGAATACAAATGTCTTCAGTAACCCCTGGATAGACAGTTGACTCGTAAACAACAATGGAGCCTTTAGTTAGATTTCTTCCTATGATTCTACTAGCTCCCTCTACTGGGGAAAGATCTGGAGTTTTGTCCGAATTTATAGGCGTAGGAACAGCAACAATATGGAATTTTGCTTCTTTAAGTTTTTTTTCATCTGAAGTAAATTCAACAGTTGACTGCCTAATTTCTTCATTACCCACTTCATTGGTAGGATCAATTCCAGATTTATATAATTCAATCTTATTATTATTTAGATCAAAACCTATTACGTCAATTTTCTTTCCAAAGGCAACTGCAATTGGCATACCTACATAACCCAAGCCTATTACTGCAAGTTTCTCTTGTTTATTAATCAATTCTTTGAATACCACGACAACCATCTCCTGATTATTTACATTTTAAAACTTAATCTCTACTATATAGATCTCTTGTGTACAATTTTTCAGCGACATCTTGTATTTCCTCTGTTATTCTATTGGCGACAATCACATCGCAAATTTCTTTAAATTCATAAAAGTCTTTAATTACTTTAGAATTATAAAACTTTTCCTCAATTAAATTTGGTTCATATATTACTACTTCAATTCCCTTAGCTTTTATACGTTTCATAACACCCTGAATAGCTGATTGCCTAAAATTATCTGAATCCATTTTCATTGTTAATCTATAAATACCTACTACCTTCGGTTTCTTAGCTACTATCATTTCTGCCACATGATCTTTTCTAGTTATATTAGCATCAACTACTGCTGTCATAATATTATTTGGCACGTCTTCATAATTTGCTAGTAACTGTTTCGTATCCTTTGGAAGACAATAACCCCCATAGCCAAAGGACGGATTGTTATAATGATTTCCTATTCTTGGATCCATCCCAATACCTTCAATAATTTGCTTTGAGTTTAACTCTCTTAACTCTGCATAAGAATCTAATTCGTTAAAGAAAGCAACTCGCATAGCAAGGTATGTATTTGCAAAGAGCTTAATAGCTTCTGCTTCTGTAGAATTAGTAAATAATACAGGAATGTTTTCTTTATGGGCCCCTTGTATTAATAAGTCTGCAAACACTCTAGCTCTCTGTGACTGCTCTCCTACAATAATCCTTGAAGGGTTTAAATTATCATATAAAGCCTTTCCTTCCCTTAAGAACTCCGGAGAAAAAATAATATTTTCAGTTTCGAACTTCATCCTCACTTGATTGGTATACCCTACCGGCACAGTAGATTTGATAACCATAACAGCGTGCGGATTAATTGATAACACTTTGGCAATTACATCTTCAACCGTTCTGGTATTAAAGTGTTTTTTTTCAGGGTCATAGTCGGTGGGTGTTGAGATTATTACATACTCAGCATCTCTAAATGCTATATAATAATCGGTTGTAGCGGTTAAATTTAATTCCTTTGTAGCTAAAAACTCCTCTATTTCATGGTCAATTATAGGGGATCTTTTATTGTTAATCATATCTACTTTTTCTTGCAAAACATCAAGTGCTACTACTTCATTGCTTTGGGCTAATAATATTGCATTGGATAATCCTACATATCCTGTTCCAGCGACAGCTATTTTCATTTTGATAACTCCTCTATATATAAATTACCTTGTACTCTCTGCTTTTTCCCAGAACGGCTTAGCCTTTCCGGTCAATATATTATAGACCCCCGCCCATTGTGCAATTATAGTTACACAGTAGTAGTAAATTAGTGTCAGATATTTATTATTGGTCTTAGTATAGGTTTTAATTAATGCCAATAGATAAAAGAGTACCTGTCCAGAAAAAGTCATAGTATAAAACCAGGAATCTGAAATTAAGCAAGCATTGGAGATAAATACAATTAAGTGTGCTATCCATAATAAATATCTACAAGTTCTGTGACCAAAGTAAAAATAGGAAAACCATTTATACTTAAATATGTTAAGGATCCTTGCATCAGGCAAAATATGTTTTAGTATAATCCTATTCATCCTTACTTTACGACCAAACTCATCTTCAATGACTTCTCCAGCCTTCTCATAAGCTATAGCATCATGGTTGGCGATCGCCCTTTTACCCTGGAGGGCATATAGAGGCGGCATTGCGCTATCATGACATTGAATTGGATTAAAATCATAATAATCCTCTGTCTTACAAGCATATAACGCACCGTTACCAGCAGTAATAGTTTGTATTCTTCCCTCTATTTCCCGAATAGCCATATCACCATCCCAATAACTGGCCTCAGCGTCACTTACATCACTTGAAGTTTGATTTACAATCGATAGTCTTCCAGAAACATACGCAATTTCATCGGAAGTAAAAGATGCCATAAGTTCTTTAACAGAATTTTTATCCATTATAGAGTTAGCATCAGTCATAACTAGATACTCTGTTGTAACAGTTTTTTGAGCCTCATTTTGAGCATTGGTTTTCCCTTTACGAGCCTTCACTTCATAAAGTCTTACATTTACACCTTTTCGTTTTTTGATAAAATGTCTAACAATTTCATTTGTTCTATCTGTACTATTATCTGAAGCTATCAAGAACTCTATCTTATCTTTTGGGTAATCTAACTCCAAAATATTATTAAGTTTGTCTAAGATCACTTTTTCTTCGTTATGTGCTACTACCATAACTGTTACAGTAGGTCTATGCGAAAAATCTTTTTCAAGTTTGCGACCCTTATAAAATTTGCCAATTATCTTTAATGAAACTGGATAACCAATCATTGCCCAGAATATAATGAACCCACTTATATAAAATAGAATTTCAAAAAATAATTCCATGTTATAACTCCCTTAAATTAGTAACTATTTATCTTCCTCATTGGAACCCCTACATATGTTCCAGCTTCAGTAATATCCTTAACCACCACTGTTCCTGCACCAACTGTACATCTACTAGTTATATTTACATTATTACTTACTATGCTACCTATTCCTAACCAGCTCCGTTTTCCTACTTTAACAGTGCCAGCTAAATGTGAACCAGGTGATATGTGAACATAATCTTCTATAATATTGTCATGATCAATTGTAGAAGAAGTATTGAGAATACATCCTTTACCGATACTAGTGCAACAGTTAATTACTACTCCAGCCATAACTACTGTTCCACTCGCTAAAATAACTTGTTCTCCAATAACAGCATTAGGATGAATTAAAGTGGGTATGCTTGCACCATTTTCTTCTAGTTCATTTTGAATTTTTTCTCGTATAGTATTGTTACCTATACCAACAAAAATGTCATAATCGTTTATAAGTTCAATAGCATCATTTGACTTTCCAACTACTTTTATTCCCATTGATGATTCAATGCTTTCATCATCATCCATAAATGAAATGCTATCCCATTTATTCATTTTCAAAGCGATGTCAGCAACCACTTTTCCATGACCACTTGCTCCGATAATGAGAAGTTTGTTTTTCATAGATCCATTCGTTCCTTTTTAGTTCCCTTGAAAGGCTCCATAGTCACTGCTGTCTCTGAACTGATTCCCTCTCTTACAAAAACCTTCTTAATAGTAGAAAAAATAATATTCCAATCTCCGATAAAACTTACACTATCTACATATTTCACATCTAGATTAAACTTATCTTCCCAACTGATGGCGTTCCTGCCACTTATTTGCGCTAATCCAGATAATCCCGGTCTTACTTCATGGCGACGTTTCTGATGCTCATTATAAAGGGGCAGATATTGAACCAATAATGGTCTAGGTCCTACTATGGACATATCTCCCTTTAAGATATTAAATAGCTCTGGAAGTTCATCAAGTGACGTAGAACGTAAGAATTTTCCAAACCTCGTCAACCTAACACTATCAGGAAGCAATTCTCCATTCTCATCTCTCTCATCCGTCATCGTTCTAAACTTATACATCATAAAAATCTTTTCATTCAGCCCCGGTCTTTTTTGTTTAAATAAGATTGGGCTGCCTAACTTGATTCTTACAAGAATAGCTACGATTACGAGAATAACGCTGAGTGGAATCAAAGCAAGCAATGATACTATTATATCCATCGGTCTTTTTATGAATCTTTTATAAATTCTTTTGTTAGAATCGATCATTATTTCAACCACAATCCTTTAATTATCTCTACCACTCTTTCTAAATCCTCCTCCGTCATCTTTGTATCAGACGGCAAACAAACACCATTTTCAAACAACTTCTCTGAAACACCTGCCCCCACAAAATCATACTGCTCAAAAAACGGTTGCATATGCATCGGTTTCCAGATTGGTCTGGATTCAATATTTTCTTTTTCAAGAGCATCCATTACATCTATCGGCCTTACATGACCATTCAAAGTTATCGAACTTAACCAATAATTCGGCTCATCCCATTCATTACTAGGCATAAACTCAACACCATCAAGTTCCCCAAGCTCTCTTTTATAAAAGTCAAAGATATACCTCTTCTTTTCAACTCTCTGATCTAACACCTTCAGCTGTCCTCTACCAATACCAGCTACTACATTGCTCATTCGATAATTAAAGCCTAACTCGCTATGCTGGTAATGCCTTGCTTGGTCTCTACTCTGTGTCGCCCAAAATCTTGTTTTCGCAATACGTTCTTCATTATTAGAAACTAACATACCACCACCAGAGGTAGTGATGATCTTGTTTCCATTAAAGGAGAAAATACCGTAATCTCCGAACGTTCCTGTATGCTTTCCTTTGTAATAAGTTCCTAAACTCTCAGCAGCATCTTCTATTAATGCAACATTATGTTTTTTACAAAGTTCTATTATTCTATCCATATCGGCAGATAATCCATATAGATGTACAACGATTACTGCTTTTACTTCTGGGTATTTCTCAAATGCTTCTTCTAAGGCTTTAGGGCACATATTCCAAGTCTCATAATCACTATCTATAAAAACAGGAATAGCATTTTGATAGATTATTGGATTCGCTGTAGCTGAGAATGTTAGTGTTGGACAGAAGACGATGTCTCCCTCCTCTACCCCTGCTGCTCTTAAAGCTAAATGGATTGCCCCAGTACCAGAAGATAGAGCTGCTGCAGCTTTAGAACCTACCTTAGCAGCTAGTTCTTTTTCAAATTCATTCACGTTCTCACCAAGAGGTGCGATCCAGTTCGTATCAAAGGCTTTTTTTACATATTCCATTTCATACCCTTCATCACTCATGTGTGGTGATGAAAGAAAAATACGATCTCCCATACTCTAAATCTTCCTTCCACTATTATGTAGTTGCTTATTACTTACTTGGATATACTTTATCCAAGTAACTAATAAACTACTCATATTATTTTCATTAACATAGGTACTTAAGTTTCGTTAAGTACCTATGTTGTTAATATTCATATATTAAATAGTTATCTTTTCTTGGTTCACTATATGCTTAAGATAGTCCATTACTTGAACCTGCAAATCTCCACGCTCCAAAGCAAACTCCACCGTAGCCTTAATAAAACCAAACTTATCTCCAACATCATAACGCTCACCCTCAAACTCATACCCAACAACCATCTGCAATTCATTTAGCTTCTTAATAGCATCCGTCAACTGAATCTCCCCACCAGCCCCCGGGGTAAGATTCTCCAAAATACTAAAGATTTCCGGTCGTAAAATATATCGACCCATAATTGCATAATTCGAAGGTGCTTCTTCCTTCTTAGGTTTTTCAACTAAATCATTGATATGGTAAACCCCTTCTTCAATTCCATTCTGATTAATTGAAATAACTCCGTATTTAGAAACATCCTGTTCGGGAACTTGTTGAACTCCTATGACCGAAGAATTATAGCGTTCATAGACATCGACTAACTGCTTCAAGCAGGGACTACCAGGAGAGTGAACAATATCATCCCCCAGTAATACAGCAAACGGCTCATTACCGATAAAACGACTAGCGCACGAAATTGCATGACCCAATCCAAGAGGTTCCTTTTGACGGATATAATGGATATTAGCAAGCATAGAAATACCTTGTACCTCTTCCAACTGGTCATACTTACCCTTCTTCGCAAGTGTCTCCTCTAACTCATACGATTTATCAAAATGATCTTCAATTGCTCTTTTCCCTCTACCGGTTACAATAATAATGTCCTCAATCCCTGATGCGACTGCTTCCTCGATAATATATTGAATAGTAGGCTTGTCTACAATTGGTAACATTTCTTTCGGCTGAGCTTTAGTAGCAGGTAAAAAACGTGTCCCTAGTCCAGCTGCAGGAATAATTGCTTTTCTCACTTTTTCCATACCTTCCACCTCTTAATTTGCATTCTTGACTAATAATTGTTCTTTCTTATTAGCTAATTCTATTACGTAGTTTGATAAGTACTGAGGATCAAATTCAGTATGATTCTCAATCAAGTTTGAAACTCTCTCATACTCAAAATCAACTGTCTTTCCAATGAAAATTTTGGGGAATATGGCTTTTCCATGAACTTCATTTTCCCCAAGCAGTTCCTCATACATCTTCTCACCAGGACGAATCCCCGCATATTTAATCCCGATTTCTTCTAATGTATAACCGGATAACTTAATAAGATTTTTTGCAAGGTCAACGATTTTTACTGGTTCACCCATATCAAGGACAAAAATTTCTCCACCGCGCGCTAAAGCTCCAGCCTGCATGACTAAACGGGACGCTTCTGGAATTGTCATGAAGTATCTCGTCATATCAGGATGAGTTACCGTAACTGGACCGCCAGCTTGAATTTGATTCTTAAATAATGGAATCACGCTTCCTCTACTACCTAAAACGTTCCCGAAGCGAACCGCAACAAAGTTTGTTTGACTTTCTCTATTCAAGTTTTGAATGACCATTTCTGCAATTCGTTTTGTTGATCCCATTACATTTGTAGGGTTTACTGCTTTATCAGAAGAAACCAAAACGAACGTATTCGCACCGAATGTATCCGCAGCCTCCGCTACATTCTTTGTACCAATAACATTGTTCTTAACCGCTTCTTTCGGATTATATTCCATTAACGGCACATGCTTATGAGCTGCCGCATGATATACAACCTCGGGGGAATGTTCTTCAAACACTTCAAAAATACGGTTTCGATCTTGTATATCCGCGATGATAGGAACAACTTTCAATTCTGTTCCATATTTATTTCTTAATTCCATATCTATGGTGTAGATAGAGTTTTCACCATGACCTAATAATAAAAGCTTTTCAGGTTTAAATTTACTTACTTGCCGACAAATCTCAGACCCGATTGAACCACCAGCGCCCGTAACCAGTACTGTTTTCCCTGATATTTTCTTAGAAATACTTTCAGTATCAAGTTCTACGGGTTCACGGCCAAGTAAATCTTCTACCTGCACTTCCCTGAATTGATTGACGGATACTTTACCAGACACAATATCTTCGATCATAGGCATAATCTGTGTCTTGGCTGAAGTTTTACTGCATTGTTGATAAACTTCTTGCAGTTCACCCTTACGAAGAGAAGGAATGGCAATGATGATATTATCAACTTGGTGCTTTTCAACTAATGTTGGTATATCTTTGGTGCGGCCTAGTATCGTTACACCATATATTTGAAGCTTCATTTTTTTAGGGTCATCGTCAATAAATCCGACTGGAAGTAAATCAGTATCCTGGCTCTTTATCAACTGACGGACAAGCATGGACCCGGCTGACCCCGCCCCGATGATCAAGGCACGTTTTTTCTCCTGTTTAGGCTTTATGTAATAGTGTCTGTACATTCTCCATGAGAATCGTGATCCACCTATTAAGATGATATGAAGCATCCAAGTGACCGCTAATACCCGAACATATATATCCCCGTTCACAAAAAACTGAAGAATACCGGTGGCCACGATTGAAAATGTAATCGCTCGAATGATCGCAACCAATTCCCCGACACTGGCATATTCCCATGCTTTCTGATAAAGACGATCAATAAATGCGAATACATGGTGACTTGCCAGTAGTGCGCATGAGCTAAAGACGAGTGTGGGTAACGTATACAGACTGAACGTTGGATGAAGGAGATAATAACCGAAATAAATTGCTGTTAACACGATCAATGAATCCAGCAGCATCAGCAATGATACCCGTTTTGTATAACTCACATAAATCCCTTCTTTTCTAAGTTATTTTGACAAATTAAATACCTAAGGAAAAGATACAACCGTATACCCTTTCCTTAGGTATCTAGATTTATTTTTGATCATTTAATCTTTTTTCAATGGCTTGATTGATTAGATTCCTTATTTCTTCTAACCGTCTACGGGTGCATCCTGGTAGATGTACCTTATGGCTTTTTTAATTTTTTGAACAAAGTATTAAAATCTTTCAATTATAGTTTCTACTTGATTTTACAATTAATATTTTTCATACCATTTTCTGAATAAATCGATAAAGCGTTTTCATTTAAAAACTTTACCGTCTTCTATTATGATGGTATTTGTGGGCATCTAACCCTTCCTCACATCCCACCACCGACGACAAGCGTCTAAGGTTGAAGCATTTACTCTTCACCCACGGTGTGACCGAGTGCCTCCAATGATAATGGTAAGGAGACATTCCCAAAATTCTACTGTTGTCTGTGTGCAACTTTCTGTTTCTCATTTACCAACGACAATAGTACCTTAGGATTACCTGTATCTTGATTTAGTTAGAAGATTCCTAGGAACTTCTTCTTTTTGATCAATTCAGGTATTTCTTTATAAATATTTTTCCCATCTATTAGCAATTCTGCATTTTCTGTAAAGTAATAGACCATGTCTATTCCGTACTTTTTCTCTATATAGTTCATCGCTTCTTCCATTTTGAAGGTGCGATTATGTATGTTATGAGCGTCCGATGCGATGAAGTGTGTCAAGTTGGCTTGGATCATTTGCCGTGAAAACTTCTGGATGTTCTTGCCGAAATACCCTATAAGACTGGACGCTGTTAGTTGAGTTGCGGCTCCTCCTTGTACAAGCTTGTAAAGCTTTTCTGGTCGTTCGATCAACTCAGCATTCCGTTCAGGATGAACGATGATAGGGGTCAGACCGGCTACCTGAATGTCGTAGAGAAGCTTTTCCGCATATCTCGGAACCGAACTTGATGGGAATTCAATGAAAAGATATTGGGATACTTGATTTAGCGGTAATATATCACCCTTTTGGTAATCTTCTAAAATTTCACCATAAATGCGGCACTCCTGCCCAGGAAGGATTTCAAGGTCAATGTGTTCTTCCCTTAACCGATCATTCACTTCTTTCACAAGGGGAAGGATGTCCGACTTCACATTGTCGTATTTTCCATTACGGTGATGAGGAGTCGCAATGATTGTATGAATGCCTTCTGAGACAGCCTGTTTAGCCATGTCGATACTGTCGTAAATCGTATTGGCCCCATCGTCTATCCCCGGCAGGATATGGCTGTGTATGTCAATCATTACTAACTCCTCCTTTTTCTAGTTCTTTCAACTTAATTTTACATCATCTTCCATTTTACACCACTAGGTATATTTGTAAAGGGGTGAATTTTGTCGAATGAATCTTAATTTCCGTAATAGTAATAATAGTCTGTTTCTGAAGCTTTCTTATTATTAAGGACGCATCCAAGCAACTTTCCTTTTGTCGATTGCAATAGTTCTCTCGCTTTCTTCGCTGGTTCCATTTCCGTCTTTCCACTTGAAACGACAAGGATGCTTCCATGACACTGGTTCGCCATAATCTGAGCATCTGTCACAACGAGCACTGGTGGCGTATCAAATATGATCAAGTCGTACTCTTGGTAAGCTTCTTCAAAGAAATTCTCCATTGCTCTTGAACTTAGAAGCTCTGCCGGGTTCGGTGGCACCGGACCGCTTGAAAGAATATGAAGCTTGTCCACCCCGCTGTCTTTAACGGCTTCCTTCAATGTGACTTGTCTCGATAGAATATTCGTCAACCCCGTTGTGTTCGGGAAGTTAAACGTATAGTGAACGGTTGGCTTTCGCATATCTGCATCGACCAGGAGGACCGCCTTACCCTGTTGAGCAAAGACTACAGCTAAGTTTGCGGCCGTTGTGGACTTTCCTTCCCCGGGACCTGCAGATGATACCATGATCGAGCGGTATTCCTGATCGACGGATGAGAATTGAATATTTGTACGAATCGTTCGGTATTGCTCAGATACGGGAGACTTCGGATTGACTTTAGCGATTAGCTTACGAATATTTGCGTTCATTGATTTCTTCTGTTTATTAAACACCGACACTTTCACCTCTGCGTCTTGACGTTCTTTCCTGGCGATGGGCTACCTTCTGAAATTCACTATCGGTAATCGTTGGGATCACCCCTAGTACAGGAAGCTCGAGTTCTTTTTCGATGTCTTGCTCTGTTTTCACTGTGTTGTCTAAGAACTCTAATAAGAATGCAAGTCCGACTCCCGCCATTAATCCCACTACCAGTGCAATGGCGATATTTAATAGTGGCTGCGGTTTAATTGGAGATGGGTTTTCTCCAAGTTCTGCCTTTGCAAGGATGCTCACATTATCGACGTTCATGATTTTCACAATTTCTGTTTGAAAGACTTCCGCAATCTTATTGGCAATTGCAGCAGCTTGTTTAGGATCTTCATCCTGAACGGAGATGTTCACGACTTGTGAATCTTTTTCACTTTGAACCGTTACTTTTTCATTTAAATCCTTTGTTGTCATATCTAACTTAAGATCATCAATAACAATATCCAGAATAGCCGGGCTCTTCATGATAACATTATATGTATTGATCAATTGCAGGTTGGTTTGCACTTCCCCTATATTAAATGAATTCTGTTGATCTTGATTCGATTTATTCACAAGCAATTGAGTGGACGATTGATAGATTGGTGTGAGGGCAAAATAGCTGATTACCGCACTAACCAATACTGCCATTAGGGTCAGTATGATAATGAGACTCATGCGTTTCTTCAACGTCTGAATGAGCTCCTTTAAACTGATGGTTTCTTCCATGATAGCCTCCTATAATTCTTCAAAAATAAAAATCTCTCATATTATATCATAAATTCTTGTTATTTTTAGGGAATCTTGTCATAATTTTAGTATAATTGAAATCTTTTGTTACTTATCTATTAAACAATAGATTGTTTATTATTGGTAGGGTCTGCTTGAATTTGGTTCCATTTTCCAAGTTAATTACTCATAGGGGGTTTAAAATGAAAAAGGTCTTTATTTTGTTCTTACTTATATTATGCGGCGGGGTTATTGTGTACGGAAATCTTCACTGGAAGTCTATGATGCCGAGCTCCACGTCTGCGGATTCGTCTTCAAGTTCAGAGAAACAAGGTCAATCTGATAAGAGTGAGTCACCATCACTTGGAACAGAGGAAGAGAATGCTCTCCCTACCACGGGCAATTGGCCGGAAGATGCCCGTTCCCTTTATAAAGAGAAACGGGAAGCTGGAGAACCCTTTAATATTATTCTAATGGGGTCAACCGAGATGGATTCCATTGAAGAGGGATGGAATGATAAGGTCGCGGACGCTTTAGAAGATGCGTATGGGGACACTGTTTCAATCGAAAGTCTTTCGTTTGAAACCAGTACACTTGAATTCGTTCGTGAGAAACGATATGAAGAAATTGGGGAATTACAGCCTGGACTAGTCATTTTTGAGCCGTTCGTCTTTACGGATAATGGAAATGTCACGATTGAAGACACACTTCAGAGTATCGGAACCATTATAGATGAAGTAAAAGAGTCATCACCAGGATCAGCATTCGTTCTTACCCCGCCCCAGCCTATTTATCAGCCGTCCAATTATGCTGCACAGGTTTCTCAAATTCAGGAGCACGCGGAAGAGAATGATATTCCGTTTATCGACCACTGGTCCAACTGGCCCGATGTAGAAGATGAAGAAATTAAAGCGTATTTAGATGATGTCAGCAGTCCGAATGAGCAGGGACACACAGCCTGGGCCAAAGGGATCATCGACTTTCTAGTAGAAAAGGAATAATTTTTTACTATTTCAGGAATAATTTAGTTTTTTCCACCAAATTATGTGATAAAATGACGGTATTATCTATCAAACTATGACAATAAAGGAGAAGTGTACGTGAAAAAGACATTGGTTTCTGTAGCAGCTACGGCTGTTCTCTCGTCTTCGTTTGTTAGCTATGCCTCGGCAAGCACTCACAAGGTGGAATCAGGCGACTCCCTTTGGCTGATCGCAAACAAATATGACACAAGCGTTGCCAACTTAAAGAGTTGGAACAAGCTGCAGTCGGAAATGATTTTTCCTAATCAGGTATTGAAGGTTGCCGCGAGCGGTGCACAAGCCCCGGCGCCTCCAAAGCAAAACACAGGGCAAACATCTGCTAAAACGTATACGATCAAGTCCGGGGATACATTAGGACAGATTGCCGGTAAGCATTCGATTTCCCTTGCTGATTTAATGAGCTGGAATGGATTGAATAATCATCTGATCTATCCCGGGCAAGTGTTGAAAGTATCGAAATCAGGCTCCCAGCCTGCTCCAAGCCGTCCGGCACCCGCTCCGGCTCCACCTAAACAAGACGGTTCGATGACAAGTTACTCAGTGAAATCTGGGGATACGTTGTCTCATATCGGGATGAAGTTTGGTGTGACTGTAGCCCAATTAAAAAGTTGGAATGGACTTTCTAGTGATTTCCTTCGGATTGGACAGGTCCTGAAAGTGTCGAAATCAGGGGCTCAACCTGCACCTGCCACTCCGGCACCGGCACAACCTGCTCCGCCTAAACCAGATAGCTCAATGACAAGCTATACCGTTAAGTCGGGGGATACCCTGTCTCATATTGGTGCAACTTTCGGAGTGAGTGTAAATGACTTAAGAAGTTGGAATAACCTTTCGAGCGATTTCCTGCGTATCGGACAGGTACTGAAGGTGAATGGAACGGCACAAACAGTCAAGCCGCCAGCCCCATCTCCAAATCAATCTTCGCCCTTTTCCGTTGATAGATTATTAAGTGAGGCAACGTCTCATATGGGAACCCCTTATGTGTGGGGAGGCTCATCGGCCAGCGGCTTTGATTGCAGCGGCTTCATCTATTATGTCTTTAAAGAAGCCGGCGCAAGTAGTGTAAAGCGTCTATCCAGCGAAGGATACTACAGTCGCTCCTACTACGTGAATTCACCTCAGCCAGGTGACCTTGTATTCTTCGAAAATACATACAAAAAAGGCATTTCTCACTTAGGCATTTATATCGGAAATAATGAATTCATCCATGCCGGGGACAATGGCGTCCAGGTTTCCAGCTTAAGTAACTCTTATTGGAAATCGAAGTTTGATGGATTTAAGAGATTTTATGATTTGTAGAAAGATAGATCCCGATGACTTTTCCGTCATCGGGGCCTATTTTTTTATGGAGTGAAGAAATCCTGAGTATAGTACACGCCATACTCCCCGCCGAAGTATACTCCCGTACCCAGCTTTTTAAAGAGAGGACTCAGGATGTTTTTGCGATGGCCGGATGAGTTGACCCAGGCATCATGAACAGCAATGGCATTGAACTGTCCCCCCGCGATGTTTTCCCCTGCTGATGAATATGAGATACCAGCCTGGTCCATCCTTTGAAAGGATGATAGACCATCCGGGTTATCATGACTGAAGAAGTTTCTCATCGCCATGTCTTTGCTATGGGCTCTGGCTACCTCTTGAGCTTTTGCATCTGCCTGAAGGGGAGCCACCAGATGACGTGCCCGTAATGCATTTGCCTTGTCGAGAATCTGCTTCTCCGTACTGTTTCTTAGTTCTGTTTCGTTTACGTCTGGATTTGTGATCGTGAAATCTTCTCTATGAGTAAGATGCCGGAAAGGGTATTCCCATCATTTTTATCATAATGAGCTCGAATAAGCATTTCATCGTAATCATAATCGTTGGCCTGATTATGACTGGCACCTATTTGATTCATTTTGGTTTCTACTTCAGTTTTGCTCAGACCAAGCTTAAGTCCGGATTGGGATACCCAGCTATCCGAGTTTGAATAGACAGCCACCACTACTCCTTTAAATACACCGTATTGGATGTACTTCTTGGGATCCTGATTATAAACATACCAATCAAAGCTGAACCTACTTTCATCGATTCGTTGTGGATCACCTAAGGAAGAGCGAAGTAATTCTTCAGTCGCATTGACATGAACTCCTTGAAACCGGAACTCTTCAAAGCTGCCGGTTAATCTCTCCTGGACACCTGATGAAACGGCGTTGATTCCTCCAAGAATATGGAATGAGTCATAATAGTTTACCAGGCTTTTCATCGGTGAAGGAACAGCGTCTTTATTCACTAATACGATTGGGGCGTTTTCTTTCGCTGCCAGTACAGACCCCGATAAAGCATCCGCGAAGTTTGTCCCCGTTGCTACATAAGCCTGGTTCGTTCCCATCGGAAGCCCTTCTATGATATTCCTGGCGGTTTCATAGCGATCGATTCCGCCATACCTGGTTGTGCCTGGGAGCTTTGATTCGACTTTCGCAGAGATTACTCCGTTACCACCGACCATTATGGTCTCTGTTTTCTGATCTGTTATCTTTTTGGACGGTAGAATACCGGATTCTGTCAGGACGATCGGAATCCCATTCTTTGCAGCGTACGGAGCCACTGCCAATGCATCCGGGAAGTTTCGTCCGTTGGCTATGATTGCCTTTTGGGAAGGTAAGTAGCTTGCGATTTTGGCAGCTGTTTGGAAACGGTCGTCACCTCCGATTCTTGTAATCTTGATATTTTTCTTTTTCAATTCATTTTCAATAGTTGCATCAATGGCGCCGGTCCCACCTAATATGTATATATGCTTTGCCTGTAAACGCTCGATTTCCTCTCTTGTTTCAGAAGGTAGACGATTTTTGTAGGTTAATAGAATCGGTGCTCTCATTTTATAGGCCAGCGGTCCCCCTGCAAGGGCGTCGGGAAAGGAAACGTTTGTCCGTTTGCAAGCACCACCGTGTCTGATTGATCCCATCCCCTTAACGAAATCTGCACAGCTGTATCAAAGCGATTTTCTCCACATATTCTTGTTTACATTTGCCTTGGCTGTGTCCATTCTTACCAGGCTGAATGTAAGGATAATGAGTAAAATGGTTATGCCGGTTTTTTATCAAATGATTCCCTCCTTATGTTTTCTTCACTCTAATAATACCAAATAAATCCAACTTTTTGATGGTCAGTCGACAATTCGTTCCTGTTTTCTAATACTTCTGACATAAACAGACAAAAATTTACTAATGTATTCCCTTTTCTCGTTATTTCTAGTATATTTTTCTTATGTGTAAAATTTATAACTTATAGGTGGGAAACATTTTGAGAGCAGATAAACATCAAAAAAAACGTAAGTGGCCGAAAGTCGTTGGAATTGTCTTGATCCTTTTACTAGTAGCTGGTGGAGGATATGCTTATTCCATCTATCATTCACTGAATAAAACGGCTGAAACAATGAACGAGAAGATTGACCGACCGAAGTCGGAGAAGCGGACGGAAGAAGTGAAATTCGATAAGAAACATCCATTCTCCGTTTTACTGTTAGGAGTAGATGAAAGAGATGGGGACAAAGGTCGTTCAGATACGATGATTGTCGTGACGGTCAACCCACACGAGAAAACAACTAAGATGATAAGTATACCTCGTGATACACTTGTCGAAATCGTAGGTAGAGGAACGGAAGATAAAATCAACCATGCATACGCGTTTGGCGGCGTCGAAATGGCCATGGATACAGTCGAAGGATTCCTGGATATTCCGATTGATTATTATGCAAAGATTAATATGGAAGGATTCAAGGACATCGTAAATGCTGTCGGTGGAGTAACCGTTAACAATGAATTCACTTTCTCTTCTGGTGGCTATACCTTTAATGAAGGCAAGCTTTCGTTAAGTGGCGACAAGGCTCTTGCTTATGCACGTATGCGCTATGAAGATCCCCGTGGAGACTTCGGCCGCCAGGCAAGACAACGCCAGGTAATCCAGGCGGTTATTAAAGAAGGTGCTAGTGTATCGTCCCTATGGAACTATGGTGATATCTTCGGAGCCATTGGGGAAAATGTGAAAACAAACCTGACTCTCGATGAGATGGTCGACATACAGAAGAACTACAAATCGGCGACAAAAGATATTTCTCAAAGTCAAATTGCCGGTGAGGGTGCCAAACTGGGCGGTATCTACTACTACATCGTTCCTGAACAAGAGAAACAAAAAGTACAGAGTGATTTGAAGGATCATCTAGATTTGAATTAATAGAATGAAACCGGCCTTTAGGATCGGGTGTTTTATTTTGGATGAACAGGAAAAGGGGCAGCTGCATTAAGCAGCTATCCCTTTTTTCTTGATGAATATGAATTTCCCCAACCAAACACCACCGGCAATAAAGAGTATTCCCAATAGCGAGAGAAAGAACAACGATGCTTTTGCTCCATCTTGATAAGGTAAGTCTGTATAATAGCCTTGTGTTTCATCTGATAGCCCTCTTATCCATTGGGTCTCAAGCTTTGATTTCGTATCTGCCGTGAAATCACTTTTCTTTACGATTCCATTTTCATTGATCGTGTACGTTCTGAACTTGGCAGGGTCTTCCTTTTGATTAATAGAAGTCGTTTGCAGGCTGACGATGAACTCCTCTTTTCCTGTTTGATTGTCTGCGACTGATTTATATTGGATTACATTGGAAAAGGAATGCATCCCCTCTACCTCAGGATCTACCTTATTCCCTTTTAACTTTGCTTCCACTTCGTCATTTATTTCCAGAATGGTGGTCGGGTTATTCTCACTTTCAACATAGGTATTTATTTTCACCCCGTGAAAGACTTGGACCGCCTCAATCGCTCCCTCTTCTTCTAAGGAAACATAGTCATACTGTTTCTCAAATGCTCTTTGATAAAAGTTCTCTCTTATAGATTGGACGAGAAAGTAAGCGACGATAGACATGATGATGATTCCCACTATTATGAAAGAACCACTTATTTTCAACCACAATTTTTGTCTTTTATTCATCGCCTTCCCTCCCATCTTGTTTGTATTAATGGAGTCCACCTCAAAGCTCCTGTTTCTTCTGCTTATAAAAAGCACCTTTTGTAGAAGAAAGGTTTATTTGATCATTGTCTATTATTCTATCTAACTGTCTACTATTTTAGTAAATATTAATTAATGAGGTTGTATATATTTGTAGAGGGATTCCAATACTTTCCGACAAAATCCGCGTAATTCTATAGATAAGAATAATAAAGACAGATGTTTATTCGATTTCTCATTTTTAGTATTCCAAACTATTTTTTGGTTAACTGTGTTTAAGGGGGGAAATGCTTAAACATTATAAGTAGGAGGAAACGGATGGGAATTTCTTTGTATGGCCATCCAAGCCGATTGTTAGAAGTATAAGCGTTGAGTATGTGGCTATTCTGCTGTAGTGACGGTATTTCTCCCCACTTTTATGTGACTATGGAGATGTAAAAAGAACCAGTACACAGCTGGTTCTTTCTCATCTGTTAAACAGAGTTTTTCTCTTTAACAGAATAGTGGTCTTGTTCTAAAGGTAGAGATAAATATTCAGACTTCTCGATTAGGCGCTTCGTAACAGTAATGCGGGAAATCGTTGCCTTACATGATAGAATGCTTCAACACTTATTTAACCTCTGACAATTCTTTAATTTTATTTCTGATAAAATTGATATATTTGTCATCCTCTTGAAGTTCAAATACAATAAGTGCTTTCTCCATATAACCCATGGCTTTCTGTGGCTGGTTCAACAGCTCTAAATTATATCCGATCTGATAATGTAACTCTCCCAATAAATATAAACTATCCTTATTCAAACACCACTTAATGGCATCCTCGCAATATTTATTTGAATCTTTGATTCTGTTTATTTTCGTTAACACTCTGGACATGTTATAGAATAATCTTGTTTTGATGGTATAATCATTTATATGGGGTAACGCATGTATATGCCCTTTAGCTTCTTCAAATACCGTCAATGCCTTCTCATTATCATCTTTATAGTAAATCCCTCCAATGGTTAAGAGGATTTCAATTTCCCTTTCTAACATGACCTTGCCCTTAACATGTGTAATATTTAAAGCCTCTCTTAACGTAGAAATGGAAGATTCAACATCCTTTTCCACCTCCCAAAGATAAATGCCTTTATGCCAGAGGAGCAGTTGCATGTTCTTTTTATTTTGAAGAAATAGTGGATTGAACTCTTCTGTTTTTACAATATCCATCATTTCTTCAAACCTAAGACTCCTCCTCATGATCTGGAGTTGTTTAAAGACTTCTTGCACATAATCTAGTCTTGGTGTTGTACCTATATCGAAAAAGTAGTTGACATCGACTCCTAATTTCTGTGAAATCTGATATAGTGTAGATGCATAGGGAAATACATCCCCCTTCTCAATCTTACTAATCTGTGCCTGAGTACAAATTCCTTCAGCCAATTCTTCCTGTGATAATCCACTATTCTTTCTAAGCTCTTTAATTTTTCTCCCTACTGCCCCAAAATCCATTAAACCCTCTCCTAAATATGCCTAGAGTTATATTTTCATCTATAATCCTTAGAAAATACCGCTTATTCTTATTAAAATAAGAAAAAAGGACGGTACACTCCCTTTATACAATCATAGGAAATATGTTTTAATAATTATAACATTACTTATATTTATAATAACGAATCTTCTTTTGAAGAAGAAAGGGAGGAAAGACCTATGAAAAGACGATTTCTTACAATTTTAACAGCATCGTTCCTTATTTTAGGCTTTGCAGGGACTTCAAGTGTTGCCGCAAATGCAAATGATACTACTCCTCAGAATGATTTACCTGGTTGGGCATACTAAAACACTCACTTTCCATAGTGCTTCCTCATTTTGAGGAAGCTTTTTTCTTGAGTTGAATCGTTTTTGTAATATGCCTAGAGTTATAAGAACTGACAAAAAACGGTTTATTTATATCATAATTAAAGTTGTATCTCCAATATAGGTTCATATGCCTAAAACCCCTTTTTTCAAGATTGTGGTAGGATAAAAGTACAATAAAAGAAAGGGGGCTTCATGATGAATAACATAAGCATGAAAGTAAATCCTCTATACTCGGATTTGGATATGTCGATCCAGTTCCAATTTGAATTTTCCAAAGGTGATTGTAAGGTCGGGCAAGCCATGGTATCCACGTATGCCATCAACAACAATGCGGTGTACCGCAAATCCCAAAGTGTGACAGCTGCTAAAGTTGAAAAGTGTGCAGTCATTGATCAGTTCGAAATTGCAGGGGACCTTGGAGAACCCTGTATGAACAAGCTCCGGCACTTTCTGAAAGTGATCGGGATGAAAGAAATTCATTCGGGTTATGACATGACGCGGGAGAAGATTAGTAACTAAGGTTTTATTTAGATTGAAGAGGCTGTCTTATAATGAGGGCAGTCTCTTTTTGCACCTTCAACTTTAAAACTTTCTCATCAGCCTTTTCAACACGATATACTTTCTTCTATTCGTTTGTTTTAACCTGACTAAGACCGGCAGTGTCAATATCTTCATTCCACTGATTAGAAGGGCTGCATAGGCAAATGAGTTCAATAAAAAGTATTTCAAATTGAGTATTAATACTACCATCGAGCATAAGCCCCATAATATGGCCTCCATTATCACCCTACCCTCGAATGTCATTTTCTTTTTGCAGAGTAATGTAGGGAGCACTGCAACGATGACGGAGGCAAGGAGCAGGAATAGTATGGCATATATCATTCCTATAATCGCTGTTATCATATGGGTTCCTCTTATTTCAATAAAGTCTTACTTCTGTTTCATTTCACCGTTTCAGTAGTAAAATCCTTCTACTAGTATGATTATTCTTCCTTTGATGTGTGAAGATATTTATAAAGTGCCTGCTTGCCATTCGTCTCAAAAGTACGTTAAAAAAGCTTTGGCATTGGCCAAAGCTCTTTGTATAAGTGTTTCAATGACGAGATGAGCTGCTACTCTGCTTGTCATATCCCGGATATCGAGGGTCGGGTCGATTTCCACGATGTCCATGGGGGTTACTTTAGGATGCTGCAGGGCGGTTTGAACCATTTCCGTTAATGTATCAGGGTGTATGAGGGACGGACCTTACTCAATGGAGTTTAAATCGCCCATCCAATTGATATCTGGATAACCCCCTTCATGAGTACTTTTCGAATTGCTCAATCCCGTGTCGTAATAACCGTCTATACTATTCTCAATATGAATCACATAGGTATAATCATTCCATATCGTTCCTTCTTCGATCGCTTTGTTCGAAACATCCGTCAATCTCTTCAGGAATTGGTTTGCTATGGCTCTCATTTCGTCCTCCGATGTTTCCTGAGGGACTACGATGTTAAATTCCAATGGGTCCTGTTGAGAACGTAGGAGGACTGCTGGAGATACTGTATTTTGCACAATATAGTCTCTCGCTTCATTGAACCACTCAGGACGGAATTCCATCGGTTCTTCTTCTCCAAGATACTTTACATCCTTACTTAAATAGTCGGATCCTCCCTTGCCTTTAAAAAGGGCTACTGACGTAATGTACGAGTCACGATCAATGATTTGTATCTCGCCTGCCGTATACGGCTTTAGTTTGTTTTGACCTTGCAGCTCCATTTCCACTATATATTCACCGTAGTGAAAATTCGCCGAATAAACACCTTCCATTACATTGTAGAAATAATACGGTTCACCCAGGGTTTCAATGACTTGATCCAATTTGTATGACGAGTTTATATTGGACCGAATCTGTAATAGCTTCTTCTCATCTTGAAGATAATGGAGGAGGTAGTTGTCGATTCGATCATAATCCTTGTGTCCCTTCATGACGTTAATATCCTCAAACCGATCCTTGTATAACTCCTGTATTTCATCTACTGAATTTCCTATTGTAAAAGAAGTTCCGATGAACGTCCCTTTCTCTGCTTCTCTCTTAAACTCATTGGGATGATTCATAATAATAGAGAAATCAAATGGAGTTAAAGGTGGTGTATCCACCGGTTCAGGTTTGTTTGCTTGTTCTTTTCCATCCGTTAGTGCTTCCTCTTCTTTCTCTTCTTGTTCTTTCTGCTCTTCTTGGCCTTCATTTTCTTTTACATCGTCTATGGGGGTTGCCGATTTCTTTATCAAGGCTTTTTCATCTTGTATCCGATCTTCTAACTCGTCCGTAGGTATAAATGTGAATTGATCGATGGATTCTTCTTGTTCTTTCTCTTTGACGAGATCCTTTTTAAACAGATAACTGCTGCCCAGGATCGAAAGAATCATGATGATACATAACGGGATACCCAGGTTAATAAAAAGAGATTTGGGCGATGACTTCTTTTGCTTTTCGTTCTTTATTTTAGACAGGATGGCTCTTTTTTGACTAACAGGATTGATATTCTTGAATACCTCCCGTTCTATTTCGTTTTTAATATTGCGTAAGGGATCCTTATTCATTGGGAATCCTCCCTCCCATTGTTTTCTTCATCTTCTCCCTTCCACGATCTAGCCTCGTCCGGACCGTCGAAGGATTTATCCCAAGCATATCTCCTATTTCCTGAGTCGATAATTCCTCATAGTAGTATAATAAGATGACTTCTCTATATTTAAGCGGCAAAGAAAATACATGTGATGCGACAGAGTCATTTTCTTCGTTTTTTAAGATTTCTTGTTCTGGGGTAACTGTCGTCTCTTTATTGAGAATGGAATGGAATTTATTCACAATCATATTTTTCCTGAAATAAGCTGAGCGTTTATAATCTTTACATTGGTTAATGGCTATTCGATAAATCCACGTTTTGTAAGAGGATTTATGATTGAAGTGATGGAGAGCATGAAATGCTTTAATGAATACCTCTTGTGTAATATCCTGAGCAGCTGACCAGTCTTTCACATATAAATATACCAATTTGGTAATCTGTACTTCATACTCGTCGACCAAACTTTCAATCAACCTTTCCTCACTTACCTCCATCTGCATCACTCCCCTCTTTTCATGCTGTAACGCTTCTCCCATTTTTATCCTCCTTGATTTAGACGGATGGTCGCTTCTTTTTAGGTCTGCAATATACACAGGTCCGTCCCTCATCCGTTTTAGTTTAATGTATTTTTTTACATTTTTGTTATTTATTCTTCAATTAGACGTTTGTAGGGATAAAGGTGTCTCATTTTTTGAGATTTATCTACCACAAAAAATGGATCTGTTAATCCTTTTCTTACCAATCGAATCAAGATGGTGTATAGATGAGATTAAAGGCACATGATCGGGGTAACACGAATCGAAAGAATCCTTAACGTCAAAGGTCCGTCCCTCACCGCTTTAAAGCGGTGAGGGACGGACCTTTGTTATATAAGTGAATTAATGATTAGAAGGCTTGCTATTCTACTCGTCATGTCTCTGATGTCGAGGGTTGGATCGATTTCTACGATGTCCATGGTGGTTACTTTAGGATGCTGCAGGGCGATTTGAACCGCTTCCGTTAACGTATCCGGGTGCATTCCACCAGGACCGATTGCCGGGCAGCCAGGTGCGTATGCCTGGTCAAGGACGTCCATGTCTACTGAGAGGTAGATGGTGTCGACTTGGGATTCCAGTTTGGCTAAGGATTCTTGGATGAGTTCCGTAATTGGTTGATGTCTTACGTCCTTCATCGTATAGACTGTGACACCTTGCTCGATTGCATAGTCATGGTACGCTTTCGCGTTGGCATAACTTCGAATGCCAATTTGAATCAGGTCCTCACCATTGATATGCCCCTCTTCTATTAACCTTCTAAAAGGTGTCCCATTGGTCGGACCGCCGTCATCTGTGTTTCGAAGGTCATGATGGGCATCGAATTGGAGGATGCCGACTGTGCCCTTGGTTTCCTTGATGGCTTTAACCGTTGATGTGGTGATGGAGTGGTCGCCTCCAAGGATGATGGTGATGGGTGCTGCATTTGTGTCCATGACTTCTTTGAATGATTCATAGATTCGTTGGTGACAGCCTTCTATTGATGTTGGGTGCATGGTGATATCACCGAAGTCAATGATGGTTTTGCTGGCTTCGGCGAGGTCTGTCCCTCTTTCGATGTTGTACGTCGTAAACGAGTTAAGACATCTTCTGATTGCATCGGGTGCAAAGCTTGCTCCTGAGTGTGAGATGGAAGGTTTGGAGAGGGGAGCGCCGAGTATGGCGATGTCCCCTTTCTTACCTTCTTCCCATGGTGTGATGAGCTCTGCTGCTTTGGTCGTGTAGCGGTCTTTGAATTGAGCTTTACCTGCCTGCTTAATGTGTTGAAATGTGCTCATGAAGCTTCTCCTTGCGGTAGATGATCCGGCCGTTTTTCATAACGGTGTGGGTATGGTTCACCCCGTAATGATACGGTACGTAATGATAGTTTGGTACATCCCATAGGACGATGTCGGCTTTTCGACCTGGTGCTAGCTTTCCTGCTGAGTCTCCTCTGTTGATGGCATAGGCCGCGTTGATTGTTACGGCGTTCCAGATTTCTTCCGGAGTCATTTTCAGCTGCAGGGATGCCAGGTTCATAATAAACTGCAGGTTCTCTGTAGGTGAACTTCCCGGGTTGAAGTCTGTTGACAGGGCGACTGCTGCTCCCGCTTCCATCATGCCTCTTGCGTTGGCAAATTTACCTTTGTTCAGGTAAAAGGACGTTCCTGGCAATAGGACAGCGATTGTGTCTGTTTCTCCTAGTGCCTGGATGCCTTTATCGGATGCCCCCACTAAGTGGTCTCCGCTTGTTGCGCCGATTTCTGCCGCCATTTCCGTTCCGCCCAGTGGATCGATTTCGTCGGCGTGAATTTTTACTGAGAAGCCTTTTTCTTTTGCTTTTATTAAGAACTCGCGTGACTGCTCGACGGTAAATACTCCTGTTTCACAGAAGATATCGACGAATTCAGCCAGTTGACCTTTTTCGATATCGTTCAGTAGCTCGAGCATTTCCGTTAAAAATTCATCGGAGCGATCCTTAAATTCCGGTGGGATCGCGTGTGCCCCAAGGAATGTGGAAACGATGTCTGCCGGGTGCGATTCGTTTAGTTGTTTGGCTACTCTCAGTTGTTTTAGTTCGGTTGGGCGGTCAAGGCCGTAGCCGCTTTTCGCTTCGACAGTTGTGACTCCATATGAAATCATTCTGTTTAAATGGAAGCGCGCCTTTGTGAGCAGCTCTTCTTCTGATGCTTCGCGAGTGGCACCTACTGTTGATAGGATGCCTCCTCCGCGCTTAAGAATTTCTAAGTATGGCACCCCCTGCTGTTTGAGAGCCATTTCGTGTTCACGTGAGCCACCGAAGACTAAATGTGTATGCGGGTCTACTAAACCTGGTGTGACCAGCTTTCCTTCTGCATCGATTCGTTCAGTCGCTTTTAGGGCTTGTGCTTCTTCGTGTGTTCCGACCCAAGCGACAAGTCCGTCCCTGATGGCAAGGGCCGCCTGCTCTGAAACCTTGAGTTTACTCATTTCCTTCCCTTTTAGAGGTCCGTCCCCATGATCCATCGTAAGGAGCTGGCCGATGTTATCGATGATGGTGTCGAAGTGTTTTTCTGTTGTCATGTTATTCTCCTCCTTTGTTCATCGGGATGTGGATGTTGTGTTTTTCAGCTGTCTTTTCTGCGATATCGTAGCCTGCGTCCACGTGGCGGATGACGCCCATTCCTGGATCAGTTGTGAGAACTCGTTCCAATCTTTCTTGCGCAAGGTCCGTCCCATCTGCTACGACGACCATTCCCGCGTGTAATGAATAGCCCATGCCTACTCCGCCGCCGTGGTGGAAGGAAACCCAGGAGCCGCCTGCTGCTGTGTTGATGAGGGCATTCAGGATCGCCCAGTCTCCTACTGCGTCACTTCCATCTTTCATACTTTCGGTTTCACGGTTTGGTGAAGCAACGGATCCGCAATCCAGGTGGTCACGACCGATGACAATCGGAGCTTTCAATTCGCCGTTTCGAACAAGCTCATTGATGGCAAGACCCATCTTCACGCGTTCACCATAGCCCAGCCAGCAAATACGGGAAGGGAGCCCTTGGAATGCCACTTGCTCCTGTGCCATATTGATCCAGCGATTGAGGGCTTCATTTTCAGGGAAAAGCTCTTTGATCAGGCGATCTGTTCTGTAGATATCCTCAGGGTCACCTGATAGGGCTGCCCAGCGGAATGGCCCTTTTCCTTCACAGAATAATGGACGGATATAGGCTGGAACGAACCCAGGGAAATCAAAGGCATTGTCGACGCCTTCATCCTTCGCAACTTGACGGATGTTGTTGCCATAGTCAAATACGATGGAATCTCTATTCTGGAACTCAAGCATTGCTTCCACGTGTTTGGCCATGCTTTTTTGTGAAAGTGCCGTGTAGACTTTCGGGTCCTGTTTGCGAAGCTCTGCCGCTTCTGCTAGGGAATAGCCTTCTGGTACATATCCGTTTAATGGGTCGTGAGCTGATGTTTGGTCGGTTACGATATCGATTTGGACATTTCGTTTTAGAAGTTCATGGTGAACTTCTGCTGCGTTTCCAAGTAATGCGATGGAAAGAGGCTTACCTTGGTCACGTGCTTCATAGGCCATCATCAATGCTTCATCGATGGAATCTGTCTTCACGTCACAGTATTTTGTGTCGAGGCGCTTTTGGATACGTTCTGCGTCAACGTCGACTGCAATCACGACTCCACCGTTCATGGTGACTGCTAAAGGCTGTGCTCCACCCATTCCGCCCAGTCCCGCAGTTAGAGTGATTGTACCTTTGAGTGAGTTATTGAAATGTTTCTTCGCAAGTGCTGCGAACGTTTCATATGTCCCTTGAAGGATTCCTTGGGTCCCGATATAAATCCAGCTTCCCGCCGTCATTTGGCCATACATCATGAGGCCTTTTTGGTCCAGCTCATGGAAGTGCTCCCAGTTTGCCCATTTCGGTACAAGGACCGAGTTTGATAGAAGGACTCTTGGAGCCGCTTTATGTGTTTTGAATACACCAACCGGTTTTCCAGATTGAACAAGCATAGTTTCGTCGTTTTCTAAGTTTCTGAGCGTATGAACGATTGCGTCAAAGGACTCCCAGTTACGGGCCGCTTTCCCGATACCACCATATACAACAAGTTCTTCAGGAATTTCCGCTACCTCAGGATCCAGGTTATTGTAGAGCATGCGAAGGACCGCTTCCTGCTCCCATCCCTTACATTCAAGGTCCGTCCCTCTTTTTACGTGTACGATGCGTTTGTTTGCTTTAACCATTTGTCGTTTCCTCCTTTGTTTTGGTTGGTTTGATGAGTGAGCTTAACGAGATCTGTTGCAGCCACTGGTTGGCTTTTTCTATATCTTTCGAGAAGATCCTGTCCTTTGTAATGGAAGGAATGATCTTTCTCGCTGCTTCATAAAATTGGCGTGTTTTGCTTGCCAGGAGGTCCGTCCCTCTATGTTCTGCTGCCTGTAGGTTACAGATGAGTTCGACTGCAAGGACTCTTCTTGTGTTCTGTAAGATTTGGTAGGCATGTCGTGATCCGATGGTTCCCATGCTGACGTGGTCTTCCTGGTTGGCAGATGACGGGATGGAATCAACGCTCGCTGGATGGGCAAGAGTTTTATTTTCGGATACGAGTGATGCCGCGCAGTATTGCATGATCATGGCACCGGATTGGAGTCCAGGTTGTGGACTCAGGAACGGTGGCAGATCATTGAGCTGCGGATTCACGAGTCGCTCGATTCGCCTTTCTGAAATGTTGGCAAGTTCGGCTACAGCAATTTTCATAAAATCCATGGCGAATGCGATTGGCTGTCCGTGGAAGTTCCCACCTGAGATGACTTTTTCTCCATCATCGAAAATCAGTGGATTATCCGTTGCTGCGTTCATTTCGATTTCGAGCTTTTCTTTTACATAGTCAAGTGCCTGCCAGGATGCTCCGTGTACTTGTGGAATACATCTTAGTGAGTAGGCATCCTGAACTCGCAGCTCTCCTTGTTTCGTTGTGAGTTTACTGTCTTCCAGGTAAGCCCGGATTCTTTTTGCCGTTGCGACCTGTTGAGGATATCCCCTTACTAAATGAATATCTTCGTCGAAGGCATCCATGATTCCTCTAAGTCCTTCCATGGTCAGACTAGCGATCATCTCACTTTGGAAGGCAAGTTCCTCCGCTTCTAAGTATCCGATGACTCCCATTGCCGTCATCGCTTGCGTTCCATTGATGAGTGCCAATCCTTCTTTTGCCTGAAGCTGGATTGGGAAGATGTTTTCTTTAGATAGAACAGGCAGAGTTTGGTGAATCTCCCCTTGATAATGGACCTCTCCTTCTCCCATCAAGGCTAGGGCCAGATGTGAAAGTGGTGCTAAGTCTCCGCTTGCTCCCAGTGACCCTTGCTGTGGGATGACTGGATGGATCCCCTTATTCAAGAATTCCGCTAAGCGTTCGACGATGACCGGCCTAACACCTGAATACCCTTTTAATAAAGCATTGGCTCTCAGTAGAAGCATCGCTCGAGAAACCGTCTCAGGAAATGGATCCCCCACTCCACAAGCATGAGAATGAATCAGGTTAAGCTGAAGCTCCTCCACATCATCCGCATCAATCAACACATCACTAAACTTCCCAAAGCCCGTGTTAATCCCATACACCACACGCTTCTCCTTCACAATCCGCTCAACCGCCTCACGACTCTTCCGCACCCGCTCCATACTTACCGGCGAAAGTTCCACTTGCTCCTTCCCATAAATAACCCTACCAGCTTCCTCCAAACTCAAACTACAACCCTTCAACTCCACCATTCGAATCACCTCTTCATATTTTTAGGGACGGACCTTCGAAAGCTGTCTCTACACAACCTCAGTCTGGCTAAACCCCTCTAAATCACTATCTTTGCTGTTTCGTTCTTTAACGCTTTAAACCGCTCTGGGACGGACCTCCAAATCTTCTCTGTCCACTCCCTAAATAATCATCTTGACCCAAAATTCCACACAAAAAGAGGCTCGACCAAAGACAGACTTCTGCCGTTGGTCGAGCCTCCTTTCAACTAATATCTCTAGGCTCTAGATTATTTAAATATGATTAATTCCAAGTCCGATTGTCTCATGCTCCAGCCCCTTAATGGGCGCACCAATCGTCCCGTATAGAGCAACCGCAATCCACTCGCCTTCTTCTTCACTTGCATATGGAGTCCCCCTTACAACCGAGAATCGCAATCCCACGGTGCGCAGGATCTCACCTAATTGTGTATGGCCGCGGGTCACACCCGTTAATGCCTCCATGATGGCGTGATATAAGGCATGCATTTCCCGGTACAAATCTTCCCGGACAAGATCACTTCGCTTTGCTGCTGTTTCAATCGCAGCCACGATTTTTTGACTGTCCATGGAGCCGATTTTCCCGGTGCAGTAACTCCAATTCAGTTCATTGAAATGACGATTCCATTCTTCTTCACCTTTGTCTACGAGCAGAAGAAGCATGGCATTCTTTCCGATACGAGTATGGTCTGTCTTTTCCAAGTGGCATTCGCACCTTACATGAAAATTCTAAAAATACTAATAACTACTTATATTGTATGGTCTGTTTCATAAGAGGTCAACGAAAAAAGTGCTGATTTTAGAAACTTAGAGAGGTAGTTTGGTAGCGTGGTAAAGGGTTTTGGAGAGTTTCTCAAGTAGGGACATAGGAGGTGTTCCTAGTTTAAACAGTTGGAGGTCCGTCCCTCAAACCACTCAAGAGAGTACAAGTTAAGAGCTTAAAAAAAGACGTACCTATTGAATTTAGGTTCGCCTCATTCCTCCTTTACTCTTCTTGTTTTTTACCTTTTCCCTTGAACACTTGTGGGTTGTTCATGAGATAGGTGACCGTGCCTTCATTACTTTTCATGCTAAGATAGGATAATATGTCGTGTCTATCTTCATGTGAAATCGGACCATCCATAGTATACAAAGGTTTGATATTTAATTGCTCCACGCCCTTCCGTTTTTCAAGCACAATCTTACAATCCCTGGGCTCCTTGTCACCTATTCGGACAAACTTAAACGGGATTGAATGCTTTCTGTCAATCGGCACCGCAAACAGAGTCGAAAATCCATAGGTTTCGAGTATCTTATCAGAGTACATGATGCTTTCTAATGCGTGGGAGAACCCTGGGGGTCGATTCACGACAACGAGCTTGTTGTAATAATGTTGCCCTTGAAACACAACTAAGTGCTTTTGGGATTTCATGATTCTCCTCTTTGAAACTTGAAAATCCTCAAACACCAATATAAAGTCTTTTTTCATTCTTCCTCCTCCTTGATATAGGGATTTTGTCCTACAAACATGAATTTCGACATAAACATCTAATTCCCTTTATATTGTTACAAAAATATTTTATTTTTTTACCATTTTAATTGTATTTTCGCCAAATTCCTTGTTCGGGTCTTCCTTCTCTTCTTCTTTGTCTACATATTCTTTGTAAAGCTTCACTTCTGAATCTGGAAAATATGCCAGGGTCCTCTCCTTTGAGAGAAGCGGATTGTCGATGGAATGAACATATGAGGGGTAGCTGCTCCAGGGATAATACTCGGGGACGACAGTGAGTTTGGCTTTGACAGGATTTTGATGAATATATCTGCTTACCTTAATAAAATAAGCAGGGGTATCAATCTTAGTTGATCCATATCTTCCTTGAAAAACATGTCCGACGTAATCATACTTTTTGTTGAAATAAATGGCATAACGAGTATGTAGGATTCTGAAGATTTGCTCAAGTGGAACCTTATGGGTTTCGATTAGAAGATGAATGTGGTTGGACATTAAACAGTATGCGTGGATGGTAAAAGGATACTTGTCTTTCGTGTCCTGCAGGTAGGATAAATACTTCTTTCGGTCTTCAATGTCATGAAACAAGTCTTGCTTCCGATTCCCTCTCGATGTCACATGATAAGTGGCTCCCGGACACCAATCCCGAGGTGTTCGAACCATAACATCACTCCTTCTCTCAATTTCAACTAAATTTCGCACAATTACCTATTCGACACAACTCCGCAAAATCCTCTTTTTTTGAGGGACGGACCTCTGGAATTTTACAAAAGAGGTTAAATCAGGCTGCTTGTCTTCAATTTCACCGTTAGAGGTCCGTCCCTCATATTAGTCCCCCTTCTTTATTCTTCTATTCTATCTATTAGTAGGTAATCTTTTCTGTTCATTCCCTCGTTGGTAAAGCTGTTTTGAGAATAGTAGATCACACGCTGTTTGCCGTTATTTTTAGTACTGAATACCAGGTTTGACTCTGACCTCAAAGGTATCCATTTGACCTTTTCCGTTAAACTGGGTTTCGTGCCTCCCATATATGTAACGTGAATCTTTCTCCCTTTGTTCTGATCTTCCATTCTATCTTCCACCTTTACCCCAATTCGACAAAATTACAATTATATTTACATTCTAATACGTTTTAATGTAATTTTGTATACCTTTTCCAAATTATTTATATTTGGTAACCAATAATAGTATTTCATTTTGAAGAAAAAGGGATAGTCGCTGAAAAGAATGGACTTACATATAGAGCTAAAGCTTTATAGGAAAGACGTATTGAAGCTTACTCAAAAAGAAGCTGCCATTCGTTTTAATATTACTCAGAGTACGTTATCAAATTATGAAAATGGCATAAAGGACATCCCGTATCAATGCTCCTTACCTTTAAAGAAGTCTATAACATCCCTACCTATGAGATGAACCGAATCATTTACGGCGTGGAAAGTGAAGGGCTTGGTAATAGTCAAAATCCCATGATTCTAAGAGAAAAATTTGAAGGGGAAGAAAATAGGGAAATCCTAAAGATTCTTCAAGATTTCCCAAAATTCAAACGTACCCTATCCTCCCTTACCTACTTCTCAGAAAAACGGCAAAGAAAAATTCATTACTCAGGTCACCCACCTTTACCAAACGATGAAGGAGTGGTAGTGAGTGGTGATTTGAGGGACGGACCTCAAATCACCTCAAAAGGATTGATAAACCTTATGGTATGGGGTTTCCAAAGAATACCCCTTGCTATAGGTCCGTCCCTACCAAGCACTCTACAAGCACTTCAAATTACATTAACACTGATGTGACAAGACTTATAAACCACAGTACGAAAAAAACAGAGGTCCGTCCCTCTCTGAATGGCATGCTCTCTAAATGTTGTTTAGTTTTGGCCGTAGCTTAGTAGGTTGGTGAAGATTCGGTAGCCTCCGGGGACTCCGCCTTGGATTTGGCGGTAGAATACGAGATTGGTGTATAGGTAGGTTCCTTCTCCATATTCGGCCATGAGGATTCCTCCGTCGAATGGTTCTTCATTCGGGTCTGCCATACGGACAAATGTCTCGTAGCGGTCATCCCAAGCCATTGGGTAGTATAAGCCTCTTTCTTGTACCCAGTTATCCCAATCCGTGCCGGTAATCGTATTAGGGTAGTTAAATAATGGTGATTCAGGCTGCAATACCTCTACGTCCGCATTTTCATCGGTTACTCTCCAGCGGATCGACGGGTTTCCAATGGTTAATGGATAGGGAGCTGTAGTATCTTTATCCCATCCGTCGTTCGGTTTATGATACTGAACAACCAGATGTCCGCCGTTTTCTACGTATTCTTTCAGACGTGGATTATTCGCCACCAGGTCTTCTCTGGATAAATAAGCTCGAATCCCTGTCACAATCGTATCGTATTGACTAAGATCTCCTGAAGCTAAATCTTCTTCTGTAAGTGATGTGATGTCCATCCCGACATTGCGAAGATATTCTGCTACTTTATCAAAGCCGCTTTCGATGTAACCTACTTTCAGATTTTCAGGAGTCAGCAATTCAAACGCTACTCCATTCACTTTTGAATCATACAAGTAATAAAATGTCCCGATATGGTCATAGCTTATTTCCTGGACCGTTGAAGTGAAGGTTTGACCACCCGCGACGGCTTGTGCATCCACCTCAAAATTCCCTTCACCGATGTCTTCCGGCGGACTGAGTGTAAAGGATACCTCTTTCTCCTCCTGTGACTCATCAAATTGAACCGTCACCTCTTGAGGGGATACGTCCCAACCCTCTGGAACCGTTAATGATACCTGTGTAGAAGTTGCTCCATCGCGATAGTTCTTCACCTTCGCGACTACAGGAATTTCAGCTTGTACTTCAGCCCTATTGACCACGATATCTTCCGGGTTAAGGGTTATGCCTACGTCAGGTAAGACTGCGATGGTTCCATCGAGATTTTGAACGTGGGTCGTTTTTGCACCAGCTGCCTCAAAGCTTACTTTAGCCTGAATTGCCGGCTCTTCGTAAGCATGATAGTAGTCAGCATCACTCGGAACTTCAACGTCAAATACCACTTCACGTTCTTCACCAGGTTTAAGGTCAACCGATCTTCCATCATTGACAACAACCCACTCTTCCGGTGTAACGAGTTCGACTTCCGCTTTTTTCAGCTTCTCTTCTCCCTGGTTGGCTAATTGAACTTTCACCTGCACCTCTTGCCCTTTTGTCAGAACGGTCGTTTCTGCAGAGGCATCGACACTTAATTCCGAAGCGACAAAACTCACCGCATTCAGCTGCTCTTTCTTCAAGGAAATTTTATGAAGCAGGTCTATCTTCATTGGTTCATCAAGCTTTGATTTCTCGGTTTTCTTCTCAAGTTTTTCTACTTCTTTCAATGCTTTCTGTGTTTTCTTGAACGTTTCGCCTCGATCAGGATAGCTTGAAATGATCCCTTCTAAGCTCTTTTGAAACTTAGTGTAGTGAACCTTGAGTGAGTTATCACCCTTAGGCATTTCTTCTGCCCACTCTTTAAAATCATAGGGAATTCCCTCAAACAATTGATCAGTGCCTGTAGTTTCTACTGAGCTCTCCTCTAATTCCAAGTGAGTCTGTCTTGGAGCCACACCGATGTCATTCCCCATCCCCTGGCTCTTATGCATATAACGGGATTCTTCCCCGATTTGCGGATAAGACATCTCATAAATAGGGTCGTAATCCCCGATTTCTATGGATGTAGTGGCTGTATCTTTTGATTCAGCAGGTAAATAAAACTTTTTCACCTGCCAAACCGACAAGCCTTCTTCTAGTTGTTCTGGAAATACGTCTGGATTTGCAGCGTCCTCAAACGCACGTTGACTAAGTATGGTGATGGAGCGATGATGTCCGTGTTGGGAGTTGGAGTCTCTGAAGGAAGGCATTAAAATATCTGGTTGGTAGGTCCGGATGAAGCGAATGAGTCTCTCGTAAGTAAGTTCTTCCCCCCATTTTTCCAACGTTTCATCAGGGGTTTTAGAAAATCCAAAGTCGTAAATCGGATCTGAGGTGGTTTCACTGAGGTGGTAGGCTTTTACACCCGTAATCTTGGCGGCTTCGATCATTTCCCTGGAGCGAATGATTCCAAGGCCATTCCCGAGCTCCTGCCCTATTTCATTTTGTCCACCCTCTCCTCTATTCGCAATTAGGCTTGAGGTTTTCACTCCAAGACCTCTGGATAAGTATGCCAGGAAATCGCTTCGTTCGTCATCGGGATGAGCACCCGTGTTTAAAAACGTAACTGTCGTATCCAAAGGTTTGACGGCATTCCATAATTCAACATCATGCTCTTCTGAATGAACGACACCACTAAGAGGTAATAAAGAAAGAACCAACAATAGCGAAAGCAAATAACTCATAAACTTCATCATGTAACCCCTCTCATTTTCAGGAATTTGGTCAAACGTTTAAATACCATCTTCCACTCCTTTCATCATAGGTCTTTAGTATGTTAGTTAAATTACCTAACTAACTAGACCCAGAAATCTCTCCTAATTAGTATCACATCAGGATAATAATGTAAATATTTATTTTACAGAAGATTCAGAGTGTTGTCACGTTAACACTTTGAATTATCATAAAATTAAAATAACTATTGTAACTTATTCCATAATAAGGTATATTCCTTGTTAATTAGTAAACTTTACTAACCAAAATAAAGAAGGCCGTGATGCAATGAGTTTAAGAGGGGCACCTATGCAGATGAAATCGTTGAATAAAAAAAGAGTACTTCAGTGCATTCAAGAAAACTCCCCTATTTCCAGGGCGGAAATTGCTGCACAAATGAACTTGAGTAAGCCGACCATCTCTTTAATTGTAGATGAATTGATAAAAGAAAAATGGATCTATGAAAAAGGAATCGGTCCCTCCTCTTCCCAAGGAGGAAGGAAGCCGATTCAGCTATTCTTCAATGAAAAAGCCGCCTATGTGATCGGAACAGATGTTGGCGGTACAAAGGTGAAAACGATTGTTTCTGATTTAAGTGGAAATATCATTCATTCAAAGAGTTTTTCTACATCACACTATTTACAGACAGGCCTTTTGGAGCAAATTGCAAAAGATGTCTTCCGCATGCTTGATCATCTTCAAATCCAAACCAACGACGTGTTAGGAATGGGCATGGGCGTGCCGGGAATCACACAAAACGGGGTAGTAATTGAGGCCCCCAGCCTCAATTGGATTCGATACCCGATTCTTTCAGAAGCTGAAAAACACTTCCCCTTCCCCATTCACGTGGACAACGATGTGAATGTTGCTGCACTCGGGGAGCAGTGGATTGGAAGCGCAAAAAACAATCGCCACGTTCTATTCATGGCCGTGGGGACTGGTATCGGAAGCGGCATTATCATCAATAACCAGCTTTACAGGGGACACTCCAACGCCGCGGGGGAGATCGGTTATATGGTGACAGATAAAGACGACCTCCAGAATGACTTTAAACCGATGTTTCACCGGTATGGCTATCTGGAAAGTGTAGCCGGCGGCAAGTCCATTGGACATAAACTTACTACCCTGGTATTAGAGAATCCTGATCATCCGGCTTATGAAGAAGCCAAAACCTCAGAGTTATCCGGGGAAACGGCTTTTAATCTGGCAAAGTCTGGAGACCCGACAGCCCTTTCGGTCGTCAATGAGGCGATTGACCATCTGGGCTACGGGATCATCAACGCAGCAAGCTTACTAAACCCAGAGGTCATCATTTTAGGAGGTGGTGTTTTAAAATCATCCGATTTTATTCTTCCAAGATTACGAAAAATGGTTGATCAGTATCTTCCCAGTTCAGTAGAATTGAAGATTTCACAATTAGGGGGAAATGTTGGCGTTTTAGGTGCCGTTTCACTGTTTTTACGCGAGCACGAGGGTATTATTAATTTTTGATAACAAGGGGGATTTTTCATGAAATTGAACAAGAAATTAGCGGTGATGACAACGGTTTCTCTATCTGCTGCTTTATTGCTTTCAGCTTGTGGTGGATCAGAACAAGGGTCAAGTTCAAGCAGCTCGGGAGAAAAAGAAAACAAGCTTGAAGAAAAGATTGTAGTGTACTCTCCTCATGGAAAAGACATCCTGTCTAAATTCGAACAGCAATTCGAGGCAAAATACAATGTCGACGTTGAATGGCTCGATATGGGATCACAAGAAATCCTGGACAGGATCCGCTCCGAAAAGAATAACCCGCAGGCAGATGTTTGGTGGGGGGCCCCTTCCACTAACTTCGATCAAGCGAAAGACGAAGGATTACTGAAACCTTATGAACCATCCTATGCGTCAAGCTTGGATGAAGGCTTCCACGATCCAGAATGGAACTGGTCCGGTACGAGCCAGACTCCGGAAGTGATCATGTATAACAGCAAGGAAATCTCTAAAGAAGAAGCACCTAAAGACTGGGATGAGTTATTGGATCCGAAGTGGAAAGACGAAATCATCATTCGTTATCCTCTTGCTTCCGGAACCATGAGAACGATTTTCTCGGCGATGATTTATCGTGATTACAAAGATTCAAATGATCCGACAAAAGGATATGAGTGGCTTGAGAAATTAGACGCGAACACAAAGGAATATTCAGCTAATCCGGAAATGATGTACAACAAGGTCGCTAAAGGCGAAGGTGCCCTTTCTGTTTGGGCGATGCCGGATGTCGTCATGTTAAAAGAAAACAAGAACTATCCATTCGAATTTATCATCCCTGAAAGCGGGACACCCGTTTTAACGGAGGGGATCGCACTTGTTGAAGGTGCACGCCATCCAAAGGCTGCAGAAGCATTTTACGAGTTTGTTAATACACCGGAAGCCGCTAAGATCCTGGCAGAAGAATTCTATCGTATTCCAACGAGAAACGATGTCGAGGGACTACCTGAGTGGATTACAGAAACTGAAATCAAGAGTATGGACATCGACTGGAAAGTATTCCAGGAAAAAAGCGATGAGTGGATGAAGCATTGGGATGAAAACATCAAAAACGGAGAGAAAGAAATCAAAGAATAGGAAGTGTAACCGGTATGGCGTCGATAAAAATAGATAATGTCCAAAAAGCCTTTGGAAAGGTTGTAGCAGTTGATCAATTAAACTTGGATATCAGGGATGGGGAATTCTTTACCTTCCTTGGTCCAAGCGGTTGTGGGAAGACCACTACCCTCAGGATGATTGCCGGATTCTACTATCCTACTAAAGGTGTCGTCCGTTTTGGTGAAAAGGACATGACGCGTGTACCTCCTGAAAAAAGAAATACGGGCATGGTTTTCCAAAACTATGCCCTTTTTCCTCACATGACGGTATTTGAAAATGTTGCTTTCGGATTAAGAGTCAGAAAGCTGGCCGTTAAAGAAGTAAAGGCCCGGGTTAAGGATGTTTTGAATAAAGTCAGACTTGAACAATATTCCGATCGTCAAGTGAGTCAATTAAGCGGAGGTCAACAGCAGCGTGTCGCGTTAGCCCGTGCATTGGTGATTGAACCGGAAATCCTTCTGTTAGATGAACCACTCAGTAATCTGGATGCGAAACTTCGTGACGAAATGAGAAGTGAGATCCTGCGATTACAGAAAGAATATAACATCACCACTATTTACGTGACCCATGATCAGGCAGAAGCCCTCTCCATGAGTGACCGGATTGCCGTTTTCAACTTTGGTGTCTGCCATCAAGTAGGGACACCGACTGAAATCTATAATGAACCTGCCAATGACTTTGTCGCAAGTTTCATCGGAGAGATTAATCTATTGCCTGTTTCTCTTAATCGTGTCGAGGAAGATAGTGCTTATGTCTCTGCAAAAAGCGGCACGATCACCAAAGAGATAGCTGTACATAACCATCCTGTCATTGGAGAAATGAATGCGCAAGGAGACATCGCCCTCTCGATTCGTCCCGAAGCTATTAAGCTTGTGGATCAAAGTATGGATGGGGAAAATGTGTTCAGAGCAACCGTAAAGGAAGTTCACTTCTTCGGGTCCGTCATTAACGTCCAGATTGAAGTAGACCATCAGCTCTTACAGGTTCATACATTGAATACTCTTCTTTCTAATAAGCTTCAACCAGGCGATGAAATCCGGGTTGAATTACCTAAAGAGCATATGCGCCTCATACCAGTGATCAGCGGTGATGCCCCATGATCAAAAATCGGGACACCCGCTTGACTTTATGGCTGCTGCTGCCTGTACTCCTGGTGTTAATTGCTTATGTGCTGTATCCTTCATTGCGGACGTTTCTGGAAAGTTTGAATAAAAACGGCAGCATAGGGTTTGAAAACTATGCAGACTTTTTCACTCAAGAATCGAAAACAAATTTAGAAGCTTTATGGAACTCTGTTTATATTTCTGTTTTAAGTGTCCTAGTCGCTGCCATGATCGGAATTCCACTTGCGTTTATTTTTAATCGCTATGATTTCCCGGGTCGTAATTTCTTTTCAACTGCCGCCATTATGCCCATCGTTCTCCCTTCTTTGGTTGGAGTTATGGCCTTTATGTTTTTATACGGTGAGACGGGATTAATACCGAACGCCATCAAAGATTTGTTCGGATTGAAGGACGTTCCCTTTAAAATCGGCGGTGTTTCAGGAATCTTGATTGTACACGCATATACCATGTATGTGTATTTCTATATGACTGTCTCTTCAGCCATCAATAAAATTGATCCATCCTTGGAGGAAGCGGCCTTTAACTTGGGAGCCAATCGATTTAAAGTCTTTTTGAAGGTGACCTTTCCATTATTGACTCCAGCGATTGTTGCGGCCTCATTACTCGTATTTATGATTTCAATGGCCTCCTTCAGTGCGCCTTTTCTATTGGCAGGCGGATTCCGCGTTTTAAGTTTACAAATTTATTTTTCCAAGATTAACGGTGATATGGAAGTAGCCGCTACACAATCTGTCATTCTCTCGATTGTGTCCATCAGTTTCTTACTTTTCATGAGATGGTATCAGAACCGGAAAGATTATCGTATGGCTTCGAAGGGGATCGGCGCTCACCGCAGTGAAGTGAAAAATCCATTTATGAAGTGGACATTGGTCGCTGCAGGTGTTGTCGGAGTGGTTATCCTTCTCCTGCCTCACTTCACCATCCTGCTTCTCTCTCTTGTTCCGGATGGTACATGGACATGGCAGACGTATCCAAGCGTTTTTAATTTCGAAAATTACCGGTTACTCTTTGAGGACCCGAATATATTTAAACCGCTCAAAAATAGTTTGATCCTTTCGTTTATTGCAACAGCAGGGAACCTGGTTTTCGGAGTATTGACCTCTTACTTATTAGTGAAACGCAAATTTGTCGGAAAAAGCTTTGTTGATATATTAGTGATGATTCCATGGGCACTTCCAGCCACCGTTATCGGGATGAACTTGATTTTTGCCTTTAACGAGCCGACTATTTTTTCTTTCGGAAACATTCTTGTCGGTACGTTCTGGATTCTGCCGTTAGCCTATTTTATCAGGCATATCCCATTGGTCGTCCGTTCAACCAATGCCGTACTGGAGCAGCTCGATGACTCGATCGAAGAAGCTGCCCGGAGCTTAGGGGCTAAATGGTTTTATACCTTTAGAAAAGTGATTTTGCCTATTATCATGCCTGGTGTTCTTGCCGGGACACTCCTGGCATTCGTAGAGTCCGTAGGAGAGTTTCCGACCTCAGTATTGTTGTATACCCTATCCAACCGCCCTATTTCCATTGAAATCATGAACCAGCTTCGCATGTTTAATATGGGGCAGGCTGCTGCTTACGGAATGATTCAAATCGCCATCATCGCTATCATTCTGTTCATTTCAAATAAGTTTTTCGGTGTGAAAGCTGAAAAATCATTATCTTAGAATCGGAGTTGAAAGAATGATCAATTTAGAAGATTTTATTAAAAATGAAGGCAGCTCTTTTCCAGGTAAAACGTATGTGGAAGAGCTGTTGATGCCTGTATTTAACGACCAGCGGGATTATCTGTTTCATGTCATGTTTGATATTCATAGAGCACATGTCATCATGCTTTCCGAGCAGAACATCATTTCACATGACGAAGCGAAAAAGATGCTGGAGGGAATTAATCGTGTCGCAGAAACAGAGGTAGCAGGAGTCTGCTATCAGCCCCAATTTGAAGACCTGTTCTTTATGATGGAAGCCAAAATCGGCGAGGAAATCGGAGACGAACTGGCAGGTAAAATCCATATCGGAAGAAGCCGGAATGATATGGGTGTTGCCATGTATCGCCTTGTGTTAAGGGAGCACCTCCTGCACCTATTAAGAACCTCCAATCAATTAAGTGAAGTGCTACTCGCTCAAGCAGAACAGCACACCGAAACGTATATGACAGGGTACACACATACCCAGCCGGCACAGCCTACCACACTGGGGCATTATTTCTTAGCCATTTACGATGTGTTACAAAGGGATATTAAACGCCTGCAAGCGGCCTATACAACCGTGAACCAGTCTCCATTGGGGGCTGCCGCCCTCACGACTACCGGATTTCCAATCAGCCGGGAACGCACACGTGAATTGTTGGGATTTGATCAAATCATTGAAAACTCCTATGATTCGATTGGAGGGGCTGATTATTTATTAGAAACCGCTACTGCCCTTATGACTTGTATGGTCAATACTGGAAGGTGGATCCAGGACTTCCTTCAACATGTCACAAGGGAGTTCGGAACCTTTCTGGTGGCAGATCCATATGTGCAAGTCAGCAGTATCATGCCTCAAAAGAGAAACCCGGTGTCCATCGAACATTCCCGCTCCATCGCAAGCAGCGCTTATGGAGATGCTCTTGCCGCAATGAGCATGGTGCATAACACCCCGTTCGGTGACATCGTCGATACAGAGGATGACCTGCAACCACACCTCTATCGTGCATTCACCAACGCGAACCGTGTCTTAAAGCTTATGTATGCCGTCATTGCCACTTTAAAAGTAAACAAGGATCATGCCAAAGAAATGTCTAAGAAATCCAGCATTACCATTACCGAGCTCGCTGATACCCTGTCACGGGATTACCAAATTCCATTTCGAAAAGCACATTCCATAGCCAGTTTCGTATCCAGAAAAACGATTCAGGAACGAAAAGAACTTTATGACTGGAATGTTGAAGAGATCAATAAAATGATTCAAGAACATGCCAATATTTCATTGACCGCTGAAGAATGGAAAAAAGTCATCTCCCCAGAATATTTTATTAAAATAAGAAATATCCAGGGTGGCCCAAACCCGGATGAGGTAGCAAGAATGATTCAAAACAGGAACAAAACTCTCTCCCTTCAAATAGAGGGGCTGGATAATACTATTCAATCATTGAATCAAAAGCGGAAAGAATTATTGTCTTTCAGTTTTTAAAAAAATATAAAACAAAAAGCGCTGAGATACCCATTAAGGATTCTACAGCGCTTTTTGACTTTGATTTGAAGCATATCCAGTCTGTAATTCTTGTTTTAGCCAATCGATCATTTTATCTGTATCCATATCGCCTTTCTGACCTTTGTCATAAGCTTTCTGGATAACAGAGAGAACGTATTGTTCCTTGCTAACGTTTCCTTTCAAAAAAGACAACCTCCTACAATATAAAACAGTTTCTATCACTTTATTACACTATTAGACGAAAGTTCAAACATCAATTACTAGATATATTACCATATATATACAAGATTCAACAAAATATTTTTCGACATCCGTCAAATTAAATAGGCTTTAAGACCTATTAATTATCAGCATATATTTCCGATAAAATGTTGGTATGGGGAAAAATTAGCGTGCGTCAGAAAATATATATAATACGTTCGTTAATTGTCTAGCAGCTTCAAGTCGGGAAAAGGGGGAAATTTAGAATGGCATTTTTAACGCCGGAAGAGGCAATGAGAAAGAAGAAAACGCAGAAAGTAGTTACATATGTAAGTTTCGTGATTATTACTATTCTACTAATCGCGGGGACTACCTACCTAACCTATCAAGCATAAGCTGACCAAAAGCGTCCATTCGACGCTTTTTTATTTTATTTCTTAATTCGTTCTACAATTTATGGAAAAGTTCGATGATTTTAGATAGAATAAGAGATGGAATCTATTCAAGGTGGAGGACAACATTTTATGCAAAGAGAAGTCAGACTTTTCAGGGGTTTGAAACAACCATCAATCTTCTTTTATCAACTAAATGAGATGGAGGAATTAAAAGGTTATAAGAAACGAGTCTCATTTCTCTTCTTATTATCCATTGTAATATTTGGTTTGATCGCGTCTTTCGGAATAGGAATGGACCCTTTGTCTAAAGAATTGACGAAGCTATCCCCAACTGCATTTGAGTTGGAAAAGTTTTTATTTTTCTTAGGCAGACTAATAGCCGGAATGCTTTATGCAGCCATTATTCTCTTTTTTTCATCATTAATTTTCTGGACCATTTCCAATGAAGGTGAGTACCGTAAACTGGTTATCACTCAAGGTCTGGTCTTAATCATTTTATTACTTGAAAAACTCACCTATATACCATTATCTCTATTCTTTTCACTTGAATGGTACTCTTCACCGCTCTCTTTAGGGGTAATCACCCAATATATAACATCAAAATCGTATGTAATCTATTTAATGGGAAGCTTCTCCCTTTTTAAAGTTTGGGTTTTCTATATTCAATACAAAGGCATCAAACAGTTAACCAATCAAAAAAATTGGATCATCTGGTTAGTGATTCTTTTAACCAATCTATTCTTTTGGTCTCTTAACGCATTATTGGCTTTCTTAAACATATCAACCTTAATTTAACTTTCTAAAGGCTGTGAACATGATGAAAAGAAGAACCATTCTTTATAGCACTTTAACACTCTCTCTTTTGTTTGTTGGTGCAAATACATATCTTATTGAAAAAGCGAACAGCAAGGTCGACCGCGAAGTTCGAGTAGCCAATTGGGAAATCAGCGGAAAAGACGATTTAGTTAAAGAGCTCCCGAAAACGGGTGTCATTACAGCTGAAGAAGAAAGCTACATCTATTTCAACGACGAATTTGGCTCCTTCAAGAAATTTCTCGTTAAAGAAGGTGACCAGGTAAAATCCGGAACGCCACTTTATGAATACGAGGTAACCGATCAAACTCAGCAAAAAAGTGTTCTGGAATCAGAGGTAGAACAATTGGAAGATGAGATTGACAGTATTGAAGACAACATCGATGACTTGGAAAGTCTGGAATCGTCTCTTCCTTCCACTTCAACGGACGACAAAGAAATTCCGATTGAGGCCAGTGCACTTCAGTCGGAGTACGATATAAAAAAAGAAATTGCCGCTAAAGGATTAGAGATTGACCGCTTAGAAAATCAAATCGATAATCTTGAGCGCCAAATTTCTGATATCGAATCATATGAAACAACGTTAACGGTGCAAAGCAGTGTGGACGGAACCATCAAGGACCTCTCTCATGCCATTGATAATCCTTTGATTACGATTGCCTCCCAGGCGACGATTGTAACGACGGATCTTACTGAAAAAGAAATTATGACGGTAGAGGAAAATATGAACGCGAAGGTCCAATCGGATAGCGAGAAAAAGACTCAAAAAGGAATCGTGACCAAAGTTGCCACTCTTCCCAAAAACGATCCACACTTGCAAATGGACAGCGTGTATCCTGTGGAAGTGAAGCTTCAGGATACTAAAAATAAGCTTCTTCCCGGTCATCATGTTTTCTTATCAATTATTACGGAGGAAGTAAAAGATGCATTTGTCGTGCCTGTTACTGCGATTGAAAAAGAAAGCTCTTCTAAATTCATCTGGATTCTCACTGAAAAAGGAACTGTTGAAAAGCGAAAAGTTGAAACAGGGCTCCAAGTAAATGGGCAGCAACAAATCAAGTCAGGCGTGAAGGCCGGGGAATACTACATTGTCTATCCCGGGAACATTCCTGCGTTAGAGAATGGTACTCCTTTCGTAACGGGGATTGATTGGAATAGGATCAGGTTGCGGGATTTGAAGAAAGTAGATCGTCCGACCGTTTTAGAAAATCTGCTGGTTGGAATATTGGAACGTAAATAATGTGAGTCGCATCTGAAACCTTGTTCGTTTTGGATGCGGCTTTTTTTCATGATTTCATGTTCTTGCAAACTAATGAAAAGACGATTTATTTTTCTATACATACTCTTTCCCAACCAACAAATACTATTGGTTAATCACTGACGCAAAGGAGCGCTCACCCACCATGAAAACACTAAAACGCCTCATCATACTTACCATCCTCCTTTCCCTCTTAGCCTTCTCCTTCCCCTCCTCCTGCCTATTCGCCGCCCCAAACCCACCCAAGAAAAACGTCATCCTCCTGATCATGGACGGCACCAACTCCGACATCGTCACGTTGTCACGTTGGTACCGAGGGACGGACCTTCAACTGGATAAGATTCTGGTAGGCGGTGCTCGGACGTATTCAGCTCAGTCAGCGATCACCGATTCCGCTGCAGCCGGGTCGGCCATGGCCACCGGTATGAAGACGAAAGCTGATTATATAGGAATGAACCCGGATGGACGTCCCGTTTTGACCGTCCTTGAAAGTGCCAAGTTGTCAGGCTACAAGACCGGTATCGTATCCACCTCCCCTGTCCAGCATGCCACTCCGGCTGCATTCACTTCGCATGTCTTAAACCGTGATGAATTTGGAGATATCGGCGAACAACAGGTATACCAGGGTCTCGACGTTATCTTAGGTGGAGGTGCCGCCTGGTTGAAACCGAAATCAAAAGACCACGTGAAGAACGATGACGGCATGCTTAAAACAAAAGAAGTCAGTCGTGAAGACGGAGAGAACTTAGTTAAAATCATCGGCTCAGCCGGATACGATTTACTTCTGAAGAGGGACGGACTTCTAAACAGAGCAGGATCGTCCAAGCTGTGGGGAGCGTTTGCTGAAGAAGATATCGCCTATGAATTGGATCGAAAGACGTTGAAGCCTGATGAGCCCTCCCTTGCGGAGATGACGGGAGCGGCAATCGACAGACTTTCTCAAGGTGAGAAAGGTTTCTTCTTGATGGTCGAAGGCAGCAAGGTAGATTGGGCCGCGCATAAAAACGATCCTGTTGGGATGATCAGCGAGGTATTGAGCTTTGACGATGCCGTTGGAGAAGCTTTAGCATTCGCTCGCGAGGACGGGAATACGATGGTGATCGCCGTAACCGACCATGGGAATAGCGGCCTCACCCTAGGGAATCAGGGGACAAACGGGGATTATAAAAGTCAGCCTGTCGAGAAGTTTGTGGAGCCATTGAAGAAAGCTGAGCTTACTGTTAAAGGCGCTGTTTCCCAACTTAAGGAGGATCGATCAAATTTAAAAGAGGTCCTTTCAAACTATGGGTTGGGGAAATTGAGTAAAAAAGATTTCTGTGCGATGGAAGATGCCTCTAAAAAAATAGAGGATTTAGAGGATGCAATGGTGAAGCTGTTGGCGAAGCGAGCCAATCTTGGTTTTACGACACATGGACATACTGGTGAGGATGTCTTCTTATATGCGTATGGCCCTGGGAAGCCTGTGGGTCTTATTGAAAATACGGATATACCCGGAGTGATTTCTAAGTATCTGGGATTTTCATTAACTTCCGGCGAATTTGCCTCCTGGTATGTGGATGGTGAAGAATTTTATCGTGAAAAGGGATTTAAAGTGAAGGTTGAGGGACGGATCTCGAAAAATCCCGAGATGGTGGTGAAGCGTGGAGACGAAGAGCTGCGTTTTCCTGAAAATAAGGATTATTATTGGAAAAATGGTGAAATGGTGAGGTTGAAGAGCGTGAATGTGTATGATGGCGAGACTTTTTTTATACATGTGGAGGAGTAAGGCGGGGATTGGGTAGGTTTTGAGTTGATTCTGGACTGTTTATTTTCAAATCCGGGAGTTTTATTTTCAAATTTCGGGATTTATTTTCAAAATCGCCCTATTTATTTTCAAATCCACCTCCATCCTCTGGTGCCAGGCAACTTTTTGTAGGTTTTTTACTCAGTTTCAAATTTTTATTATCGACTTTGCCACTTTTATTATCGACTTCGCCCATTTTATTATCGACTCGCCCCCCCCAAGTCCTATGCGTCCAATCCCACTCTGCCTAATCCAGTCCAACCACCCTCGCTCACTACACAATTCGACAAACTCCTCTACCCTCATCTCACCCACTTCCACCACTTCCCCTGCCACATGTTCCTTTTCCCCCTCCTTTTGCGTTATAATAAAAGAATGCGATTTTATAGATTGGAGAGGTTGGTTGATGTCGATTCGTATTCAGGAGTTGAAGGATAGGTTACTTCCCATGAGTCAGTCGATACAGGGTGAGCTGGACCCGAATCAGGATGAGAGCAAGAATGTCGTGTCCAAGGGCCTTCTTTTGTTCCGTCAGAATCTGGTTTCGAACGTAAAGGTCCGTGATGAAGAAGTGACGGCCGAGGTGCAGGATGTGACGCCTGTCACACTCGAGCTGAATTTTTCGTTTCCCCTTTTAAGCAAGTGCTCGTGTCCTCGGGATAAATGGTGCCGGCATCAAATGGCGACCTTTTTTATGCTATATAACAAAGTTGGACGGGTGAGTGAGTGGATTCAGAATTGGCGGAGACAGTCTCAGCCTTCAATTCAGGAAACACAGTCTTTGGATGATTTATTGAATAAACACAGCAGCACGGGAGCTCTCCGTAAAGCCAGTGATCTATTGAACGAACGGAAAACGCGGGGAAACACGCCTGAGGAATGGTGGCAGTTCTTTGACTCACTTCTGAAGCAGGAAGACTTGGAGTTACTTGAAAGACAGCCCTATTTGATGGATGTCCTCGTTCAAAATATAACGAAACGCTTCATGAAGGAAGCTCCATTCGAACGGGAATGGAAGCCTCTTTATCAGCTCTTTGCTACCTTTTATTTGTCGATTCACATCGATCTTTATTTACAAAAGAGGAATGTAGAGCTGAGTCGCGAGCAGTACAGCATGTATGATTTTCTTTTAGGGGAAATGGAAGACGCAGTTGAAAAACTGTCGATTCATGCCATGCCGTTCAGCTTCGATCCGTACATTGCCTTTATGAAAAAGCAGACGATCGAGATGAGTGATTCCACAGAAAATAGTACGATGATGAAAGCCGAAGTATACCGTTTCCTATGGTATTACTTGTTCAAACAGAAGTCGTGGCGCCGTGAAGAGGTTGAACGTTTAGAAGAAAACAGCGAGCAAGACAACACTTTTTACAACGTCGCCATCCTCCATCAATATTTACTCCTGGAAGATCTGAACAAGGCGAGTGAAGTGGTGGATGAACTAGGTACTGAGCTGGTTGCGTTCAGTGAATTCTGGCTGCGCAAATTTTTCGTCGGGAAGCGTTACGAAGTCGGCTTCTTTCTAGTCCGCAATATTCTAACCAGGATGCCAGATCATATCGAAACCCTCGATTATTATGAAGCGACCCGATTTGTGCGCTGGTTTGTGCGGATTCTGCCGATGGATTGGCTGATGGAAAAGGATAGCTCCCTTGTGAATGAACTTCTTCTATCCATGCTTCCATACAGCTTCTTCTCGTATAATGAGTATCTCATTAGCGCGAAGGCCTATCGTGAATGGGTCGAGCTGCAAAAATATATGAGCTACAGCATTCAGGAGATGGAAGGCATGGGCCTCCGCGATGTGACGAAAGAAGCGCCTGAGCTTGCCCTTCCGATCTATTACGCCGGGGTCATGGAAGCGATCGATCAGAAGAATCGCGACAGCTACAAGCTGGCGGTTCGCTATATGAAAAAAATTCGGACGATTTATAAAAAAACGAAGAAAACAGATAAATGGGATGTGTATCTCAGCTATATTTTAGATAAATACAAGCGATTACGTGCGTTCCAAGAAGAGTGCAGAAAGGGTAAGTTAATCGATGCTTAAACTGTCTTCCGTAAAAATCAACGTCAACACAACTGAATATGAAGACCGTTTCTTCATCACTGCGGAAAACGACGAAGGTGAACTTCTGCCTCCAAAGGAATGGAAGGGTCAGCTGTTTCTTTGGCATGAAGAGAGTTACTACGGGACACTCCCTGAGGAATCCACCAACGGGATTACAGTGACTCAGTGGCAGCTTCTCACATTACTAGCAGGTGAGCATTTCAGCAGCATGATCCAATGGGACTGGAATGAGACCGGGCAGGCATGCATTGCGATCGCCCCTGTGATCTACGAAGCAGTGGAAGCCGGTCGCTGGCTGCCCCGCTTCCAGGAATGGCAGGAAAAAGGATTGCAGTTCCATATCCCTGATGAAGTATGGTCCAACTTTAATAATGAGTTTTGGGAGGAAGAGCTTCCTGATGGAGGTCCGTCCCTCAAAACGTTAACCGAGAATTGGTTTCAGGGTGCGTTGAATGAGGCGATGGCTTCGGGTGGATCGAGTGCGTTGAAGAGGATTCAGAAGCTGAAGGAAAGTACGCTTACGTCTGAAGAGCTGGATGCGTACTTTGATGAGAAGCGTTGGAGTGAATGGATTGCTGGCGAGGATGAGGAACTTCCGTTTTCGATTGGTCTGAGGATCTCTGAGCCTCTTGATGAGGATGAGTCCTGGGAGCTGGAAACGATTTTAAGAGACCGCAAGAAACAGAATCGCGTCATTTCACTGGCTGAAGACACAGTCCCTCCTTCCTGGAAAAAGTATCTGCCTGATGTATCTGAAGAACAGGAACGCTGGATGAAGATGATGCCAATCCTCCGTGACGTGGATGGTTCCCTCCGTACGGCTCTTGGTGAGCACGATGCCTGGGATTTCCTATCCGTATTAAGTGAGAAGCTCATCGATTTAGACATTGAAATCCTTCTGCCATCCTGGTGGGAAGCGATGAAGGATGCTCAGGTGTTGGTAAAAGCCAAACTGAAAAATACGGACACAAGCTATCGTCCTTCTTTCGTAGGGTTGAATGCCATGCTTGATTTCGACTGGCGATTATCGATGAACGGAGTCAATCTCTCAGAGGATGACTTTAATCAACTCGTCGATAATCAGCGACGCTTAGTGAAGATCCGCGGTCAATGGATGAAGCTTGATCCTGCCATGATTCGCCGGATACAGCAAATGATGACGAAAGCAAAGCAGGAAGGGATTTCAATCCAGGATATGCTGGAGCAGGAGCTTGTTCCCCGCGATTCTGATGAATCAGATCTGGAGCCGGATGACGACGAGCATGATCCTTATAAATATGCCAAGATCCAACTGGAACTCAATCGATCTATGAAAAAGATGATTCATCAGTTGACAAATGTGTCATCGATTCCTTTAACGGAAACACCTGAAGCGTTTATTGGCGAGCTTCGTCCTTATCAGCAGCTGGGTATGAGCTGGATGCTCTTTTTGCGTAAATTTGGCTTTGGCGCTTGTCTAGCAGATGATATGGGGCTTGGAAAAACGGTACAGCTGATTACGTACTTGCAGCATATAAAAGAAACAGAGAAACCGGAAACACCTTCCCTGATCGTTGCCCCTACCTCCGTTCTCGGAAACTGGCAGCGGGAGTTGGAGAAATTTGCTCCGGACCTCAAGGTTCACCTTCATTATGGACCGACCCGGGCGAAAAGCGAACAATTTGCAGCGGAAATCAAAGGCGTAGATGTGGTTCTTACCTCTTACGGGTTGTCACATATTGATTTTGACGAGTTATCGGAAGTCGTCTGGACCTCGATTTCCCTTGATGAAGCGCAAAACATCAAGAATGCCAATACGAAGCAATCCCGGGCAATCCGTAAGCTGAGCGGGAAACATCATATTGCGCTTACCGGGACCCCGATGGAAAATCGATTATCCGAGCTTTGGTCAATCTTTGATTTCCTTAACCACGGGTACCTCGGTGGTTTTACGCAGTATCAGAAAAACTATATTGCTCCGATTGAAAAAGATGAATCTGAAGAAAAAGTCAAAGAGCTTCAGGCAAAAATCAAGCCTTTCTTATTGCGTCGTACGAAGAAAGATCCCGAAGTGGAATTGAATCTGCCTGAAAAACTGGAACAGAAAGAATATTGTCACCTGACCACTGAGCAGGCAGCATTGTATGAGCAGCTGGTAAAAGACACTCTCGCTAAAATTGAAACATTGAGTGGATTTGAGCGCAAAGGATTAATTCTCCAAATGCTCAACCAGTTGAAGCAGCTCTGCAACCATCCTGCTCTCTACTTAAAGGAACCAGATCCAAAATCGATTCTCTCCCGCTCTGAAAAAATGCAGAAGCTGAAGGACATTGTGGAAACCGCTCTGGAGTCAGGCGAAGCCTGCCTGATCTTCACTCAATATATTTCAATGGGCGAAATGATCCAGGAAGTGATGAAAGAAGAATTTAACGTTGATGTCCCATTCTTAAACGGCAGCATGACAAAAGGAAAACGCGATGAAATCGTGGAGAAATTCCAGAATGGTGAGTTTCCAGTCTTCCTATTATCACTGAAAGCCGGCGGAACCGGATTGAACCTAACCGCAGCCAACCACGTTGTCCACTACGATCGCTGGTGGAACCCGGCGGTAGAAAACCAGGCAACCGACCGTGCTTATCGGATCGGACAACAACGATTCGTTCATGTCCATAAGCTGGTCTCTTCAGGTACCCTTGAAGAAAAAATAGATGCCATGCTGACGAAAAAGCAGGCATTGAATGATGAGATTATCCGCAGTGATCAATGGGTTACGGAATTGTCTGATCAGGATTTGGAATCGTTGTTGGTGTTGGAGTAGTTGTATGTGACCTCTTTCCTTTTTTGCGGGGAAGAGGTTTTTTGTATAGGTGTGGCGTGAAATTGGCTAAGCTGGCATTTAAATAGTGGCCATTGGGGTTATTTTAAAAGGGTTTTGACTAATTAGGGTTAGATTTGAAACTTACAAATATATTTGTAATAACATTACGTTTTTTGTCTGCACATCCTTTTGTCGTGCCACTTTCGAGCAAACTTGTGCCACTTCTGGACTTTGTCGTGCCACTTTTAGCGTTTGTTGAGCCACTTTCCACAAAACTTGTGCCAAAATGTGAACAACTGGAATCATTATCGTTCACCTCGGCGATGATCTAATTCAATCGCTCTCTTACCAATCAAAAAAACGCCGGCCTCCAAAAAGGAAACCGACTCTATATGAAGACAATATGGGGAACGAGCTTACTTTACTCACTGCTACACATATTTATATCTAATGAGGTATGTTTGAGGCATGTTGCGATGACCATTGGATTTTGAGACAGCTGCTTATAAGGTTGGGTGGATTGTTCGTATGGAAAGAATTCTGGGTGAGGTTGTTTTACTTATGACGAGGTTTTCAAAACTGTATTCGGGTATTCGTACCCTTGCTCAAGGGCTGTCACCCGTTGAGATAAATAGAAATTTTCGACTTTCGCTCTTGCTACCTTTTTGATGAGGTCTTCTGTTAACTTTTCCATTCTGTCAATTCTTCTTTCAAGATCTTGCAGTGTGGCCACAACTCCATCTCCCTTTTAAAAATATTAATACGGTAGTTCGATTGGCTCTTTCTTGCTTGGGTCGGGGGCTTCTGCGGTTTCCCGCCTGCTGTCCATAAATCGGACATTTTCAGCGACGACTTCGGTTACATACGTGCGTTTTCCTTGATCGTTATCAAAATAACGGGTTTGGATTCGACCGGTCACTCCAATGACAGATCCCTTTCGGCAATATTTCTCCATATTGTCTGCAGCCCGGTTCCAAATGGTACAGAGTACAAAGTCTGTATCTATTTGGCCTTTTTGATTCTTGTAGTTACGATTTACAGCTATCGTAGCGTTAAGTATCGATTTTCCTTCCATTGTTTTTCTTGCTTCAGGATCTTTGGTCAGCCTTCCAACGAGGGTCACTTGGTTGATCAATTGAATTCTTTCCTCCTTTCTCTTAAACTGTTTTCATCTTACAATCTTCTGTCTCATCTTGTAAAATCGTGAATTTCCGAAATTCGAGGCAAAAATGGCTTGAATTTCGGAAATTCCCCTAGGGAGATTTCCCGATTTTTAATCAAAATCAGGGTCAAACTCACAAAATTGAAGCTTTCGTCCTTTTTTTCATCAAGGAATTTGTTAGGGAAACAATTCCTACTATGATATAATTTTATAAAACCTTTAAATGGGAGATGTTCGTTCATGAAAACCTTTAAAGTTATTTCACTGCAAGTAGTGGAGAACGATGAACTGCGTGACTTTGAGCTAGTGGACGGTCTGATTATTAATAAAGAAGATGGGCAGAGTACGTGGCTTGTCGAAACGTACTTGTCGAATGAATATATTGAGTTCTTTCAAAAGGCTCAGCAACGTAAGGAAGATTTGGAAATTCAGGTCGTGATTTCCCATAAAGCCAATGATCCTGCTGCTTTCATGACTTCTATCCGTTGTATTAAAGAGATGGATAAGCATATCAGTATTATGTTTGAGGGGAAATTGAAAAAACAGAGGAATGAATATGCAGAATTACTCCTTGATGACCTAGTCCAAAAAGGATATTCAGGGGAAGAATTAATCCGTGAGTTCCGCGAGAAAATGGTATCTAAGCCAAGGATTCCAGCCACTTCAAAACCTAGCGTTTAATTGTGTGAATTAGGTAATATCGGTATGATTCATTATGATATAATTGAATTTAATATTGACTTCTTATATGAAGTTCTTAGGTAGGTGTTTCCTGTGATTGGAGAAAGAGTAAAGAAATACAGACAAGAAAAACGTATGTCCATGACAGAACTTGCTGAAAAAGCCGGTGTTGCAAAGTCATATTTGAGTTCAATAGAGCGTAACCTTCAACAAAACCCTTCCATTCAATTTCTTGAAAAAGTTTCAGCTGCTTTAGGGATTCCGATGGATGCTCTCTTACATGATCAACCAGAAGATCACAATATCGATCATGAGTGGCTTAAGATTGCAGAAGAAGCCATGAGTTCTGGAATTACCAAGGAGCAGTTCAGGGAATTCATTGAATTTAATAAGTGGAAATTAGGCAATAAATAAAGTCTTGCGAGGGATTCGCAAGACTTTATTTATATTAAATCACTTTGTACTCGGCTTTCACTTCCTGAGACTGGTTTTGAAGGAATTCTCTAATTTCTGTTTTAGAAATTCCGGCGTCTAAAGCTTGTTTAATTAGTTCCATCCATTCAAGATCAAGTTCCCGATTTGTCAATATAAATACCCTCCCAAAATACATATATGTATTCCAGGCAATCCAGCCATCATAGTTTTCAATTAACCACACCTTCTTCATCAATATTTTCTGTTCATTATATTCAAGATATTTATGAAGATATGCCTACTTTCCAACCTTAGATCTGTGACTTTGCGTCCTCATTTTTCAATAAGTTTGCCTTTATCTGACTCTTCCCTTAGAACTATTTCGATTATACTAATAAACATTCAGACGTTGTGTTGTTTTTTGTCTATTCCATTAATTTAATTTACACTTTTTTCCTACATATTCATCTATAATCTGACATTTACAAAAATATTACTCTCTTCCGATTAATAAATCGTGTAAGCATATGATGAGGTTTGTCGAAAAACTACGAATTCATGCTATTTTTATATGTCTCTAACTTCCTTCTAAGAGGTAGGACATTTCTATTAATTTTCAGGTAATTACTAGGATAATAGAATGGCTGATTGGATAAGTCAAATTTACAGGTCGGACAAACCCATTCACCCGTTTCAGTGCTACTATAGGATGGTCTTGTGCATCGTCCACATATCTTTTTATACATGAGGTCACCTCTTCATTCAGGTTAAGTTTCTTTTTTCTTTGATAAACGTCTATTTGCATATATTAGTGTCAATCCCGTTGTAGTTAATATAAAACCTATCGTTAATAGCAGGTAAAGGTTGGTTGCAGTGTTAGGTAGTTTAGGGCCTTGTGATGCTATTGGTGGAGATTGGGTTTCATTTGTGCCCGAGTTTACAGGGGGCGGCTTAACATTGCTGTCTGGTTGCTTTACCGGATCATTAGAATCCTCGGGAGGTGAAGGAGTTGTCATTCCAGTTGCTACAATTATGATTTCAAAATATGCGGATGTTTGCTGAAACTTATTCCCTAATTCATATGGCATTTCAACCTGGAAAAATAGATTGTCAGTCGCACCTTTTTTTAATTGCTCTGGTTTAAACCCTTTGAAATTCTTTAATTTATCATCAAAGATTAAATTGGATTTGCCCCCTTCGTACACCTTCAATTCCAATTCGTTAAATAGTTTCCTGTCAGATTGTTTATTATCAACGCGAATGGTGTAGTTAAAATCTTTGTCACCGCCATTTCTAACCCTCAATTCCCTCTCTGCCCAATCACCCGGCTTCATATTTGAAATAGTAAATAAGAACTTTTCGTTAGGTATTAATATGATATCTACTTCATTTGCATACGTTTTATGATGATTCATTATTCCAGAGATAAAAAATAGGACTAATAACATTACGACAATTCTATTTTGATTCATCTTTTTCATCTCCTAGAATCAGTGAATTTGTTCTTTTTAAAGAACACCTTAACTTATTATAAGATCTCACATATGAAATGAAAATCTCCAAAAACATTGAAAATACCGTCAAACAAGGTAGATATCGATACCTCCCTCTTGATTCCTTTAAAATTCACTTTTTTTCGTACTTTATAAAAAAATAATTGTTCTATATAATGAATAAAATGAATTGTGAAGGAGTTATCGACATGGTAGGTAATAAGATTAAAGATCTTCGTGAACAAAAAGGGGTAACCATAAACGAGCTTGCTCATCATTCAAATGTTTCTAAATCATATATAAGTTCTATTGAAAGAGGTATTCAAAAGAATCCTTCCATTAAGATTCTAAAAAAAATAGCTCTTACTTTAGATACTTCTTTAGAAATTATTCTTTCTTCTGATATGAATACGATCTATTTAGATGAGGAGTGGGTTGAACCACTAGAGAAAGCCATTCACCAGGGCTTAACGAAAGAGGAATTTCACGATTTTCTTTCTTTTTTTCAATATAAAAGGAGGAAACATCATGAGTAGGAAGGTTTTTCTGATTTTTGGAATCCTTATTTTATCAAGCGGGCTATCTTTTGTCATATATTCCTTCCTTCAGATAAAAATTCTCGAAGAAGCGGAAAATGAAGCTCTAGTTAAAGCAAAAGAAAGGATTATGGAAAATTCTTCAGTACATAAGAGCCCCGAACCAATTAATTCCTCTCAAACCTCAATCTTTTACCATTTTGAGAAAGGGGATGTCATTGGGGTTTTACATATTCCAAGACTCGAAAGAGATGTAGCAATCATTGAAGGAACAGATGGGGAAGAACTAAAGAAAGGGGTAGGACATTATTCATCAACATCACTACCGGAACAGAAGGATCAAATTTTTTTGGCTGGGCACAGGGATACGGTATTTAGAAACATTGGTGAACTCCAGCACGGCGATATACTTTCCATCGTTATGCCAACTGGAACTTACTCCTATGAAATTTTCAAGACTTATATTGTCGATGAAAGTGACACTTCGATTATTCGGACAACTCGTCCTGAGGAAATCCTGACTCTTTCTACTTGCTATCCGTTTACCCTTGTTGGTGCTTCGACCGAAAGATATATTATTGAGGCTATAAGAATTCACTAAAAAACCTCTTTCCTTTTGAGAAAGAGGTCTTCTTATTGCAAGTTAATCTTTGGTATGAAGACATGTTTCATTTTGTCTTCAAATTCTTAAAAGTTATATTAACTTACTTGGATTTACATCTTGCATCATCTCTATTATTTTGGGAGCTGTGATTATAAAAAATAAAACAGAGACACCTTTAAGCTGCCTCTGCTTTTTGAAACGATTACTCGTCCTTCTTATCCTGATCCTGCATATCCTTATCATCTTCTATAGCGTCTTCTTCAGGCGTATTATTATCCTTCGCTGCATCTTTGTCCCCTGGCTCGTTCTGATCCTGGGACTGATCATTTTCGTTGTCACCCATACCGTCATTCTCGTTCATGCCATCATTTTCCGGGACTTCTTCTTCTGTTGGTGCTTCATCTTCCGGAGGAGGCTCCTGATTTGCGTTACATCCTACAAGAAGCATGGCAGCAAGTGCTGATCCACCAAGAATTGATAATAATTTTTTGTTCATGATGTGTTACTCCTTTCTAACGTGTATGTTAGTTAATGTAAGACCGTTACTATGGTCTTTCGTTAGCATTCCCTGAAAATGAATTTACTTGCATTTTGAGTGAAATTTTTTGGGGAAATTTGATTTTGATCATGCGAAGGGTTGAAACTAAAAAACTGGGCCTGAAGTGAACGAATCACAACAAGCCCAGTTTGCACATGTTTATTGCTTATCTCCTAAAGCAAACATCATTTCTAATTCGCAGGCAACCTCACCATCAACAGTCGCCACGCCTTTTCCTTTACCGATCGGCCCTTTAAAGCGGATCATTTCGACTTCAAGTCTCAGCTGATCTCCCGGCTTTACTTGACGCTTGAAACGACATTTATCAATACCAGTGAAGAAAGCTAAACGCCCGCGGTTATCTTCCACTTTCAACATGGCCACAGCACCGACCTGAGCAAGTGCCTCCACAATCAACACCCCAGGCATAACAGGATATTCAGGGAAATGCCCATTGAAAAACTCCTCATTCGCCGTCACATTCTTAATTCCAATCGCTTTCTTGCCTTCTTCCACCTCCAAAATCCGATCCACCAGCAAAAACGGATAACGATGGGGAATGATTTCCTTAATTTGATTAATATCAAGCATATAAAATTCCTCCTACCAATATGTATGTACACCTTATTGTAACTAAATTGATTGTGGAAAGGCAACAAGAGAGGGACGGACCTCGAAAAATTGCACAATCACTACAAAAGCCTGAAAAATCAAGGTTCTTTTTATTAAGGTTTGCACATTCGAGGTCCGTCCCTAAAAAGGACTTAAAAAAAGACTGTCTCCTTAGCGAGAGGACAGTCTTATGAAATAGATATTGGGTTTATTTCTTCATGACGATATCAATGATGTGCTGCCAGGTTTCTGCTTTGAAGACGTCGGCTGCTTTGCCGTCTCCGATGCCTGCGAAGCCAATGACGGCACCTAATACGAGACTTCCTGCAAGAAGAAGGATGAACAGAAGGATTCTGAGCCAGATTGGCAACATGCGGATCCTTACCCAGCGTGCAGGCTTGGATTCGTCCTTTTGCTTGGCTTTCTTTTCTGCTTTTACTGATTCTCTTGTTGTTTTTTCTTCTTGTAGTAGCTCTTTTTCACTCATAGCATTTAACTCCTTTTAGCGTATCCCATTTACAAGGCCCATCATTTGATCTGCAAGGGAGATCGAGCGGGCCTGAAATTGATATGATCGTTGGACATTCAGCATGTCCGTCATTTCTTTGCTGATATCAACGTTCGAGGCCTCTAATGAATTTTGAACCAATGAAATATCAGAGCGTGCTCCTCCAACGACATTCGTTACGACTTCATCTTCTGTAACCCCAAGCCCGTCCAGGTTCTCCGCAAATCCTAACAGATTACCGCCAAAATGCTGTAGAAATTGAGACTTTTCAACCGTGACAATCCCCAAGTTGAATTGCTCTTCTACGCCGCCTGCATCCGTAACCGTGAGGATTCCATTATCCCCTAACTGGAAAGAAGACGCATCTTCTGAAAAGGTAATATAGTTATCGTTCTCATCAAGGACCGGTAATCCGCTTCCGTTCACGAGCATCGCTTCCCCATTCCCGGTAGGACTGACAAAGAATGCTCCGTCTCTCGTATAGCGCACGTCACTTGAATTGTCATCTTGAGCAAGGACTTTAAAGAACTGCCCCTCACTGGTTAAAGCAAAATCCAGCGAGCGACCCGTTGACTTCAAAGAACCCTGGTTTAGGATCAGTTGAGATTGTGAAAGCTTTGCACCACTGCCTTCCCGTACTCCAAGAGGGGTAAGTCTGCCTGTTTCAAACTCTTCCACACGCTGATTGTTCACCTGTTGCACAAGTAACTCTGAGAATGTCGCTTCCCGGCGCTTGTATCCATTTGTATCTGCGTTCGACAGATTATGACCGATCATGTCCATTTGTTTCTGCAATTGACCTAATGTGTTGGTTGCTGTAATCATTGTTCGATTCATGACGTGTCCCCCCTTATTATAAGGTATTAAGTGACGATTTTCATTTACAATCTTTAACTATCAGTTGACCCGACCGATTTCGTTGGCTGCTTTTTCCATACTTCGATCATAAGCCTGGAGTACTTTCTGATTCGCTTCAAAGGTTCTGTACGCTGATAACATATCCGTCATTGTACGGGATGCATCGACATTGGACCGTTCCAGAAATCCCTGCTTGGTGGTAAAAGAAACATTGGCTTCTTCATAGGCATCAGGAAGAGGCACAGTTCCTTCTGTTGCAAATAGTCCGTCTCCCTGTTTCACAAGTCGGTTGGGATCTTCTGAATAGCCTACACCTAGGGTAGCCACAACATTTTCATCGACAAGAATCTGCCCTTTTTCTCCAACAGTGAACTGGTCACTGTCTAATTGAATACGCTCGCCATTTTCATCCAGAATATAAAAACCACTGTTCGTCGTGAGAAATCCATTTCCGTTCACAGTCAGGTTCCCGTTTCGGGTATAGCGTGGATTTCCATCCGCATCTTCAACCGTCAGAAACACCGATCCCATTGAGCCCGTTTCTTCATTAGTCGGCATCGACACGTCCAATAGTGCAATGTCCAAGCCTCTTCCTGTCTCCTGTAGATCACCCTGTAAAAATGATGGGATCGTTTCCTGCATATACACACCCGTATTGAGGGCTCCCACTTTCTGATTGAAAGGAAGGGAGAGTGTTTTCTCTGTCGGAATCGACGTAGAATCCATCCGCTCCATGAGCATTTCCGGAAATGCCCGCATCGATGCCCGATCAGCTTTAAAACCCGGTGTATTCGCATTAGACATATTATTCGTTAACATTTCAGTCTTGCGTTGCTGCGAAAGCATTCCTGATGCTACTGTATAAAATCCACGAAACATGTTTTCACCTCATAACTATGCTAGCTGTTTTTATATCGGATGAATGGTGCAATATTTTTATTAAAGTAATTTATATAATTCGTCTTCTTGAAATTTTATCGATATTCTCAAGCATTAACCCTGTTCCAATCGCGACGCAATCCATCGGGTTTTCAGCAATGAGAACCGGTACTTTCAGTTCTTCTGCAAGGAGGGTATCCATTCCGTGAAGAAGTGCTCCCCCTCCTGTTAAGATAACCCCGCGGTCAATGATATCCGCTGATAATTCCGGGGGGGTCTTTTCAAGGACATTCTTAGCAGCTTGTACGATGACTGCCACTGATTCACGAAGAGCCCCTTCGATTTCCGTTGATGTCACGGTAATCGTGCGTGGCAGACCGGACACCATGTCACGGCCACGGATGCTCATTTCTTTTCGATCTTCATCCAGGGTTTCTGAGAATACCGTACCAATGTTCACCTTGATATCTTCCGCTGTACGCTCCCCGATCAGAAGCTTGTACTCTTTTTTAATATAATTCAGGATTTCATGATCGAACTTATCCCCAGCCATTTTGATGGACTGACTCGTCACGATGTCACCCATGGAAAGAACCGCAACATCCGTCGTTCCTCCACCGATATCCACGACCATGTTTCCTGTTGGATTGAAAATATCCATCCCCGCACCGATCGCAGCGACTTTAGGCTCTTCTTCTAAATAAATCTTCTTCCCACCGCTCTTTTCAGCCGCTTCCCTGATCGCCTTTTGCTCGACACTCGTGATGTTCGTTGGGCAGCAAATCAAGATTCTTGGTTTAGAAAGAAAACCTTTTACATTTAATTTATTAATAAAATGCTTCAGCATTGCTTCTGTTACATCAAAGTCAGCAATGACGCCGTCTTTTAACGGACGAGTCGCCACAATGTTTCCAGGAGTACGTCCAACCATGCGACGCGCTTCCTCTCCAACCGCTAATACCTTACCTGTATTCTTGTCCAAAGCCACAACCGATGGCTCATTCAAGACAATCCCTTTTCCTTTAACATGAATTAAAACATTAGCCGTACCAAGATCAATCCCAATATCTTTCGCGAACATCTTGTGTTTCTCCCTTCTTCTTTTACAAATTCATCATCATATTTCATCTATGGTTTCATCTTAATGTCATTACGTAAAAACGTTAAGTCAAAACTTTCACCTAATTAATTATTTTACCATAAATATGTCGAAGGAAGATATTATTTGTCAAAAAAATGTATTGATTTTGTTATTTATTTGGAAAAGTATAGGAATATTGGAGGGTGATGTTACAGGGGTGTTAAGGTTTGATGAAGACGGGTGGGATGAGTGGTTGTTTTACCTGGTACAATCGAGGGTTGTTGTACCTGGTACATTCAAGGCGATTTGTACCTGGTACTGTATATGTTTTCTTTTACCTGTTGAACTTTGGAAGATTATTAACAGGTAAATTACAATGAATATTTAACGGTAAAAAAAAGACGAAAATTCAACAGGCAAAATCGCTTCATGCCGCCTGTAAACAAAAACACACCAAGCATGACCCATCTTTCTGGGGCTTGGCGTATTTTGGTTAGCTGTGGAGCTCTTCTTTTTTGTATTTTTGCTTCGTCGCTTCTCCACCTCGTAGATGCCGGATAGATTTATGATAATCAAGTATTGTTTTGACTTCATTTGCGAGTTCTGGATTAATTTCTGGCAGTCGTTCTGTTAGATCTTTATGGACAGTACTTTTGGACACGCCAAACTCCTTCGCAATTACACGAACAGTTTTTTTCGTCTCCACGATATACTTACCAATCTTGATTGTTCTCTCTTTGATGTAATCGTGCACACCACTCGACCTCCCTAAATTGGATGTGAGAAGTGTGAAATGAGACTCGCTTTCGCATCAATGAAATAGTATAGACCGCATGCACATCAAGACCCATGTGCAAGCGGCAGAAAGCCTTATTTAATCCTCGGCAGCTTCCTGATGTTACAACGTATAATCAAATATTCAGCTGATAATCAATGGTATAATGACGATTCCTCACCTCAAACACTCTCTATTTTGATAGGTTTGTATCATTTTATTAGCTTGTGCCCACATATATGCACAAAAAGCACAATAAGGACAAGGTTTGAGGTTAATTTTCTGAAAAATTACTCTTAGGGACGGACCTTCACATGGTTTTCGGAGGAAGATCCTCCACGTGAATGTATCCGATATGTGCACCCCTTCACTCACGACCTCTGCTTACCCGAATCAATTCCCCCCAGGTCTCCACCTTTCGATCTCTTAACAGCTCCAATAATTCTACAAACAAATAAGCCGTCATAAGAGCATCGTTCAACGCCCGATGTCTCGGGTACAATCGAGTCCCAAACAACTGAGCATACCGCTCGAGATCTCTCATATCATTTGAGGGCGAAAGATATCCGATTAGATTAAGTGTGTCCAGGCTCGGTGCCACCTGTAGATGAAGTCCGGCCCGAATCAGTTCACTCTTCAGCACGAGTTCATCAAAGATTACATAGTGTCCAACCAGACTATTCACGGTATTTCCTTCTAAAAAAGCGAAGAAATCATGGATGACATCCCTTGCTTCCGGTGCTTGTTCGACATCTTTTGACTGAATTCCCGTCAGCTGGATTATTTCCTGAGAAATGAGTCGATGAGGATTGGAAAATGTCTGAAATGTGATGTTTTCCTTTACCTCATACCCTTTTACTTTAACCGCCCCGATTTCCAGCAGCCGATCCTCCGCTCCGACGCGAAAACCTGTCGTCTCTGTATCAAAAACAACAAACGTAAGGTCTTCAATTTTCCTGTTCAGAGGGACTGAGTCATAGTGGAGCGGACATTCAATCTTTTTCTTTGAAAAAATGAAAATCTTCACATCCCTTCTACGTTAAGGAGTAATGAGACAACATCATTTGTTGAAATTCACGAATCGTTTTCACACTTTTGTATAGACTTTCTTTTTTACGGGTGGAGAGCGAGGATATGTGTACCGTATCTCCTTGATCTTTCCTCTTCATCTCTATATAGAGCCTCATAAATTCCTGAAATGCGTCAGTTAATTCTTCTGCAAATCCCGACGAAATTGACCGCTTTTCTTTTAAAAAATTCAGCTTCTCCCGGGTCGTTCCTGACGTATTACCATGAGCAACATTCAATATCTGCAGTGCATGATGAAAAGGAAACAGAATGTCTTTCTTGATGGAAACTGTTTTTCTATCCATGCCTAATATCGAACGGATGGAGGAGTGAAGGACAGGCACCGGCTTGGTTTTTTCCACTTGAGCCAGCCGTACCAATAATATTTTTGAGCTGCGCAGCTGCTCTTTTATCGCCTCTTCAAATGTTGAATGAAGTGTTTCATCCCCAAATAAAAAGCGATATGAAAAGAAGTTTTGTACCTTCAATAAAGCCTCCTCTGACGAATGGACCGACCATTCTCTCAATCTTTCCTGCCAGGAACACATACTCCCCGTCCACGGTTTCTGATTCGCCATCATTCCTCCGTCACAAAGACGTAGTCCTGTCTTTTCTAATTCAACAACGACTCTTTCAGCAAAATCACTGAAATATTCCTCAGCTTCATTACTATGTTTTTCATAAACCAGGAAATGATCTTGGTCGGTCAACATAAACTGCTCTTTCCTTCCTGCTGAACCCATAACATAAAATGCATACGGGCAAGGCCTTTCCCGTCCTTCCAGAAGTAATTCTTCCTCAACCTGCCTTAAGATTCGTTGATAAATACGATCGAATAGTCCTGACATGAAATCGAGTATGTGAAACATGGGAGAATGCGCATTCCAAAGGCTCCTTAACATGGATTCTGCAATAGTTTTAACCTTTTCGAGAGGAAAATCCTTGTTCTCCAGCTTCCTTGCACTCGTCAGGGCACCTATATGGTTCGCTTTCATTACATCGTGCAGGGTGATGATGCCGATAGGTCCGTCCCTCTCCTTACGGTCGACAACGGGCAGGTGTTTGACGGAGTGGTCGATCATGGCGGCGAGGGCTTCGTACAGGTATGCCTGACGGGTGATGACGGTTGGGTTGGGGGTCATGGCCTCTTTTACCGGTTGGGTGAGAGGGACGGACCTTGCAAGGCATCTGGAGACGAGGTCTCTTTCTGTCAGGATTCCTGCGATGCGATTGTTTTCCAGAATGATGACAGAGCTGACCCGGTTTTCTCCCATGGCTCGAGCTGCATCCTCCAGAGAATCATCACTCCTGACAGTTACGACTGATTTCGTCATTACATCACTTACCCGCTTCAGAATCGTCGTCCGCTCTTCCAGCCCGTGCGCCATTCCCACTTGCTGCGACAAGGAATAATAAACATCCTGAAGTCGTTTCGATGTTTCTTCTAATAAAAAATTCTTCAAATATGGTTCATCCCAATAAGCTTGCAAACTAGTATATGGAACGAGGCAGAGCAGGCACTCTTCTTTCGCTTTGACCTCAACCGAGGAATACACACTCTCCACCACATCTGTTTTCAGTGCAGAGTACAGACTCGATAAGCCGACAATCCCGTCCTTCGAAATCATCTCGAGAATCTCTTCTTTTTCCTTTGTCACAACGACTTCTACTTCCCCCTTCACAACAAGATAGAGTCCGAGACGATGTTCAAAGCTTTTAAGGATGGTATGGTTTTTACCCACCTCAAGCCGCTTACACTCAGTAAAAAGGGAAAGAGCCGTACTACGCTCCATCCCCTTGAAGAAGGGATGAAGGAGTACAGCTTCTTGAAAGGATCCGTCAGGCTTTGAAGTCGACATCGTCGTTCACCCAAACTTCTCCGTCTTTGAAAGTCATTTGTTCAGGGTAACGGAGATCCATTACCTCTTCTTGAATCTTTTGAGAAGGTGCTTTCGTCATAAGTGACACGACGATATTGGCAATCGTGGCAGCCGCTGCCCCAAATACACCTGCTCCTGTATCAATGATGCCGAATAGGCTAACACCCGATCTTGCCAGGAAGATGTACGTGAGGGTTACCCCTAACCCTACAAGCATCCCTGCAATAACCCCATGGGCATTGGAGCGTTTCCACCATACCCCGAGTAAGAGTGCCGGGAAGAACGTTCCAGACGCCAGTGCGAAGGCCCAGGCGACGATCTGAGTGATAACCCCGGGAGGATTGAGTGCCACGATCCCAGCGAGCACCGTCGCGATGACGATCGACCAACGTGCAACTGCCAGACGATTTTTCTCTGTCGCGTTCGGCTTGAATACACGATAGTAAATATCATGAGCAAAGGAGGAAGATATCGCGATCATCAATCCGCCTGCTGTCGATAACGCGGCTGCCATGGCACCAGCCGCTACGAGACCAATGACGAACACGCCTAAATTCGCAATCTCCGGTGTGGCCATGACCACGATATCATTGGAAATGATGATTTCCTTCCACTGTAGGATTCCATCTCCATTTGCGTCTGCAACTTGTAATTTCCCCGTATCCACCCAGGATTTCGTCCAGGAAGGCAAGTCACTGATTTGGCTTCCCGCTACTTTTGTCATTAAAATAAAGCGGGAGAATGCTGCATATGCAGGTGCAGATAAATAGAGAAGTCCGATGAAAAGAAGTGCCCATGCTCCTGACCAGCGAGCCGCCTTCATCGTAGAAACCGTATAGAATCGAACAATTACGTGTGGAAGGCCCGCGGTCCCGGCCATCAACGTAAACATGAGAGCCATGAACTGCCACTTCGTACCGTTTGTAAAAGGAGCGAAGTATTCCGAGACCCCAAGCTCGCGATCGAGCTCCCCGATCTTCCCTACCAGTTCACCATAGGAAAGCCAAGGAGCCGGGTTCCCTGTAATTTGCAGGGACATGAATATAACAGGAATTAAATAAGCGATAATAAGAACAACATACTGAGCAACCTGCGTCCATGTAATCCCCTTCATCCCACCGAAAGCTGCGTAGAATGCGATGAGGACTACCCCGATCATCGTACCGACTTTGGCATCGATTTCGAACAACCGACCTATTACGACCCCAGAACCCGATAGCTGACCGATGGAATACGTGAAACTGATAATGATCGTACAGATGGCGGCGATAACACGGGCAGTGTGGCTGTTGTAACGGTCCCCGATGAATTCCGGTACCGTATAACGCCCATATTTCCTGAGCTGGGGAGCAAGTAAGAAGGTTAACAGTAAATATCCGCCCGTCCATCCCATGATGTAGGCAAGTCCATCATATCCGAGGATCATGACGGTACCAGCCAGTCCAATAAATGAAGCCGCGCTCATCCAGTCGGCCCCGATCGCCATCCCATTAAAGATCGGCGGCACGCCCCGGCCAGCTACATAGAAGTCCGATGTCGCTTTCGCTTTGTTATAAACAGCAATTCCGATATATAACGCAAACGTCAACAGAATAATCGACGTTGATACTAAAAACTGAGTATCCATTTATCGTTTCCCCCTGCTCTGCTCTATATTTGGTTGAAGCCGTTTAATGATCCAATGTTTTTCCGTAACTGATCTGTTCATTTTTACTTTCATCGATTCCATACTTTTTATCGATTCCATCGCTCACCTTCGCATTTACGTAGAGTAAGATAATGAAAATGACAATCGACCCCTGAGCACCCATAAAGTAGTGAAATGGAAAGCCATTGAGGGTGATCTTTGACAAGCTTTCAGCAAACAGCACGACTCCAAAGGAAGAGACGAGCCAAATCACTAAATACATTGCCATATAACGGTTTTTTTCTTTAAAATACTGATCCGCTTTTGCTCTATCGATCTTCTTCATTTATGTAACCCCTTTTCAAGCTCATTATTTTAAACTGAAAATAAATTTCACGGTCTCAAAAAACGGTAACGGGACCATGGCGATCTGAAAAATAAAGTAAATGAATAAAGACAAGAATGGAATGGTTAAGAAGAAAGCCCGTTTCTTTCTCAGTGCAAGAAAAATACTTCCCCCTGTTATGAGTAAAATCGCGATGAAGTAAAGCAACGTTTCACCTCCTGGTTATATAAGCGTTTTCTAAATTTCCCTTAATATGACCTCCCAATAATAAAGATTAAATTTTCTGAAATTTTATTCATGCCCTCATTATCTTTTTTGGAAAAAGCCTGGTCAATAAAGAAAAAACGACAAATCTGCATTTGATCTTTCTCTTGATTAAATAATCATTTTATTAAAATAAGGATATTGAAGAATGTGTTAACTTCATTAAACGATATCGATATAGAAATGCTTTCCTAGTAAAATATTCCTTTTGTCGAATTTCCGAGGAAATTTTTTATTTTGATGAGGCCACGATTGGAATAGATCTGAAAACAAAAAACTGACCGGAAATCACCGGTCAGCTTTTCTTCATCTATATGATTATTCTTCGTCTTTTACGTCAGAGCCATTATCGGCTGCGTCGTCTTTTTGATCAGCATTTTCTTGTTTCGGCTTTTGCTCAGCTTCCGGCTTTTCTTCAGCTGCATCGTCAGCACCATTTTCTTCAGTTGCTTTATCTTCAGTTGCTTTGTCTTCGCTAGCTTGATCTTCAGCTGCGTTTTCCTGTGCAGCTTCAGCATCCGGCTGTTCACCTGAAACCTTCTTTTCTTCTAATTGTGCTTCTTGAAGTGTTGCAAGGGACTTATTGAAGTACTCCAGTGGATTCACTGCTACATTTGCTTTACGAATTTCAAAATGTACGTGAACGCCAGCTTCTTCATTGAATAAGCTTTTACCTGCTTTAGCGATAGCTTGTCCTTGATCTACTACATCTCCAACCGCGACTTCAAAGTCTTTCACTGATTGATAACGAGTAACGATTCCTTTGCTATGCTCGATTTCAATCGTGTTTCCGAGTAGAGAATCTTCTTGAACCTTTGTGACTGTACCGCTCATTGCAGCCAGAACATCGAATTCTTTCCCATCTTTAGAGATGTCGACTCCTTGGTTCGGATAATACATGTTACCATAAACGACTAGGGCAGCTTCCTGTTCTTCCGCTGATGCTTCAGTATCGTAGAATTGTTTTTCGATGACTGTGTCCTCAGGGCTCGAAACAGGCATTACAAAGTTTTCCAATGAACGATTGACTTCTTCTGCAGGCTGGTTGAACTCATTATCAGTAGGAACTCCATCATAGCTGTAATCCTTGGCTTTCTCATTTACATCATTTCCTGCCTGGTACCACAGAATCCCCGTGATAATGATTGCTGCACTTGCTAAATAGATTGCTGGGTATGCCCAACGTCTTTTCAAAAAGTTTTGAGAAGGTTGTTTCTTTTCTTCCTCTCTCATTTTCATCACCTCAGCAATCATTCTGAACAGAATTCAGAAAATATATACACATTACCAAAAAAATTTTTTAATTCTTATCTTTCGACAAAGAGGTGATTATTATGTATGATTTTTAAAATAAGATGGGATTTTTTATTTTATTAAGCTCTTTTCGTAAAAATTGTTGCTATTTTCAGAGAGAAAGTAGTAGTTGATTTCCGCTACAGGATGCTCGCTTTCCGCGGGGCTGGCGGTGAGCCTCCTCGGCACGCCTCCGGGGTCTCACCTGTCCAGCTATTCCCGCAGGAGTCGAGCATCCTTTCGCTCCAATCAACTTTCTGAGCATGTTTCTTTAAAGTAATAAATAAATACAAAAACTTCTAGAAATTGTTTTTTGACACCTTCTAGATCTGTCACGAAAAATCTCTTAAAGATGGTGAGGGGAACTGCGTAGACTCCTGCGGATTTTGGTCGTGCCGAGACCCCGGAAGCGAAGCAGTTCCCCTCACCATCAAGCACATACTGATTGACAGAGCTCAAGCAGACCTTATGTTAAAAACAATAATCTTTACGAAAAGAGCCATTAGAAAAGAGCCTTTTAATAAAGATATGAGCATATGCAGGACCTGCAATTCTTGATTTATGATAATGAAATTACGGACCTGCATGATACAATACTAAAAAACAGAAAGGAAAAGCTTGCATATGAAGAAGTTACTTACGTATATGCTGACAGCTGCGCCTTTTCTCTATATGATACTTATCTGGATTATGTCGAGTAATCCGGATGATGCCGTCATTCGTTTTCCGGATAATCAGTTGGATCGTTTTATTAAAGAATCTCTCCATTTAATCGAATTCGGTATTTTATATGGATTATTTGTTGTCGCTCTGTTAGCACATGGAAAGCTTCGATTCACTTGGAATTTTACCGTTGCGTTAATTGCGATCTTTTATGGATTTGTGGATGAAATTCATCAATCCTTTGTTCCATATCGGTCGGCAACGCTGATTGACGCAGCCAAGGATCTGATCGGGGTCACTGTCCTTTTTTGGATTGTAAACCGGACATATTTTAAAAAGCCTGATCATCCATTAACGAGAAAGATGAGAAAGTTTGAAAACTATTTAAAAAAGGATTGAGTCTGGTCACCTTGACCATGTAGACTCAATCCTTTTTTATTATCTCTGTGCTGTTACTTTCTGCAGCAGTTTATCGGACTCTGTTATTTTGACATCTTTATAGTAATGCGTGACGATGTCTTGATAATCCTTGCCTTCTTTCGCCATTCCGTTTGCTCCGTATTGGCTCATACCGACTCCGTGGCCGAATCCTTTCGTGGCAATGACGATATGATCATCCTTCAGGTACCAGGTAAAGTCTGATGATCTCAATTCTAACTTTTCTCTAATTTCCCGACCTGAGAATCCTTTGCCGTTTATTTCAACACCTGCAACCCTTTTGCCTTCTGTTCTTGACGTGATCGTTCCTACCGAGCCATCCTTTGGCAGGGTTACGCCAAGTTTCTGCTCAAACTCTTTGATCGGGATAACCTTTTGATCTTCAAATCTAGGTGACGCCGAGTCCCAAGGGCTTTCGACACTTCTTAAATATGGATATTCATTCGGCCAATAAGCCTCCGAGTTTTCTGTGTAACCATTACTCGTTGAGAAGAAGGCTGCCGTAATGGGCTTACCATCATAGGTCAGCACCTGCCCCATCGTTTCAAGCACCGCATCGGATATTTTTTTGATCTTCCAGTCGTAGTCGGCACCCCAAAGACCAGCAAGCTCCTTCTGGTTCTTATACACCTGATGAGAAACAGTATCTGTCACATCGGCACCCTTCGGAACAGTGGAGTCCTCAAGTAAAAGCTGATTCACTATATACGTCCGTGCAGCAAGTGCTTGAGCTTTTAACGCTTCCTTTTCAAAATCTGCAGGCATTTCACCAGCTACTACCCCTACTACATACTGCTCCAAAGGAAGTTTCTCGATCAGGTCCTGGTTGGAGCGATAGACAGCTACCTCAACCGAGTTCGCCAGCTCTTCAACGGATGGCGGATTTTTCAGCTTTTCGTCTAAGTTTGCCGTTTCCTTTTCTGATGAAAATGGGAGCACGAGAAGAGTAGGTACAATAAAAATGATGCTGATAAAGATTGAGAAGATGATCAGTACTGGTTTCAAATGCTTCATGTTCGCGGCCTCCAATGAAAGATTAAATAGGAGAATGTCCTAGCACACTTCTCCACTCTCTTTCATATGTATGGTAGTGGACAAGCAATTATGAATATTTTAAGAGTGATTTGATGGGGGAAGATGTTTGGGATTGGTTTAGTGGAGGATGGTGAATGTGGTTGTCGATATTTCTTTAGATTTGGAATAATGGAATGAAGTGTGTTGCGGAGCGGATGCGTTTGGAAATAAAATCTGAAATTTGAAAATAAATGTGTCAGAATTGAAAACAAAAGTAAAATTTTGAAAACAAATACTGCTTAATTGAAAATAAACGACTTTCCTATCTCATTTTAACCTCATTATACACGTATAAAGCTATTTAACGATATTTCAAAAGTGTCTATCGCTAATCCAGCCACTTTACTAATTTCACCAAACCAGCACCCAAGTTATAGCTTCTGCACCAAGCCCAACTCTCAAGCCAAACAAAAAAGGCAAGCTCTTCTATAAAAGATAAGCTCACCTTTCTATCTAATACTTACGCATCCTTAATCATGTCTTGCTCAGAAACAGGTGTTTCTTCCACTTCTTTCACACGCTCGATATCGGCACCTAAGCCTGCAAGCTTCTGATGGAAGTTCACATATCCACGATCTAAATGCTTCAGTTCAGTCACTCGAGTGTAACCATCTGCTACCAGACCTGCGATCGAAAGAGCTGCTGCTGCACGTAAATCCGTTGCAGCCACTTCTGCTCCTTGAAGAGGCGTTGGTCCGTTCATGATTACAGAGCGGCCTTCAATCTTAATGTCTGCTCCCATACGACGGAATTCTTCAGCATGCATGAAACGATTTTCAAATACTGTTTCAGTGATGACGCTTGTGCCGTCAGCTGCTAAAAGTAATGCCATCATTTGAGATTGCATATCGGTTGGGAAACCAGGATGAGGCATTGTTTTGATATCGACAGATTTTAATTTCTCTGGTCCGATGACACGAAGACCTTCTTCTTCATCGATGATCGTTACACCCATTTCTTCCATCTTGGCAACTAATGAAGATAAGTGTTCTGGAATCGCACCCTTTACTAGGACATCACCTTGAGTAATGGCAGCGGCAACCATGAATGTTCCCGCTTCGATACGGTCTGGAATGATGCTGTGCTCGACACCGTATAGACGGTCCACACCTTCGATACGAATCGTTCCAGTACCTGCACCTACTACGCTTCCTCCCATTTTGTTCAGGAAGTTCGCTAAGTCGACGATTTCAGGCTCTTTTGCGACATTTTCAAGAATGGTTGTTCCTTCTGCAAGAACTGCAGCCATCATTATGTTTTCTGTTGCCCCAACGCTTGGGAAGTCCAGATAAACTTTGGCACCTTTCAGTCTTCCGTCTACTTCAGCTTCGATAAAACCATTTCCTACCTTCACTTTTGCTCCCATTGCTTCGAAGCCTTTTAAGTGTTGGTCAATCGGTCTTGATCCTATGGCACATCCACCAGGAAGCGCAACACGTGCTTTACCTGTACGTCCAAGTAATGATCCCATGACAAGAACGGATGCACGCATTTTACGAACATATTCGAACGGTGCTTCTACAAACAACTCTCTTGATGCATTCACGATGACTTCACCATGGTTAAACTCTACATCTGTATTTAAATGACGTAATACTTCATTAATCGTATATACATCGGAGAGTGGTGGTACATTTTTAATGACACTTTTTCCTTCACTTGCTAATAATGTAGCAGCGATGACTGGTAAAACGGCATTCTTTGCTCCTTCAACTTGCACTGTACCGCTTAAACGCTGACCGCCGCGGACGATAATTTTTTCCAAGAGTATTCCCCTCCGCGTCCAATTTCTCTATATTAATATTCAATAATTAGGATGGGTGTGCCAATCACAAAGGTTGTCTTAGCGCCCATTCCGCTTTTCCGTAGACCTAGTTGTATATTCATATCATCATTTTTTGTTGGTATAGTCCGTGACATTTGTTCCGAGTAAGCTGAAATGGAATAAAAGTCTTCTTCTTTAAGTGATTCCAGTTCTTTTGCGTCTAATTTCGACATTAATTCGACAGCCTGATTCGACAAAACTTTCTCAAGCTTATCATTGAATTCGCCTTTTATACAAGAGAAAATCATAGGTTTAGTAGTAAAAATGATTTCCATATTTGGGATAAATTCAGTGTTGATATAATGCTTCGTCCTTTCTCCCAACGCTTTCTGATCTCCGCGCATTTCATACATAATATACGAAACAGACTGCTTGTTTGTGAGGGTATGCTGCAACTTAATGGTTTCTTCCCCGTGAGACGTCTGACGTTGTCCCACAACCATTACCTCTTCAGCTGATTTCTTCGTCATCCACTCAAAATCAGAAAATCTTTCTTGCATAGTAGTACTATATTTGGCAAATCCTTTATTCGTGAAGCTTTTTTTGTTTTCTCTTGCATATAGAGACCATTCAGTTATCTGACCTTGAGAATGAACAATGGCTTGATCAAGCTTTTCAATGTCTAATAAATGATTGGCTTCGATAGTGTTGTTCCCATTAATAACAGGAAGAAAACCTAATCCAACAAAAAAGATTAAAATAATGTAAAGATACCGACTCATTTTCCATTCCTCCCCTTACCTAAAAGTCTGTCCGAATAGGAGAAGAACATACTTGAAAATTGTCGTCATCTTTTTACAAATATTGAGTTGTCGGCAGGCTGTTACATGAAAGCGTTTCACATTGAAACTTTTTCACAAAGGAACGAGCACAAAATTAATCTTACTTAAAACAGGCTTTGTTGAAAACATGCAGGAAGACCTATTTTTTGTCAGAAGCTCTATTTATTCAAAGAAAACAGGCAATTGTTGAGACCACAGGTAGTAATCCAGTAAAAATTGGCTTACGGCTGAGCCGATTGCTATCGTTAGTAGGATATACAATAGTCTCCCTTGAGCGACTCGATTTTTCTTAAGAAGCTTGTCTAACTGGATGGATTGCAAAGACCAAAATGTGATCCCGAATACGAATAGATGCACGAGCATGCTGATCAGGGCCTGCTGGCCAAAGCTTTCTACCACTCTTCTCACTCCTAATAATGATTTCGACGCACATAGTCCATTTTACCACATAATTCTGTAACGACATATGAAATTTACAAAATTTTTAGTTGAGTTACGCTTGGAAATTTAACCAGCGCTTTATAGGACTTACAATAGGATAAAGTAGATTCGGCACCCAGTTTTAAACCTTCCAACAGAGGTCCGTCCCTCTATTCAAAAAAACCACCCTTCCACAAGGAAAGGGTGGTTTTGGTGTTTGTATTAGAAGTTACGTTCGGAAACGTTAATTCTGTTCATGGCACGCTTAAGAGCGAGTTCAGCACGACGGAAGTCTACGTCATCGCGTTGTGCTTGCATGCGGTCTTCTGCGCGGCCTTTTGCTTCTTTAGCGCGTTGTACATCGATAGCTTCTGCTGTTTCAGCAGACTGTGCTAGAATTGTCACTTGTTCAGGACGTACTTCTAAGAATCCGCCACTGACAGCTACAAGCTCAGTGTTGCCACCTTTTTTCAGGCGAACCGCACCGATTTGTAGTGGAGCAACCATCGGAATGTGTCCAGGTAAGATTCCAAGCTCACCGCTTTGAGCTTTCGTGCTCACCATTTCCACTTCTGAATCGTACACTGGGCCATCGGGAGTGACAATATTGACTTTTAATGTCTTCATTTTCTTCCCTCCTGGTCCCTAATTATACCTCTACGCCCATTTCTTTAGCTGCTGCTAATACATCCTCAATCGGACCTACTAGACGGAACGCATCTTCAGGAATGTGATCGTATTTACCGTCAAGGATATCTTTGAATCCTTTAACAGTGTCTTTTACTTCAACGTAAGAACCTTTTTGTCCAGTGAACTGTTCTGCAACGTGGAAGTTTTGAGATAAGAAGAATTGTACACGACGAGCGCGTTGTACCGTCAGCTTATCATCATCAGAAAGCTCATCCATACCAAGGATCGCAATGATATCTTGAAGTTCTTTATAACGCTGTAATGTTTGTTGAACATTACGAGCGATGCTGTAGTGTTCTTCTCCTACGATTTCCGGAGAAAGAGCACGGGAAGTTGATGCTAATGGATCTACCGCAGGATAGATACCCATCTCAGAAAGCTTACGCTCAAGGTTTGTTGTTGCATCCAAGTGAGCGAAAGTTGTAGCAGGAGCCGGATCCGTGTAGTCATCTGCAGGTACATAGATCGCTTGGATCGATGTTACAGAACCTACATTCGTTGACGTGATACGCTCTTGCAATTGACCCATTTCAGTAGCAAGTGTCGGTTGGTAACCAACGGCAGATGGCATACGGCCTAGTAGGGCAGAAACCTCTGAACCTGCTTGTGTGAAACGGAAGATGTTATCGATGAACAGAAGTACGTCTTGACCTTGCTCATCACGGAAGTATTCAGCCATTGTAAGACCCGTCAAGGCAACACGCATACGCGCACCTGGCGGCTCGTTCATTTGTCCGAATACCATCGCTGTTTTCTTAATAACGCCAGAGTCACTCATCTCGTGGTAAAGGTCATTTCCTTCACGAGTACGCTCTCCAACACCAGCGAATACAGAGATACCGCCGTGCTCTTGAGCGATGTTGTTGATAAGCTCCTGGATTAATACGGTTTTACCAACACCGGCACCACCGAATAGACCGATCTTACCACCCTTGATGTAAGGAGCAAGTAAGTCTACTACTTTAATACCTGTTTCTAGAATCTCAACTTCTGTAGAAAGCTGATCGAATGTAGGTGCTTGTCTATGAATTGGATCACGACGGATACCTGCTGCAAGAGGTTCGTCTAAATCGATTGATTCACCCAGAACGTTGAATACACGACCTAATGTGATATCCCCTACTGGTACAGAGATTGGTGCTCCTGTATCAAGCACGTCAGCTCCACGTTGTAAACCATCTGTGGAAGCCATCGCGATTGTACGTACAGAATCATCACCTAGGTGAAGGGCAACCTCTAATGTAAGTTCAGCTCTATCTGCAATTTGGACCTTTAATGAGTTGTAGATATCAGGAAGTTGGCCATTAGCGAACTTGACATCGACAACTGGACCCATTACTTGAAGAACGTGTCCTTTGTTCATCTCTTTCCCTCCTAACTAGCTTTTGACGACAAAACTATGTTGTAATCCGGCCCTAAGGCGGAATGTCATTTCTATTCGAGTGCTGCTGCCCCGCCGACGATTTCCGTGATTTCTTGGGTAATCGCTGCTTGACGCGCACGGTTATAAGAAAGTGTAAGGCTGTTAATGATTTCTTTCGCATTGTCTGTTGCGTTTCTCATTGCTGTCATACGGGCCGCGTGCTCACTGGCTTTACCATCAAGTAACGCTCCGTAAATCAAGCTTTCAGCATATTGAGGAAGCAACACTTCTAAAATTTCTTCAGCATTAGGCTCAAACTCATAAGAAGTTAAGTTCGATGAAGAAGAATCAAGCTCCGTTAAAGGAAGAACCTTCTTCTCGGTAACATCTTGTTGAATGGCACTGACATAGTGGTTGTAGTACATGTAAAGCTCATCATAAGCACCATCTGAGAACATGCTGACTGCTTTGTTGGCAATGTCTTTAATGTCTGCAAAGTTGGGTTGATCTGGTAGCCCTACAATACCTTCCACTACATTATCGCCTCGTTTTTGGAAGAAATCCCTTCCAATACGACCTAACGCAATAATGGCGTATTCATCTTGTGAGCTGTGACGCTCTTTAATCGCATTACTTACAGCACGAATGACGCTCGAGTTATAAGCCCCCGCCAAACCGCGGTCAGATGTAATGACCAAGTAGCCGGTTTTTTTTACGGGGCGGGAGACTAGCATCGGATGCGTTACATCTGTGCTACCAAGGGAAATGGAAGCAACGACTTCCTGAATTTTCTCCATGTATGGAACGAAGGCTTTCGCATTCGTTTCAGCACGGTTCAATTTAGAGGCAGAGACCATTTCCATTGCTTTCGTAATTTGACTGGTTTTCTTCGTAGATGTAATACGAGTTTTTATGTCGCGTAACGATGCCACTGGTTCTCACCACCCTTTTAAAATGTTAGTCATATTCACTAGAACCAACTAAATAATAGAATAATCAGCCGGCGTCATATAGATGAACACCGACATCATATAAAATTACTCAGACTTTACAAATGTCTTCTTGAATTCGTTGATCGCTGCAACCATTGCATCGTCTTCAGGAAGACCTTTAGTCGTACGAATATGGTCTAACAGTTCTGTATGGTTGTGATCTAACCAGCTTAGGAATTCACCTTCGAAACGACGAATATCTGTTACTGGAATATCATCTAAATGACCTTTTGTTAATGAATAGAAGATCATAACTTGTTTTTCAACATTAAGTGGTTTGTTAAGATCCTGCTTCAGTACTTCAACAGTACGGGCTCCACGGTTCAGTTTCGCTTGTGTCGCTTTATCAAGATCTGATCCGAACTGAGCAAATGCTTCCAGTTCACGGTATGCAGCTAAGTCAAGACGCAGTGTACCGGAAACCTTCTTCATCGCTTTGATTTGTGCGGATCCACCAACACGTGATACGGATAAACCTGCATTGATCGCCGGACGAACACCGGAGAAGAATAGGTCAGATTGTAAGAATATCTGTCCGTCAGTGATGGAGATAACGTTTGTTGGAATGTAAGCGGAGATATCTCCTGCTTGTGTTTCAACGAATGGTAATGCTGTGATGGAACCTCCACCTTTTGCATCACTTAATTTCGCTGCACGCTCAAGTAAACGAGAGTGTAAGTAGAATACGTCACCAGGGAATGCTTCACGGCCTGGAGGACGACGTAATAATAATGAAAGCTCACGGTAAGCCGAAGCTTGCTTAGATAGATCATCATATACAACAAGAACGTGCTTGCCGTTATGCATGAATTCTTCACCCATTGTGATACCAGCATATGGAGCTAAGAATAGCATTGGTGCCGGCTGGGAAGCAGATGCTGTTACAACGATTGTGTAATCAAGGGCACCGTGCTTACGAAGCGTTTCTACTGCATTACGTACAGTTGATTCTTTTTGTCCGATCGCAACATAGATACAGATCATGTCTTGATCTTTTTGATTTAAGATCGAGTCGATCGCAACAGATGTTTTACCTGTTTGACGGTCCCCGATGATTAACTCACGTTGACCACGACCGATTGGAACTAAAGCGTCGATCGCTTTGATACCTGTTTGAAGTGGCTCGTGTACGGATTTACGATCCATTACACCAGGTGCTCCGCCTTCAATTGGACGTGTTTTCGTTGTCGCAATTGGACCTAATCCATCAACTGGTTGTCCAAGTGAGTTTACAACACGACCTACTAGTTCTTGTCCTACTGGAACTTCCATGATACGTCCAGTACGACGAACCTCATCGCCTTCACGAATGTCTTTAAATGGTCCGAGAATTACGATACCTACGTTGTTTTCCTCTAAGTTCTGCGCCATACCCATGACACCGTTAGAAAATTCAACAAGCTCTCCAGCCATGACATTGTCGAGGCCATGAGCACGAGCGATACCGTCACCGATTTGGATAACTGTACCTACATCGCTTACTTTCATCTCAGACTGATAGTTTTCAATTTGCTTTTTTATCAGCGCGCTGATTTCTTCCGCCTTGATGCTCATGAATTTCACCCCTCATTTATACGAAAGTTAACGAACAAGTTCACGCTCAAGACGATCCAACTTGCCAGCAAGAGTTCCGTCATAAATACGGTTGCCGATACGGACTTTAAGTCCGCCAAGTATGTTCTCGTCTATCACATTCTCAATTTTTAATGATTGTTTACCAATTTTCTTAGCAAAAGAAGCTGAGATTGCTGTCTTCTCATCTTCTGTTAAAGCACGTACGGAATACACCTTTGCTTCTGCAATTCCTCTTGCTTCATTTGAAAGCTCGATGAATGCATCGACAACGCCCACTACCTGATCTTCACGATGACGATCAGTCATAAGAAGCAATGTATTCAATACTGGTACTGATACAGCAGAGAATGCTTCTTTTAACATGTCTTTCTTCTTATCCGTCGAAAACTTCGGATTTTCCAAAAGAATGCTTAATTCTTTATTTTGGATAAAAACGGATTTCACTGCACGAAGCTCTTGTTCAATCGCTTCTAATTGATTGTGTTCTTTGGCAATATCGAAAAGAGCTAACGCATAGCGTTTTGCGACTGTAGAGTAGCTCATCGCTCTTCTCCTGCCTCTTTAATATAATCGCTGATTAACTTCTGTTGATCTTGAACAGAAAGTTCTTTTTCAATCACTTTCGATGCAATCAGAACAGATAGTGAAGCAACCTGCTCGCGTAATGCTGCCATCGCTTGTTCTTTCTGCGTCTCGATTTCACGTTTCGCAGATTCTTTTAAGCGCTCAGATTCCTGACGAGCAGCAATGATGATTTGTTCACGTTGCTCATCGCCTTGCTTCTTAGAGTTCTCGATCATCGCCTGAGCTTCTTGACGAGCCTCTTTTAAAAGCTGACGCTGTTCTTCTAAGTTCTTATTTGCTTCTAGACGGCTTTGTTCTGCCGCTTCAATTTCGCTTGCAATGTGATTCTCACGCTCTTGCATGATGCCCATCAAAGGACCCCAGGCAAACTTCTTCAGTAACGCAAGAAGGATAAGGAACATTACAAGCTGGAATACGATATCTCCACCGTTGAAGCCGCCACCAGCTCCAAGGACTAATGCGTTTGTAAGCACGAGGTTTCACTCCCTTCAAGAGTCAATGCCTTCCAAAAAGAAAGCTTTACAATAACGGCAAATGCCGTATCATTCATAGTCAAATGTTCATAAGTACTAAACATAAAGGAATGGCGAAGGTTCTTATCGAATGATCTTCGCCATCTTGAACTCTAAACTGCTATTATTGACCCATTACGATGAATGCGATAACTACTGCGATGATAGGAATCGCCTCTACTAACGCAACCCCGATGAACATTGTAGTTTGAAGCATTCCACGCGCTTCCGGTTGACGAGCCATACCTTCTACCGTACGTGAAACAATAAGACCGTTACCAATACCTGCACCTAGTGCTGCTAAACCGATTGCAATTGCTGCTGCTAAAAGACCCATTCTGAATTTCCTCCTTTAAATGTATGAAAAATGTTTTGAGTAATTTTGTTCAATTTTGAACAGGGTATATATTAATGGTCGTGGCTAACTTTGTGAGCCATATAAACCATCGTTAACATAACGAAAATAAATGATTGGATTGCTCCGACAAAGATTGAGAAAGCTTGCCATACAATCGTTGGGATAATGGCACCAAGTAATCCGGCTGCTCCCATGTGTGCGAGGCTTCCTACCAGTAAAGTAAGCAGGATTTCCCCAGCGTAGATGTTACCGTAAAGACGAAGACCAAGCGTTAGTGTGTTGGCAAATTCTTCAATGATCTTCAGCGGGAATAAGAACGACATAGGTCTGAAGAAGTCTTTACCGTATTCACCGAAGCCTTTCATCTTGATTGCATAGTAGTGTGTTAACACAACGATCATAACCGCAAGGGTCATAGTGATAACTGGATCCGCTGTTGGTGACTTCCACCATAATTCGTGGTCAATGACTACCGAGAACGGAAGTCCTAACATGTTTGAAACGAAAATGTACATGAGTAAAGTAAGTCCAAGGAGATGGAAACGACCACCTGTTTTCCAATCCATATTACTTTTCACAATATTTTTGACAAAGTCCATGACCCACTCCATAAAGTTTTGCACTCCTGTTGGTTTCATGGCCAGTCTACGAGTTGACAGAACGGCGATTAGGAAAACAACGGCACTCGCCACTGTGATCATCAGTACGTTCGCCAGGTTAAAAGTTAACCCTAGAAACTCGGCTGTAGGATTTTCATGATGCAATGAAATTCACCTCTCTTCCCCGCTATTTATGAGCTAAAAGCTGCTGAATAAAATAATCTATCATAATGACAAGGTAAATTGTCATTAATCCCATAATGACGCTCAGGAGATGAAAGTGCTCAGGGTATTCCGTTGCAATAATGACTGCAAAGGCCGCACCTGCCATCCTTGAGAAGGTTCCTAATGATCGAACCTTTTGACCAGATTCTACTGCATCACCGAATCGCACGGTTCTCCTCATGATCAGCCAGTGACTAAACAGACTGATGCCTGTCCCCAAAATAAGCCCAAGGAAAATAGACTGATAGGAAGTGAAACCCCAACCGAGGACGTAAAGGGAAAGGAGGAAAAATATGTACTTACGATGCCTGTTAAACAATTGCTGAAGTTCTGGCATACATTAATCTCCCGAATTGAAATGTTGGACTGTACGGAGCATGGTGTAGATTCCTGTTGCGAGCCCAAGGAGTAGTCCAATAATTAAGAAAAGTGGTGTGGTGCTCCATATTCCATCTAACCATCTCCCGCCGAAGATCCCTATTAAAATAGAACCAACAAGCTGGGAAAGAATAGCAGAATACAAGACCATCGATTGATACGGGCGCCGATCATTTTGACGCATTTTTTTCATCTCCACACATGTGATTTAGTGGAAAATCGTTCACACTGTACCTATGATGAAAAACCGTTTCCATACGGGTTCAACCCTTGTGAAAACCTTATCATTTGATACCCTTTGTAAGCATACAATAGGGTATTATCTATGTCAATGAGTTCAAGTTAAAAAGTTCACAACCTATCCACGCGTTTCCAAATTGTTCACATTTTTAACACATTTACAGAAAAGCGGAGGCAGGTTGGTCAGGACCGACAAGCATAAGGCGAGTCGACCGGAACCTTCACATGCCCCTCCATTATATAGAAAAATTTTTTTATGAGTAACCCTTGAATTTATTGTAAATACTTCCAACTCATATACAACGGGATTTACACGCTATATAAATAGAAAAGCCGGGTTATCAAATATAGATAATCCGGCTTTCCTATTTATTTCAAATTATTTCGTACCGTATAAACGATCTCCTGCGTCCCCTAAACCAGGAACGATGTATCCTTTTTCATTCAGCTTCTCATCAAGAGCCGCGATGAAGATATCAACGTCAGGATGTGCTTCCTTGATAGCGTCTACCCCTTCAGGACATGCCACTAAACACATGAACTTGATGCTTACGGCGCCACGCTTCTTTAATGAGTTGATAGCTTCCACAGCAGATCCTCCTGTTGCAAGCATTGGATCAACCAGGATGAAGTCACGCTCTTCCACATCACTTGGAAGCTTTACGTAATATTCAATCGGTTTAAGAGTCTCCGGGTCACGATATAAACCAACATGTCCTACTTTTGCAGCCGGGATCAGTTTAAGAATTCCGTCGACCATTCCTAATCCTGCTCGTAGAATAGGAACAATCCCTAATTTTTTACCTGCAAGAGTCTTGGCCATGGCGTTGCTTACTGGTGTTTCCACATTAATATCCTCTAACGGTAAATCACGGGTGATTTCAAACGCCATCAATGTCGCTACTTCATCAACAAGCTCACGAAATTCCTTCGTCCCTGTTTCTTTATCACGAATAAACGTTAATTTGTGTTGGATTAACGGATGATCAAATACATATACTTTGCCCATTCGACTCTCTCCTTTAAATTCGATTTTATGTAAAAATAGTTTGTCTACTTCCTTTACACCTCAGACTATTGTACATAAAAGACAATTTAAGAGCAACATGAGATGAGAAGTGTAATGGGATCGTTAGAATTGAGATGGTGTGTGAGAAGCGGGAGTATATATTAGTGCAATTCTGGTTGAGTTTTTTTAATTATGTTAATCAGCTGGATTATTGCCTGAATCGCATGGATTTCTATAGAAAACTGGATTTTCCACAATGCCGGTCGGATTCTATTCAAATTCGCTTTAAAATCTGCACCTATTGGTTATAATTCTACTTCTCTACTAAATTCCCATCAAAAAACCTCTCCACCAGGTCCGTCCCTAGTGAAGAGGTCTTCATCAATTATCTTTCAGGATATAATTCAAATTTGCTTGTTAAGTCAATGACACGTTTGCGCGCTTCTTCCAGCTTAGCTTCGTCTTCATGATTCTTAAGAGTCAACGACATGATGGAAGCAATTTCATCCATATCTTCGAGCCCGAATCCTCTGGACGTAACAGCTGCTGTACCAATACGGACACCGCTTGTTACGAATGGACTTTCCGGATCGAATGGAATCGTGTTTTTGTTTACAGTGATCCCGATTTCATCAAGCACTTTCTCTGCGATTTTACCAGTTAGTCCTAGTGAACGAAGGTCGATTAGCAATAGATGATTATCAGATCCTCCAGATACAAGATTGATTCCTTCTTTTACAAGACCTTCACCTAAACGGTTCGCATTGTCGATGATGTTCTGTGCATAGTCTTTGAAAGAATCCTGCAGCGCTTCACCGAAAGCAACAGCTTTAGCTGAGATCACGTGCATAAGCGGGCCACCTTGAATTCCAGGGAAAATTGACTTGTCTATTTTCTTTGCAAATTCTTCTCTGCATAGGATCATACCGCCACGAGGTCCGCGCAATGTTTTGTGAGTCGTTGTTGTCACGAAGTCTGCATATGGAACCGGGTTCTGGTGAAGACCAGCCGCTACAAGACCGGCGATATGAGCCATATCCACCATTAAGTAGGCTCCCACTTCGTCTGCGATTTCACGGAATTTCGCGAAATCGATCGCTCTTGGGTAGGCACTTGCTCCCGCTACGATCAGCTTCGGCTTGTGCTCTAACGCTTTTTGTCTAACATCTTCATAGTTGATCAGGTGCTTCTCTTCGTCCACACCATACTCTACGAAATTATATTGAATTCCACTGAAGTTTACGGCACTTCCGTGAGTCAGATGTCCACCATGAGATAAGTTCATTCCAAGAACCGTATCACCTTGTTCAAGGATCGTGAAGTAGACTGCCATATTGGCTTGTGCTCCTGAGTGAGGCTGAACGTTTACATGTTCTGCTCCAAATAGTTCTTTCGCACGATCGCGAGCCAAATTCTCAGCTACGTCCACATGCTCACAGCCACCATAATAGCGACGACCTGGGTACCCTTCTGCATACTTGTTTGTCAGAACGGAGCCTTGGGCTTCCATAACCGCTTCACTGACAAAGTTTTCAGATGCAATTAACTCGATTTTTGTTCGTTGACGCTCTAATTCATCTTGAATCGCTGCATAAATTTCCGGATCTTGCTTGGCAATCTTACTCATACATATCCCCCTTTAATTCATAGGCCCAACTGCTCTAGGTGCCTCATTGATTCATTCACTCTCATTCTAACACGATTCAGCAAAACGCGAAATAAAAACCTCTAGTCAAAACGTAATGTTCGTGTTTAGAGCGTATATAGAGGGACGGACCTCGTGTGATGTTGTTCACAAACATCCTCACCGTTCTCCTTCCACACCTCCAATAGTAGCATTATGACTATCATTGTCGAATGAAGGGGAACATGTGCTGATAGTTTTTAATTCTCTCTCCAATCGATCAGTATTGTCCCTCGCTGCCTTTTAACATAATCATATTCTCCATGTCCCCCTTTATAGTTCGGGATTTACACCCCGATTTAAGGTAACAACGAAATAAAGGTCCGTCCCTCAAACCAGAGGGACGGACCTTTTAGTAGAGAATATTATTCGTATACAGCTCTGATTCCACCTATGAGTTTCGGTCTGGTTTTGGCCAGTGTGACGTGGGCTTCGCCGAGGCTTTTTTGGGATACTCGAATTGGAACGGCTACGTGTTTCAAGTGCATGCCGATAAAGGTATCACCGATGTCGATGCCGGCATCACCTTGTATTTGCTCGACCATGACGGGATCTTCAAAGGAAAGATACGCTTGGGTGGCCATGGCTCCTCCTGCTTTTCGCACAGGAATGACCGTTACCTCATCAAGGCCTTTTCTTTCAGCAACATCTCTTTCCAAAACGATGGCACGATTTAAGTGCTCGCAGCATTGAAAAGCCAGTGAGACACCAAAAGAATCAGCCCATCCTTTAAGTACATCAAAGATCATTTCCGCTACTTCAATGGTTCCCGATGTTCCGATCCGCTCCCCCATCACTTCTGATGTTGAACAGCCTACAACAAACACTTGTCCTTTTTTCATCGGAACCTGTTTGCTGAAATCTTGCAGGATCGTATGCAGTTCTTCCTTTAATTGAGCGATTTCCATGAAATCCACTTCCTATTGTTTGTCTTCGTATGCCGTGATTTTCCCTACACGGTTGGCATGTCGGCCACCTTCAAATTCTGTCACTAGCCATGTTTTCGCAATTTCACGCGCAAGTCCAGCTCCAATCACACGTTCACCCATGGCTAACATATTGCTGTCATTGTGCTCACGCGTTGCTTTCGCACTGAACACATCATGTACAAGGGCGCAACGGATTCCCTTGACTTTGTTTGCTGAGATGCTCATACCGATTCCCGTTCCACAAATCAAAATGCCACGATCGAATTCACCGCTGGCTACCTTTTCCGCAACAGGCACTGCATAGTCCGGATAGTCAACGGATGTTCCACACTCACAACCGAAATCCTCATATTCGAGACCCAGCTCTTCTAATAAAGATTTGATTTCTTCCCGGATATTTAACCCGCCGTGATCGGATGCAATTGCAATTTTCATAATTAATCCCACTCCCTATAGCCTTTGATACGTTTTATTTTGCCACACACTGGTGATTATATAAAGTTTTTCGGATTCTTTTTGAGGGAATGAGTCGAAAGCCAGACAATAACAAAAAAATGGACATGAGGTCCGTCCCTCATGTCCGTTTTTTTATAAATGAAACCGTGTAATCGTGCCCTTCAATGATTCTGCCTGCTCTTTCAGGTTCAATGCCAACTTCTCTACATCACCCATTACAGCCGCTTGTTCTTTAGTGGATGCTGACATTTCTACAGCCCCCGCGGAGGTTTCTTCTGCGATGGCCGCAACTTCTTGTGATTGCTGGGAAGTCAATTGAATGCTGTCCATTTGCTGATCTACAAGGACAGATATATTTTGAACGGCATCCGCTACTTCATGAATCGTCTTCGTCATCGTTTCGATCATCTTATTTGTCTTTGTTCCTTTTTCCGCTTCAGAATTAGCTGAATCGACCTGAGTGGTAATCTGTCCAACCACATTTCCAACCTCAGTTTGAATGTTGTTGATGAGTTCCGAAATGCCTTGGACCGCTTTTCCGCTCTCGTCTGCCAGTTTTCGCACCTCTTCGGCGACAACTGCAAACCCCTTACCATGCTCACCTGCCCGAGCCGCTTCAATGGAAGCATTTAAGGCGAGAAGATTGGTTTGGTTCGCGATATCCCCGACCAACTGAATGATCTGTTCCACTTTTTTCGCATTGTCTTCCAATCGGAGAACGGCTTCTAAAGAATCTTCATTTCCTCTTGCAAGTCGGCTTATACCTTCTACCAGGGAATGAATGACTTCCTTGCTTCCTTGAAGTTCCGTCACCATATTATTGGACATTTGTTCTGATGATTTGGAGTGATTCTGCACTTCTTGTGCAATTCGAATCACGTCCTCAACAGATTCAGCCGTCGTTTGAATCGCGATAGCCGAGCTTTCAGCACCTGCTGAAATTTCGCTGATCGTTTTGGAAATGGAATCCGCTTGAATGGAAGCTGCTTCCGATGCTTTCGACAGCTCGATCACATTCGAATTTGTTTTGGTGAAATTTCCGTCGATACTAGACACCATGTCGCGCAAGTTATACAGCATGCGATTGAAGGCCAATGCGAGTGACCGGATTTCATCATCTGACTTCGGCACCTCTACTTCTACAGCAATGTCCCCTTCAGCCGCTTTTAACGCAGCCTGTTCCAAACGCTGAAGTGGTTTGACGATGAATCCAGCTGCAAAAAAGGCAAGCACACCTGACCAGAACACACCCATTCCAAGCGTCACGCTCGTAAATAAAAGTTCGTTCATATCCGGTGCAAAAGTAGGTTTGATAAAATAAATAAAAAGTGCACTTGTGGAATACGTCACCACCGCAAGAAGCGTGATAAAGAAGACCAATTTCTTTCTAAGACCCGATTTGTAGCTTCTCTCTTTCCCCATTCTTTCTCTCTCCCTGTCTCAACCCAGCTTTTTAATTAACTCCTCAATCAATGAATCCAGCTCTCTGTATGTATGTCTATAGATGTCCACACTTCCCCCATACGGATCCGATACATCCAAATCTGCAGGATCTTCATGGACAAACTCTTTCAATGTGAAAATTTTGTCCGCCACATGTGGATACTGATCCACAATTGCCCGCTTATGATTCGAAGTCATCGTAAAAATATAGGAAGCCCAATCCAAGTTCTCCCTCGAAAGCGAACTCGATTGGTGTCTATGTATTATATCGTTCTCTTTCAGCACTTCTTTAGTCTGAAATGAAGCATCACTTCCTTCCATGGCAAAAACGCCTGCAGATTTCACATCAAACCTCTCTGCACCCTTATGCTTCAAAACTGCCTCTGCCATAGGACTTCGGCACGTATTTCCCGTACAAACAAATAAAATATTCATCACGTCATCCTCCTTACAACCTATTATAAAATATTTTCCAATCGTCCCATAGTCCATTCACAAAGAATATAAAAAGAAAAGCGGAAGGGCTTTGCCCAGAGGCGACAAGCATAAGACGAACCAACCGGAAAGGCATTCTTTGCCTTTTTGGTTGGTTTGACTTATGACCTCGAGCCTCAAAGCCCTGGAGCTGGACAATAAGAAAAGCGGAGGCGGCTCGCTCAGTCCCGACAAACATAACCTAAATAAGCCGGAAAGGCGCTCTTTGTCTTTTTGGTCGGCATGACTTATGCCCTCGAGCCCCCAGCCGCCAGAGCTGGACAATAAGAAAAGCCCATCCAAAAGGGACGGACCTTCCTCAATTAATCGCGACCTCCTGGCCACCATATTTTCACAACGGCAGGAGCAGCTTAATCCCAAACGCAAACAAAATACTTCCCCCAAGTGCCTCACTATACGTTCCGAGCACCCCCTGAAATTTACGGCCTATTAATAAACCAGCCCATGTCAACACCGTCGCCGCAATTCCAAAACAGAAGAGAGCAACCGCTGTCCTAGCACCGAATATACCCAGGGTCAACCCAACGGAAAAGCTATCCAAGCTTACACTCAAAGCAAAGAGCACTAAACCAAATCCTACCGGGGAAATGAGCGTCGTCTCCTCTTCTTTAAAGCTGGACATGAACATTTGTATTCCTAATACAATCAAAAGGAGCCCACCGGCATACCCCGCAAAGGCACCGAATGTTTCTGATAAAAATTTCCCCGTCATCATCCCGAGCATGGGCATCCAGACATGAAAGATCCCGACGACCAACCCTATATATAAGATTTGCTTTAATCTCAGCTGAAACATACCCATCCCGATTCCGATCGAAAAGGCATCCATCCCAAGAGCAAATGCCATTAACATCAAGGTAATCAGTTCTCCAATAATTGTTGTCATTTTGTTTTTCCCCCTCCGGACATGCCTACAGAACAAATTTATGCACGTCCAAAGGGAAATAGAATGGTAAATGGGTTTGAAGATTGGGCATTATTGACTCACACAAAAAAACCCTACAGTTCTCTCAAACCATAGGGGTAACCATTATCCTTTTATCACCCGATACCCGGCAGCTTTCTGAAGCCGGTTCATAATCGCCAGACCGACCCCTGCTTCGGGAAACATTTCGGCAAAAATAATATCTACGTCCCTTTTATTAAAAGCACGCAGCGTATCGTAGAGATTCCGAGCGACTGTTGTCAGGTCCTCTCTCCGACCAATCGAGAGAATGACGTCTGCCTGGAAGTCATCCATGAATTCTTCTGTTGTTAACACACCTACTTTTAGACCTTCTGCTTTTTTGTTATCTACTAATTTCTGAAGATCTGCCCTCGTACCATCAACTAAATATACAGGAGCATCAGGTGCGTAGTGCGTATATTTCATGCCTGGGGATTTCGGAGCACCCTTTCCTTCTTTTAAAGAAGGATCCACTTCCACTTTACCGACTACTTCTTCCAGCTGTTCTATCGTGACTCCTCCGGGACGCAAAACAACCGGGCTTGGTCCCGTGCAATCTACTACCGTCGATTCTACACCGACACCCGTTTCGCCTCCGTCGACCACTCCTGCAATCCGGTCTTCCAGATCATCGATGACATGCTGAGCCGTTGTCGGACTTGGTTTCCCTGATCGGTTTGCGCTTGGGGCCGCAATCGGGAGCCCAGACGCTTCAATGATTGCCAGGGCAACAGGGTGATCTGGCATACGGATCCCCACGGACGGTAATCCCGCTGTTACCTTTTCAGAAAATACGTTTTCCTTATTCTTAAAAATAATTGTTAACGGACCCGGCCAAAAAGCATCGATGAGGTTCGCTGCATCATCAGGAACTTCCGCCACCAGTCCTTCCAGCTGATCTATATTTGATATGTGGACAATCAGTGGATTATCCGATGGTCTTCCCTTCGCTTCGAAGATTTTCTCAACAGCGGTATCTGATTTCGCATTGGCACCCAGACCATAAACTGTCTCTGTCGGGAATGCCACCACCTCATTCTGTTGGAGAATCTTTGCTGCATCCACAATTTGTGGATAACTTTCATTGTTATCCACATCTCTTTCCACAATCCAATGTTTCATCATTTCCGTCATCCACCTTCTATTATCAACACTCATTTCTGTGCATAGGTACAGAATTTAACACGTGTTCTAGAACTTTACTCTTTTGAAAGTATAAAAGAAACCCCACAAATTCTCAAGTATTGTCCAAAAAACGAGAATGAAACTCTACAGACTGTGGATAAACCTGTGGATGGTGTGAATAATTCTGAAAAAAGAGATATTTACGTTAGTGACCGGGACCTTATTTATTTTGTCGAATTTTCCACATAAAAAAACTGAATCATTTCTCAATAAAAATGATTCAGTCTACTAGCAGACTACTATCGCAACATCTTTCTTCTAGTTGGAATTTGTCGAAACCCCTCATTTCAACCTAAAGATCAAGCCTCATCGTAATACAGTTATCCACTGTGGATAACTTTTGAGCATGAACAAATTCCTTCAATTCATCCACAAAAGGCTTATTTTCCTGTTGAAAACCTAGCAGGTCAAAGAAATTCAGCGACGCTTTTCGATTGGAGATCAAGTAAAGACGCGTAAGTTCTTTTTCTTTTGCCAATTTCAATATTTCTTGGAAAAGAGCAAACAATTCTTCACTTTCAAAAGATGAGGTCACAACGAGGGAGCGAAGAAGCCCAATCTTATCTTGAACCTCAATACCGAGAGTCCCAATTAACTGGTTTTCTGAGTCTTCTACTACTAAAAAGCAATCAATACTATTTTTAATGCCTTCTGTACTTAATCCTGCTTTCATTAAGAAGGCTACTACTTCATGGATATCTTCCTGAGTTGCTTGGCGAATCACTTTTAACATTACATTCCATCCTCCCTTTTCTATCATCCCCTAGTTTTAATGTATGAGGAGAAAAAGAGAATAGAACAAGTTGTGGTAAAAAATACTAGAACGATAGATTTCTTTCGAACATAAAAAGCTCCATCTCAGGTGGATGAAGCTCTACGTTTTACTTATTGAATAATCCTTTGAAAAAATCGACTACGAAGAACCGAACCTCTACTTCTTCCTCATCTCCCTCCTCAACGAAGACTGTCTGTTCTTGTACTTCCTCCGTTTGAATCTCTTCTTTTACAGGAAGTTCTTCTTTCTTAGCCTCTTCAACAACTACTGTTTCTTCCGTCATTGCCGCTTCCACTGTTTCCATCTCGACCTCTTTATAGGCAATCACATCTTCCATATCGTTTTCAGGTGATTGTTTTTCTACTGCTGTAGTACTTGAATCCATTTCTGAAGTTTCACCAACTTCATCTTCTGGATCCACTTCTGTGACCTCATTTCCACTCGCTTCTACTTTCGTTTCAAACCCAGGACTTCTTACCGCATTTCCAGTCGAGAAATCAAGGAAGCATAGCGGAGGATAAAGAACACACCACCAGTTCGCTCCTTCTCCTGCACCCAGTGTGATCAACACCGCTTCGTATTCGCCTGCCGGATACAAATACTGACCGTATAATTTAGTAGGAAACTCCACTTTCCCAAAATCAATTTTCACCGATTGATCCAAGCCTTGCTCAGCGACAACCTCTTCTGCAATCTTCTGAAGCTGTGGCAAGCCTGCTTGAATCACTGTTTTCGCTTCATCCTGCGATGTAAGAGTCGCTACCCAATTGGTAATCTCTTTATTCACTTCATCACGAACGAGCCTCTTCACATTTTGATCCTGCTCCAAATCACTATTTGCCAGAATCCGAAGACGAATCGCTTCTTCCGGAATCACCATCGTTTCCTGAGCCGCCAGTTCCTGCTTCGGTATATATAAACTTAGAATCGTTCCTAATGATAGAATCAAGATATACAATAAAACCGTATGTTTTGTTTTCATTTCCTCTCCCCCTCAGTAAAACAGTCTAGTCAAAAAGGGGAAATCTTAAACTAGTAAAATAACATTTTTGTTAGGAAATTCTGCCAAACCCTGTTTTGAAAATAAAATCCCCTTTTTGAAAACAAATCGCTGGGAATTGAAAATAAAAATCTATTTTTGAAAATATATGGGAGAAAGTTGAAAATAAAAGTGAGGGTGAGGAAAATAAATCAGGAATGATCCTTCCACCCAACCTAAAAACTCACGAATTCATCCCAAACACTTCATTTTCCACAAAAAAACACCCCCGATCACACGAATCGAGGGCCAACATTCTTATTTTATTACACAAAACACCATTCGATCTTTCCCGTTGATATCATGAACGACTTCCACTTCTGCATCACAAAACGTCTCCCGCAGCAGGTCTGCAACCGTCTCCCCCTGTCCGATTCCTACTTCGAAACCGATCAGACATTTTTCCTTCATCACCAAAGGCAGTTCATCCATAAATCTCTTGTACAAATCATAGCCATCTTCCCCGCCAAACAAAGCGAGCTCAGGTTCATGATCAACGACTACATCTGATAGCGTTTCACGATCTGTCAGGGGAATATATGGTGGATTCGAAAAAAGGATATCGAGCTTGACGCCTTCTTCAATTAATGGCTGCAATAAGTCTCCTTCAAAAAAGCGAACCCCAGCTCCGAGTCTCTTACTATTTTCACGGGCAACAGCCAGCGCTTCACGAGAAATATCCACAGCCATCATATCAAGAGGCAAACGATCCGCCTCAAGCTTCATCGTAATCGAAATCGCTCCACTCCCCGTTCCAACATCAGCAGCATGCAATGGAGTGTCCACAACACCAAACAGACCCTTTATTTTCTGCAAGCCATAATAGATCAGTTCTTCCGTTTCAGGTCTCGGAATCAAAACATGCTCATTCACCACAAACTCCCGACCATAAAACTCCTCACCCCCAATAATATGCTGAATCGGCACTCCACCAACATGCCGGCGAATGCCATTCTGGAATTCTTCCCACTTTTCCTGAGGGACGGACCTCCGCTGTTCAGCCAACAGTTGGGAACGTGACATCCCTACTAAATGCCGCAAATAGATTTCTCCCACATTTTCATCACGGCCATTTTCGACTAAAAAAGAAGAAGCCCATTTTAGGGCTTCAAATATGGTAACAGACGTCATTATTCTTCCAGTCTCTCAAGAAGTTTGGATTGATCTTCGATGATTAACGCATCGATGACTTCATCCATCTTTCCTTCAAGAATTTGGTCAAGCTTTTGAATCGTCAATCCGATTCGGTGATCCGTAACACGGTTTTGTGGGAAATTGTACGTACGGATACGTTCTGAACGGTCACCTGTTCCAACGGCTGATTTACGGTTTGCATCGTATTCAGCTTGAACTTCACGTTGGAATTTATCGTAAACGCGGGCACGCAATACTTTCATTGCCTTCTCTTTGTTCTTGATTTGGGACTTTTCATCCTGACATGACACGACTACACCTGTCGGCATGTGAGTCAAACGGACAGCAGACATGGTTGTATTTACACTTTGTCCTCCCGGGCCACTGGATGCGAAGGTATCGACACGAATATCTTTGTCGTGAATATCCACTTCGACTTCTTCCGCTTCTGGAAGACAGGCAACCGTTGCGGTCGACGTATGAATACGTCCGCCTGATTCTGTTTCAGGTACACGTTGCACACGGTGTGCCCCGTTTTCGTATTTCATTTTGGAGAATGCACCATTTCCGTTGATCATAAAGATGATTTCTTTATATCCACCAACGCCAGTCGAGTTCGCTTCCATCACTTCGGTCTTCCAACCTTGTGATTCTGCATAGCGGCTGTACATACGGTATAAGTCACCGGCAAACAGGGCCGCTTCATCTCCACCCGCAGCACCACGGACCTCCATGATTACGTTCTTATCATCGTTCGGGTCTTTCGGGATCAATAATATTTTCAGACGGGCTTCCAATGCTTCAATTTGTTCTTCAAGCTCGGAAACTTCTTCTTTCACCATTTCACGCATATCAGCATCAAGCTTATCATCCAGCATTGCCTTAGCGTCTTTATACTGCCCAGTAAGTTCTTTATATTCTCGATATGCTTCTACCGTTGCTTGGATGTCTGATTGCTCTTTTGAATAATCTCTTAGCTTCTTTGGGTCATTCACAATTTCTGGATCACTCAATAGTTCATTTAACTTATCATAGCGATCTTCCACTGCTTGTAAACGATCGAACACAGCTATTCACCTCAATTTTAGTCCATAACAGTCTAATTATATTATATGGTGTATGTAAATACAAGGAAGATCGGGAATAGGCAGAAGGCATAAACGGGTGGATTTTATGTAGAAGGCAAGCAGGTCAACTTCCAGACCTGCTTGCACTTTTTTATCTTTCGGTGATTTTCACATTTACATCGTACTTTGGAATGGCTTTCTCTAGTCTCTCTTTTAACATCGCTTCTTCTTTATCGGTCTCAGCCATACTCATTTCATTTTGGGTATGGGCCGTCACCCACATTTGTTCGCCATTGATCCACACTTCATCTGGTTCGAAGTTGGAATACTCCCTCACAACCTCACGTGCTTTGTCTTCATACATACCCATTGTCGTCGATGTTGCGCCTGGTGAGTTCGTCAGGTTTGGAAAGTTCGGGTTATCATTTGTCGTATTTCTGACGCTTCTATCTTGACGATCGTTTCGATCATCATTTCGATTATCAATGAATCGTGTTCCATTTTGATCCTCGTGCATACCGAATTCGGATTCCTGATTTACTCCACACGCAGTGATTAAAATGAAGAATACCGTAAAGGATAAAACTAATACTAGTTTTTTCATGCTTTTACACCTCCTGTTTTTAGGATTTCCCACAGGAAAGTGCTTATGCACATAAAACGAAGCAGCTTGATTAGAGATGACAAGAGTAAGGCGAGCCTGCAGAAAAGCGGTTTTTAACTTAAAATGGTCTATTTCGGCCGGGAATCGGGTGTTTGATGAGTTATTCGGAACAATTTCTAGTTGGTTTTATTATTTATGCTTGCCACGTGGGGATTATCGAGCCGGTTTGGAGTATATTCATGCCGGATTTCAGATTATTAAGCCTTATTGGGATATATTAAGCGAGATTCTAATTAATTATGCCCCTTTTCAAATAATCAAGCATCCGTATCGAATTTTCTTTACATCCCGAACCTCTAAAGACAAAAAAAACAAAGCCACAAACCCATGACTTTGTTTTCTACTCATTATTTATACTTCTTTCACCATATCAGGTGTGACGCTCATTCCAGTCGGAACTTCATGGTGATGACGGCATCTTGGCTCATAGGCTTCAGATGCGCCCACCAGAATGACAGGATCATCGTAGCAAGCTGGTTCGCCATTGATTAATCGTTGTGTTCGACTTGCGGGAGAGCCGCATACTGCACAAACGGCTTGAAGTTTTGTCACTTGTTCGGCAATGGACATTAAGTCCGGCATTGGACCGAATGGTTCTCCACGGAAATCCTGATCAAGTCCTGCGAGGATGACACGATATCCACTGTTTGCTAATTTTTGGACGACCTCTACAATGCCTTCGTCAAAAAATTGAACCTCATCAATAGCAACGACATCCACCTCTGGATTCAGGTCATCAAGGATCACATTTGAACCCTCGACTGCTTTGGCGATGACAGAGGTACCGTTATGAGATACAACCGACTCATCGCTATAGCGATTATCTAGTTTTGGCTTATACACAGCAATTTCCTGTTTAGCAAATTGAGTGCGTCTTACCCGGCGGATCAGTTCCTCGGATTTCCCCGAGAACATACTGCCGCAAATGACTTCTACCCAACCCGTTTGTTTCATGACATACACGAAAGCGCCTCTCCTTCCTTATGCAATATTCTATAATAAAACAGCCTGACTGTTAGTAAAAACGGACTACTCTTTAGTATAAAGCATTCCTTTATGTACGGGAAAAATGCTTAGAATTCAGTAATTTGGCAGAAAAAAAGAGGCACAGCTCAATTGGAACTGCCTCTATTTCTACAATCATTTGCTTTAAAGAGAATAAAAAACAGGCAAGCATGAAGATCCTTGCCTGTTTTTCTAATAGAAGAGAAGTGTCAATCTCATTCGTTTCTGCCTTACGCACAAAGAAATTCGATATGACCTTCCAGCTCTTCATTATTGTTGTTGATTTTTAAGACCGTATTTTTTGTTGAAACGGTCAACACGTCCACCAGCGTCAGCGAATTTCTGACGTCCTGTGTAGAATGGATGGCATTCAGAACATACCTCAACGCGCATTTCTTCCGCTACAGAACCAGTTTCAAATTCGTTACCGCAAGCACAGCTAACTTTGATCGTGTTGTACTTTGGATGAATTCCTGATTTCATTTCTTTCATCTCCTTCCGCCCTGAATCATCTGAAACAGAGTAATTTATTACGAAGATATATGTGATATGAGCATAAGCATGAGATTGATAGCCAGCCCCTTACCACATCCATTTTTTAAAACACATTGACACTATTATAACAAGGACAAGCGATATTTGCAACCTGAAAAATTGGAAGTTACAGACATACCTCTCCTCAAAAAATCAATCGATCACTAGATTAACGCTTCTTCGATTCTTCTGTCAATACATTGAAAAACTCTTCATTCGTCTTCGATTGCTTCAGCTTGCGCATAAGTTTCTCAGCGAAATCAGGCTGATCGGACATCGCTTTGCGAATCGCCCATAGCTTTTCAAGATGATCCGGTTTGATGAGAAGTTCTTCTCGACGAGTTCCGGAACGACGGATGTCGATGGCCGGGAAGATACGTCTTTCTGCAAGAGAACGGTCAAGATGAAGTTCTAAGTTCCCTGTTCCTTTGAACTCTTCATAAATTACATCGTCCATACGGGATCCTGTATCCACTAACGCCGTTGCGAGAACCGTTAAGCTTCCGCCTTCTTCAATGTTACGTGCAGCACCAAAGAATCGTTTCGGACGGTGGAACGCCGCTGGATCAATCCCCCCGGAAAGTGTTCGTCCACTTGGTGGGATGACCAGGTTATAAGCACGTGCTAAACGAGTGATACTATCCATCAGGATAATGACATCACGCTTGTGCTCCACTAAACGCATGGCGCGCTCAAGAACGAGTTCTGCCACTTTAATGTGGTTTTCCGGCACTTCATCAAAGGTAGAGCTTACAACTTCTGCTTCTACCGAACGTTCGATATCGGTTACTTCCTCTGGACGCTCATCGATCAGAAGAATGATTAATTCCGCTTCAGGATGATTCGTTGTGATCGAGTTCGCGATTTCTTTGATCAGCATCGTCTTACCTGCTTTAGGTGGCGCTACGACTAATCCACGTTGTCCAAAACCGACTGGCGCAATGAGATCCATGATGCGTGTGGAAATTTTATTTGGTGTTGTTTCAAGTTTCATTTGACGGTCAGGATATAAAGGCGTCAGCCCTGGAAAATGAACACGTTCTTTCGCAGATTCAGGCTCTTCCCCATTGACCATTTCAACATGAAGCAGTCCGAAATAACGCTCGTTTTCCTTCGGAGGGCGCACTTTTCCCGATACCTTATCTCCGTTACGAAGGTCGAAACGGCGGATCTGTGACGCAGAAATATAAATATCCTCAGAGCTTGGAGAATAGTTGATCGGTCGTAAGAAACCGAATCCCTCTGATTGGATGATTTCAAGAACCCCTTCCATAAAGAAGAAGCCTTCTTGTTCTGCACGAACTTTAAGGATCGCGAAAATCAATTCTTTTTTTGTTAATTTACTATAATAAGAAACTTTATATTGTTTGGCTAGCTCGTAAAGCTCTTTTAGCTTCATATTTTCTAAGCTAGAGATTGTTAACTCTTCCATCATGACACCACGCTTTATTAATTTGTCCTACCTAAAATATAAAAAAAGAAGGGTAGATTTTTCTAAAAATGAAGAAATAAGTTGAAGCATAAACTAATAGAAAAAATGCTGAAGATAAAAACCTTATCTATTGTAACCATACTTTTAATCAAGAATCAATGACTGGGTAAAAAAAGGAAGGTAATTTTGTAGATAGGCAGCATTTTTTCACCTATGAAGAAAAAAAGTGAGTGATAAGAGTGGTCATGGGCAGAAATGGTAAGACACTCTGCCCATCCCTCATCTCTTATTAAGAAGAGTTGGTTTCTCTCTCTGTGTTACTTATATCTATTATTATTTCATGACCAGGTTTGGTTTTTTCTGAAGACTGTGGCGGCCGTCTATGAAGCGAACAGTACCCGATTTGGCACGCATAACGACAGAATGAGTCAATCCGTATGTCCCTTTAAGCTGAATACCTCTTAACAGTTCCCCGTCCGTTACACCTGTTGCCGCAAAGATCGCATCGTCACCGCATACGAGGTCTTCCATTCGAAGGATCTTGTCCACGTCTAACCCCATGCTGATACAGCGTTGCAGTTCGGCATCGTTCTGTGGTAGAAGCTTTCCTTGAATTTCTCCACCTAAGCATTTCAACGCAACGGCAGCAAGTACTCCCTCTGGAGCGCCACCGGATCCGAATAAAATATCCACACCCGTATGATCAAATGCCGTGTTCATAGCTCCCGCTACGTCACCATCATTGATCAGTTTGATACGGGCTCCCGCTTCTCTCAGCTGTTGGACGATATGCTCATGACGAGGACGATTTAAGACAGTTGCAACTACGTCTTCGATGTCCTTGTTCTTTGCTTTTGCCACTGCTTTTAAATTATCGATAACAGAAGCATTAATATCAATTTCTCCAACCGCTTCTGGCCCAACTGCGATTTTATCCATATACATATCCGGTGCGTTCAGTAGGTTTCCGTGGTCTGCCACCGCTAATACCGCCAGTGCATTCCAGCCTCCAGAAGCAACGATATTCGTTCCTTCTAACGGATCGACAGCCACATCTACACGTGGACCATAGCCTGTCCCTAGTTTCTCACCGATATAAAGCATTGGAGCTTCATCCATTTCACCTTCACCGATGACAACTGTTCCCTTCATCGGTACTGTATCGAATACATCGCGCATGGCAGAGGTTGCAGCATCATCTGCTTCATCCTTCTTACCGCGCCCCATCCAGCGAGCTGATGCAAGGGCAGCCCCTTCTGTTACTCTAACAAGCTCCATTGATAAACTTCTTTCCATGTATATAGCCTCCCGTATTCCCTTTTGTTTTACAATAATCTTGAATTGTATAACATATTAACAGATTTATTGTAACACATTGAAACGATTAGAGAGACTTTTTTTCGAAAAAAGTAGGACACAATAGTTCATCTAGTTTAAAAAGAACTAGTCATATTGGAAATATTTAAGGAAATTAACAAAAAGCGAGTAGTTGTTGATTTCCACTCCAGGGTGCTCGCTTTCCGCGGGGCGGGCGGTGAGCCTCCTCGGGCTTCGCCCTGCGGGGTCTCACCTGTCCAGCTACAGGGCTTAGGAGCTCGAGGTCATAAGCCAATTTCTGCCAAAAAGCAAAAAGCGCCTTTAAGACAGATTCGTCTTATGCTTGTTGCCCCTAGTCAAAGCCCTTCCGCTTTTCGTACTGTTCCGCTATTCCCGCAGGAGTCGAGCACCCTTCCGTTCCAATCAACTTAGTTTACCTTAAACTTAAGTAAAACAACCATCTTTCGAAAAAACTATAATATAGTTTTACGAAACTAGGATTTCATCTGCTCCAGCTCTTCCGCTGACATCTTTTCACGCCAGATCGTCGCTCCTAGGCCTTCAAGCTTGGCAACCAGGTCGCTGTATCCGCGATCGATATGCTCAAGGCCGGTTACTTCTGTCACACCTTCTGCCATTAAACCAGCGATGACAAGAGCCGCTCCTGCGCGCAGGTCACTTGCTTTCACTTTGGCACCTTGTAATTGTACAGATCCATTGACGATGGCCGAGCGACCTTCTACCTTGATCGTCGCATTCATTCTCCTAAGTTCATCGATATGCTTGAAGCGGGCTGAATAGATGGTATCCGTTACGACAGCAGAACCGTCTGCCCGGTTTAATAACGTGGTAAACGGCTGCTGCAGATCTGTCGGGAATCCTGGATACACCAATGTTTTCACATCAACGGATTTGAGCTTGTCCGCTCTGCCGATGAAGATCTGGTCATCGTTTGTTTCAACAGGGACGCCCATTTCACGGAGCTTGGCAATGACCGATTCCATATGTAATGGGATAACGTTGTCAACAAGCACGCCTTTACCGACTGCTGCTGCAAGAATCATGAACGTTCCTGCTTCAATGCGGTCAGGAATGATTGTGTGACGGCAGCCGTGAAGCTCGTCTACACCATCAATGCGGATCACATCCGTTCCTGCCCCTTTGATCTTCGCACCCATATTACTTAGTAATGTAGCTACGTCAATGATCTCAGGTTCTTTTGCAGCATTTTCAATGATCGTCCTGCCTTTTGCGCGTACAGCGGCAAGCATGATGTTGATCGTTGCTCCTACACTGACGACATCCAGGTAAATACGTGCACCCCTTAATTCATCGGCACGTAAATAAATCGCACCCTGTTCATTCGTCACTTCTGCTCCGAGAGCCTCGAAGCCTTTAATGTGTTGATCAATCGGACGTGGACCAAGGTGACATCCACCTGGTAATCCGATGACCGCTTTTTTGAATCGTCCAAGCATCGCTCCCATTAAATAATAAGAAGCACGAAGCTTTTTCACCTTCCCGCTTGGTAAAGGCATGGACACCATTTGACTTGGATCTACACTCATATCCCCATCTTCCAACTTGACGGAACCACCGATCTCTTCTAATAGATCTTTCAGTGTCCGCACATCAGAGATGTCTGGTAACCCTTCGATTGTGACTGGTGAATCAGCAAGAATGGTTGCCGGGATCAAGGCTACCGCACTATTCTTGGCCCCACTGACTTTAATGGTTCCTTCAAGGGGATAACCTCCTGCAATTTTTAGCTTTTCCATATTAAACTCCCTTCCACTGTTCATTGATGAGGAAGCCCCAATGGCTGTCAGACTCCGCACACCAAAAACAAAAAGGATTATTTTTCCAAAAGAAGACGTTCTAAGAAGTATTGTCTACTAGTGTAGACATAATTCGTCAAAACATGTATAGGATAAACGAATTTTTTTTGGCTTAGACCGATTGACTTAAGTCTAGCGGTTGTTCCAATCATTCAGGAATGCATCGATCCCTTTATCCGTAAGGGGATGCTGGAACAATTGCTTTAACACTTTTAGAGGAACTGTCGCAATATGAGCACCTCTTAAGGCAGCTTCTGTAATATGCTGTGGATGACGGGTCGATGCCGCGATGATTTCTGTTTCCAGGCCGTGAATCGCAAAGATTTCAGCGATTTTGGATACAAGTTCAAGACCATCATGACCGATATCATCTAATCTTCCTAAAAAAGGCGAAACATACGTCGCTCCAGCACGAGCCGCTAAAAGCGCCTGGTTCGCACTGAAAATCAGCGTGACATTTGTCTTAATTCCTTCTTTAGCAAAAGTAGATGTCGCTTTCAAGCCATCCGGAGTCATCGGAAGCTTCACTGTGATATTAGGCGCGATTTTCGCAAGCTCCCTACCCTCTTTGATCATTCCCTCAGCGTCTGTCGCGATGACTTCAGCGCTTACAGAACCAGGGACTAAATCTGTGATTTCTTTTAAACGATCTTCAAATGTTACGTTTTTTTCTTTCGCTACAAGCGACGGATTCGTTGTCACTCCTGAAAGAATACCCCATTCAAATGCTTCTTGAATTTCACTCATGTTTGCTGTATCTATGAAAAACTTCATGATCTCTACCCCTTTTTCGACAAAATTTTCAATCATCTTTTAATGAACGGAAGGGACTGACCCAAAAGGTATCAACCCTCTCCTGGTGCCAGTCCCGTTCTACAGTTTCATTCTTTTTCTACCACATTCGGAAAGCATGTAATCTATCATGAAGAACTTTCCAAACATTACCTATTTATTTAGCTTGGTTAGAAGAACCAAATTCGCGCATTTTGCCAGCAACTGTCGTTTTGATCGCTTCACGTGCCGGACCCATGTATTTACGTGGATCATATACTTCTGTGTCAGCTGCAAGTACTTCACGTACTGCTTTAGCAGAAGCAATTTGGTTTTCAGTGTTTACGTTGATTTTCGCTGTTCCGTAAGAAATCGCTTTTTGGATGTCTTTTGTCGGAATTCCAGTACCACCGTGAAGTACTAGAGGTACTCCAGTCGCCGCACCGATTTCTTCCATTTCTTTGAATCCAAGATTTGGTTCACCTTTGTAAGGACCGTGAACAGAACCAAGAGCAGGTGCAAGAGTATCGATACCAGTACGCTCTACTAATTCTTGACATTCTTTAGGATCTGCATAGATAACGCCATCTGCTACTACGTCATCCTCTTGTCCACCAACAGTTCCAAGCTCGGCTTCAACAGAAACACCTTTAGAGTGAGCATATTCAACCACTTTAGAAGTGATTTCAATGTTCTCCTCGAAAGGACCGTGAGAAGCGTCGATCATGACAGAAGTGAATCCTGCATCGATTGCTTCTTTACATTTATCATAGCTTGAACCGTGGTCTAAGTGAATCGCAACAGGTACTGTGATTTTTAAGTCTTCCATAAGACCTTCGACCATTTTCACAACTGTTTTGAAGCCGCTCATGTAACGTGCTGCCCCTTCAGAAACACCAAGGATGACAGGTGATTTTTCTTCTTCAGCAGCTTGTAGGATCGCTTGAGTGAACTCAAGGTTATTCAGGTTGAATTGACCTACTGCATAGCTGTTTTCTTTTGCTTGAATTAGCATGTCTTTCATTGAAACTAAAGGCATAGTAATTTCCTCCTTTTATTCAGTCAGTGAACCATTCTAGTAGAAATGGCGGTGTTATTTATAGCACCATGTGACATTGTTTACAATTTCACTTGTATCATACCAAAACAGAATTGATTTTACCAACTGCAGAGGCGATTTGATAAAAATACTACTATTTTCACTATTCAAATAATACTATTAAGCTGGAATATATTGTTTCACAGCCTGCCTGATGTCATCGATATCAAACGGTTTCGCAAAGTGAGTAAGCGCTCCCAAATCCTTTGCTTCCTGAATCATGTCCAGTTCTCCGTACGCAGTCATAATAATGACGCGGATATCTGCATCCTTCTGTTTCATTCTCTTTAAAATTTCGATCCCATCCATACCCGGAATCTTCATATCCAGCAAAACCAAATCAGGGGAATGCTTATCTACAATTTCAAGAGCCTGGATACCGTTCGCTGCCTGAAATGTTTGGTAGCCTTCCTTTTGTAACACTTCATTTAATAGAATTCTAATACCAAATTGATCGTCTACAATAAGAATTTTCTCGTTCATCCATCCCAATCCCCTTCATATTAAAGTAAATTATGTATTACTACACTAAATAACCGGCTAATAATTGTATATTTATTACTAATTCTCTTTTTACTGTAAAAAATCCTGCTTCTTATCAAGATTTTACTTAACACCTTTTTCCCCTTTATAATAAGCGTTACGATGACAAATGTCGAAGCTAAATATGTAAGGAGAGTTTATTCCATGATAAAAATGTTCACGACACAGTTAACTGGACTGTTCAAACGCATTTATGATAAGCAGGAATTCGAAATCGAAGACGGTGCCCGCCTGCTGGCCCAAGCCGCCATCGGACAAGGAAATATCTACATTAAGGGCTATGGGGAAATGGAAGCTGTCACAGCCGAGGCTATGTTTGGTGCTGAACCTCTTCCTTCCGCTAAAAGATACGATGGTTCTACCCGGCTGACGGAAGCTGATCGTGTATTAGTCGTCAGCCGGTTTTCTACGGATGAGGATGCTGTGAAATTAGGGAAAAAGTTGGCTGGTGAAGGTGTGCCATTCGTGGCTGTCTCTGGATTGATGGAGGGTGAAGAGAATCTGGTGGACTTAGCCGATGTTCACTTAGATACGAAAGTGATCAAGGGCATGCTGCCTGGTGATGAAATCGGTGAGCGTGTGAGCTTCCCTTCCAGCATGGCCGCGCTTTATCTCTATTTCGCCTTGGGGTTTGTGATCCGAGAGATGTTGGAGGAATATGAGGAGTAAGAGATGGATATAGAATTGGCCCGTTCCTGGTTGGGGATGGGTTTTTTTATTGGATTTGTTCTTAGTTACGTCCGTGAAATATGTCGTTTATTGTAGAACGGTCGATATCTTGAAAATACGGTTGATATAATGAAAGAACGGTTGATAAAACGATATAAAGGTCGATATATTAGAATGTTGGTTGATAATTCCTGATAACGGTTGATATCTTTTCTATGCCACCTGCTCATATTCCCACATTAAAAAGGAGAGCCCCAAAAGGCGACTCCCCCTTGAACAGCCTCAAGCCCCACGCACCTTCCTGGCATGCACATACGTCACTGCCAGTGCCAAAACCAATACGCTTCCTTTAATAATTTCAAATGCATAGTATGGTAGATTCATCATCGTCAATCCATTCAGCAGGACTCCGATTAAGGCTGCTCCAAAGAAGGTTCCGAGGATATTTGGTTTTCCTGCCCCCAAGACGGAAAAGCCGACAAACACAGCGGCGACTGCTTCCATCAGGAGAGGGGCACCGGCATCCATCTGTCCTGACCCGACCCGGGCCGTGAACAGGATTCCTCCAATCGATGCGAATATACCTGAGAGAACGTAGGCAATTAATTTCACCCTCGTCACTCTGACACCTGATAATCGTGACGCTTCCTCATTGCCTCCTGTCATATACAAAATGCGTCCCCACCTCGTGAAATGCATGATCACATAGACGATTCCGACCAACACGAGCATGATCCATACCGGTACCGGCAATCCGAGCCACTTTCCCTGGCCAATCCAGAGGAACGCTTCGGAAAATTCCCCCGGGGCCGTCCCACCAGTAGTCATCGGCATATTATTGTAGATCGAGTATCCTTCTGTATACGTTCGGTGAACACCTGAAATGATATACATGGCCCCTAATGTAGCAAGCAAATCCGGAATGCCAAACTTCACGATCAATAACGAATTGAATAACCCGACTCCCGCTCCCACCAATAATGGAACCAGGAGCACGATCCACAACGGAGCTTCATACCAGACCATCAAAGAAGCCGTCATAACGGTAGACAGGGATACCGTCGATCCCACTGATAAATCAAAGCCATCCACGACAAGGGTAAAGGTGACCCCAATGGCGACCAATGTGACGATGGAAATCGAGCGGAGAATGTCTGATAGATTTCCATATGTGAAGAAAAATGGGTTATATATGCTGAAAAATATAAGAATGGCAACCATCAAACAAATGGCTCCGTATTTAAATAGTAAGTCGAGTATCTTGCCTTTCATGCGTTTGGATCCCTCCTGAAGCATAAAACAATATGAATTCTTGAGTTGCTTCTTCTTTTGTCAGTTCTTTGACAATCCGGCCATCATACATGACGAGAATGCGGTCCGAGATCGCCAGAATTTCTTGTATTTCGCAGGAAAAGTAGAGAATGCCCTTCTCTTTTTCTGCAAGGGATTGAATCAGGGAGAAGATCTCCTTCTTCGCTCCCACGTCCACACCCTTCGTCGGTTCATCAAATAAAAACACCGAAGCTTCATCTGATAGCCATTTTCCGATTGAAACCTTTTGCTGATTTCCCCCACTTAAAAAGTTGGCTTGGATTCCTTCATGAGCGGTTTTAATTCCAAGGGATCGGATTTTTTCACGAGCCAGCTCACGTTCTTTTCTCCTATTGATCCATAACCAGTTGGAGACTCTTCTTAAAGAAGGGAAGCTCAGGTTATGCTGAACGGATTCATGAATAAACAATCCTTCTTTTCGTCTTTCTTCCGGAACAAGTGCCAAGCCATTCTGAACCGCATCTCGTGGAGAATGAATTCTGAACTTCTTTCCTTTCAGAAAATGGTCACCCGATTCTACTTGTGAGGCTCCAAATAAGGCTTTAGCAAGCTCGGTTTTTCCCGCTCCCACAAGTCCGACCACTCCGACTACTTCTCCTGCCTTGACGGATAAATGGATATCCTTCACCTTTTCTCGGTCTTCCAGCCCTCTCACTTCGTAAAGCGTTTCGCCGATTGGCAGCCTTTTTTTCTGAAACTCTTCTCTATAGGTTCCTCCGAGCATGGCTTCTATGATCTTCTGAGAGGTTGTTTGGTGTGTTCCGTACGTTCCCACCGTCTCCCCATCTCTCATGACTGTGATGCGATCGGAAAGCTGAAATACTTCAGGGAGCCTGTGAGAGATGAAGATGATCCCTACTCTCTCTTTCTTTAAATCTTCTATGACATGGAATAATTTTTCCGTCTCAGAAGAACTTAAAGGTGCCGTTGGTTCATCTAAAATCAATACTTTCGCTTTTTGAAGCAGACTCCTGGCAATGAGCACCAACTGCTTTTCAGCGAGACTTAAGTGTGACGCAGGCTGCCCGAGGGGTATTGCTTCTGCCCCAATTCGTCTGAGCGCTTCCAACGCTTCTTTCTTTAATGACTTTTTGGTAATAAAGAAGGAGCCTTTTTGTGAGAATTGATCAAGGACGATATTTTCTGCTACAGAAAGTTCAGGGACAATGGCAGTGTCCACCTCCTGATATACGCAATGAATGCCATGCTCCTTCGCTTCTTTCGGAGGTTGATAGTCTCTTTTCCCGGAGTGAAGGATGATGTCTCCGCTGTCCTGCACATAGGCTCCTGATAAAATCTTCATCAGCGTACTTTTACCTGCACCATTCGCCCCCAACAGAGCATGAACCTCTCCCTCTTTCACATCGAAGCTTGCAGTCTTTAGGGCTTTCACTCCTGAGAAGGTTTTATTGATATCAATCATTTCTAACAGTGGAGACGTCATCGCTTCTAACTCCTTTCTACTCTGTAAACGATCCTTCAAGCTTTTTCAATTCATCTGTATAACCTTGTTCACTTGCTCCCCAGCCCTCAACATGCTTGTGTAATTGATCTGTCGTGATCGTTTCTTCAGGCAATGCTTCCTTTTCAATAAATACCGGCTCAAGCTTTACTTTCTCAGGCGTTTCTTCCCCATTAAGCTTCTGATATAAGAAACGGACCTGCACGCGGCCAATATCTTTCGGGTCGACAGCTGCCGATGCTACCCACGGGCTTCCATCTTTTTGAATAATTTGCAGGTCTTCATCACTCATGTCGATTCCATATACTTTGATTTCATCTCTCCCTGCTGCTTCGATTGCCCGTACGGCGCCTTTCGCAAATTCATCCCAAGCAGCCCAGACAGCATCGATGTCACCTTTATTCGGGTACTGTTTCAAAATCGCCTCCATTTGAGCCTGGGTATCCAGTGCCGTATTCTGAGTAGCCGCTCCAAAGGCTGCCACCTCTTTAATATCAGGATTTTTTTCTAAAAAATCCTGATAGGCTACTTGGCGTCTTTCCATCGGGGCAAAGCCTGCAACCCAAATCTTCACGATTTCACCTTTGCCGCCAAGCTCATCTGAAAGCTTCGTCAAGGTTTGTTCCGCCATTTGCTGGTCCCCCTGTTCGAGCACCGTCACCTCTTCTGAAGCAACATCCGCATCAAACACGACAACCGGAATGTTTTGTTCCTTCGCCTTTTCTACTCCTGATTGCAGTGCTTCTTTCGTCCCATGATCGATGAGGATCCCATCAAACTTTTGATTGATGGCTGCATCCAGGTTAGAAGACATTTTTGCCAGGTCTCCTTCAGACGTAAATACTTGAACCTTTCCACCAAACTTCTCTACCTGCTCTTTGACACCTTCTATGTATTGAGCGGAAAATGTCCCTAAATTGATTTGCATAATAAGTGCGATCTTTTTATTGGCTAATGGATGATCAGAAGTCGCTTCCTTCTTTTCTCCACTCTCCGCGCCAGCCTCCTGGGATACCTTTGGCTGACAAGCTGCTAAACTGAAAATAAGTACGAGTAATACGAGTAATGATGTCGTTTTTTTCATCTTTCTTTTCTCCTCCCGAGGTGATATGCCTCAATTTTTCAAATAAAAAAACCCCTTTTCCCAAGAGAAAAGAGGTTTATGTATAAATAAACGTACTCTTATCACTCAGGAAATTCTTCCTGCAGGTCTTAGCACCTTTCCGTGTGTACGGTAGGTTGCCGGGCGTCATCGGGCCAGTCCCTCTGCCAACTCTTTATAAGAGATTATGAAATTTGGTATAGTTCGCATGCGCTATAAACGATATGTTAACGATATGTGGGAATATTGTCAATATTCTTTTTAGGGAATTTTCTAGATGGGAGTAAGGAGGAGAATCGCGAAATTTGTCGTTAGTTGTAGAACGGTCGCCTGAAAATTAGGTTGATATATTGAAAATACGGTTGATAAATCCGATTAACGGTCGATAAATTTGAATTTCGGTTGATAAATCTCAATAACTGTCGATAAACTCCAATTCCCCTTAAAAAACAGCCACCCACACCCATTTCATGACTCTAACCAGCCATCATAAGTGTATACTTCCCGCTCAAAGCATCCATTTCCTACCCGTCGACAAATTCCGCACCCTATAAAACAAAAAAACCGCCCTCCCAAACCAGGGAGAGCAGTTCCAAAATCAAATCTTATTTCTCACCATACGCCAGTGATGCTTCCACGAAGTCTCTAAATAGAGGCTGCGGGCGTGTCGGGCGTGATGTGAATTCAGGGTGGAATTGAGACGCGACGAACCATGGGTGGTCGCTTAGCTCGATGATTTCCACAAGACGGCCATCAGGACTAGTGCCTGAGAAGATGAAGCCGGCTTTTTCCATTTGCTCGCGGTAGTGATTGTTGAATTCGAAGCGGTGACGGTGACGCTCGTAAACCACTTCTCCATCATAAGCTGCATAGGCTTTTGAACCTTTTGTCAGCTTACATGGGTATAGTCCAAGGCGCAGTGTCCCGCCAAGGTCTTCGATGTCCTTTTGTTCCGGTAACAGGTCGATGACCGGGTATGGTGTATCAGGGTTCAACTCCGCAGAGTGAGCTCCATCCAATCCAAGGACATTACGTGCATATTCTACAGACGCAAGCTGCATTCCAAGGCAGATTCCAAGGAAAGGAATCTTGTTTTCACGGGCATATTGAGTCGCAGCGATTTTCCCCTCTACCCCACGGTCACCGAAACCGCCTGGTACAAGGATTCCATCTACGTCTGCCAGTTTTTCTGCTACGTTTTCTTTGTCGACAAGCTCAGAGTTCAACCATCTTACTTCAATGTCACTATCGAAATGATATCCGGCGTGACGAAGGGCTTCCACTACTGAGATATACGCATCTTGTAATTCAACATATTTCCCTACGAGGGCGATCGTTGTTTTACGGGAAAGATTTTTCACACGATCAACAAGCTCATTCCACTCGGTCATATCTGCTTCATGGCAGTTCAGCTTTAAATGCTGACATGTGATTTCATCAAGCTTTTGATCCTGAAGCGCAAGTGGTATAGAGTATAGTGTGTCTGCGTCCATTGCTTCGATTACAGCATGTTTATCGATATCACAGAATAACGCGATTTTGTCTTTCATGTCCTGAGTCATTGGCATTTCTGTACGTACAACGATGACATTTGGCTGGATACCAAGACTGCGAAGCTCTTTTACGCTGTGCTGAGTCGGTTTCGTTTTCATTTCACCCGCTGCTTTGATGTAAGGTACAAGAGTACAGTGGATGTACATCACATTGTCACGGCCTACGTCGCTTTTGATCTGGCGAATCGCTTCAAGGAATGGCAGAGATTCGATATCCCCTACCGTTCCACCGATTTCCGTGATCACGACATCTGAATTCGTCTCACGTCCAGCGCGGTATACGCGTTCTTTGATTTCGTTTGTGATGTGTGGAATAACTTGTACAGTACCACCAAGATAATCACCACGACGTTCTTTTTTCAGTACAGTTGAATAGATTTTCCCCGTTGTGACAGAGCTGTATTTCGTTAGGTTAATATCAACGAAACGCTCATAGTGACCTAAGTCAAGATCCGTTTCCGCACCATCATCTGTTACGAACACTTCACCGTGCTGATAGGGACTCATTGTTCCCGGATCCAAATTGATGTATGGATCGAACTTCTGGATCGTGACACTCACTCCACGGTTTTTCAATAGTCTTCCAAGGGACGCTGCTGTGATCCCTTTCCCTAGTGACGACACTACGCCGCCTGTTACGAAAATATACTTAGTCATGTATATGTCCCCCTTCAAAGTAAGTTTGGTTCAAAAAAAGTAGAGGGTGTCTCCTATGTAGGTATGTCATGAATTTATCTTGTTCAAAGAAGGACAAGTCCATTCTCTTAAAATAAATTCATCTGCATAAACCAGCTAAAAGACAGCCTCTTATTATCAATATACATAAAAATGTAAGGGGTCTTAAAGAATCGATCCGCCACACATAAAGGAATAGACAATACCCTATTACGTCAAAGCTTACTTCTTATAAAATAAAAAAAGCCCCACTTACAAACATGTAAGGGGAGCGTTGTATACGTAATTCGTCCTTTTTTAAGGAGCCCAAATAAAATACTACCTTCCTCAAAGAAAGAAGTCAAGCATAGAATGATGAGGGAATTTTCAATCAATAGTATCACCTGATGCACAAGGCTCGAGACCATAAAAAAACCTATCAAAAAGGCAAAAAGCCTCCTTTTGATAGGTTCGTCTGATCCTTATAAGAATTAAAGTTTATTTATCGTCCTTTTCCTCATCAAGATCTTCTTCTTCTTCGTTTTCGTCTTCATCGAATTCATCGATTTCAAGTTCTTCCTCGTCTTCATCGATGTCCAGATCTTCATCTGCATCGGCGTCAACGGCATCTACATCGTCGTCATCTGTCAGATCATCGTCATCGTCCGTGTCATCAAGATCATCATAATCAAGATCTTCATCGTCCAGATCCTCGAAATCTTCAAGATCTAAATCTTCATCGTCTTTCTTCTTCGCTTTTTTCTTTTTGCTGGATTTCATCGTTGGAACGGTTTCTTCCTCGATTTGATCCACCGGATACCATTCTCTTAATCCCCAACTGTTATCGCCCATGGCAATAAAACGTCCCTCGACATTAAGATCCGTGTAGAATTGAAGTAAGCGGCTGCGAACCTCTTTTTCAGAGATTCCAAGCAAACCTTTAATTTCTTTGACTACGTCTTCGAAAGGCATCGCTTTCTTTTTCTCTGTTAAAATCTCATGTGCCAACTCAATGAATGATGTTTGACGTAATTCTTCTTTGGATAACTGCTTAAGACTCAATTAACGCACTTCCTTTCTCTATTTCACACTCTACTAAGTAGAGTAAAAAAGGGCAAAAATTCTCCATTATCAATTTTAACCATATTCATCATTATAAACAATAGAAAAGACTTTATGCTATACCTATCTGGTTTTTCTTGCATTTTTTTCACAACAGGTGTCAGGAGGATCTGCCACTTTCCCATTTCTCTTCTTTTTCACCGTTTCGAATCACACGGAACGCTTCATAGAAAAGATAGAAAGAGAGTAGAAAAAAAGGAATCGCTCCTAATTGCAAGTGATATAGAAGTACTGCAGCAAATATGATGATGGTTAATAGTATATAACGAAAAATAGTCTTCACAGTCTCACATCCAAACGTATATATCGTTCTTACCCTCTCACTTATCTGACAATTCTCATTATATAGGAAATGATACCCGACTACTATTAAGATCGTGTTAAAAATTGGTTGATTTTGTTTAAAGGATAGACTGTTTTTGGACTTTTTAAACTTGTTGGGTTTACTTTTATCATTTTTCAACAGACATGCGTTGTCCAGGATGCTCGCTTTCCGCGGGGTGGGCGGTGAGACTCCTCGCACCTATGAATATGCCCAATTAGAAAAAGAGACCACTGCATCCCCACAGTAGTCTCATCTTCTTCTTGGTTGTTACATATTTCGACGGTACTGCCCGCCAACCTCATATAGGGAGCGTGTAATTTGGCCAAGACTGGCTACTTTCACCGTTTCCATCAGTTCTTCAAAGATGTTTCCTCCGCCTACGGCTGCTTGTTTTAAGCGGATCAGGGCTTCTTCGGATTGATCTTTGTGCTGTGATTGGAAGTCTTGCAGATTTTGAATTTGTGTTTCTTTTTCTTCCTTCGTTGCACGTGCAAGTTCCATGCTGTCCATTTGTTCCTCTGAAGGTGGAGTTGGATTCAGGTACGTGTTCACTCCCACGATCGGAAGTTCCCCGGAATGCTTTTTCATTTCGTAGTACATGGATTCCTCTTGGATTTTCCCTCGTTGATACTGGGTTTCCATCGATCCGAGTACACCGCCTCGATCATTTAGGCGATCAAATTCTGTCAGAACCATTTCCTCCACTAGATCGGTCAGTTCTTCTGCGATGAACGATCCTTGAAGCGGATTTTCATTTTTCGATAATCCGTGTTCTTTCGTAATGATCATCTGAATTGCCATGGCACGGCGGACCGATTCCTCTGTAGGTGTCGTGATAGCTTCATCATAGGCATTGGTATGCAGGGAGTTACAGTTATCCTGCAGGGCCATCAAGGCTTGAAGTGTAGTACGGATATCGTTAAAGTCAATCTCCTGGGCATGAAGAGAGCGGCCCGATGTTTGAATATGATACTTCAACTTTTGACTTCTCTCATTTGCGCCGTATTTATCACGCATCACCGTTGACCAAATGCGACGAGCCACACGGCCGATCACTGTATACTCGGGGTCCAGACCATTCGAGAAGAAGAACGATAAGTTTGGTGCAAACGCATTGATGTCCATTCCGCGACTTAAATAGTATTCAACGTAAGTAAACCCGTTCGCCAATGTGAAGGCAAGCTGTGAAATCGGATTGGCTCCCGCTTCTGCAATATGGTAGCCGGAAATCGATACAGAGTAATAGTTTCGTACTTTATGATCGATGAAGTACTGCTGGATGTCACCCATCATGCGAAGAGCAAATTCAGTCGAGAAGATACAAGTATTTTGTCCTTGATCTTCTTTTAAAATATCTGCCTGCACCGTACCACGGACGACTTGAAGGGTTTGTTCTTTCACTTCAATATATTCTTCCACCGTCAGTACACGGTTAAGCTCTTCTTCTTTCATGCGGATCTGCTGATCGATCGCCGTATTCATATACATGGCAAGGATGATCGGTGCCGGACCATTGATCGTCATAGATACCGACGTAGAAGGCGCACATAGATCAAAGCCAGCGTATAGCTTCTTCATGTCTTCAAGTGTACAGATGCTCACTCCGCTCTCCCCGACTTTTCCGTATATGTCAGGGCGGTGATCCGGATCTTCACCGTATAATGTTACAGAGTCAAAGGCTGTACTCAGGCGTTTCGCATCATCATCCTTAGATAGATAATGGAAACGGCGATTCGTCCGTTCAGGTGTGCCTTCTCCGGCAAACTGACGCTTCGGATCTTCCCCTTTTCGTTTAAAAGGAAACACTCCTGCTGTGTATGGGAACGATCCTGGAACATTCTCTTTGTATACCCAATCCAGAATCTGTCCGTAGTCTTTGTATTTTGGAAGGGCCACCTTCGGAATATTAAGTCCCGATAAGCTCTTTGTCTTTAATTCAGTGACGATTTCTTTATCACGGATTTTTGTGATGAATTGATCTTTGCTGTAGGTCTCTTTTAACCCATCCCATTTTTGTAAAATCTGTTTCGACTCAGCTGTTAACTTGTTTTCGAGTTCTTCTTTCAACGTCTGAAGGGATGTGACGACCCCATCATTCGTTTCCTTTTCGTTAACGGCTTCGATTGCTCCTTCCAATTGGAACAATCTGCGGGCAAGGTTCACCTGCTCCTCGGCTTTTTTATGATAGTTCCGGACCGTTTCCGCAATCTCACGCAGATAGTAACGGCGATTGTTTGGAATGATGACGTTTTGCTTTTCCACATCCACGTCTTTGGAGAAGCTTGTTTTCCAATCCAGTTCCATTTTATTGTTCACGGTTTCCACGATCGCAGCAAATAATGCATTCGTACCTGGATCGTTGAACTGACTGGCGATCGTTCCGTATACCGGCATGTCATCTAAGTCTTTATCAAAAAGCAAGTGGCTGCGCTGATACTGCTTTTGGACCTGGCGTCTTGCATCCTCTGAGCCTTTGCGCTCAAATTTATTGATGACAATTAGGTCGGCAAAATCAATCATATCGATTTTCTCAAGCTGGGACGGAGCACCGAACTCACTTGTCATGACATACATGGACATATCACAGATTTCAGCGATTTCCGCATCCCCCTGACCGATCCCGCTCGTTTCAACGACGATCAGGTCATAGCCTGCCGCTTTGACAACATTGATGGCATCCTTGATGGCCAGTGAAAGCTCTGTTTTCGACCCACGGGTAGCAAGACTTCGCATATAGACGCGAGGATTGAAGATGGCGTTCATACGAATGCGGTCCCCAAGAAGGGCTCCGCCTGTTTTTTGTTTCGTAGGATCGATGGATAGTATCGCGATCTTCTTTTCAGGAAGCTCGTTGATAAAACGACGGATCAGCTCATCCGTCAAAGAACTCTTCCCTGCTCCACCCGTTCCAGTGATCCCTAGAACAGGTACTTTTTTCGCTAAGTTCTTTATTTCAGAAAAAACGGTTTGTACTGTCGCTGCCACTTCTTCATTCGCTCCGACTTGATACTCGGCAAGTGAAATCAGCTTCGAAACCGTGTTCACATTTCCAGTCGAAAGCTTTTCAACCTCTTGATTCACGTTTCCCTTGATCGTCGGGAAATCACACTCTTCAATCATGTTGTTGATCATTCCTTGAAGACCATGCTTTCGACCGTCTTCTGGTGAAAAGATGCGGGCAATCCCGTATTCGTGCAGCTCCTTGATTTCACGTGGGATTATGACTCCCCCACCCCCGCCATAAATGCGGATATGAGAAGCTCCTCTTTCTTTTAAAAGGTCGTACATGTATTTGAAATATTCAACATGTCCTCCCTGATAGGACGAAATTGCGATTCCCTGTACATCCTCCTGAATCGCAGCATTGACGACTTCCTCCACGGAGCGGTTATGTCCTAAATGGATAACCTCTGCCCCACTTGCCTGGATAATCCGACGCATTATGTTGATCGACGCATCATGTCCGTCAAACAGACTCGAAGCCGTTACAAAACGAACATGGTGCTTTGGTTTATAAATTTCAACCGTGCTCATATTACTCCCCCTGTTCTCCCTTGTTTTTCAAACCCTATGACGCCTGCAAAAGTGAGTTCGATTTGAAGGTTGATGTATTCATCGAGTGTAAAACGCTTCTGCAGTGCCCAACGACGGAATCCCCACATCTGTCCTTGGACGAATACATTTTGAGCCAGCATATGGATCTGATCTTCATCAAGCTCAAGCTTTCCACTCTGGACACAACCTATGATGAGGCCCTCCACCATCCCCACCATTTCAAGTTCTTTACGCAGTACATATGGAAGGGCGTCCTTCGATAAAGATTTCGCCTCCTGATACATGACGAGGACTTCATCCTGCATCCGGTCCATCACTTTAAAATAATGAGCGATGCCGAGCCTTAAGCTCTCCAGTGTCCCTTTTCCGACATCCAGCTCCTCAAGCTCCAATCGAACCTGCTCATAAATGCTGTCACACACTAAATATAAGACATCTTCCTTTGTTCGAATATATTCATATAGCGTTCCGATACTGAATCCGGCGGCCTTTGCGATCTCTCTAGTCGTGGTGCGATGAAATCCCTTTTGTTTAAATAGAGAGACGGCCCCACGAATCATCTGATCACGCCGCTTTTCTACTAAACGCTCATCCTTAACCGAAGCATGAACTTCCCTCTTCTTATTCAAAACAACCGACCGCCTTTTCTATCCGATTCTCCCATTGACCCCATTCCAAGACCAATCTGCCTCATCCCCCAACAAAGCAGATACCAATCTATCTCTCTAATCACATAGCTATTCAAACCGGGTCTGGCACCCTTAAGAAGCTTCCAATGATACAAACCCCTTCACGCCACGAAGCAAAGTAGAAACCATCAGGGACTGACACGCTTCAGGACTATCAAGAGATCCTCTTCAAAAAAAACACATTCAATTACTTCGTCACCATCCGGGAAATAACCAACCTCTGAATCTCCTGCGTCCCCTCATAAATCTGCGTAATCTTCGCATCACGCATATAACGCTCTACAGGATAGTCTTTTGTATAACCATATCCACCAAAAATTTGAACCGCTTCTGTTGTCACTTTCATCGCTGTATCCCCGGCCATCAGCTTCGACATCGCCGATTCTTTTCCGTACGGAAGACCTTCTGACTCTAACCATGCAGCTTGATAGGTTAATAGACGGGAAGCTTCGATGGACGTCGCCATATCGGCAATCTTGAATGAAATTCCTTGGTTCGCTGCAATCGGCTTCCCGAATTGTACACGCTCTTTTGCATACTCTACAGACGCATCAAGGGCTCCTTGAGCAATCCCCACCGCCTGAGCAGCAATTCCGTTACGACCGCCATCAAGTGTCATCATGGCAATCTTGAATCCATCGCCTTCGTTCCCAAGCATGTTTTCTTTCGGTACCTTACAATCTTCAAACACGATCTCAGTCGTTGGAGATGAACGAATCCCCAGCTTCTTCTCTTTCTTCCCTACAGAGAATCCATCAAATTCTTTCTCTACGATGAACGCACTCGTTCCACGTTGGCGCTGAGAAGGGTCTGTCAAAGCAAATACGATGTACGTATCGGCGATTCCACCATTCGTGATGAAAATTTTAGAGCCGTTCAATACGTAGTGATCACCTTCTAAACGAGCTGTTGTTTTCATACCGCCAGCATCCGATCCTGAACCCGGCTCAGTCAGTCCGTAAGCCCCGATTTTTTCACCTTGTGCCATTGGACGAAGGTACTTCTGCTTTTGCTCTTCTGTACCAAATTTATATACGGGCCAGCCTGCTAAAGAAGTATGAGCTGAAAGAGTCACTCCCGTGGACGCACACACTCTTGATAGCTCTTCAACGGCGATACAGTATGCGAGGTAGTCACTCCCGATTCCACCGTACTCTTCCGGCCATGGAATCCCCGTTAACCCAAGCTCAGCCATCTTCTTAAACAAATCCATATCAAAGCGCTCTTCCTCATCACGCTCAGCAGCAGTCGGTGCCACCTCATTCCGCGCAAAATCACGCACCATCTTACGTATCATTTCATGCTCTTCCGATAACTTAAAATTCATCTCAATTCCCCCATATCTAAAATGTATTACAGACCAGATCTGGCACCCTCACGAGACAGGCGATAAAAAGAACTCTCCTTTACGCCACTAAGAATCGCAATCAAGATAAGGTGCCTGACACGCTCAGAATGTATGAACTAAAACACTCCTCCAAGATTTCAACCCAAACTTCATTCGTCACACTAAACCAACAAATTCTTCCCAATCACCATTCTCTGAATCTCACTTGTACCCTCATAAATCTCCGTCACCTTCGCATCACGGAACAAACGCTCAACCGGATATTCTTTCGTATAGCCATATCCACCGTAAACTTGGATCGCCTCTGTAGAGACTTCCACCGCTGTTTTCGAAGCAAAGAGCTTTGCCATGCTGGCTTCTTTCCCACAAGATATATTGTTCGAACGAAGATTGGCAGCGCGGTACACAAGAAGCTTCGATCCTTCAACAGCCGTCGCCATATCAGCCAGCTTGAATCCAATCCCCTGTTGGGCTGCGATCGGCTTACCGAATTGTACGCGCTCTTTGGCATAAGCGGTTGAATAGTCGAAAGCCGCTTCAGCGATTCCTAATGCTTGTGCTCCGATCCCGATCCTTCCGACATCGAGATTCGCCATGGCAATTTTGAAGCCTTCCCCTTCTTGACCAAGAAGGCTTTCAGCCGGGACTTTCATATCTTCAAAGGTCAACTGAACTGTTCTCGAACCATGGAGACCCATTTTATGTTCGTCTTTTCCAATCACAAGACCCGGTGTATCTTTCTCTACGATAAAGGCTGATACTCCCCGGCTCCCTTTTGACGGGTCCGTTGCGGCAAAGACAATATAGGTATCCGCTTCGCCACCATTTGTAATAAAGACTTTTGATCCATTTAAAACGTAGTGATCGTCACGTCTTTCGGCTTTCGTTTTCAAGCTTTTCGCATCCGACCCTGCACTAGGTTCCGTTAGGCAGAAAGCGCCTAAATATTCCCCAGTCGCAAGCTTAGGAAGGTACTTTTGTTTCTGATCTTCGTTTCCGAAATATAGAATCGGATTGGTTCCTACTGAAGTATGCACAGACAGAATTACACCGATGGTTGCGCTTACTTTAGACAGCTCATGAATAGCAATGATATAGGATGTGAAATCCATTTCAGAGCCGCCATATTTCTCAGGAATCGTGATTCCCATCAAGCCAAGTTCCCCCATTTTATTTAGAATCTCTCTCGGGAATAGTCCTTCTTCCATCTTCTCTATATACGGCTGGATTTCCATTTCTGCAAAATCCCGTACCATCTTTCTCATCATCTGTTGCTCTTCCGTGAATCGTAACTCCATGAATGGTTCCTCCCTGATGTTCGTCGTTATTACTCGTATGAATAGAAACCGCGGCCTGTTTTACGTCCCAACCAGCCTGCTTTCACATATTTTCTAAGTAGCGGACATGGGCGATATTTGTCATCACCAAAGCCTTCGTGCAGTGTTTCCATGATGTATAGGCAGGTATCAAGCCCGATGAAGTCTGCGAGAGTAAGAGGACCCATTGGATGATTCATACCGAGCTTCATCACTTCATCAATCGCCTCTTTACTCGCCACCCCTTCATACAGCGTGTAGATCGCTTCGTTGATCATCGGCATAAGGATACGATTTGAGACGAATCCAGGAAAGTCCTCTACTTCAACAGGTACTTTATGGAGGGATTTCGTCATGTCTTCGATCACTTGATACACTTCATCCGTCGTCGCAAGCCCGCGAATGATTTCAACCAACTTCATGATCGGTACAGGGTTCATAAAATGCATTCCGATCACTTGCTGGGGCCGATTAGTCGCTGCAGCGATTTCTGTAATCGGAAGTGAAGAAGTGTTAGAAGCAAGGATCGTGTGCTTTGGTGCAATCTCATCTAGTTGAGCAAAGATTTTTGTTTTGATATCCATGTTTTCAACCGCTGCCTCGATGACAAGGTCTACTTGCTTCGCGTCGTGAATATCGGTTGAAGCCGTTAAACGGTTCACTGTAGCTGCTTTTTCTTCTTCTGACATTCTTCCTTTTTCAACGGAGCGCGTCAGGTTCTTTGTGATCACGCCGATTCCCTTTTGTACAAATTCTGTTTTCAGATCGTTCAGGTAGACGTCGAATCCTGCCTGCGCACACACTTGAGCGATCCCTGAGCCCATTTGTCCTGCCCCGATGACCATTACTTTTTTGATGTTCATTATATTCTCCCCTTTGTTATAGCTAACACTAGTAATCTAGTTAGTTTAGTTTGAAGTTGGATCTGTGTTGTTCAGCTGCTGATTTATTTCGAAAATTCAGCAGCTGAACCCTTATAGTGGCTGGTATACCATACAAGCAAACCTGCGCCTGGCAACTTTGTACCTGGTACATTTCGTTCTTTTTGTACCTGGTACAATCAACCCACTTTGTACCTGGTACAACACTCTCCTACCCTTCTACTGCTTCGCCACCTCAATCATGATCGCATCCCCTTGACCGCCTCCGCTGCAGATCGATGCAATTCCTACACCGCCTCCGCGACGCTTCAGTTCGTATGCCAGTGTCAAAATGATACGCGCTCCGCTTGCTCCAATCGGATGACCAAGGGCGACTGCTCCACCGTTTACATTGACTTTTTCCGGATCTAACCCGGCGATTTTCCCACTTGTCAGGGCAACAGCAGCGAATGCTTCGTTAATTTCAAACAGGTCGATTTCTTCAAGTGATTTGCCCGTTTTCTTCAGCAGTTCATTGATGACGAGTCCCGGTGTTTGCGGGAAGTCCTTCGCTTCAACGGCAATTGCTGTATGTCCAAGGATGGTGGCTAACGGCTGCTTCCCTTCTTTTGTGGCTCTCTCTTCACTCATGAGTATCATGGCAGCCGCTCCATCATTGACCCCTGGTGCGTTCCCTGCTGTGATCGTTCCTTCTGATCCGAAGACAGGGCTTAATTTGGACAGAGCTTCGATGGACGTTTCTTTTCGCGGGGCTTCATCTTTATTGACTACTACTGGTTCCCCTCTACGCTGTGGTACTTCCACCGCGACGATTTCTTCACCCAGAATACCTGCATCTGTCGCTTTCAGAGCGCGTTCATGGCTTCTAAGTGCCCACCCGTCCTGCTCTTCTCTTGATAGTTCAAATTCCTTCGCTGTCTCATTTCCGTACGTACCCATATGGACATTGTTGAAGCTGCACGTCAATCCGTCATGAACCATTAAGTCCTTCACTTGGGAATCACCCATCTTGAATCCCCAGCGAGCTTTCGGAAGGATGTACGGTGCATTTGACATGGATTCCATTCCGCCAGCCACGATGACTTCCCCGTCACCTGCACGGATGATTTGGTCACCCATTGTCACACTGCGCATTCCTGAAGCACATACTTTGTTGATGGTTTCTGTTTTGACGTTCCACGGTAATCCGGCATGACGGGATGCTTGTCGGGAAGGGATCTGTCCCTGCCCCCCTTGTAAAACAGATCCAAGGATCACTTCTTCTACCTCTTCACCATTTATGCCTGATCGTTTCAGGGCTTCCTTCACAGCAAAACCGCCAAGCTCTGAAGCTGTAAAACTGCTTAAGCTTCCACCAAATTTACCGAATGGCGTTCTCGCACCATCTAAAATAACCGTTTTTCCCATCTCAATCGCTCTCCTTTATATCTGAATGATTTGATTCGACAAAAACAAATTGTATACGCTTTCAACTGTTCTTAAAAAAATAGGACTCCCTTTTATTCGACTGAACGCTCGCTCAACCATTCCCCAAAAGAGAAGGGACAGTTTTTGTCCCTTATATAGCTTTATTGTACTTCATATTCGGTTAGAACGTAATGATTTTTTAGAAAGTTTTTATTTTTCTATTAAATATATTATTGTAGAAAAAAGAGACTTTAGTTTTTATAAAGTAGCTTATTAAAACAGCCCAATCTCAGAAAGTTGATTGAAGCGGAAGGTGCTCGACTCCTGCGGGAATAGCGGGACAGGTGAGACCCCGCAGGAGCGCAGCGACGAGGAGGCTCACCGCCCGCCCCGCGGAAAGCGAGCATCCTGCAGCGGAAATCAACTACTACTTTCTCTATCAACATTACCAAGAGAGCTTTGTAAAAAGAATATTATCCGTTTAATAATGAAAGATCCGCTTCTCGGTAGTTGAACATCAAGGAGTGAAACAAAAGAAAACAGCCTTTTACGAAGCAGCAGGCTGATCTTTTTGATCGCCACATACCGCTTTTTCAAGGATTTCTGCCACATCCTGAGTAGAGACGGTTTCTTCTACTTCCTTCGCTTTTGTTCCATCAGATAGCATCGTTAAGCAGTATGGACAACCCGAGCTGATGACCGATGGGCTGACCTCAAGTGCCTGCTCTGTACGGGAAACGTTTACGCGGTGACCTGCGTCTTCTTCCATCCACATGAGTCCTCCACCTGCTCCACAGCACATGCCTTTTTCACGGTTACGTTCCATTTCAACCAATTTCACGCCGGAGATTGATTTCAGGATTTCCCGTGGTGGATCGTATACTTCATTGTAACGTCCCAGGTAACAGGAATCGTGGAAGGTGATCGTTTCATTCACTTCGTATTTCGGTTTCAGACGCCCTTCTTTTACCAGGTCATATAGAAGTTCCGTATGATGATACACTTCCGCTTCCAAACCGAAGTCTGGATACTCATTCTTAAAAATGTTATACGCATGCGGATCGATTGTAATTATTTTCTTGATTTCATTCTTTTCGAATTCGGCGATGTTTTGACCTGCAAGCTCCTGGAATAGGAACTCATTACCCAGTCGACGTGGTGTATCACCGGAGTTCTTCTCTTTGTTACCTAAGATTGCGAATTTCACGCCTGCTTCATTCAGCAACTTGGCAAAGGATAACGCAATTTTTTGGCTGCGGTTATCGAATGAACCCATGGATCCAACCCAGAATAAGTATTCGAAGTCTTCTCCTGCTTTTTTCATTTCTTTCACCGTAGGAATATGAACGTCTTCTCTCGCTTCACGCCAGTTTTCACGTTCTTTACGGTTAAGGCCCCAAGGATTTCCTTGGCGTTCGATGTTTTGCATGGCGCGTTGTGCATCTGCGTCCATCTTTCCTTCTGTCAGAACCAAGTAACGGCGAAGATCGATGATTTTATCCACGTGCTCGTTCATAACCGGACATTGGTCTTCACAGTTACGGCACGTCGTACATGCCCAGATTTCTTCTTCTGTGATGACGTCTCCGATCAGGCTTGGACTGTACGCTGCACCAGCAGCCGCTTCTTCCGCTGCTTGAGTGGCACTCGCCATCGCCAGCTGATTCCCTTTAGTGCCATTGAATGCAAAAGTCGGCACCCATGGCTTTTTCTGCGTAACGACTGCACCGTGATTCGTCAGGTTATCACGCAGTTTCACGATTAAATCCATTGGGGAAAGCATTTTCCCTGTTCCTGTAGCAGGACACATATTCGTACAACGACCACATTCCACGCATGCGTAGAAGTCGATCATTTGATGTTGCGTGAACTCCTCAATCTTCCCTACTCCGAAGCTTTCGGCTGACTCATCTTCAAAATCGATGGGCTTCAGCTTTCCAGGGTTGTCTAATCGATTAAAGTAGACATTCGCAGGACCTGCGATTAAGTGAGCGTGCTTGGATTGTGGAACATATACCAAGAATGCCAGTAAGAATAGTAAATGGATCCACCAGGCTACATAGAAAATGACGATGGAAGCTGTTTCTCCAATGGCTCCAAGTGCTCCTGCAATGAGTGATGCTACAGGCTCTGTCCACGCAAGCTCTTCACCGTGCCAGATAAGGCCCATCCCGTTCCCTACAAGAACGGACAGCATTAATCCACCGATGAACAGTAGAACCAAGCCTGACTTAAATCCTCTTTTTAAACGGACCAACTTCTCCACATAGCGGCGATGGAAGGCCCAGACAACCGCTACCAGGATCATGAGCGTGACAAGCTCCTGGAAGAACGTGAATCCAGGATATAACGGTCCCAGTGGTAAGTGACTTCCCGGGGCAAGTCCTTTCCAGATGAAATCGATGGCTCCAAATTGGACTAAAATGAAGCCGTAGAAGAACATGACATGGATCGCTCCACTCTTCTTATCCTTCAAGAGCTTCTTTTGTCCGAAGACATTGACCACGATCTTCTGGAATCGTTCCTTGAATCGCTGGTCGAACTCCACTTTCTTTCCGAGCTTAATATATTCAATTCTCGTCTTTACTACATACACAAACAGACTAAGTGCATAAATGGTCACAAGAATAAATGCAACCCAATTGAGAATGAGTAACCCATTCATAGACAAACACTCCCCCTTCTTTGGTTCGATTGAACTTCCCCTTTGTTCAAACTTTTACAAACCAAATTAATATTCTGAATAGTTCATATATCCATTATATTATGAATGAGCATTCAGTCAATGGTTTTTACTAAGAAAAATGAAAACCTTTACATGAATAGCCATTCATTCTTCGGAAATAACCAGGACTTTTTGTACCCCTATAGGTTTCAATATGAATCATTTAAGGTAAAAGAAGAAAGAGTGCAAAGTGCGAAAGATTTCAGGACATACTAAAGTCAATGCAGATGAGAGAGTGATTATATGTGGTGGTTCATCCTACTTTTCATAATAGTTGTCGTAATAGGATGGTTAATGATCGACTTTAAGCTGGGAAGAAGTCGTTTCATCCGGACACGGACAAGAAGAGATTATGAAAAACGAAACAGCAATATTGAATTATTTTCCAGAGGCCCCGAGCTTTTTGATCAAATGTTTAAAGAAATGAAAGAAGCCAAGTCTTCCATTCATGTTTTATTCTATATCGTACAAGATGACCATTTTGCTTTACGGTTTTTGGAATTACTGAAGGATAAAGCAAAAGAAGGCGTAGAGGTCCGCCTGTTAATGGATCAGATCGGGAGTTATAAGGTACCTAAATCAAAAGTGAGAATGCTTCGTGACGTTGGTGTGGAAGTGGCCTTCTGCGAAAAGGTGCGTCTCCCCTTCCTATTCTTCTCATCTCAACAGCGCAATCACCGGAAGATCACGGTGATTGATGGGGTGTTTGGATATCTGGGCGGTTATAACGTCGGGAAAGAATATATTGATGAAAATGACAAACCCGAGCTTTCTCCTTGGAGGGATTACCACCTTCATATAGAAGGTGAAGGTGTTCACGACTTACAAAAAGAATTTTGCATCGATTGGTTCAGAGGGACGAAAAAGAATCTGAAAGACAAAACGAAATACTTTCCTCCAGCTAAAAAAGGAAGCATTGCACATCAGATTTTCCCGACAGAAGGGGTGAATATAGAGGATTTTTTTAAGAAATTCATCGATGAAGCCAAGGAGGAGATCATTATTGGGACCCCTTACTTCATCCCTACTCCCACTTTAATGGATGCCCTTTGTGACGCACTGGGACGTGGAGTCACTGTAAAAATCATCACTCCCAACAATGCTGACCATATGTTAGTGAAGGAAGCTGCCTTTCCATATTTCAGAATTCTGCTTTCTAAAGGGGCAAAGGTGTATCAATTTATGAACGGATTTTACCATGCAAAGGTAATGATTGTAGACGATCATTTCTGTGATTTAGGTACGGCCAATTTTGATAAAAGAAGTTTCTTTATCAATCTTGAAATTAACAACCTTATTTTCGACAAAGAATTTATTCACACATTGAAAAAAGAAATGGCAAAGGATATGGAGGCATCCGACATGCTGAGTGAAAGTGACCTTGCTTCTGTTTCCATTCTCACCCGTTTAAAGGAACGCGTCGCTTCATCCATTTCAATCTTACTTTAGGAGGATACCACATGAAAGTCAGACTGGGGTTCGTTGCTAATTCCCTCTCCTTATGGGACGCGAGCCCTGCCAAAACCATGACCTACAAACGATATTCTGATCTTCCGAAAGAGGAACGAATGGATCGTTTGAAGGAAGTAACAAGATTAAACCTGGAACATACGAAACGCATACTGTATCTGTGTGCAGCTCACGAAATTGAACTGTACCGACTATCAAGCTCACTTGTTCCTTTAGCTACTCATCCGGAAGTCGAGTGGGACTTTCATACTCCTTTCAAAAAAGAATGGAAAGAGCTTGGGGATCTAATCAAGAAGTTTGGGATCAGGGCAAGCTTTCACCCCAATCAATTCACTTTATTCACTAGTCCCAGACAGCATGTAACGGACAACGCCGTAAAGGATATGGTTTATCATTACCGCATGCTTGAGTATATGGGGCTTGAGGAAAGCTCTGTCATTAACATTCATATTGGTGGAAGTTATGGTGATAAGGAAGAAACATTGGGACGCTTTCATGAGAATTTGAAAGCCCTCCCGTCTGATGTGAAAGAGATCATGACCCTGGAGAACGACGACAAAACCTATACGGTTGAAGAAACATTAGCCGTATGTCAAAAGGAAAGCATCCCCATGGTTCTCGACATTCATCATCATGAGGGTAACCCTAGCGAGAAGCCTTTGGTGGATTATATTGAAGCGATTTTTGCCACATGGGAAAAAAGGGATCTGGTTCCCAAAATACATATTTCCTCGCCGAAATCGGAAAAAGCATTCCGCTCTCACGCTGATTTGGTCGATGCAGGCTTCGTAGAGGGATTTTTCAAAACACTCAAGACGTTTGATCAGGACGTTGACTTTATGATTGAAGCAAAGCATAAGGATTTGGCCATGCTTAAGCTGATAGAGGACCTCTCGACGATTAGGGGAGTGAAGCGGATTAGTGGTGGGGCTTTGGAATGGTAATGATAGAGATGAACACTTAGTTGTTCGTCTTTTTTTGTCTGAAATTTCTTCATGGTGAGATCGGTGAATTTCATAGCTTTGTGTTCGATGGTCCTTTATTCCATGAACCGGTCCCATTTAAAATAGATGGAAGCTACCGTAAATGGGATCGTTTTTCATATGTACATATCATTTAAAGACTGATTCAATCCAAGGCTGAATGGCTGTAAATGCTTTAAATCCTAGGTAAATGCCTACAATTCCGGCAATCCCGGCCAAAGCAGGCGGTGCCGGAATGGGAAGCTTGAATAAAGCAAAAATAAATCCAACCAAGAAACCGGTCACAATCGCTAAAATAACTGTTTTCATAACATCCTCCTGAACAATATGTCTACTTTTATTATACGTCAAAGCTGGAGAAATATAAGAAAAAAGGTCCACCCCGAGGGACGGACCTTCTTCATCTATCGTCATTACATTTTTTCTGGAGCGGCAACTCCGATTAATGCAAGAGCGTTTTGTAATGTTACTCGAACCACTTTTACAAGAGCCAGACGAGCTGTTGTGAGTTCACGGTTTTCTTCATCAAGAACCTTATTGGCATTGTAGAAGCTGTGGAAAGCTGATGCCAGGTCGTTAATGTAGTTCGCGACACGGTGAGGTGTACGTTTCTCCGCAGCATCGGCAACCATTTGTGGGAATTCACCTAATTTTTTCAGTAAATCCACTTCTTTTTCCGTTCCGATCAGCTTTAGGTCGATCAAATCTTCTGAAGCGAGACCCTGCTCCTCTGCTTGACGAAGAATACTGCAAATACGCGCATGGGCATATTGAGCGTAATACACAGGGTTTTCGTTCGACTGAGACACAGCCAGGTCTAAGTCAAAGTCCATATGCGTATCAGCACTTCTCATAGCAAAGAAATAACGGACTGCATCCAGGCCGACTTCTTCTACAAGCTCACGTAAAGTGACTGCTTTACCTGTACGCTTACTCATCTTCATCTTCTCACCATTTTTATAAAGGTGAACCAGTTGAATTACTTCTACTTCTAATTTCTCACGCTCAAAACCAAGTGCTTCAATCGCCGCTTTCATACGAGGTATGTATCCGTGGTGGTCAGCACCCCAAATATTGATCAGCACATCGTGTCCACGTTCGAATTTATCCTGGTGATAAGAAATATCTGGAGTCAAGTACGTGTAAGTTCCATCATTCTTGATGAGAACACGGTCTTTGTCATCCCCAAGTTCAGTGGAACGGAACCAGGTCGCGCCGTCTTCTTCATAAACGTGACCATTGTCTTTTAATGTTTTTAACGCAGCATCAATTTTACCATTTTCGTATAGGGATGTTTCAGAGTACCACACGTTGAATGGCACACGGAACATTTCCAGGTCCTTTTGCAGCTTCGCCATTTCGATCTTCAATCCGTACTCACGGAAGAACTTGTAGCGCTCTTCGTCACTTACTTCAGCATATTTCGAACCGAATTCTTCCGCTAGTTTCTTCCCGATTCCAATGATGTCCGCGCCATGATATCCATCTTCAGGCATCGCTTTGTCTTCTCCAAGAGCTTGGAAATAACGGGCCTCCACTGAAATAGCCAGGTTATGGATTTGGTTTCCTGCATCATTGATGTAGTATTCACGCGTTACTTTATAGCCGGCTTTTTCAAGAACGTTACATAGGGAATCACCTACAGCCGCTCCACGGGCATGACCAAGGTGAAGGTCACCTGTTGGGTTGGCTGATACAAACTCCACGTTCACTCTCTCGCCATTCCCCGCGTTTGATTGACCATATTCCTGGTCTTGATCAAGAATCAATGGGACCAAATCGGTCAGGTATTCATTGTTCATGTAGAAGTTAATGAATCCAGGTCCTGCGATCTCCATTTTTTCAATTGATGCCTTGGACTGGTCGAAGTTCGCCATAATGCCCTCTGCAATCATGCGCGGCGCTTTTTTCGCCACGCGTGCAAGCTGCATCGCCATATTGGTAGAGTAGTCACCATGGGACTTTTCTTTCGGGATTTCTAAGATTACATCAGGAATCTGATCCTCTGTTGCCAAGTTTGCTTTCAGAACCGCTGCTTTGATTTCGGATTTTAGGTTTTCTTGTACTTTTTCGACAATATTCATGCGCCTATGCTTCCTCCTTATAGTGAATGGACATAACATAATCCCCTACTGGTCTGTCTTGCATCTTTAACTCGTAAGAAAGGTTGAAATCCCCTTCAAGTTTGGAGTCACTTTGTGTATGTGAAAGTTTCTTTGTTTTGGTTGTAAGTAAGAGAGTACCCATCTGGCTTTCATAAGAACCATTTTGTTCTTCCCGTTCGTTAAAGGCCATTCTCATTTTCACTGCACCGCTTCTGAGAATGAGAGCTTGTTGATCCGAGACTTTAACAATCGTGTGGGTGGTTCCTTCCTCTTGCACCTCATCGTACTTCAGGAAAACGGCATCTCCTTTTTCATAGTATCGACCAAATGATACCAGTTCAAAAGAGTCACTTTCCTCTCCTATTGTGATTTTGGTTTTCAAGTGAACTTTGACAGGGGTGTAATCTGTTTTTGCCGTCAAACCACTCACATCCTTTTCTATTTTAGGGTCCGATCAAGTGTTAGGTCCGTCCCTCTTTTAGACGTCCCTTCCTTCTAACTAATTAAGTATAAGAAGTATTGTGGGAAAATGCAATGGAACACGATGAGTTTTCATTATTGGGAGTTGATGTAAGCGGATTTATGGTAAAAGAAAAGCCACTTCTAGTAAACAGAAGTGGCTTTGTTGTTTATTTTACCCATCCTAGAAGCATTTCGCGAATCAGCTTACTTGCTGTATTGGCTGTTTGCTCTGATGGATCATAGATTGGAGCAACTTCTACAAGGTCTGCACCTACTACATTTACGTCAGAGTGAGCAATCGCATGGATCGATGCCAGTAATTCTTTAGACGTAATCCCGCCGCAATCCACGGTTCCTGTACCAGGAGCGTGGGCAGGGTCCAGCACGTCAATATCAATCGTTACATATACAGGACGTCCTGCAAGCTGAGGAAGAATTTCCTTCAACGGCTCCAGCACTTCAAATTTTGAAATGTGCATGCCGTTTTCTTTCGCCCATTGGAATTCTTCTTTCATCCCGGAACGGATTCCGAATGAATAGACATTCTCTGGTCCGATATGCTCAGCGATTTTGCGGATTGGAGTGGAATGAGATAATGTCTCTCCTTCATACTCTTCACGAAGATCTGTGTGAGCATCCATATGAATGATCGCAAGGTCCGGGTATTTCTTAGCGACTGCTTTCATGACTGGCCATGAGACCAAGTGCTCTCCACCCATTCCAAATGGGATTTTTCCGTCTCCAAGAAGACCATCGATATAATCTTCAATCATATCAATGCTTCGCTGCGGGTTACCGAATGGCAATGGAATATCCCCGGCATCAAAGAATTTCACTTCTTCAAGCTCGCGGTCTAAATAGGCACTGTACTCTTCCAAACCGATCGAAACTTCACGAATACGAGCCGGGCCAAAACGGGAACCGGGACGGTAACTTACCGTCCAATCCATAGGCATACCGTAAAGAACGACCTGGCTATCCTCATACGAAGGGTGACTCTTAATAAACACATTACCTGAATAAGCCTCATCAAAACGCATAATCTTCAACCTCTCTTTTTAGAGGGACGGACCTCTAGGAGGTGCATAGCACCTCCTGAGGTCCGTCCCTATTGAATTTGAACTATTTTCATTGAATTTTGAGGTCCGTCCCTCAAAATCACCTTATTTCGTGAGGTCTTTAACGAATTTAGGCAGGGCGAATGCTGCTTTGTGCAATTCTGGTGTGTAGTATTTTGTTTCGATATCATGGAAACGGTCTTCTGGCACTTCGATTGGATCGTGTTTTTTCGAACCGATTGTGAATGCCCATAATCCGCTTGGATATGTCGGGATATTCGCTGTGTACAGACGGGTGATCGGGAAGATTTCCTTTACATCGCTTTGTACCTGGCGAATTAGATCTGCTTTGAACCAAGGGTTATCACACTGTGCGACAAAAATTCCGTCTTCTTTCAAGGCTTTGGAGATTCCTGCATAGAAACCTTTTGTGAATAGGTTTACAGCTGGCCCGACCGGCTCAGTTGAGTCGACCATGATCACGTCATATTCATTTTCACTTTTCGCGATATGCATGAAGCCATCGTCCACTTGTACGTCAACGCGCTCGTTTTCCAGTTCTCCAGCAATCTCCGGAAGATACTTCTTAGAGTACTCGATCACTTTACCGTCGATTTCAACAAGAACCGCTTTTTTCACGCTTGGATGCTTTAACACTTCACGGATGACACCACCATCTCCGCCACCGACAACCAATACCTTCTCAGGATTAGGGTGTGTGAATAAAGGAACGTGGGCCACCATTTCGTGATATACGAATTCATCTTTTTGACTTGTCATCACCATTCCATCAAGGAACAGCATGTTACCCCACTCTTCTGTCTCTGCCATTTCAAGATATTGAAAATCCGTTTGCTCTGTATGTAAAGTTTTCTTGATTTTCATCGTAATTCCGAAGTTTTCTGTTTGTTTCTCTGTGTACCAAAGTCCACTCATTGTTTCAACTTCCCTTCTTGTTTTTATTTTTAGCTGTTTTCATAAAACTTTGTTGATAAGAGAGTAGTGGTTGATTTCCGCTCCAGGATGCTCGCTTTCCGCGGGCGGGCGGTGAGCCTCCTAGTCGTTGCGCTCCTGCGGGGTCTCCACCTGCTACGGCGGCTATTCCCGCAGGAGTCGAGCACCTGCAGCGAGAATCAACTTCATGTCTACCATTGGCACTTAAAGAAGCTATTTCAAAAACAACAATCTTTTAGAAGAGCCTTAATTTTTATCGATTTTTCCACAACTTCCGTTCCCAGCTCTAAAAATCATATACCACTAGTTTGAGTTTTCACACGTTCATTTCAGGACAAAATAGATCACTCAGTTATGCTAAAGCCTGTAATGACGGGCTTTGCTCCTATTTATAAAAACGTCCGCAACAGACGTCATTGTTATCCTTCCCTATCATGATAAATACAAACATGAGAAAAAGTATAGTGGAATCTAGCAAAATTTCAAGTGAAATTTTTTCTAACCCTTTGACGTTTAAAAACTCGTAAAACTTTTCATACTGATACTATACGCTAAACATAATATAGGATGTTTACTATTGTCCAATACAAACTAAGGTCCGTCTCTCAAACATGCGGACCTCGGGAGGAGAAAGTGGGGAGAGGTATGGAACTGATGGCTCGAATGGAGAAAACAAAAAAATATGCCAGAGTGGCAGTCGTTGCATGTTTATTGGTTACGGTCCTCATTCTTGTTGGGCTGATCGGAATTTTAACATACGCTAAAATCCAGGGACCCCCTCCTCTTGCCGTGCCTCAATCCACTTTGCTCTACGGTGAGGACGATTCGGTTATAGGGGAAACGAATACAGGAGAGAAACGTTATTGGGTTAGCCTGAAAGAAATCTCCCCTGCGCTCATCGAAGCCACCATCTCCATTGAAGACAAAAGCTTCTATCAGCACTATGGTTTCGATATTAAACGTATGGCGGGAGCAGCAGTTGCCGACTTGAAAGCCATGGCCAAGGTGCAAGGGGCCAGTACCATTTCCCAGCAGTATGCTCGTAATCTATTTTTATCCCATGACAAGACATGGAAAAGAAAGATTTCAGAAGCCTTGTATACGATTCGTATCGAGATGAACTATTCGAAGAAAGAAATTCTGGAAGGCTATTTAAATACCATTTATTATGGCCACGGAGCCTACGGGGTCCAGGCAGCAAGTCTTTACTATTTTGGTAAGGATGCCAACCAATTGACCGTTGCAGAAGCTTCTATGATTGCCGGAATTCCGAAAGCACCGACTTACTATTCACCCGTCGCCAATATGGAGAATGCCAAGAAGCGCCAGGAGCTTATCCTTCAGTCCATGACCGAGGACGGCTACATTACAAAAGAACAACAGGCAGTTTCAAAGGTAGCTCCCCTTACCATTACAGGCGAGCATGCACACCATAAGGCAGAAACGGCTCCTTATTTTCAAGACGTTGTGAAAAGCATTCTGCGCTCTGACTTAGGCATCGAAGAGCGAACCATTGAGATGGGTGGACTAAAGGTATACACAACCCTTCATCCCGACCATCAAAAAGTCGCAGAAAAAGTCATGAAGGAACAAATCCCTGATGAGTCTGATATTCAACTGGGCTTTGTATCGATGAACCCAAAGAACGGTCATGTAACAGCGCTTGTCGGAGGAAGAAGCTATAAGGAAAGCCCGTTTAATCGTGCGGTTCAGGCCATTCGTCAGCCGGGATCCACGATTAAGCCGCTCCTGTACTATTCTGCCCTGGAGCAAGGCTTCACCCCGTCAACGACGATGAAAAGTGAGTTAACATCATTCACATTTGATGATGACAAAGCGAAATACACACCTCATAACTACAACAACAAATATGCAGGGGATGACATCACCCTCGCTCAGGCCATTGCTCTTTCCGATAACGTATACGCAGTGAAAACCCACCTTTTCATTGGGCAGGATACCTTAACGAAAACAGCACAAGACACATTCGGATTAACGACAAAGGTGAAAAAGTATCCATCCTCTGCACTCGGTACATCAGGGGCAAGAGTCATCGACATGGTCAACGCCTACAATATTTTTGCCAACGGAGGCTATAAGGTGAAACCGGTATTCATTACCCGTGTGGAAGACTGGTCCGGTAATGTCATTTATGAAAACAAATCCGAAAAAGAACAAGTTTTGGACCCTGATCAGGCGTATGTCATGACCCATATGCTGAGTGGTATATTTGATCCAAAGCTCAATGATTACTCAACCGTAACGGGAATTCAGATCCGGAAAGACGCCACTCGTCCCTATGCCGGAAAATCAGGTACCACCAACACAGATAACTGGATGATTGGCTACTCACCTCAGCTCACAGCAGGGGTGTGGACAGGATATGACAAAGAAAAAGAAATCTCCCTGGTCGACGATAAATATTTAGCCAAGAAACTCTGGGTGAATTTCATGGAGGAAGCGCTGAAGGATGAACCCGTCAAAAACTTCAAACCGACGAAAGGCGTCGTCGGCGTAGCCGTGAACCCCCATAATGGGAAACTGGCCACAGAAGACTGTCCCGTGCAGCGCTTCACGTACTTTGTAAAAGGAACCGAACCAACTGAATACTGCCATGACCACCTGGGTGAAAATGAAGTACCAAAAGAAAAGGCGCCAGCAAAAAAAGAAGAAAAGCCATGGTATGAAAAAGTGAAGGATTGGATTTTTTAGCAGAAAAGCGGAGGCGGCTGGTCAGAGGCGACAAGCATAAGGTAAACCTACCGGAAAGGCACCCTTTGCCTTTTTGGTAGGTTTAACTTATGACCTCGAGCCTCTAGCCGCCGGAGCTGGACAAATAGAAAAGCGGAAGGGCTTTGCCCAGAGGCGACAAGCATAAGACGAACCTGCTGGAAAGGCGGATTTTGCCTTTTTGGCAGGTTTGACTTATGACCTCGAGCCTCTAAGCCCTGCAGCTGGACATCTCGAAAAGCGGAGGCGGCTGGGTCAGTCAGAAAAGTCGGTGTTCACAATTTGGCGCAACAAAGTTCAAAAGTGGCACAAGTTTATTCGAAAGTGCCGCAACAAACCCAAAAGTGCCGCAACAAATCCAATTCAAGCTCCCAAATCACGTTAAATTTCTATAAAAAAACGAAAAACCACGGGTTTGTGCGAACCCGTGGTTTTTCATGTCCTAGTTTATGTGCAAACTGTGATTTAAGTGTACTTTTTTTCAAGCATAAGGGCAAGATGTGAACGACATATTCAAAAAAATGTCATAGTTTGTTCACAAAAGAAGTTTTTTCTATGTTTTTAAACTTTTAACGCTTCCTTTAATTCGTCTTTTGAGCGTTCCCACATACCCTCATCATGTTTCTTCAGGAAGTCCGTGAGAATCCCTTTAGACTTGTCGTCCAGTTGATCGAGGACAATTTTACGTTTAATCGATTTATCCATATTATTCACATGCTCCGGCATGGACTTATATCCTCTTCGCTTCTCACGGTTCACGACCAGCTCACAAGCGGTTACGCCTGCATAGTACGGTCCATTTTCCATACGGTCGATGGTCACCCAGATCAACCAGTAAGGCTTTCCGCCTGCTGAGTCCTCACGGTTATTCGTGAATTTAATCCCTTTTTCGATCGGGCTCCTGGCATGCATCGCTCCGATTTCAATTGTCGCTTCCCCTTCTTCGACATCAATCATCACTGGGGAAACATTATCAAGACTTAAAGAGCCTACACCATAGCCACCGTGGCCATCAGTAGGATCACTTTTGATGATATTAAATCCAATGTTCTTTTTCTTTTCCATGTATCTTCACTCCTTCTCGTCGACATTCCTAGCTAAAAACTGAAAAAACAGTTGTAAAAATGGCACTGAAAGCCTGGTTTGTCGCTGTCATTCCACCTTGTAACAGTGGCCAAATCGTATATTCATCAAGGGGTGTAATCACGATGATCAGAAATAATACGACTCCATACTGCTCATACTGAGTCAGTTTTGCCCTGATATGATTCGGGGACAGGTCCTCTATGATCCGGTACCCATCCAGCGGGGGGAACGGCAGCAGATTAAACACAAATAACAACACATTCAGATACACAATCATCTGCAGGAGATCGATGACAAAGGGTGGAACCCCGACTCCACCTGTTACACCTACAAAAAAATAAAAAAATCCAAATGCAATAAATGCAAGTAAGAAATTACTCAATGGACCTGCCACTGAAACTAATACCCCTGCCAAACGGGGATTTTTAAATCTGGATCTCATGACCGGCACAGGTCGCGCCCAGCCAAACCCCGCAATTAAGATTAAAATGGTTCCAAGAGGATCCAGATGTTGAATCGGATTTAATGTGAGTCTTCCTTGATCCTTCGCTGTCGTATCCCCGAATTTGTATGCCACAAACGCATGGGCAAACTCATGAACCGTAAAGGCCATGACTAAGGCAATCACCACAAACGGAAGCTCTTCCAGCCGAAAGACGGAAATGGACTCAAAAAGAGTGCTAAATGTATCCAAAGTATGTACTCCTTTAAAAAAATGTTTTACTTTCTTATTCAATAGTATACAGAAAAATTCCTGCCTTCATGACCACTCTATAGAACAATTCCTGTTTCAAACCATAACAAACTTGCTCTAACATCCCCTACCCATTACATTTATAATGGAGGCAGAATGAACAAGCCTACCACAGATTGTACCAAAACAAAAAGCAAGGAGCGAATCATAATGCCTTATATCACAGTGAAAATGCTCGAAGGCCGTTCAGAAGAACAAAAACGCGCCCTAGTCGAAAGAGTAACCGAAGCCGTAAGCGAAACAACCGGAGCACCTGAAGAAAAAATCGTTGTCTTCATTGAAGAAATGACGAAAGGTCACTATGCAATCGGTGGTAAGAGACTCAGTGATCAATAAGAATTAAGGATAATAAGCCTGCCAACAGACCGATTTGTCTACAGGCAGGCTCAAATCGTATTCTATACGAAGGAGCGATCATATGAAATTCTTCAAATCCATGTCAGATAAAGAACAGACCAACTCAGAACAAAAGCATCGTCTTGGGATTCTATACATACCTGGTTTTACTCTTCATTGACTGCATTTCATCATTGATAGGAGGCAAGGACCTCTTTTCCTCACCTTCATTTTCTTTACCGGACTTATCATCACATTCGGCTTTGAAGCGTACTTAAACGCAAAAAAAGGGTAAATTCCCACTTCGAAGAATACTATATACCATACACGCGTGGAAAGGATGGAGAGAAATGGACATTAATATTGGCGATGTGATGTTCCAATTGTTCATGATGGCTTTCCTGTTAGCCATTGTGGTGGTCGCTTTCATGGTTGCGAAACGTTTTCGAAATAGAAGGATCCAGCAGCGGAAGCATGACAAACAGATCGAAGAAAAACTTGATCAAATCATTAAAAAAATGGATCAAACACCTAAATAAGCCATGAAAATCGTTACTCTCATCAGTGACGATTTTTAGTTCATTTAAAAGGGGATCACCCATTTCGTGTGATCCCCACCATTCATATTAAAACGCCCATTATTGGACGATTTTTTTCATTTTTAATCCTTCGATGTATGCGAAGGCTTCGTCAATTTCTTCTGTTGTATATTTCTGCTTGCTCTTAAGTGTGAATACTTTCTCCACGACTTCTTCTTTAGGAAGGTTATCAAAATATAAGACTGTTGAAACAAGTTCAAGAAAGCGTGCTGATTGAACGTTCATATCCGTCAGGCAATCCTGTAAGCAAGGCATCTCTTTCTCATAAATCTGCAGGAAGTCTTCCCCTTCTTTGGTGACGGTGTACCGGTATTGATAATATCCACCCTTTTTCTCCTTCACCTCGGAGATGAATCCCATATTGCAGAGCTCTTCAACCCTTAGGGTAAGCTCTTCTGAATACGGTCCATAAAAATGGAACTGAAATTTTTCCTGAAACGGGAATTCAAGCTTCTTCGCGATGAAGATCATCTTCTGAAGCTTTTTTCTTCCCACCACTTCACCCGAGGCTAAGAAGGCACTCATTAGTTTTGCATGATCTTTCAACAATGTACGTCAACTCCTACTCCTAGTATTGCGTTTGTAGATCCTCATTGTGTCGCGCCATTTATGTTAATTCTAGAATCGTACGTATTTGTCTCTTAATATTTTTCTTCGTTGATTCGTCATATAGTAAATCCACTGGATAGTAAAGTTTATGATCGGTTCGACGTTTTCCGGAAATAGAATCGACGATATCCGACTGCCTCGATAACTCGCGCAGTTCATCATTCCTCATTAACAGATGAATCGGAAGACGTTCCTCTTCCTCACCCGGTCTGTAGAAATCGTATGGAAGGTCTGAAGATGAGTCCACCACTAAATAATAATCAGGGTCGATCCCCGCTTTTTTAAAGAGGGTTTCAAGCTCACTATGCTTCTTATATTCCTTCGCCGGATCAAATTCCACGTACTTAAATAAATTACGGTTCATGAACCGCTCACATAAGTCCCGTAAAATCGGATCCTCTTCTTCCTGCCAAATTTGAAAATAGTACATAATGACCGCTTCATCCAGCTTCAAATAATCCTCAAGTGAAACCTCTCCTTCAAACAGGGAGTAAAAATGGATCGGGCTTTGCTTAAAAGAATAATACTCTTCATGAAGCTCCTTCGCCCTATGTAGAATTTTCGTTAAAATCACTTCAGCACTCCGGGTAACCGGATGAAAATATACCTGCCAATACATCTGATAGCGGCTCATAATATAATCTTCCACTGCATGCATTCCGCTCTGTTTGATCACTACTTGGTCTTCACGGGGTCTCATCACACGAAGAATTCGCTCCATATCGAAATGACCGTAGCTGACTCCGGTAAAATAAGCATCACGCTGCAAATAATCCATTCGGTCCGCATCAATCTGACTTGAAATCAGACTGACAACCAGCTTGTTCTTATACGTCTTCGCTATCACTTCCGCTACATGCTTCGGAAAATCAGGTCCCACTTTCGTTAGAACATCATTCACCTCTGTATCCCCTAAGATGATGGCTTGAGTGAAGTGCTCGTGATCCAGGTGAAACACTTTTTCAAAAGAGTGGGAAAAAGGTCCATGCCCCAAATCGTGTAATAGCGCTGCGCAAAGAGACAATAATCGCTCATCCTGATTCCACTCCGGTCTGCCTGCGAAGACATCGTCCACGATTCGGCGGATGATCTCATACACGCCAAGTGAATGATTGAACCGGCTATGCTCGGCCCCATGAAAGGTCAAGTAAGTGGTTCCCAGCTGTCGAATTCTGCGAAGTCGTTGAAACTCTTTCGTTCCAATCAAATCCCAAATCACGCGATCCCTTACATGAACATACCGATGAACAGGGTCTTTAAATACTTTTTCTTCATGTAATTTCTGCTTGGCATACTCCATCTTCTACCCTCTTCCTAAACTAGCATATTTCTATTATAGCGACTTTCATCCTGGTATTCATCTCGAATTTTGTCGAAAAAAATAGGTGTTTGGCTTCTGTATGATTCGCGCCAAGCGTTCCATTTACTCCAAAAAAATTTCAGCTTTTGGGTACGCTTGACAATAATCTATGCTTTCCCTACTTATTCTCTACCTTCTAACTAGTTTCCTTTTCCAAGAAGAGCCAAACCTATATTTTTTTATTCAGCAGAAAAGAAAAAACTCCCTCACTGGAAGTTTTCCTTTATTTCTTTATTTTCTTGATTACTTTTTCCATGAGTTCTTCTTCAGTCAACGCCGCTACAGGACGATTATTCACAAAAGCGAATGTCTTCTTGCGTCCTGGACCACAATAGGATTGACACGCAATATCAATTGGTGCATCCGGGTCTATTTCTTTTAATTTGGGGATTAAGGTTTTTAAGTTAACGGCCTGACAATCATCGCAAACACGAAATTCGTTTGCCATCTGTCAACAACCCTTTCTATCTATTGAAATGAATTCTATTCGTCGTAAACATCGCTTTATAGAATACAGTTTTCTGCCATGTTTTGCAAGAGAACATTGTTTCCAGCTTGTGGGAATCCCCACTTATACAACGAAACTAGCAGACAAAAAATAAATTTAACATATTCGTATAAAAACCAATAAAAATGTCCATCCTTTAACCAACGAATCATTTAAGAAAACTATGGGAGTTGAGATGAAATGATGATGAAAACAAGACAGGATGCCTGGACGGAAGAGGATGATCTATTATTAGCAGAAACGGTCTTACGTCATGTACGGGAAGGTAGCACACAATTAAATGCCTTTGAAGAAGTGGGAGACAAACTGAACCGCACATCTGCCGCATGTGGATTCCGCTGGAACGCAGTGGTGCGTCACCAATATGAGAAAGCTCTTCAACTAGCAAAAAAACAACGCAAACAGCGCCACCGTATCCTAGGCAAAGACCAGGGAGGCAAGAAAAAGCTTTTATATCAGCCACCTACACCTTCATTCGAAGATTTAGATGCTATGTCTCTATCAATGTCTGAAGCCGAAGAAGAAATGGAATTCGCGCAATACGCGAACTACGTGCCCGAAACGGAACAGCTGGGGAAAGAATCCGAAGAAGCCCCGAAATTCGAAATGGAAACAAGCGAGGAACAAGTCTACGTCCCGCAGCAAGCGCCTGCCGCTAACCATGTGGTAAAGCCTTCAGGATTAAAAGGTGAAGTGACACTCGAGAAAGTCATTGCCTTCCTGCAAAACCTGGCTCAAACCAACATGAATTCCGACTATGTAAAAATTGAGAATCAGAGATTAAAGCATGAAATCGCTGAAATCAGAAAAGAAAACAGCGAGCTTGAAAAGAAAGTCAAAGCTCTTGAAAACAATTCCGTCACGATGCAGGAAGACTACGAGACACTTATGCAAATCATGAACCGTGCCAGAAAGCTTGTCCTATTCGATGAAGACGATGCCAAAGCACCACGTTTCAAAATGGATCGTAACGGAAACTTAGAAAAAGTGGCTGAATAATGCGTTTCCCAACCAGTGCACCTGTGGGTGTGCTGGTTTTTTGGTTGAGTTGTGACAGTAAGTCGGTGGGGGATAGGTGGTGTAGAGGTTATAAGTATGGAAAGCTTGTGAACACTTGAACAAACCTGCTCTACAAAACTAAATGAATGCAAAATACAGTTACTTTAAGACCTTTTTAGATGAAAATAAGTCTCTCGGAATAAAAATATGCTCTAGCAATAGGAATTGATGTTTTGAAAGTGGTAGAGAGGTGACGCAATGGCGTCGATTTAGATTTTTATGCATCTTTTACCATTATCACCCAAACAAATCGCACACCCCCACCAACTAAAAAAGCCAGACCCCAAACCAGTCGAAGTCCAGCTTTCCCCTATAACCTACCCTAATACCTTCTCATTCCGATCGACTACCCTCTGATAATAGGTCTCGTACATCGTGTACTCTTCTCCTTGAAGGGCACTGCTATAAAATTCACCGCTGAATCCTTTTAAGGACTGAAGGAACCTGAGCATCACATCTTGAATCGATAACTCCACTCCCAGCAACTCCGATAATGATGCCATCACATCCGGATCGATGGTCGGAAATGTAAACTTCGTCGGTTCATCCTTCAATCCGACCTCATAAAAACGCTGAATCAGCTTCGCTCGCTCGGATCCGCTTCCGTTTACACAAAGGTACACCTGTACGGCTACTCCATTTCGGATTCTGCGCTGAGAAATACCCGCAAACTTCTGATCATTGATACTCAAATCATAACTTCCAGGACAGTAGGACTGCGTGATCTCCTTTGCCTCGATCTTCACATCAAAGTCCCTGAACATATCTTCAACAAGCAACCACATAGCATCGTAGCCACGGTTAATATCGATTCCTTTTTCAGAATCGGGGAAAACCAATGAAAGATTCAATACTCCTTCATCCAACACAACCGCTAATCCGCCAGAGTTTCTCACAATATATTGATAGCCTTCCCCTTCCAACACCTCTAACGCATCAGAAAGAAACGGCAGCTTTGTATCCTGAATGCCGAGTACGACCGTTTGATGGTGGACCCATGAGCGTGCCGTCGGGTCAGACTGAGCTGCTCCAATTGCCGTGCACAACGTATCGTCCATGGCAAACGACTGCAGTGCCCCGAACATCGGTCCCAAGCTTGATTGATCAATCACTCTCCATCTGTCTTGACGAAGCAGTGCATATGCTTTTTCCTTATCCATAACGCTTCTCCTTCACTCACAACATGCGAGCTCATTATATCATATTATGGCGGGGTTGCTAAAAAAGGGGGTGGACAATCCAAGAGTTCCTATTTTCGTTGGAGGTTGATTGCCTGTTAAAAAATATGGTTGAATATCCCCATTTATTTGATTGTTAAAAAACGAGTGATATTTAGCAGGCAAACGTGATTCTCTCCTGGTCCAGGCACCAAAGGAGGCACATACATACGAAAAAAAGCCGAACCCTCTAAAGGATCCGGCTTCTTTCACAACATCTATAAAATCACAGCGCCTGAGCAGCCGTAATCAACGCCAGCTTGTACACATCTTCTTCGTTACAGCCACGTGAAAGATCGTTCACAGGAGCATTCAGTCCTTGAAGGATCGGACCTACTGCTTCGAAGTTTCCTAGGCGTTGGGCGATTTTGTATCCGATGTTTCCTGCTTCCAGGCTAGGAAATACGAATACGTTCGCATTACCTTGGATGTCTGCACCCGGTGCCTTTTTCTCTGCTACAGATGGAACAAAGGCAGCATCGAATTGGAATTCACCGTCGACAGTCAGTTCCGGTGCTTTTTCTTTTGCGACCGAAACGGCTTCAACCACTTTTTCTGTTTCCGGTGATTTAGCCGAACCTTTTGTAGAGAAGCTTAGCATTGCCACACGTGGATCGATGTCAAACATTTCAGCTGTTTTTGCACTTTCAACCGCGATTTCAGCAAGATCCTGGCTGTCAGGTGAAATATTGATCGCACAGTCAGCGAACACATACTTCTCGTCTTCACGTACCATGATGAAGACACCAGAAGTTTTGCGGACGCCTTCTTTTGTTTTGATGATTTGAAGAGCCGGGCGAACCGTATCAGCTGTTGAGTGAGCAGCTCCACTTACAAGACCGTGAGCTTTTCCCGTGTATACAAGCATCGTTCCGAAATAGTTTCCGTCTAATAGGATTCTTTTCGCATCTTCTTCTGATGCTTTTCCTTTACGACGTTCTACGAATGCCTTCACAAGCTCGTCCATTCCAGAAAATGATGCCGGGTCTACAACGTCACAACCGTCGAGCCTCACACCCAGCTGATCCGCCTTGGCATTGACTTCATCCACGTTTCCGACTACGATCGGCGTCAAGATGCCGCCGCTTGCTAAACGGGAGGCTGCTGTTAGAATCCGTTCGTCTGTACCTTCAGGGAAAACGATTTTTAACTCTTTGCCTTTTACTTTATCTGTTAGTGTTGTAAATAAGTTGCTCAATAGAGGGACCTCCTTGATTTATACATATCCAATCTTAGAATACTCTTCTCATATAGGAATTCAAGGAAAAGGAGAAATGATACCGGTTTCACAGAAAAAGTCTTTGTTTTCTAATAATTCCTATTACCCTTTCCTCTACATCCCTAAGTCTATGTAATAATCTACGAAGATAGTGTGTTCCAGATACCCCTTGCCTATCCACCATTTGTGCCATTTTAACGACATTGGGTTTTGTATTCTTACTCTAAGGCAAAACTATGATATAGTAAAGTTGGAAAAAGTACTTTAAGGAGTGATTACGTTGGCAGAACCGGCACAAACGTTAGATGGTTGGTATTCCCTGCATGATTTTCGCGCGATGGATTGGACGTCCTGGAAGATGCTTCCGAGTGAAGAAAGATCCTCAGCGATTTCTGAATTCCACCGTTTCTTAGATAAGTTAAACAGCACGCAGGATGCGAAAGAAGGAAGTCATGCTCTTTACACGATCGTTGGTCAAAAAGCAGACTTCATGCTGATGATCCTTCGTCCTACGATGGAAGAATTAAATGAGCTGGAAAATGAATTCAACAAGCTGAAGATTGCTGAATTCACGATTCCGACATTCTCTTATGTTTCTGTAGTGGAACTTGGCAACTACATGCCTTCAGAAGGCGATCCCTATGAGAACCCATATGTACAAGAGCGCATCTACCCGACCCTTCCGAAAGCGAATCATATCTGCTTCTATCCAATGGACAAGCGTCGCCAGGGAAATGATAACTGGTACATGCTGCCTATGGAGGAGCGTCGCGACATGATGAGAAGTCATGGAATGATCGGCCGCCAATACGCAGGAAAAGTCAAACAGATCATTACAGGTTCTGTTGGTTTTGATGATTACGAGTGGGGTGTGACCCTATTTGCTGACGATGTCCTTCAATTCAAAAAGCTTGTATACGAAATGCGTTTTGATGAAGTAAGTGCACGCTACGGCGAATTCGGTACCTTCTATGTAGGAAATCTATTAAAAGAAGAAGCAATTGCGAAATTCCTTCACGTAAACTAAATACATGATGAACGACAAGCTCTTGGTGGCTTGTCGTTTTTTTTATGAAAAAAAGTTCGTCTTCCTCATTAAAAAACGAACGAATATATTTTTCTCCCCCTACATAGACATGAAATAGTGAGACATATAGCATCTCCTAAAGTGAGGTGGGAATATGGGAGTTATTCCTTATAACAAGAAGGAGGTAAACTCCTGGCTCGACTGGTGGATTCGAATCCACCCAGAAAGGTTATTTTTATCAAAGGGCCCGACAAAAGGAGATCGATTTAGCCAGAAAGACCATTAAAGGGGACAGATATCATCCTGCGTCGTATTCCCTTTGGTTCTTTAAGCCGGCAGGCGACTGTCCGGGTCAATGGTATAACCAGGCAAACTCGCGGCGATTCAAGTCCCACTGTTTCTATCAGCCTACTTAAGGAGATTGTCCAAAAGTATTTTAACTTTATTAAAAGGAGGTATTCGGTTTGGCGAATCAACAATCAAACCCGTATATGCAAGGGTATAATCCATATGGTCAGTATTACGGTGGAGGGCAAGTTCAGGGTCAAGGACAATATTATCCCCAACAGCAAGGTAGTGGAGGTTTTCAGGTACCTTCACCGACGAATGCTCCAGCACCTTCTCAAAATATTCAAGGGATGCTACCGATTGAAGAATCGTATATCGAGAATATCCTGCGCTTGAACAAAGGAAAAGTAGCGACTGTGTACACTACGTTTGAAAACAATACAGAATGGAATGCGAAGATTTTTAAAGGAATTATCGAAGCCGCGGGCCGGGATCATCTTATCCTGAGTGATCCACAAACGGGGACCAGGTACCTCATCCCAATGATTTATTTAGACTACATTACATTTGATGAAGAAATTGAATATGAATATCCGTATGGAGCTGGAGGCTCGATGCAAAGTTATTCGCAACGATAAAAAATACCCTGACAGGAGAATAGTTCCCTGTCAGGGTATTTTATTTTTTTATAATGTTTTCGCTGCAAAGACAATCAGAAGCACCCATGCTGCCAAGAAACTGACGCCGCCTAGAGGTGTGATTGCTCCAAGCACCTTAATTCCGGATAGGCTCAGTACATAAAGGCTTCCCGAAAATAAAATCGTTCCGATCAGCATCAGCCAGCCTGACCAAGAAAGCAATGATGTTGGTGTCACATTTCCCATCAGGACTCCTACAATGATGATTCCGATGGCGTGGAACATCTGATAGAGAACTCCGGTATTCCAAATATCAATATACTTCTTTGAGATTTTCCCTTCCAATGCGTGGGCACCGAAAGCTCCTAAAGCGACTGATAAAAAGGCGTTGATTGCTCCAATAATGATAAATGTTTTCATGATGGCCCTCCTGTTCTTTCGTTCACTTAGTGATTAAAAGTCGAATAATGAATTTCCATTCGCTCCGTCATCCGTTTCCAGAGGCTCTTCTTTCTGGATGGAAACAGGCTTCTGACTCGGTTGTGACTCCTGAAAATATGGAATTGTTTGTTGAGATTGAAACGAAGGTGCTGCAGTAGCTGCCCCATGGTTTTCCTCCAACAAAACTTCACATAGAGCCTTTATTGAATACACATGCTCACGGATTTGCTGTGACTTTTCGGCTGATTTTGCTTTTCCGAGTTCATGTTCTATTTTCTTTATTAATGATTGATGAGGGATATTCACAATTGATGACTCCTTCCAGACGATTCCCGTACATGATTTATCGTTTACATATAGTACAGTATGTACTTCCTCTGTTTAACCTACATCACTATCCTAATTCTAAATGAAGGATTTCGCAAATATCTTCTTGTCGTCATTTCAGTTTAGGCTTGAATTTCATACAGGGACTTCCTGAGGATTGGAAAACCACTAGTGAAGGCATGGCTTTCGTTTTGAACCCGTAACCGTTACAACCCCGGGGATGAGCCGGCTCCCAGGTTGTATAGAAATATTGACATTGAAAGCAGTTGATACGCTTCTCATTTTTCATTAGGCGTCCCCCTTCTACAAAATAAACCCCTCCATATACGAGGGGCTATCCATTGTTTCACGTGAAACATCCGGTTAATCGATACACCAGTCAATCTCATTTATCCCTTGTTCCCGCAGAAACTCGTTTGTTTTTGAATATGGTTTACTTCCAAAGAAACCCCGGTGTGCAGATAATGGACTCGGATGAGGAGCCGTCACGATATAGTGCTTGGAAGAATCGATGAGCGCCTGCTTCGACTGAGCAGGTTTCCCCCATAAAATAAACACCATCGGTTTCTCTCGTTCATTCAGGATCGAGATGACATGATCCGTGAATTGTTCCCACCCTTTTCCCCGGTGGGAGTGCGCCTTCCCATTTTGTACGGTTAAGACAGTATTTAACAACAGGACGCCTTGTTCTGCCCATTTTACCAGGGAACCATGAGGAGGGATCGGACATCCGATGTCACTCTGAAGTTCTTTGTACATATTTCGTAACGACGGGGGTATCTTGACTCCTTTTTTGACAGAAAAGCTTAAACCTTCTGCTTGATTCGGTCCATGATACGGATCTTGTCCAAGCAATACAACCTTCACATCTTCGTATGCTGTGTAATGAAATGCATTAAAGATATCATGCATGGAAGGATACGTGGTGTTTGTTTCATATTCTCCTTTAAGCCATTCTCTCAAGGTCTGATAGGACTCCAGCTGAAGTTCATCTTCCAGAATGTCTGCCCAATCGTTTTGAAAAATCGTCGTCACTGTTCGACATCCTTTCTAGTCCTGAAATTGAATCGTAACGTCGTAGCCCAATTGTTCAAAGAAACCCTTCAACGATTTCTCAGCATTTTTTTCCGCGGCTTTAAGCAAACCCTGTTCAACCGCTTCCTGACTGATTTGGTCCTTTGCCACTTCTGCGAGAGCAAACCCTTCATTCCAGTCCACATCATTTCTGAATATTCCTTCTACGGAAAAGGTCTTAATGTTCTCAGTATCAATGGATGGGTCTTGCAGAATCTCTGCACGTGGCAGGGTTAATTGAATTTCTTTCTTCTCTTCATCAACTACTATATCGTCTTCATCGATTCCTTGTAAATCAACCCCTGCCAGGACGGTTCCAGGGACCACCATCAAGAGCTTCCGTTTTGTCCCGGGAAGATCTGTATTGATGTCTTTCCCAAATAATTGATTATCCTCCTGTTCGATCACGGCCTTTACAAACCCCTGAGCCGTCGCCAGGGAACTCATCTCTTGAATCCGTTCGACAAACGCCCCCTTCTCTTCTGTAAAGGTAGATCCGGATAACCACGAATAGACCCCAATGGATACTCCTCCTACTAATAAGATGAAAAGAAGGAGAATCAACAACACTCTATTTTTCCAAAAGGACAGAACGGATGTTGTTAGTTTCCAAGCCGGAAAACGTCTACTGCTTCTATTCTCAAACGCCAAAAAGGCACTTGTTTCTCTTTCACTCGCTTTCAAATCTGCTAAAATCGCTTCTATTTCTTGTATTTTCTTGTATTGATTTGTCAAATACTTCACCTTCCTCTCTTCTATTATAGGAAATAATGTAGAATCTTGGAAACAATTATTCTCTCAAAAACATTTCTATATTATGGAAAGTTTGAATTTGCTACAACCGGGAAAAGAAGGAACAAGACATTAAAATGATAGTGGAGGTAATGATTATGTATAAAGTTCAAACTGCTGAAAATGTGGTAGAAGCGAAAAGAGAAATTGAAATGTTTACAAGTGACGGTTATTCTAAGGATGAAATCTATGTGTTCGCGCATGACAAACATCGTTCTGAACACATCACAGAGGCAACCCATACGGAATCCACTGGTATAAAAGAACAAGGAATCATTGAGTCTATGAGTAATCTATTCAACAGCCGCGGAGATGAATTACGTTCGAAAATGAAGTCCGTGGGGATGAACCAGGCAGAAGCAGATGTCTATGAAGAAGAACTCGATAAAGGAAAACTTGTCATCGTCGCTTCCAAAGAAGCAACCAATAATGATGCGAAACCATTCTAAATCTACCAACAATCCATTCAATCTCAAAAGACGTCGAGGAAATCATTCTCGGCGTCTTTTTTTGTAAAGAGTCATAGTCAAAAGAATTTGTATTTACCCGCCCGTTATTATATTCTTTAGTCAGACTTTTACAATTATAACGAGCTACTTTCTTAGGAGGAATGCAACTATGACATTGAAAAAAACTCTTACGATCGCTGGATCCGATACAAGCGGTGGAGCCGGAATCCAAGCCGACCTTAAAACATTCCAGGAGCATGGCGTGTATGGCATGACGGCTCTTACAACTGTTGTTACGATGGATCCGAACAACCATTGGCACCACCAGGTTCATCCATTATCTATTGATACATTAGAAGCACAACTGGAAACGGTTCTTTCAGTCGGAATCGATGCAATGAAAACAGGCATGCTCGGTACAGTCGAAATCATTGAGCTTGCAGCAGAGAAAATGGATGCATTCGGTTTAGATAAAGTCGTTATCGACCCTGTAATGGTATGTAAGGGGGAAGATGAAGTATTAAACCCTGAAACAACAGATGCCATGAGAGAGCATTTGCTCAAGCGCGCTACCGTTGTAACTCCTAACCTATTCGAAGCAGGGCAACTTGCTCAATCAGGGCCAATCAAAACCATTGAGGAAATGAAGAAAGCGGCAAAGAAAATCCACGACCTTGGCGCTAAAAACGTTGTCATCAAGGGCGGAAAGCAATTACAACACGACAAAGCTCTCGATCTATTCTATGACGGAAATGAATTCACTCTTCTGGAAGAGGAAAAAGTAGAAACGACGTTTAACCACGGAGCTGGTTGTACATTCGCAGCAGCCATCACTTCTAACCTTGCAAATGAACAAGACGTGAAAGAAGCTGTACAAAACGCGAAAACCTTCGTTACAGCAGCCATCAAACACGGCTTCAAACTGAACGAATACGTTGGACCTGTCATGCATGGGGCATATAACCGTTTTGAAAAATAATTGGGCCTGGTGCCAGACACGACTGAATGATTTCGTGGCTGGCACTTTTTTTTGAGGGACGGACCTGCCAAAAAGAACGTCCCTCCCCCAAATCATTCTTTTCGCATTCACTCATGAATTTTAGTAAGATAGTACATAATGGTTAAGAGTCTTTTCTGTATTTAAGGAGGAAAAAGAATGGAACCGATTAAGATTGCTGATGTGCAAGGGATCATTACCCAGCTTGCCCGTCAGGACGTTTATATACATTTAGAAACCACCAACGGAGCCTATGCATCTCACTTTAATGAGGGCTTCTTTTCAGCCGGAGCCTATATCCGCAACGCTAAAGTCAACTATGAGCACGGGAAGATCATTGGGGACGGACCTTACCGTGTCGGCTTGAAAATTGAGATCGGCTGGGTATATGCTGAAGGACTGACTCATTATGAATTCGATGAACAGGGCCGCCTGTTACTTGCAGGTCATGGTGCCGACGGAAAACTGGCCGTAGCCCTTGAAATCAGCCCGACACCTTTCAACTAAACCACTTGAATCAATTTAAAAGGAGAGGTCAAAATGGAAAAAGAAAGACAAGTACTTGTCATCTTTCCCCATCCGGATGATGAAGCCTTTGGGGTGTCAGGAACCATTTCCACTCACGTGAATAATGGAACACCAGTCACCTACGCCTGCCTCACATTAGGAGAAATGGGTAGAAACTTAGGAAACCCACCCTTCGCAACTAGAGAGTCGCTTCCACTGATTCGTAAAAAAGAATTAAAAAAAGCGGCCGATGTGATGGGAATACAGGATTTACGCATGATGGGATACCGGGATAAAACCCTTGAATTTGAAAATGATGAAAAGCTGTCCAACATGGTGACTGAGTTGATTGAAGAATTAAATCCTTCACTCATCATCACCTTCTATCCGGACTACTCTGTTCACCCGGATCATGAAGCAACAGCAAGAGCCGTCGTTCGTGCCGTTCGACGTTTACCGAAAGCATCAAGACCGAAGCTTCATTGCCTTGCCTTCTCCAAGAATTGTGAGGAAGCATTAGGACAGCCGGATATCCTTGTTGATATCACACCAGTTAAAGATCAAAAAATTGATGCCATGAGGGCACATATCTCCCAAACAGCGTGGATGCTCAAGGATTTAGAAATAGGCATTCAGCAAAATGACCCTGAAGCATTAAAATGGGTGACTGTTGAGCGATTCTGGAGTTACCAATGGGAAAATGACACAGTAAAATAATGGTTTTGAAAAGAGTTTGGGCTTTGCTCAAGCTCTTTTTTTATTGTGCTCTTCTAAGGGATCATTTTGTGAATAGAATAGATATAACTAAATAGTGAGTGATTACTCACTTTACAATTCACTCAGCATACTTTATATTAAAAGTGAGTAATCACTCACTAACTTCCGAAAGGTGTGATTCATTTGAATTCCATCATCCACTTGAACGGGCTGTCCAAATCATTTGGCTCTCAAGAAGTGTTAAAAAACGTTTCTCTCAACATCCAAAAAGGCGATATCTATGGATTATTAGGACCCTCTGGCTCGGGTAAGACGACTTTGATCAAGCTTATGATCGGTCTCGAAACGTCGTCAACGGGGAGTGTCACCTTCAAAGGAAGCAAGCTGAAAGCAAATGAGCTATATCCAGCTATCGGATATATGGCACAATCCGAGGCCCTCTACGATGAGCTGACAGCGAAGGAGAATCTATCTTTCATGGCTTCTCTCTATGGATTGAAGAAAAACCACCGGAAAGAACAAATTGAAAAAGTGATGACGACCGTAGATCTTCTTGATCACCTCTATAAGCCTGTCCATCAGTACTCAGGAGGAATGAAAAGAAGGCTATCCCTTGCCATTGCCCTTCTGCATGACCCTGAAGTCTTATTTTTAGATGAACCGACTGTCGGGATCGATCCCGTTTTAAGAAAAGAAATATGGGATAGCTTTCACCGTCTTAAGGAAGAAGGCAGAACCCTTATCATTACAACCCACGTGATGGATGAAGCAGAAAGATGTGACCGGCTGGGCCTCCTGCAGCATGGAGAAATCATTTCAAGCGATACACCAGATGCCATTAAAGAAACGTATGGGGTGACTTCGATTGAAGATGTATTTTTGAAAAATGGGGGTGTTTCCATTGAGGATTAGAGGATTTGTCATTCGGATTCTTCAACAGCTGCTCAGGGACAAACGAACATTGGCCTTGATGTTTCTAGCTCCATTACTGATACTCAGTATGCTGTCTCTTGTTTTTAACTCTGATGATTATGAGGCAAAGGTAGCGATTGTCAATCTGCCACAGCAGCTGGAAGCGAAATTCGATACGAAGGATTTTCAATCATACACGAGTCCCGATAAAGCATTAAAGGACATTAAAAATGGTGAACTGGATGGCTATATTTCATTTGAAGAACCCACTGCACCTTCCATAGTCATTGAAGGAAGTGACCCCACTGTCAACGGGGCTGTGATGAAAAAAATTCAAACGTTGTTTCCCTCGAACTCTCAAAAACGATCAGATCAAATGGAGTATGTGTACGGAAGCGGGGAAATGGAGATGTTTGACTCCTTTGGACCAGTACTTCTGGGCTTTTTCGTCTTCTTCTTTGTCTTTTTGATCAGCGGGGTATCTTTCCTGAGAGAGAGAACGACGGGCACACTTGAGAGATTGCTTGCTTCCCCAATCAAGATTTGGGAAATGGTCGTCAGCTATGTCCTTGGTTTCGGTATCGTCACTCTCCTTCAGGCATCCTTGATTTCCTGGTATGCCATCTATGTATTGGATATGATGATGGAAGGAAGCTTTTTCAATGTATTAATCATCATTGTTTCATTATCATTCACGGCCCTAACACTTGGAATATTGCTATCGGCCTTTGCCAAGAATGAATTACAGATGATGCAGTTCATTCCGATTGTGGTTGTACCGCAGATATTCTTTTCAGGATTATTCAATTTAGAAACGATTTCTGAATGGCTGAGCTGGATCGGTCCAATCACCCCTCTATATTATGCTGCGGATGCTTTAAGAGATGTGATGATTCGAGGATTTGCATTTGAGGATTTGTTCTTTAACTTATCGGTATTGATTGGATTTTCTATACTCTTTATCGTTCTCAATGTTGCAGCCCTCAGAAAATACCGTAAAATATAGGTAAGTAATGAACGACAAGTTAGGGGTTTGAAGGATGACTGAGGAAAAGAATATATTTAAACAGCTATTAGATCGGGAAGAAACACTGACTGAAAAGCAACAGAAGATCGTAGAAGCAGCCATCGAAATGTTTGCTGAAAAAGGCTACGCCTCCACCTCTACCAGCCAAATTGCCAAAAAAGCCGGCGTCGCAGAAGGAACCATCTTCCGGCATTACAAAACGAAGAAGGACCTGCTTCTTTCGATTGTATCCCCTACGATGGCCAAGCTGATCGCTCCATTTGTGATCCGGGATCTCAATAAAGTGCTCGATGCGAAGTATGATCGGTATGAAGATTTCCTGAAAGCGATGATTTTGAATCGGCAGGAATTTTTGAAAGAGAACATGACCGCATTTAAGATTTTAATACAGGAAATCCCTTTTCATCCTGAGCTGAAGGAACAATTCAAAGAGCATATCGCAGAAAAAGTGATCGAGAAATTCGTGAAGCTCGTCGACCATTACAAAGAAAAGGGACAGATCATCGACCTCCCTTCACTCGCTGTCGTGCGATTTTCAGCCACCAGTATCTTCGGATTGCTACTTGTCCGGTACCTATTCCTTCCTGAAGCCGATTGGAATGATGAGAAGGAGATTGACATGACGGTGCAGATGATTGTGAATGGGATTGGGAAGGGATAACACAGGTAGATAGGACTCCAAATATTGATTTGGGGTTCTTATTTAGGCTGTAAAGTGACCATTAGGACTGAAAATGGATAATTTTGATTCGTCTTGCTCCTCCAATGAGGATTTTATTTTCAATTCCAACGTTTTTATTTTCAAATTTCCATTTTTATTTTCAATTCTCCACCATTTATTTTCAAAACCACGAATTTATTTTCAAAACCGGCATCCCACCCCACCTTCACCCGTTTTCCTCCTCCCCGAAACGGGTAAATCCTACTATACATCACAAGGAGGTTAAAAAATGAGTTTCCTTTTCCACGAAAGCACATTGAAAGACCAGCATATCCTCATCACTGGTGCCACAGGAGGCATCGGGTATGAAACGGCGAAAGTAGCCGTACAGGCAGGAGCGAGGGTGACGGTTACAGGAAGAAATGAAGAAAAGCTGAATCAACTGAAAAACGAATGCCGGGACTCAGACAAGGTCTTCCTAAATATAGCGGATCTTACCAACACGGAAGATCGCGAACAGCTTCTATCGGCCGCAAAAAACCAGCACGGCCCCATCACTGGACTCGTGAACTCAGCCGGGGTAGGCGGAGGTGATATGGTAGAGAGCCTATCCGAAGAAGATCTAAGAAAAATCATGGAGTTAAATTATTTCTCACTGGTCCAGCTCTCACAGGCCGTCTATAACCAAATGAAGGATAAAAAAAGTGGTTCCATCGTCAATATCTCTTCCCTGTCAGGTTTGAGAGGGACTCATGGGAATAGCGCGTATAGTGCATCTAAGTTTGCCGTAACCGGATTTACTCAAGCCTTTGCCCATGAAGCGATTCAAAACAACATACGAGTAAATGCCATTTGCCCGGGATATGTAGATACCGATATGGGAAGAAGCGCAATAAAATCAAAAGGTGAACGTGAAGGCAGAAGTTATGAGGAGCAACTGGAGATCGCGAAAGACAGTATTCCTTCTGGACAACTTACCTCACCGACTGAGGTGGCAAATACGATTGTGTATCTACTAAGTGATGCCGCTCGGAACATTGTTGGGGAATCTGTAAAAATATCAGGCGGCAGCGTCATGCGCTAATAAGTGTCCGTACATGAACAGGCAAGGATTTTTTCATCCTTGCCTGTTTCTTTCAATTATTTGTATCACCTTCGGAAGAATTCCCCTCTTGAATTTTCTTTTTCATCTCCTCAATGTATTTCTTCTTCTCCTTTTGATTAATCAGTTGATTGCTATTTTTATCTTTAAGATATTTTTGAAGAGCTTTTTCTATCTCTTCGGGGGAAGCATCTTCAGATATCACGCCGGTCTTTTTTAACATCTCTATGATTTTGTCATCGTTGGCAAGAACATCTAGCTTGTCTGCTGGCTGATTGGTATTAGGTGAAGGCAAATCGGAATTTACTTCAGATGAATCCTGCTCTTCCTGAACCGGTTGATCATCTGTTCCACATCCACTAAGTAAAATGGGAACGAGAAGAAATGAGAGTATCCATTTTCCATTCATGTCACCACATTCCTTTCAAAGAGTTTTCATCCTTGTATTTCATATTAAATAAAACACCATTAATTTCCTTTATTGAGATGACATTATAATGCTTTATTTATAGAGGTTTGATATTTTTTCTTTATTGCGGCGTATAGGACAATCTTATGTCCGGGAAGCCTTTAAATAAGGAGGCGATGTATTTATGAATACGTTTGAGGTATTATCTCTGATGCTCAGCTTTGGGATGTTTGTGATCGCTATTCTGAAATATAAAGACAATGATGAGAACAAGAATTCATAAACACGCTGAAGAGCGTGTTATTTTTTTGCGAAAAATACCTCCCTCAGCTCAACGCTAAGGAAGGTATCCCTATCTTATTCTTCAATCGTCAATGAATTCAAATCCACCTCATACAATTTATCATCATTCTCTCGGGGGATCCCGCGCCCATCTGTGTTATTCGATACAAAGTAAAGGGTATCTCCTTCCACAAGCACGTCCCGAATACGACCAAAGCCCGTCAACAAGTCTGATACTTTCCGGGTTTCAGGGTCGAACCGCTTCACACTTTGACCCGCGAGAGAAGCAAACACTAAATCTCCATTCCAAAAGTCCGCTCCTGAGGGGGCCCAGGAAGATTCCCCGGAATGCGCGAGCGGCGAAATCAACGACTCTTGTTTTTCACCGCCTGTAATCTTTGGCCATCCATAATTGTTGCCCGCTTCGATACGGTTCACTTCATCAAATCCGTTAGGTCCATGCTCTGTTGCATATAGTTCTCCTGCTTTGGTCCAGGCTAGTCCCTGAGGATTTCGATGACCGTAGCTGTAAATGTATGAATCCTTAAATGGGTTGTCGTTTGGTATTCCACCATCCAAATTCATCCGAAGAATTTTCCCGCCAAGAAAGGAGAGATCCTGAGCATTATCCTGTTGAGTGGCATCCCCGGCCGTGATGTAGAGCTTGTTTTCCGGACCGATTTCCAGTCGGCCACCGTGGTGGTATTGACCGCCTGGGATTCGGTCCAGCAATACTTTCTCCTCGCTCCATTGATTTTCCGTTCGTTTTAATACTACGACACGGTTGTACGGGTCACCCGAGTCATCATACGTGTAGTAGGCATACGCCTGCTGATTTATTTTGAAATCCGGATGAAGCACAAATCCCAGTAACCCCGCTTCAGGACGCTTGGATAATGGCTTTGAAAGATTGGTTTTCACAACGGATTTCCTGCCATCCTTTATTTCAATTATATCCCCTGTCCTTTGGGTGAGGTAGAAAACATCATCAAGCTTTTGAATCGACCAGGGAATGGAAAGGTCCTGGGCGATTACGTTGCTTTCGACACTCGGTTTACTGACGGATTCACTTTCTTCCTGTTGTTCATCTGGCTGTCCTATTGAGCAGGCACTAAGTAGTAAGCTAAGACCAATGACGAATAAGAACCAACTGCTTCTGTTTCGGTTTCTCATTTTTTCAAGCTCCCTTATTCACTTTTTTTAACCAGTATGGACAAAGGAAGACGTTCTCATGAGTTTGCCGTCTGTTGAAGAGCTTCCTGAATCGCTTTTGCGACACCGTCTTCACGGTTTGTTGCCGTGATGAATGGACAGAATTCTTTTATCTGATCAAGGGCATTCCCCATGGCCACTGGTCTTCCCACTGCTTTCATCATGGATAGGTCATTAAGGTTATCACCCATTGCCATGGCATGCTCCGCTGAAAGACCTTTGTCGTTCAGAAGCTTCTGAAGAGCGACTCCTTTTTGTGCTTCGAGACTATTTACTTCAATATTTTCTTTACCTGATGAGCTGATGGCGATGCCAGTTATTTCATTTAATTTTTCGTTCGCTTCTGTTAATTGCTTTTCATCAAAAGAGAAAACAAGAAATTTGTAGACAAGTTGAGATGAATCTTCGAAAAGTACCCCGTAATCATTAACCAATTTAATATGACCTTTTTCAAATCGTTCTTTGGCCGCTTGTCTCACTTGTTCTTCCGACACATCCGGATTTGCTGTTTTGAAAATATCGACAATCAGCTCGATACCCATTTCATAGTTTTCGGTATACGTTCCTTGATCCGTATAGACTTCAAAGTAAATGCCTATCTCGTTTAAGGCAGCGGCAATTTCTATCGCCCGTGCTGATTCGATACTGGCCTGATAGACGATTTCACCCTTTTTATTTCGAACCTCGGCACCATTGGCACAAATGATATCACATGAGATGCCTGCGTCCTTTATAACGAAACGGGCCTCTTCATAGGATCTTCCTGTAGCAACAATGACTTCTATGCCTTGTCGCTGCGCATCCAGGATGGCTTGTTTGTTGGCTTCACTGATTTCCTGGTTTTCATTCAAGAGCGTTCCATCCATATCTGTTGCTATACATGTAATCATAATTAGACACCTTCCTGTTGTTAAATGTTCATAATTTTTACCCATTGTATCATGAAACATTTATCGTGTTGTACTGAACCACCTCCTGCTGATTAATAACCCTGTAGATTTAGGTATGAAAATATAGAGAACGTTCGTCTACTATGTCAGGAGGGTAATTGTGGATAATCGTACAGATTTGAACAAAGTGTTTTGGACTTCAGCTATTATTGTGTCCATTTTGCTTGTGTTTAGGGCTGCTTTTCCGAGAATTTTTGCTAAAGGAGCAAAGGCAGCTTTTAGTTTCACTACCTATTCGTTTGGATGGTTTTATCTCGCTGCAATGTTTTTCTTTTATCTAAATGAAAGGGTTTTCAGCTATCATTATAGAAGAATTGAAAGGGTGTGTATTAAATAAGGGGGATTAAAAGATGAAAGCACTTATATCATTATCGAACAAAATCATGCAACGCTATCTGCCTGATCCATTTTTATTTGTTGTCATATTAACACTGGCCGTATTTGGATTTGGTCTTATCTTCACTGAAAGTTCAAGCCTCGAGATGGTTCAGTATTGGGGAAACGGATTCTGGAGCCTGCTTGCCTTTTCCATGCAGATGGTCCTAGTGCTTGTTACGGGGTACGTACTGGCAAGCAGTCCACTGTTTAAACGGTTTCTTGGTTTCCTGGCCTCATTTGCGAAGTCACCTGGTTCTGCGATTGTCATTGTTACTGTCGTTTCGATGATTGCCAGCTGGATCAACTGGGGCTTTGGGCTTGTAATAGGGGCATTATTTGCGAAAGAGTTGGCAAAACGGGTGAAAGGCGTCGATTATCGACTGCTGATTGCCAGTGCTTATTCCGGATTTATTGTCTGGCATGCAGGGTTCTCTGGTTCCATTCCGTTATCCATTGCAACAGCAGATCATCCATTCCAGGATATGATCGGTGTCATCTCGACAAGCGAGACGATCTTCGCTACGTTCAATGTCCTGATTGTATTAGCTCTATTTATTGTTCTTCCGGTCATCAACAGGATGCTGATGCCGTCCAAAGAAGAAACTGTAACCGTAGATCCCGAAATCTTTAATGAAACTGCCGCCACTCTTGAAAAAGAGGCATTAACACCTGCTGAGCGTCTAGAAAACAGTATGATTTTATCGATTATTGTTGCCGTTCTCGGGATTGCGTTCCTATTTTCATATTTTGTTCAAAACGGTTTCGCCCTCAATTTGGATATCGTCAACTTTTTATTCTTATTCCTGGGTATTCTCTTTCACGGGACGCCAAAGCGCTTTCTTGCGGCCGTTCAGGAAGCGATCAAAGGCGCGAGCGGGATTGTCATTCAATTCCCTTTCTATGCAGGAATCATGGGAATGATGACGGCATCTGGTCTTGCTGTCGTCGTGTCCGAGGCCTTTGTCTCGATTTCAAATGATGTGACCTTTTACTTCTTCGCCTTTCTCAGCGCCGGGATTGTGAACTTCTTTGTTCCTTCTGGGGGAGGACAGTGGGCCGTCCAAGCTCCTATTATGCTTGATGCCGCTCAAACACTGGATGCGTCTGTAGCTAAGACCGCTATGGCTGTCGCTTGGGGAGACGCCTGGACAAATCTGATCCAGCCGTTCTGGGCATTGCCGGCTTTAGCGATCGCAGGATTAAAGGCGAAGGATATTATGGGTTATTGCGTAATTATCCTTGTCATTAGTGGCGTTGTCATTTCCCTTGGATTACTATTCTTATAAAAAAACTAAAAGTGCCTTAGAGTGTTTCGACTTTGTTGAGGCTCTCTAAGGCATTTTTGTCATTTGACAATAAAAAAGGCTGACCTCCTAGGAAGAGATCAGCCGTTATGTATGGCGTATCATTGTTTTTTACTTTGAGTCTTATCGACCGATTTCTCTTCTCTCCAGCTCTCCTTCTAACATCTCAATAAATTCTTCTTCCAATCCTTCTTCCTGTGCTAATTGATAAACATTAGCCAATTGCTCTTCTGTAAGTATCGTTAAAGATGTCATCGATTACAACTCCTGACTTACCAAGATATGAATTCTTTATACCCTCTTTCATACTACTTAAACCTCATTATTGAAATAATTAATTAGTTTTCATAGGTAAGAAATAACCCGAATTTCAGAATTTTTTTAAAATGTTTTTCATCTTATAATTGAAATTTTTTAAAATTTTAGTAAAATAGAGAGGTACTGAAAGATAGCGCTTTCTTTTTTGTATACAACCATTTAGACAACGATCGTTGAACATTTTATGTTTCACTTTCACACCGTTCGGGAAAAACAGCTAGGTAATGGATAATCTCCTGGTGGGAACTTCTTATGGACAAATTTATATGTATGCATTAGAATGAATAATGTTTCATTTTCCGTTATAACTACATCTGAGGTGAATTTATGAATCGACAACATCGCTTTACATTAACAAGTCATTTACGATTTATCATCCCTTCCCTATTGGGAATTTTTCTTTTTATGGTTCCGATTCCACAGGAAGACGGGATCACGATACCAATCGCCGTTCTTTCAGGACTATTACAGGACTGGATTGGAAGTTATGTACCTGCGATCATGACAGGATTAATCATCCTTACCGTATTAGGAACGTTTATCACAAAGTTCATACGCCCGGCTTTCATTGAAAAATCTCCGTTTTTCACTAGCCTATTCGATGTAAGACCTGTTTGGGTTTTTGTGAGAGTACTAGGTGCTGTGTTTGCGATCATGACTCTATTTAAATTAGGGCCAGAATGGGTCTGGTCAGACGCAACAGGTGGACTTCTATTAAATCCAGATGGACTTCTGGCCATTCTATTTTCTGTATTTTTATTTGCCGGACTTTTTCTACCTTTATTATTGAATTTCGGTCTACTTGAATTATTCGGTGCTCTCTTAACGAAAGTAATGCGTCCCGTATTCGGTTTACCCGGGCGTTCTTCCATCGATTGTTTAGCTTCCTGGTTAGGAGACGGAACGATCGGGGTGCTGCTGACAAGTAAGCAATATGAAGAAGGGTACTATACGAAGAAGGAAGCAGCCATCATTGGTACGACATTCTCTGTTGTATCCATTACCTTTAGTTTAGTCGTCATTTCTGAGGTTGGTCTTGGAAAATATTTCATTCCTTTCTATATAACAGTAGCCATTTCAGGAATTATCGCCGCGATCGTGCTGCCACGAATCCCGCCATTATCCCGTAAGCCTGACACTTACTATAATGATCAAGAAGGCAAGAACACGATGGAAGTCATTCCAGAAGGCTATAGCCGCGTAGGTTATGGATATGAGCAAGCCCTTGTTCAGGCGAAGAATAACAATAGTACTTCTAAGTTTTTCACTGATGGAATAAAAAATGTGTTGGATATGTGGATGGGGGTTGCACCCATCGTTATGGCGATCGGTACAACGGCACTGATCGTAGCCGAGAATACAAAGTTCTTCGAATACATCGGTATGCCGCTTATTCCTTTACTTGAGCTTCTACAAATTCCAGAGGCAGCAGAAGCGTCTCAATCGATCCTTGTCGGTTTTGCCGATATGTTCCTTCCAGCCATCTTTGGAGCTGGTATTGAAAGTGAGCTGACACGCTTCGTTATTGCTTGTTTATCTGTAACACAATTGATCTACATGTCTGAAGTAGGTGGATTATTACTAGGTTCTAAGATCCCGGTTGATTTCAAAGACTTAGTGATTATCTTCTTACAGCGTACATTCTTGACTTTACTTATCATTGTTGCGATTGCTCATATGATTTTTTGATGAAGTAAAACCCAGGTTAAATACAAACCTGGGTTTTTTATTAGGATCTTTTCGTATTTCAGAAGGAAGTAGTGGTTGATGAGATTCTCCATTGAGCATAACTTGGCAACTTCCTCGTCATTTGAATAATCCTCCTGATACATAGTAAAAGGCTGCTTCGCAATGAGGCAGCCTTGGATTTCATTTATGTTTCACCGGTAAGGTTACTTCTACTTTTGTTCCCTTGTTCACTTCCGATTCAATGAGTATAGACCCTTTATGGTCTTCAATGATCTTTTGACTAATGGTCAGCCCGAGTCCCATCCCTTTTTCTTTCAAGGTAAAGAACGGCTCTCCCAGTCTCTTTAATCGATCCGGTGGAATTCCCACCCCTTGATCTTGAATCGAGATGATGAACATTTTGTTCAGAACGTTCCACTTGACGCGGATTTCTCCTTCATCCATCGATTCGATTGCATTTTTTATAATATTTATAAAGACCTGCACGCATTGATTCTTATCTCCAAAGACGTGAATGGAGGATGATGGTACTTGAACATTTAATGTGATCCCTTTGAGGATTGCTTCATGCTCCATTACCTTGATCACATAGTTTAACACCTCATTCATATCAAATACCTTGTATTCCCTCATTTGAGGTTTAGATAAAATGAGTAGCTCTCCTACAATTTGGTTGATTCGATCCATCTCGGATGACATGACGCGAAGATAATTTTCGGATACATGCTCATTTTCTTCAAGCAGTTGAATGAAGCCTTTGATGCTCGTAAGGGGATTCCGGATCTCATGGGCGATTCCCGCCGCAAGCTCTCCGACCACAGATAATTTTTCTTTTCTTAATAGCATTTCTTCTGCTATTTTCTGCTGAGAAATGTCCCGGCCGATGATGACTAATCCCTTTCTTGTCTGATTCGTATGAAATAACGGGACTTTAATGACATCAAAGGTCTTGTATTCACCGTTCGGAAGATAGAATCCCTCTTCACATCTCGTTACCTTTTCCGCTTTCCACGATTGTTCATCGGAGTCAACGCAATAATCGAAGGCATCTTTAAAGAATGGAACAAGCCCTCCTAACTCCCGATCTGTCTTCCCTACATAATTAATCCCTTCAAGATTATAAAGTTTTCGGCCAAATTGATTGACCTTTAACCAGCGGCCCTCTCCATCCTTAAAGCATACAAAATCCGGCAGGGAGTGAAGAAGGGTGGACAGCTGATTTTCTTCTTCCAGCAACTTTCGATGCTCTGCCAGAAACGTTTTCCCTTCTTTTAATAATTGGGCCAGGACTACTACCCCTACAATGGTTACTAGAAGGGCAGCCATTACGTTCCACGGCTTATCGATGGAAAGTAAAACGATGAACTGTATGACAAATAGAGCCATGAGGATCATTATTTTGTTGTAAAATGTATGTTTTATCATATGATTCATTTTCTCCATCATCTAAGTCACCCGTCCCACTCATACTTTTTTCGCTAGAATAAGTTAAATATATATGGACCGATTGAAGTAATATAGAACAAAATATAGATTCCCATGAAGTAAAAGGCACCTGCAAATGATCCCCAATCAGGATCCCGGCCAATTTTCCAAACTGCCCAGGTGATCACACTAATCAACAATAATAGTGCGTAGCCGCTTCCCGGAAACACCAAATACTCCGGTGCCACTTGATAGAAATATGCGTTCATTGCATTGCTAGTGTAGCTGATCGGCATCAGCATGAAAATGATGATCGATGCATATTCCGCCCAGCTGATCCCGTCTTTTTCAAACACGTTTGGTCTGAATATATACAATAAGATTAATAGAAAGAGTGATGGAAGCACCCAGTAAAAGGATGTCAATACCGTCACCAAGCTGCTGAACATCATGAGAACGCCGTTGTTCAATGCTTCTTTTACTGATCTTTTCGACCAGTTCGTACTTTCTGAAACAACCTGATCGTTCTGAGATGCTCCGTATAGTTCATATGTACCACCATCATAATTAAACCAAACCAGTGCTTCGTCTGTTAATTGCACGGGAGAATATGTGACATGCTTGGTCGTGCTTAGAGGAGAACCCTCCAGGATCCCCTGACTTAGAAAAGGAGCCGCATACAGGCTCACCGCACTGTTATCACCAATACGCTGTCCTTCTGAAGTGAACACAACGGATTCTTTCCCATCAACGTTTACAAACTGTACCCCACCGGGACTCGTCAGCTTTTCGCCGGTATCTTTATTTATGAATTCAATCTTACTCCCGGTTAAAATCGATGATCCTACTTCTTGTAATGAAACCTGCACCTTGTATACATTGTAGGAAAGCGTTCCTTGTGTGCGTGATTTCTCATTGTATAGTAAGGTGAGCTGCTCGTCTGCTACTTTAAACGTTATACCGTCCACCTTTTTATTCGGTGCTGTATTTACTAGTAAAAAAGGCTTTTCACTTACTTCACGGTTTTCATTCATATAGTAGACGAAATCATGAGTATCATCTTGTACCACCTGAATGACGGCATTTCCGTTTTCTCCTACATGCACATCAGAAATTCCAGTTGGAAAAGTGTAGACTTCCCTGGAAGAACCTTCATGCACATTATATTCATATAGTTGTTCGTTACTCCAATAATAGACATGGTTTGTGCTTACTCCCAACCCTGTTATCTCTTTCGAAAGGATTTGATCCTCATTGTCCTGGCTTAAAACTAAATTACCATCTTTATAGTAGATGAATTCGTTGCCATCGCTCCAAAATGGATAGCCTCTTGTTATAGTGGTATCAATGACTCTTTCATCAGCTACATTCATTTTATCGTTGATTGTAAAGGCTTGGATCTTCCCATTACTTGATATGTATAGTTCCCCATTGTTTTGAAACACCTGAGGTCTCTCTTTTGATGTAAAGTCTAATGGGAGTGAACGGCTCCAGTTCGCCTGAGGTAGTTCTTTCACTAATAGCAGCTGGTGAAAGAACAAGACAACGATGAATAGAAGCATGATTCCTATAGGTATCCCAAATACTTTCCATTTTTCTCTCATCTGAATCCCCCTTTGTAAAATCCTTAGACTTCTGAATTTTAGCATAATTTATATAGGTTATCACCATTTTTTTCCACAAAAAGGGGCTTGATTTCATTTATTCTTACTGTTTAAGTATAACATTTCCCTTCCAATTTACTATCAATTATTGTCATATTTTGTCGTATTTTAAAATGGCTCTTTTCGCAAAGATTGTTGTTTAATAACAAGGGATCTGTCAGTGTTTGTCAATCAGTATGTGCTGGATGGTGAGGGGAGCCGCTCCGCTTGCAGGCTAGCGTTCGGCCGAGTCTCCTCAGCTTAGCCGAACGGGGTCTCGGCACGTCCAAAATCCGCCGGAGTCTACGAAGTTCCCCTCACCATCTATAAGAAAATTTCGTGACAGAGCTTAAAAGTGACAATAAAATCTAAAGAAAACGGAATTCCTAGTTCATAATAAGAAATCGACCACTGCTCTCTTTAAAAGAGGTTGTTTTCTAAAATTTTATTGGTTTTTATTTAGATTTTATTAAGAAACTCATGCTGAGAAAGTTGATTCTCGCTGCAGGTGCTCGACTCCTGCGGGGATAGCGGGACAACCGAAAAGCGGAGACGGCTCGCCCAGCCCCGACAAGCATAAGATGAATGGGCCTAAGAAGGCGCTCTTTGCCTTCTTGGACCATTTAGCTTATGACCTCGAGGGGCTAGCCGCCGGAGCTAGACAGGTGAGACCCCACAGGCGAAGCCGAGGAGGCTCACCGCCCGCCCCGCGGAAAGCGGGCATCCTGTAGCGGAAATCAACTACTACTTTCTTATGAAAATAGCAACAAACTTTACGAAAAGAGCCTTTAAAATAAAAGATCTTAGGGAATAAAAAAAGATCCCTAAGAAACTATTGCTTCTTAGGGATCAATCTGCTTACTTCGTTTTTAACTTCTCTAACATATCAGCTGTCATTTTGGCTAAGTCGTAATCTGCTTTGAATCCCCATTCGTTCATGGCTGCGCTGGAATCTATGGCGTTCGGCCAGCTTTCAGCAATGGTTTGGCGAACTGGATCTACGCTATAATCCAGTGTAAAGTCCGGTTGGTGGACGCGGATCGCTTTTGCAATATCCTCAGGTGCTACGCTCATGGCAGATACATTGAAGGAATTACGGTGCTCAAGCTTTGAACCGTCCGCTTCCATAAGGTCGATGATCGCATTAAGTGCATCAGGCATATACATCATATCCATATAGGTTCCTTCACCGATGTATGAAGTATACTGGTTATTCTTGATTGCTTCATAATAAATTTCTACTGCATAATCAGTCGTCCCGCCACCTGGTAATGTTTCATACGAAATAAGACCTGGAAAACGCAGTCCTCTTGTATCCACCCCAAATTTAGTGAAGTAATAATCAGACAGAAGTTCTCCTGACACTTTGTTTACTCCGTACATGGTGGTAGGGCGCATGATGGTATCTTGTGGAGTTGAATCCTTTGGAGTTGATGGACCGAATGCTCCAATTGAACTTGGTGTGAAGAACTGACATTCCAATTCTCTTGCTGCTTCCAGGGCATTTACCAGTCCACCCATATTTAAATTCCAGGCGAGTAGCGGTTTTGCTTCCGCCGTTGCAGATAGTAGAGCTGCGAGGTGAATAATGGTATCCACCTTATTCGTTTTGGCAATATCAAACATTTTTTGGGCATTGGTCACGTCTAATTGCTCAAAAGGGCCGTCTGTTACGACAGGGCTGTCTGTTTCTCGGATATCTGTCGCAATGACGTTATCAGAACCGTACACAGTACGTAGTTTATTGGTTAGCTCAGAACCGATTTGTCCCAAGGCACCCGTTACTAAAATCTTTTTCATCGTCTTTCCTCCTGCATTTCCCTATGGTGATAGAATGATTTCATTATTCATACAGATAGGGCTGACTCTTAAAGCCAGACCCTATCACGTTATTTAAATAGGAAGATTAGATAATTCCCATTTCCTTACCGACTTTTTCATATGCTTTAATCGCTTGATCAAGCATGTCTTTCGTATGCGCTGCTGAAGGCATGTTTCTCACACGACCTGTTCCTCTTGGTACGGTTGGGAACACGATGGATTTGGCATATACACCTTCTTCATATAGGCGTTTACTGAAGTCCTGGGTCGCCTGCTCTTCACCGATGATAACCGGAGTGATAGGAGTTTCACTGTTTCCAATGTCAAAGCCAAGCTTTGTCAGCTCTTCTTTCAGATAACGACTGTTTTCCCACATATTATCTTGAAGCTCTGTAGAGTTCATGATGAGATCAAGTGCTTCTGTACAAGCCGTTACATCCGCCGGAGTTAAGGATGTAGAGAATAGGAATGGACGTGAGCGGACCTTTAACCAGTCGATCAGGTTTTGAGTTCCTGCCACATATCCACCAACTACACCGATTGCTTTCGATAACGTACCCATTTGGAAGTCCACTTTGTCTGATAAGCCAAAGTGTTTAACCGTTCCTGCACCTTTACCAAGGACCCCGGAACCGTGAGCGTCATCTACATACGTCATGATATCAAATTCCTCAGCAATTTCAACGATTTCAGGAAGTTTACATACATCTCCATCCATTGAAAATACTCCGTCAGTGATAATCATGATTTTATTGTATTGACCCGATTCCTTCGCTTCTTTTGCTTTCGCACGAAGATCCTCCATGTCTGAGTGACCAAAGCGGATAATCTTTGCTTTCGATAAGCGGCAGCCATCAATAATGGATGCATGGTTCAATTCATCAGAAAGGATGGCGTCATTCTTGTCCATAACCGCAGAAATCGCTGCCATATTACAATTGAATCCTGACTGATAAGCAATGGCTGCTTCTGTGCCTTTAAACTTCGCGAGCTTCTCTTCAAGCTTCACATGAAGATCAAGGGTACCATTGATTGTACGAACGGCTCCAGCCCCTACACCATATTCTTTCACCGCTTCGATCGCTACTTTTTTTAGACGTTCATCAGTTGCAAGTCCAAGATAATTATTAGAAGAAAGGTTAACAAGTTTCTTATCATTGATTGTAATCATCGGTCCGTTTGCACCTTGTAATGGATCGATCTCATTATATAAACCGCGTGATTTTAGGTCTTCAAGATTTTCCTGTAAAAAATGATCTAATGTTTTACTAGTCATATACGTATCCTCCTGTTATGTAAGCGTTTTAAAAACAAATGTCCACTCCAAAAACACACTATTTATCAGTTGACTCTTTATAATTGCTCATGATTATTCTGCTTCTTAGTTTAACATGTTTTTTTGTGATGGACAAAACTTATCTTCAAATTCATCCTATCATTTAGTGTTCCCGTTATACTAAAAATACTTCAGACTTTTTTACAGACCGTTTAAAAAACCAATGTAAAGGGATGAGTAAAAAGTCATCGCTTCTGTTCACTTGAATGACTTAAAATGACAGTCAGTAAGAAGCTGACAGGCATCGCAACAGAAGCGGGTAAAGCTCCCCTCATCGGAGCACTCGGCTCCTTTATCTCTGGGAGCGCCACGTTTAGTAACATGATGTTTTCTCTCTTTCAATTTAGTGTCGCAGATCAAATCGGGGTAGACCAGCAATCTGTTTTATCCTTACAGGTACTTGGAGCAAACGCTGGAAATCTGGTATGTGTCCTGAATGTAGTAGCCGCTGCTTCTGTTGTTCATCTTAGCGGAAGGGAAGGGAAGATCATCCGGATAACCGTTGTTCCCATGTTGCTATATGTTTTGTTATCAGGGAGTATTGGAGCACTTGTTCTTTATTTCTTATAAAAAAGGCTTAGTTAAAACTGATTGTTGGTTTTTACCTACTGGAAGTGAGAGAAGTGGTACCCAAAGAGCACTGAACTCTCATAAATCGTCAGTACCCGCGCAACATTAAGTGGTAGTCTGCCCATTTAATAATTTTCGACAAACAGTTCATAAGTATGAAAAAGTGGATCATAAATCAGGGGAGAGTCTAATTCCATCCTTATTTTACCTGTCAATTGTACTAAAAAGACTTGAAAATCGACTAAATGACCCTATTTCACTTAAAAAGCAGGGTTATTTTTCATTTATAGATCAAAATGATTCTGCGGATTGAAAAAAGGAATGGTTAGATAATAATAGTAGCTACTATGCTATACCATAATAGGCCGATAGCTTCATAATTTCAAAGTTCATCGCTCTCCAATAAAGTTGCTACCGTGTAAATCAACATCAGTCTTTAACACGAAAGAACAAGGATGAACAAATGACATCTCATTTGTTCATCCTCTGTTCTATTTCGTGACGTTACGGTTGACCCTGTAGTCCAGAATCGCCTCGTGGATTCTTCTTAATGCCAAATCGATCCGCTCTTTCGGACAGGCAATATTCATTCTGACAAAGGTATGCCCGCTCTGACCAAATTTAAAGCCTTCATCAAATTTCACTCTGGCTTTGTCTAAGAAAAACGTACACAGCTCTTCACCTGTCATACCTAATTCCGTGCAATCCATCCAAATAAGGTGAGTAGCCTGTGGGGTAATGCCTTTCAGCTCTGGAAGGTGTTGCTCTAAATAATTCAGTACATACTGTTTATTTTCTTCAAGAACCATTAATAGCTCATTGAGCCATGGTTCTCCTTCCTCATAAGCCGCAATCGTTCCTTCAATCCCAAACACATTCGGTCTCATCAGACCATAGCCCGTAAGCTTTTCATTATACTTATCTCTCAGGTCTTTATTCGGTATGAGAAGGATGGAGGTTTGAAGTCCCGCGATATTAAAGGTTTTACTTGGAGCTGCACATAGAATGCTTCGCTCTACTAGGCTGTCATCCCCTTTAAACAGAGGAATGTGTTCATACCCTTTGTATACCAGGTCTCCATGCATTTCATCTGAAATAATCCATAGGTCATGTCGTTTAGCGATCGAACCAATTTTCATTAATTCCTCACGCGTCCATACCCGTCCAACAGGATTATGAGGACTGCAAAGAATAAGAAGTTTCGTTCTGGGATGACGTGCCTTCTCTTCTAAGTCGTCAAAATCAATTGAGTATACTCCATTCTCATAAAGCAACGTATTTTTCATAACCGAGCAACCATGATTCTCAATCGTACTGTAAAAAGGATAATAAACGGGATCTTGAATGATTACACCGTCTCCAGGCTCCGTTAATACGGACAACAATACATTGATACCCGGAATGATTCCAGGGCTAAAGCTGATCCATTCTTTCTCTATTTCCATCTGGAAGCGCCTCTTCCACCATGAAATGACAGACTCAAAGTATCGATCACTAAATGTCGTATAACCGTATATGCCATGCTGAGCCTTTCGATTCATGGCTTCAACAATGGCAGGAGACACTTGAAAGTCCATGTCTGCAATGCACATAGGAATTACATCCTCGGCAGGAAACGACCATTTCACAGAGTGAGTGTTTGTTCTCTCGATGCAATCATTCCAATTCATATCCTAATACCCCTCTCACATATATCTGTCCTTACTTTATACTAGATTTACTTAAGGGTGAATACCTAATTTTTAAATTTGAGATTCTTTCGTTAATCTCATAATGATATCCGAGTGCTCGGGAAAACGGTTGACCAGCTCTTCTCTTTCAAAAAGATAGAAGTCTTCAAATTCAAAACCGGGAGAGACCATACACCCAACCAATGAAAAGCCTTCATCTTCTTTGACAGAACCAAAAATGGCCCCTTTTGGCACCAATACTTGGGGCCTTTGCCCATTCACAATATCCAATCCCAGGGACTCCCTCTGCAATGTTCCATCTTCAAGAATCATATAAATGGTCAATGGGGAGCCATCATGAAAATACCAAAGTTCATCTGACTTCAGCTTGTGGAAGTTCGAAACCTGATTTTCCTCTAATAAAAAATAAATGCTTGTCCAAAGTTTCCTGTCATCCGAAAAACGCTCTCTTATACGACCATCTGTAATGTTCTCCTGAGAATGATAGGAGGCAGCGTAGTAGCCGCCCTCCGGATGAGGAGTCATGTCCAGATGCTTAATATATTCACTACTTTTCAACAGTTTTCCCTTCCTTTCCTCTTCTATGAATATGCTTCAATCCTTCTCGCTTACTTAACGGTGCAAGCTTTTCTGATTCGATGAATTCCTGTACCGCTCCCGGATTCGTTTTTGAATACTCCCTCAACGCCCAGCCGATTGCCTTCTGAATAAAAAATTCTTTTGATTCATTATGCAATAATATGTATCTGAACAGGCGTCCCTGGTCCGTTTTTTCTTTGTACTTCAATTGATGCAAAATGGAGACCCGATTCAACCACATATGATCTAAATGAATCCATTTCTCTAAGTATGCGTCATCTTTTTCATTTTGATAGATTTTCCCTACATGATTGGGCGCAATATGATCAATTGTATCCCACCAGGATTTATCTACACTTATTTCTTCCAAAAATGGCAGGTGGTCTTTCATTAAATGCCTGGATTGTTTATCCAGAAGGGAAAGAGCGATATACTGACACTCCCTTTGCGGTTCAGACCAAAGAGAACGAACAATGTCAGGCAATTCTTCAACCGGTGGTTTACCGTTTTCCTTCAGAAAGCCCCTTAGTAAAGCAGTACGTTCCGGGGTCCTAATGCCAAAGAACTGAAATTGGTTTCTCATATATGCTTCCATTGCTTCTCGATTTTCACTATTTTGATGCTTTTTTAATTGAGTGACGATTTTCTCTGAATACTCATGCCCCATCCTTTTTCTCCCCTTTTTGATTTTGTTCTTCGCATTCGAAACAACTGCTTTTTCCGTTCTCCTTTTGCACACCGTTAAAGAAGCCGTCTAAACAGTAAAGAGGCTTTTGACAGAGATAACAGTAGTCTACCAGCTCTTTCATTCTTTTATTATCTCCTTCTCACGTAAGTAGTAAATATAATCCGTAGAGACCCCTTTTTCTCCCAATTGCCAAAGCATAGCTGTAATATTTCCTCTGTGATAAGTTCCGTGATTCACAATATGATAGAGAATCTCTTCCGTTGTATTTTGACAAGCTTCCCCTATAGAAGTTTCATACGAAATAGTAAGATCTTTATGTTTCCAGGCTGTCATTTCCTTGTGTAAGATTTGAAAAAACGTGTGGCATTCTGACACAGATGAAAACGTCTCGACCTCTACCGGTATTTCCTGTTGACGCAGTCGCGAAAACCAAAGTGCATCTACCTCATACAGATGGTGGAGTGTTCTTTCTACGGAAGGAAACACACTTTTTAGCTCCTTTTGAAAAATTTCATGCGATAACGATTGTAAGTAAGTTAGTAGCTTGTTTGTTGCCCATATATGATAATGCAGATTGTTTTCCATTTAATCCTCTCCTGTCAGCACAAACTCTATTCTTACTTCTTTCTTATGTGGAGAAATACCTCTCTTTAAAAAAGTTGTTTTCTAAAAGTTTGTTGTATTTATATAGATGTTAATAAACACTTATGCTTAGAAAGTTGATTCTCGCTGCAGGTGCTCGACTCCTGCGGGAATAGCGGGACAGTACGAAAAGCGGAAGGGCTTTGACCAGGGGCGACAAGCATAAGACGAGTCTGTCGGAAAGGCGCTTTTTGCCTTTTTGGCAGAATTAGCTTACGACCTTGAGCCCCTAAGCCCTGTAGCGGGACAGGTGAGACCCCACAGGAGCACAGCGACGAGGAGGCTCACCGCCCGCCCCGTGGAAAGCGAGCATCCTGCAGCGGAAATCAACTACTACTTTCTTCTCTAAAATAGCAACAATCTTTACGAAAAGAGCCTAAACAAAAAACGAGACAACCCTTAGCTTGCTAAAGGATTGTCTCGTTTTGTCATCTGTCTCACAATGAAAAAGTGAAGAAGCTTTTTACTTTGAGGTAATGAAAATCCGACGATGGAACCGAGTCCCAGTGCGATAATGACCGTCCCAACCCCGATAGGACCACCGAGTAACCAGCCGAAGAAGAACACAATGATCTCCATCCCATTCCGTACCCATTGAACTTTCCATCCTGTCTTTTCTACTACGAGTAGCATCAGGCTGTCACGGGGTCCTGCCCCCAAGTCAGCTGACACATATAGCCCGATACCGTATCCGATTACCACGATCCCAATAGCAAACACAATCGACTGTGCCAATAACGATTGGGGATCAGGAAGTACATAATTAAATAAGTCTATGAAAATACCGATTAACAGCATATTAATAAAAGCACCGACTTTAGGGAATGACTTCGTTCCAATTCCCGTCACGAACAAGATGACAAAGCCCGCAATAATGGACCATGTACCAATCGTCAGTCCGAGTTGCTTGAACAGCCCATAATGAAACACATCCCAAGGTCCGATTCCAAGGTCTTTCCCTTTGATCGTCAAACTTATGCCAAACGCAAGTACAAGGAGGCCTGTAAAGAAGAACGACCAACGTAAAACTAATTCTCTATTCATGAAAATCCCTTCCTACACCATAGTCATTTCATTTATTACCCGGATAAATGTATCACAGAATACTAAACAAAAAAATTTCATAAAACCTATGGGGTTGGTGGGTTTTGATGAAAATGAACTTTCTACCCTTCAACCAACTCAACGATTTCTCCGTCAGGTCCAATGAAAAAGACCACTTTCCAACCATTTTCAAGAACAACAGGGCCCTCAACAGGTACTAACCCGTTCTCCTTTAATAGACCAATCTCCGTTTCCAAATCGATAACTGCCAAGGCTACATGAAGAAATCTCCTCTTGAGCCGTTATCCTCCCCAGGCTCTTCTATGAGCTCCAATCGACAATCATTTCTTTTCATAAATAGTATTTTCTCACTCACCCATTCGAAATACGTTTCCTCTTCAAACCCAAAATAAGATTTATAGAATTCTTTCGACCGCACTAAACTCTTTACATTCATCCCAATATGATGAAGTCTCATATCCATTCTCCTTACAAAATTACATTCATGTCGCCAAATTCATGCCATTTATAGTTTTTTAATAGGGCCGTTTGATAGGCGTTCAATAACTTTTTTTCTGAAATAAAAGCCTTTAAGAGATCCAGATGACTCGCTTCCGGTTCATGCAGTCCTGTGATGAGACCATCAACGAGTTGAAGAGGGGTATCCCCCGATATATATAAGCTTGTTACCCCTTCAGAAGGCTTTAGCTGGCCATATTGAGTCATGACGGTCTCAAGGGCTCGAACGACTGTAGTGCCCACTGCAATGACCCGTTTCCCACTATTCTTAGCCTTGAGGATTTTGTCCACTGTCCCTGAACCTACATGGTATTCTTCAGGATGATTTTTGGGCGTCGGCCAGCGATCATCTCCATAATAGCTCAAGCCTGCGTGAAGCTGTATGAACACAATCTTAATCCCTTTCTGCTTCAAGGATTGTATCAACTTCCACGAAAAGGCCCTTCCGGCAGATGTCATTTCTACAGACCCCGGGACTGATCCATATACGGTTTGGTAATAATCAAGTGGCCATGAAGAATCAATATATTCATAACGGATCGGCTCTCCGTTTCTGTAAATAAAATCAAATAGCTCAACACCACTCCTGTTAAATTTCAATTGCACCAGTGGTTTTTCACTTCCTTCACCCATCATGTTGGCCAGGACTCCCCCTGAAAAACAAATAGGTTCCCCCGCTTGATAGAAATCTCCTATGATAAGCGCATCCCAACAGTCATCGTCTATTTTTCTGGATAAACGAACTTCGAGATGCTTATTTCCTTGCTTCCCTTTGAGTGATGCAGGAATGGTCCTGCTGTTGTTTAAAACAAGTACGTCCCCCTTATTTAATAATTCGGGTAACTGCTTGAATTGGGTATGATCACATTTACCGGTCTTCCGGTTCAACACCATTAGTTTTACTTCGTCTCTCTCGAATCCTTGATGCTCAATGGGAGACGATGCGTTTAAACGGGAAGGGATATCAAATGTCTTAGCCAGTTCATTCATTCTCCCCGCCCCGATTCCACTGAAATTCTTGTGCTTCAAACCGATTCCCAATCTCGTTTTCCGAAGCGTCGGAAGCAAGATATAAAAAGACGTCAAGATGGTCATGGGGATTGGCAAGTGGATAATCACATTCGGGGACAGCCTTGTCATGCATGTCCGTGTCCATTTCCCCCGGATCGACCATATTCATCCGCACCCCTGTATCACTTAGCTCGTCGGCCCATGTTTGAGTCAATCCTTCGACGGCAAATTTTGAAATTCCGTATGCTCCCCACTCAGCAAATCCTGTTTTACCTGCTTCTGACGTTAAATTAATGATTGAACCTTTCCCTCGATTGATCATTCCAGGAAGGACTCTTTTCGTAACTAAAAATGGGTTCAATGCATTGATTTTTAGCACCTCAAGGAATTCCTCTTCAGGGTAATCAGCCAGAAGGCGGGGGCCAGGGCCAAATACGGATGCATTGTTAAAAAGAACATCGACTCCCCCCAACACTTCCTCCGTTACAGAAACAAAACGGTCTACATCCCGGGAATCAGAAACATCGGCTTCCAAAGCTACCACCTCTGCCCCTAACACCTTCAATTCTTTCTCAACCTTTAGGAGGGATCCACCTGTTCGTGCACAGATCGCAAGCTTTGCCCCTTCCTTGGCACATTGCAAGGCAAGGGCCCTTCCCAACCCTTTTGAAGCTCCTGTTATCATGACTACTTTATTATTCAACATCATTATTTCCCCTTTCATTTCTTTTGTTACTCACAGTTTATGAAAAATCCCCCTTCAACAAATCGTCTATAAGGAGTCAGGGGGAATAGAAAATTAGATGTAGCAGACTATCAGCCTTTTGATGTATTTTCACAAAAAACACGAACATTAATACTAGAAATTTTATTTATATTCGTGTTATAATCAAATTGAAAATGAATATAGCAGTGACTGGCGAAAATGTGGAATCAACCACAAGGGAGCTGCGAACCTTATCAATCATGAGCCATTTAGCCGTTCGCCTGGGCAGAAGGCAAGGGGATACCCTTGTCTTCTTTTACTATAATCAGGAGGGATTGCAGTGGAACCACTAGTATTAGACGGGAAACTTGTTGCATCTGAGGTAAAAGAAAGCCTAAAGTCGAGGGTCGCTGTATTAAAAGAGAAGGGTACTACCCCATGTCTTGCTACGGTACTTGTTGGAGACGATCCATCTTCTGCTACTTATGTGAAGATGAAGGGTAATGCCTGCGCGAAGATCGGGATGGAATCAAGAAGAATTCATCTTCCTAAAGAAACGACAACGAATGCACTGTTGGACGTGATCCAGGAGCTTAATCAAGATTCTTCCGTTCATGGGATTCTCTTGCAGCATCCTGTTCCTCATCATATTGATGAACGTGCTGCCTTTGAAGCGATCTCCATTGAAAAAGATGTTGATGGAGTCACCAGCCACGGGTTCGGTCAAAATTCATTAGGGTTTGGTGAATATCCATCCTGCACACCTGCTGCAATCATGAGCATTATCGATTACTACGGTGTGTCTCTTGAAGGAAAACACGCTGTTGTTGTAGGAAGAAGTCCGATTCTAGGAAAGCCTGTGTCCATGATGTTGTTGAATCGAAACGCAACGGTGACGACCTGCCATTCTTATACAGAGAACCTGCCTGACATTCTCTCTACTGCAGATATCGTGGTGGCAGCAGTCGGTAAACCTAACTTCATTCAAGGGGACTGGTTAAAAGAAGGTGCTGTCGTACTTGATGCGGGCTATAACAAAGGGAACGTAGGAGACATCGATTATGAGGCATGCTATGAAAAAGCGAGCGCGATTACTCCAGTACCAGGTGGAGTGGGCCCTGTAACGATCTCTATGCTATTAAAACAGACCGTTGATTCTGCTGAGAAATATGGTTCTGTTCTTGAACATTCATAATAAATATCCTTTAAGAGACTGACCCGTTTGTTGGAGCCAGTCTCTTTTTTTCCTATTTTGGACTTATTTTTTCTGCATTTCAGGAAAGAATGGTAAGGAATAGAAAGATAAAGGAGCGTTCATATGGACACACAACACCAAAATGCTTTTTCCGAAACACCGGAGCCCTATTGGAGGGAAACGGCTAAACTCCCCCTATTTAAAAAGCTTGATAAAAACATAAAAGTGGACGTAACCGTGGTTGGCGGTGGAATAGCAGGCATCACCACTGCCTATCTGTTAGCTAAAGGCGGAAAAAAGGTGGCGCTAATTGAGGCTAACCACTTATTGAACGGAACAACGGGGCATACAACGGCTAAGATTTCCGCTCAACACGGGTTAATTTATGATGAGCTCATCCAGCATTTCGGAGAAGAGTTTGCAAAGAAATATTATCTGTCACAGACGAAGGCTCTTCAGTTTATCAAAGACACAATATCCAATGAAGATATAGATTGTCATTTTACAGAAGAGGACTCATATGTTTACGCGACTACAGATCAATATTCCCAGAAAGTCCAGAAGGAATATGAAGCGTATCAGAAGTTAGAAATCAAAGGAGAACTTGTCGAAAAGCTTCCCATTGATTTAACCATTAAAAACGCTGTAGTGATGAAAGATCAGGCACAGTTTCATCCTTTAAAATATCTTAAAGCCTTGGTTGACTCTTATACGGGACTTGGCGGTCAAATATTTGAAGGAACATCCGCTAAAACCATTAACGAAGGGGACGCCACTCAAGTTGTGACTGCAGACGGATACCATCTGGATAGCGAGCATGTTGTCATCTGCTCACACTTTCCATTTTATGATGGGATGGGTTTTTATTTCACAAAGATGTATGCCGAACGCTCGTACGTCCTTGGAGTGAAAGCGAAAAAGGACTATCCGGGCGGCATGTACTTAAGTGCAGAAGACCCTACCCGTTCCCTCCGTTATGAAGACGATGAAAATGGGGAAAAAATTATTTTAATCGGTGGGGATAATCATAAAACGGGACAAGGTAAAGATACATTGGATCATTACAATGCACTGAAGGAGTTCGGAGATGAAGTCCTTGGAGTAGAAGAGGTACGTTACAGATGGTCGGCTCAAGACCTCATCACCTTAGATAAGGTTCCCTATATCGGTAAGTTAACGAAAAAACATCCATCCATTTTTGTAGCTACAGGCTTTAAGAAATGGGGCATGACTTCCGGTACTCTATCCGGTCAGATTCTTTCTGATCAAATTTTAGGAAATCATCACATATATGCTGATGTGTATACTCCTTCCCGATTTGTTGCCGACCCTAGCATTAAACACTTCTTCAAGGAAAACCTAAATGTGGCCGGGCAACTCATTAAAGGAAAGCTTCAAATACCAGCTAAAAAGCCACAGGAGCTTCAAAAAGGTGAAGGCGATGTCGTGAACCTGAATGGACGACGCTGTGGAGGATACCGGGATGAATCAGGAAAACTGCACGTCGTAGACACCACCTGTACCCATCTCGGTTGTGAAACCGAATGGAACCACGGAGACCACACATGGGACTGCCCTTGTCACGGATCCCGCTTCTCCATTGATGGGGAAGTGATTGAAGGTCCTGCCAAGAAACCTCTCGACAGATTTGAAGTGAACGATTGAGGGACGGACCTCTGGAAAAAGAACCGGACATACGATGGGTCCCGCTATTTGTCGAATATAGCCTGGGAAATAAACTGAAGCAATAAGGTATTTGACATATTTTGTCGTATCTAAGAGAAGAATATTTCCTGGATAATGCCTCACACTATTAATGCTTGAGTTACTATTTTGGGAGGGATTCTGAATGGGACGTACAAAACAAGGTAACCGTAATGCCCAGAGCAATACGAATGCTAAAAGAGGAAATCGAACGAGTTCTGAATTAGTTGAGTTTACAACCGGGCAAGCGAATACGAAGAAAAACCGACCACAAGACTAGTAACGACTAGCTGTTTGAATGAAGAATAACCGGCAGTAACGCTGCGTCAGGTTATTCTTTTCTTATTTCTCCTGATAATCAGTTCATCTTTCCGTAGAGGAATCTCACTTCGAACCTCGAGTACGTTATAGAGAAATTGATTAGGAGGAATATATGATGCAAGAACAAATGTTATTTCAACAAATGGAATTCATCCGACTTCGCACATTGGCTGCTCTCGATGCGACAACAGAACAACAGGCGGATGAAATGCCTCCTGGATTCAGAAATTCTATCCGATGGAATTTAGGACATATCCTACTGTCTCAGGAAAACCTGTTATTCTCCTTTATAGGGGAAAACGACCGAAAAACACTTCCACCTGAATACGGGGAGCTATTTGGCTTCAATACGAGCCCTGACACCTGGAATGCGCTCACACCTCCTTCACTGAAGGAAATTCCTGAGAAACTGGAGGCACAACCGCAAAGGATGAAAAAAGCGTTCTCCGGTCGCTTGGATGAAACAGGAGAAAAGCCGTTTGTCCTTGGTGAACATACTACGTTTACCACTTTAGATGAAGTTCTTTCCTTCGCTAACTGGCATGAGGGCTTGCACCAGGGAACCATCACATCCATTTAGCGGGTACAGGGAATCGAACATCTTTGGGAAAAGGTTGGAGAGAAGATAAAAAGATAAAAAGGCATGGTGCTCTTGTGCTGCCATTTCTTTTTATCCGCCTCTAAACAAAATTAAAAAATCCCCATAACCTTCTTCTTTTAATTTCTCTTTAGGAATAAATCGTAAAGAAGCAGAATTGATACAATAACGAAGACCCTTAGGACCAGGTCCGTCAGTGAATACATGCCCGAGATGAGAGTCTGCTTCCCTGCTTCTTATTTCTACCCGGGTCGAACGATGCGATACGTCATATTGTTCTTTGACACTTGAATCCATGACGGGCTTTGTAAAGCTGGGCCAGCCGCACCCACTATCATACTGATCTTTGGAAGTGAATAAAGGTTCACCCGAAACGATATCAACGTATAAACCTTCTTCCGTGTTATCCCAATACTCATTTTCGTAAGGTGGCTCTGTTCCATTTTCCTGGGTAACGAAGTATTGCCTTTCTGTTAACTGTTCCTTTAAATGGGATCGATCTTTTGGCCAGTATTTTTTCAAAAAATCTTCTCGCCCGGATCCACGCTTATATAAAGCATATCGGAAGGCATTTTCTTTATAGAAATCCTGATGATAATCTTCAGCTGGATAAAACTCGCTTGCAGGGAGAATCTTCGTCACAACAGGCTTTGCAAAAATACCACTTTGCTCCAATTTAAGTTTTGAATCTTCAGCAAGCTTTTGTTGATTATCGTTATGATAAAAAATGGCTGTACGATAAGAGTCACCCCGATCTTTAAACTGTCCCCCTGAATCAGTCGGATCAATTTGCTTCCAGTATAGATCCAGCAACATCTCGTAAGGGTACTGAATAGGATCAAACGTGATCTGTACCGCTTCATAATGTCCTGTTTCCCCTGACGTCACTTCTTTATATGTCGGATTTGGGGATGTACCTCCTGTATAGCCGGATACAATTCGTTTAATTCCTTCCTGCTCATCAAAAGGCTCTACCATACACCAAAAACAGCCACCAGCAAACGTCGCTAGTTCCATTTCTTCACCTCTTTCGTTTCACGTGAAACACGCATCGGTTATAGATCTTTCACCAAAATTCATCCTTCAAAATATAGATGATAATGACTCTGACACCCGGGGTTAAAGGAGGCTCGACAATGAGGACAGACTGATTGACAATTCATATATTGTAAAATGGTTAACTCATTTTTACATTCTCCACAAAGTACCGCTTTCATATTCCACTCGTTCTTTGACCAAACAATAGGGTCATGATCTGCGATAACGTCATGACATTTATAACAAGGATAGTACGTGTTACAGCACTTAAATTTAATTGCGATGATATCTTTTTGGGTTCGGTAATGCTTACATTTCGTTTTAGAGTCTACTTCTACACCAGATACAGGAATCAACTTTTCAGTCATGTTCATCCTCCCATTTATTTACGTAGTAGATTTCGATATACATAGCCGATATTCCTACAAAAAAATCAAATTAGTCTTCTATGATCGATTCATTCCAGGCTATTAATCTATCTGTACTATACAACGAATTCTAAAAGGAAGGGAGGGGGAAGATTCTTGAAGTTGATAGCATTCGAAACTCCAAGTGGAATAAGAAGGTTGTCGTGGTGCAGTTTCTAAGCGAACGCCACGAACTCAATTCATTTGCCCAAAAACTAACTAACAGGCAGAGGCTGAAACCTCCGCCCCTTTTTAACTCATATGTTCCAGAATACCGGTTAAATCCCTGTATTCAAAGTGCGGTTTCACCCCTAATTCATCCATCACATTATCCTTACGATTAATCCATGCCGTATAGAATCCAAAGTTCGTCGCCCCTGCAATGTCCCATGGGTTAGAAGACATAAACAGAACTTCTTCTCTTCTCACCCCGAGCTTTTCAAGAACAAGCTGGTAAGACATCGGGGTCGGTTTAAACTGCTTCACTTCATCAACTGTCAAAACCTCATCCAGTAAATGCCCAAAGGGAGATTGCTCCACCAGAGGTGAAAGCATATCCAGGGAACCATTGGAAAAAATGGCTTTTTGATAGGGTTTCAGTTCTTCCAATACACTCCCTGCTTCTTCATAGTTGTTCAATTCTAAATAAGCATCCAGCAATTCCTTCTCTTTTTCTTCAGTAAGGTCCACCTCTACTTGCTTACAGGCATAATGGAGTGCATTCTTAGTTATCATAAAAAAAGTCGTATACGTCCCCATTAATTGACGTAAAAAACTATATTCCAATTGCTTTTGACGCCATACCTGGCTGATTTCTTCCCCTTTATCCGGAAAAAGTTGATTACATTTTTCTATGACGGAATGAACATCGAATAACGTTCCATACGCATCGAATACAAAAGCCTTTATATTGAGATTTGTCATACGTATCTCCTCCTATATTTTCCTTTTATAATAGACTATTTTATATAAATTAAACGTTTTCACGCTAAAGCGAATTCATTTCACAACCAGGCTTTTTGTGGTATATTACTTCGAGTATCTAAACATTAATGGAGGTGATTATAAATGACTGCAGAACCACATGCACAAGCATCTCCTTCCTATACCAAAACAATCTTATTCTTGAGCTTAACCGTCTGGCTGGTTGTCATGAATACCACCATGTTTAATGTAGCACTCCCCAATGTCTTAAAGGAATTCTCTTTAGCCCCTTCTGAAGGAGCCTGGATCGTATCGGGATATTCCATCGTGCTCGCCATTTGCACCATTACGTACACGCGCCTGGCAGACTATATTCCGATCAGGAGGCTGCTTATCGTGGGCATCTCCATTTTCGGGTTGGCATCGTTCATAGGCTTCTTTGCTCATACCTTTACCTGGCTATTGCTCTCTCGTTTATTCCAAGCAGCAGGTGCCGCAGCCATTCCCGGTCTATCCATGGTGTTTGCCGGACGATTTGTCCCGATGGCAAGACGCGGTCGGGCTTTAGCTATGATCGCTTCTGCCTCTTCCCTCGGATTTGGATTAGGACCCGTCGTAGGTGGAGTGATTACGGATTATTTCAGCTGGAATTATTTATTCTTAATTACGTTATGTGTTCTTGGAATGATACCTGTACTATACCGCTTCCTGCCGAATGAGACGACCAGGAAAGGGTATTTTGATGTATGGGGAGGACTTTTGACCGGAGTCGGAATTACATTCTTTCTGCTATTTATTTCAACTTTCCATTGGTATTATTTCGCAGGTGCCGTCGTGTTCTTTGGAGGACTATGGATTCGAATCCATAAAATCGAACTACCCTTTATTCAACCAAGTTTGATACGGGACAAAGGATACCGCCAGATTTTATATATGAGTTTCCTTGGTTTCGCCACTCACTTTGCCATTCTAATCGTCATGCCTTTGATGCTTCAGCATGTGTTCGGGAAAAATCCGACAACCGTGGGATTCATTATCTTTCCAGGCGCGATGCTGTCAGCAGTGGCAGCCATTTATGTAGGGAGACTGATTGATCGGTATGGAAATATGAGGGTGATGTTCCTTGCACATATCCTTCTGATCATTTCAACCGTCATCTTTTATATCTTATCACCCCAAAGTGAATACATGATTATGCTGGCTTATATGTTCACAAGCTTTGGCTTCTCAAGTCTTTCGTCAAGCACGACCAACGAAGTATCCCGTGTCATGAGTAATGAGCTGATTGCTTCAGGAATCGGCATGAAACAGCTTACCCATTTCGTAGGCAGTGCGTCTGGTTCTGTTCTGGGAGGAATCATTGTCGAGATGGGCGGAGCAGAATTCCCGGTAAGTTCATTTCAGAATACATTCCTTGTTCTGATCGGATTAATGACGTTATCCCTTTTTCTATTGTTTTTATACCGCCAAAGAATCAACCATCATTAAGATCTGGTCCAGGCAGAGTATCTGCCTGGACCTATTATTTACTAAAAAATAGTGAAGATCTTATCCTGTATGGATTCCCCCACTACCATTAAGGGTATAGTAAGAAAAACAATAGAACAGGGGAATTCAATTGAAAGCAAAGAAAAAGTGGTATAAGAAGAAAAGCTGGTGGATCTGGGGTGTCATCATATTGATCCTTACAGTTGTCATGTTTTACCACCGGGTAAAGCCGTTACCTCCGGGGATATCATATACCGGCAACACCTATACCATACCTGAAAAGGATGTAAAGTTCTTATACGACCTTACGTATCAGAAGGACGGGAAAGAGCTTTATGACCATTCAATCTTTGATGAAGTCTATCGAACCATCGAAAAAGCAGAAGATTTTCTTATTCTAGACTTATTTTTAGTAAATGGTTACACAAAGGGTGATCGTGAGTACCCCAGGATCAGTGAAACATTATCGAAAACGATTCAAAAACAGATGAAAAAGAAACCTGATCTGAAGGTCGTCTTCATCAGTGATGTTGTCAACACCACGTACGGATCCCATACCGCTAAACAATTGGAACCTTTAGAAGACCTGGGGGCTGAAGTCATTTATACCGATTTAAACCGCCTCAGAGATCCTAACATCTTATACTCAGGTGTATGGAGGGCCACCTTAGGCTGGTTCGGTCAGGATGGATACGGATGGCTTCCAAACCCCATGGCCTCATCTGCACCTAAGGTAACCATGAGATCTTATTTGAAACTATTAAATTTAAAGGCAAATCACCGAAAAGTCGTCATTACAGAGAATGAAGGACTTATCCTTTCCGCCAACGCCCATGACGCTAGCGGTTTTCACTCAAATATAGGGTTCACAGTTAAAGGGGAAATTCTTAAGGACATGGTGAAAGCCGAAAAGGCAGTGGCTACATTTTCAGGGGGCAACGTAGAGGCATTTCCTAGCGAGGAAGAATTAGATCAGTCTATTAAAAAGCTTTCCCCTACAGAGACCTCCGTTAAAGCACAAATCCTTACTGAAAAGAAAGTTCAAACAAGTGTCGTAAATGCTATGAAGAAAGCAAATAAAGGGGATGAAGTCTGGATCGGGATGTTCTATCTTGCAGATCGAGACATTATCGATGCCATAGAGGATGCTGCTGCCCGTGAAGTAGAGGTACGATTAGTTCTGGATCCCAATCAGAATGCCTTCGGTCAAGAAAAGATTGGGTTACCCAACCTGCCAATCGCATCAGAGTTGCACAACTTAGACAATGACCATATTACGATTCGTTGGTACAACACCAATAAGGAACAATACCATACTAAGTTCATTTATATAAAAGGGGAAAAAGAGAGTATGGTCATTGGAGGATCCAGTAATTACACATCTAGAAATTTAGATGATTATAACTTAGAAGAAAACATAAAGATTGTGGCCCCAACTGATAGCAAAACCATGTCAAATATTGATAAGTACTTTAACCGTATCTGGAACAACGAAAATGGCACCTACACTGTTAAATATGAGAAATATCAGGATAAACTACCTGCCTTTAAATATGTCATGTATGTCTTGCAAAAAATCTTCCAAGTGACGACCTATTAGGTTTTAATTCCACATTAAAAGGGTATTAAACCAGTAACAACACATCACAAAAAACATTACATGGAGGTTAGAAAAATGGGTATTATTTTGTATTTAATCGTAGGTGGAATCATCGGTTGGTTAGCTGGTCTTATATTAGGTAAAAACGTTCCTGGTGGAATCATCGGAAACATCATCGCAGGTATTATCGGTGCATGGATCGGCGGAGAACTCCTAGGAAGCTTCGGACCATCACTTGCAGGAATCGCCATCATACCGGCCTTACTCGGAGCTATCATCTTTGTATTCCTGTTAAGCTTACTGCTAAGAGGAATGAGAAAGACTTCTCATTAAGAACACTGAAACCCCTGGATCCCAGGGGTTTTCTTTTGCCTTTAAAGATGTATAAAAAAAACAGCCAATGTTGGCTGCCCTCTTAATACGTCATAGATTTCTTATGTCTTCTTTTATTTCGATACTTCTTATAAAACGGGTAAATAATAGGTCCCCATTTGATCAGTCTTCCAATTAAACGTTTCATGCAGGTAACCTCCTTTGTTATAGATTATTTACCCATTTTTCAAAAGGTAAAAACCCCTTTTTGAAAACATGAATATTTATCTAATTACTTCTCCCGGGAAATAATTGGGGTAATAAACAGTCAAACAAGCTATACTCTGCCTGATAATTTCCCCTTAGGAAAACGTAAGCATTCATTCTGGAACTATCCCAGTCTGCCATAAACTAATTGAGATGTAAAAAAGCAAATGACGTTTAAGCCATTTGCTTTTTCCACCTATTCCTTACTACTCTTCGACTCCGAAATCTTCCCTAAGAAAAATCCATCTATCTCACTTAATTTACCACGCCACATAATTTTCCCTTTTGAAGGGGTTGGCTTGCTGTCGCCACAGTATACCTTTGTGTTTTTCAAGTGAATATAATGGGCTTCAGCGCTTTGATTTTCATCAACGGACTCCCCGGCCTTTGCCAGCTCCTCACTTAGCTTCTGAGCCACTTCACTGCCATCCTCAAAGGTTTCACTTAATGAGTCGAAGTATTCCTTTGCGGAAACAAGTGTACCCGTTATGACGGCTCCCTTGACGTTTAACGTGATGTCTAATGAAAAGTCATGCTTGTTTGATGCTTGTACAAAAAATTCTAAGATGCTATCCTTCCCTGTACCTGATTCTAAACTCATTTTCACATCTCCTTTTTCGTTAAGCTACTGTGTCGTCTTCGGTAGAGAGTGTTGTGTCTTCTTCTTCTTGATCTTCATCTTTATCATTATCTTTTTTAGCGGATTTTTTACTTTTAGCGCTTGTCTTGCGGGTAGAACGTTTCTTGCCCTTTGTAGAGCCTGATTTACCGTTTGCTTTCTTCTTGCTTGAGGCTTCTTCCTCATCGTCGCTATCATCTTCATCTTCATCTTCTTCGTCTTCACTGGTGTCTTGGTCTTCTTCGTCATCCTCTTCATCAGTCGCTTCTTCTTTAGACTTTTTAGAAGCTTTCTTTTTCGAAGAGGTTTCTTCTTCATCCTCGGCTTCCTCTTCATCACTTCCATCTTCACGAGTCGCGGCAATTTGATTCATTTTCTCTTCTAATTGCTGCAAACGGTTCTGAAGTTCTTCATTTTCTTGTTTAAGGGCGTCATAGTCCTGGTTCGACTCTTCTTCAGAGCTGTTCGTTTCAGTTGAATTTACGGCCGTTTCCGTGTCTTCAGGTGCTTCTTCATCTTTATCACGCTTAAACAGGTTGGCTGTTGATGATTTTAGTGTCACAGCGGCTTTTCTGGATCTTTCTTTTGCTGCTTTCCCGAAGTCCAGGCTTTTGCTTTTTATTTTCTCTTGATCGATACGGTCTAAAAGTTTTTTCCCGTTTTCAGGTGTTGCCAGGTATCCTACCGTTGCTCCCAACAGGCTTCCAGCTACGGTTCTCTTAATAGGTCCGCTTCTTCTTGTTTGGTTCTCTTGTGTAGTATTTTTTTCTTGTCCTTGATTCTCAACTGTTGTGTTTTGCGTATTTTTTTCTGCCATCGGTAAAACCTCCAATTAGTTTGTTTCCGCCTGGTTAAGACGGTTCGTATCCAGTTTCTTTTCAAGCGATTCTAATCGCTCTTGTAATTTCTTATTTTCCTCTTCAAGTGCTTTCGTGTTGTTATCTGCGGCTTTTGAACTTAGATAGGGGTCATTTTCCCACCAGTCCATGCCTATTTCTTTTGCTTTATCTACGGAAGCAACGATTAAGCGGATTTTAATCGTAAGCAGTTCGACATCGGCAATTCCCACCGTAATATCTCCCGCTACGACAACGCCTTTATCTAATATCTTTTCTAATACATCCACAATTGTGCTGGATTGTACCGGATGCTCCATACCCATCGTGTAACCTCCCTAACCGGAATTACATTAAGCTCCCTAAAGGGCCAAGATCTATATTCAAGTCTTCTGCATCAAGACCAAATACCTCTTTTAACTCTTCCATTTTTTCTTCCAGATTCATAAGGGCAATGCCCAGATTCTCCACTTGTTCATCCGTTAAAGTACCGCCTTCAACACGCCGCATTGCATGTCTCTCGACGATTTGTCTTAATAGTTCTACAACGGTCAATACAAGTTGCGCTAAGCCTTGTTCTGCTTTTTCCGGGTCGAAATTAATTCGCCCATTTGTCCCGCTGGCCTGTGGCATGAATCAATCCCTCCCTTTCTTTATCGAATTGATCGGACGTTACCGTTTTACGCGTCCCTTGCTTATGTTGAACCAATGTCTCAACTGAGGAAATCAGCACTCGCAAGTCTAAATACACGAGGTCGACACCTGCAATGGATATAATCAAATCTCCCTTTATCGCCACGCCTTTGTCGAGAATGACATCTAAAATATCTATAAGGGCTATATCTTTGTTCTCGATCGATTCTCTTACGGTCATATTTCTCATTCCTTATTTTGTGATTAAGAAAAGCTAGAAAAATGATAAGGTGGCCAAGGTCCCGATGCTTCAATTTTCCAACCAGCGTGTCCCAGTTCTTCTTCGTATTGCTTAATTTCCTCTACAAATTCATCAACATTAGATACTGGAAGGAGAAATACACTATTCCAAGCCATATGTTCTTGTCTGCCGGTTACATCCTTACTCCAATTTTTTTTGATATTTCCATGGAGGGAATGTTCTTTCAGCTTTTCATGAACCTCTTCACAGAGTCGATTCTTTTCGTTTTCAAGTTCCCGGTCAATCAGCTGATCGATTTTTTTCTTTTCAAAGAACTGCCTGCCCTTTGGTAATTCACTGATTTCTTTTCTTTTGGCTTCGATAGACGGGTTACTTTCGCTTACTTGTTTCTTCAGAACCTTATCATCACAGTAGATTTTGACGTTCCACTCTTCATTGCCATCCAGTTGTGTAAAGGTCGTTTCCAGCTTGTTTCGATTGCCTTCTATCGTGGACTTAAGGCTTTCTTCGTTCTTGTACAATGTACAGAACTTCAGGGGAATGATGGTATACATCTTTGAAACCATCAGTACGGTTTCGTGATGATGAAACGCCTTTACCTGAAGCCAGTCCATGTCGTTATCGACTTTGTCCTTAATGGTCTCTTCTGAATATTCATTCGGTGGCAGATCACAAACAATCGCTGTCACTTCACCAATTTCAATCGTATATAGTTCACCTTCTCCATCAAATCCTTTCATGGAGGGAAGGCTTTCTTTGTTTGCTTCTTTTGTCGGGATTAAGCCGTATAAATAAAGTAAATCGCTCATCTGATCACCCTTATTTCTTTTTCGTTAATTCTTCCCATTGCTCCATTTCCATCTGTTTCGCAATTTCATATCTTGTCAGCAGGTCATCTTCTTTTTCCTGGAATGCTTCTTCAGGAATTTCACCTAATTCATACATCATTTGAAGCTGAATCAATTTTTGTTGAATGGTAGGAAGGTCGTATAATTCTTTGTCTGCTTCTTCTTTGATCTTCTCTCCGACTTTAATGACTAAATTAATTGGTGCACTCACCAATTTATGAATCATCAGCCTTCCTCAACCTTTAAGCGTATGTTGACAAAATTATAAGCCGGCCAAGGACCGCTGTAGTTAAATTCGACCTTATCCTTCCATTTTTCATGAGCTTCATTGACCTTTTGATCGAATAATTCTTCCTGGTCCCGATCAATTAAGAAAGAAGCGTTGAGAAGCATTTTCTCACTTGAAGGGTCATTTGCCTTTGCTGATACGGCTGTTTCCTCAAGGGGGGCATAGACTTCTTGCTTCACCTCATTTTGTAGGGAAGCAAATAGCTTCTGAGCCATTCCCCCAAGCTGAATACGGTCATAATACCCGGCAGATTCAGATTTCCCTTTAACGGCAGATGCCATTTTTTCTACCTGCGGGTTTTCTTTGACCATCGCTTCAAGCCATTCCTTTTTACCGATAACCTTTAAGCCTAGCTCGATTTTTCCTTTAATTGCCGGGAAAAGGGTCTCGAACTGAGGATAAAGATTTTCAAGCAGGGCTTGCACATCGTCTCTTGATTTAAATACATTCCCGAAGCTGATTGGGATAACTGTATCCTCTTGATCCATCACCCGGGATACGGCACCTTGGTGCATGAGCAAATTTTGCTTCTTAGGATGATAGATTTTCATCGGTACTTCTGCTGCTACCATAGCGGCGTCCTTATAATTGATCGTGAACGTCTCGCGTTCCTCGCCCTCAATTTCAATCGAGCCAAAATGATCGTCTTCTTCTGTTTGAATGGCACAAAATATATAAATTCCCATTTCTTCCTTACTCATCATGAAACTCTCCTTTATTCCTCAGATATCTTCATACGTTGGCATGCATCTATAATTAATTGTTCTGCTTTTTCTTGTGAGTTTTCTCCGTCGATACATCGACTTACACTGTGTGCTACTATATCAATACATAGACGTTGAAAGTCTGAATCCTTACCGTCTATGGGGATGTCTGATTCAATGGCGAGCCTCGCGATCATTAAGGAAGCACGCAAGCTCGGTCCGTTCATTTCGTTGGTACATTGATCACGTAATGTAGAGACAAGTGTTGTAATCGCTCTTGCTTCACTCTTAACCAAGTTTGCTTTTTCCGATACAATCATTGCCTCTTGTTCTGCTCCCTTGTAATCTACGCTAATGGTAATTAACCGATCCAGGAGAGCATCCTGTGTTTGATAAACCCCTGCATATTCTTCAGGATTACTAGTAAATATAATTGCAAATTCCGGGTGTACGCGAATAAAAGGTTCAGTTAGCTTCGATCCATATAAAGGAATGATTCCTTCTTCTAAAATGGATAGAAAGATATTATTCGTTGTCGGCTGTGATCTTGTAAATTCATCATATACAAGGGTATACCCATTCTTTACTGCTTCAAGTAAACGTCCGTCTCTCCATGTCTCGGTGACACTTTCATCCTTTTTGTAAACAGATCGAACATATTGATCGACAACTTTTTTACTTGTATAACCTGTAAAATCACCGATTAAGTCTTTGTTATTTAGTTCATGATTTCCGTGCATGAGCATCACCGGTCTTTTTCTCTTCTTCGCCAATGCAAGTGCAAGAGACGTTTTTCCGGCTCCGGAAGGACCTGTAAAATGTACAGGATATCCAGCTTTAAGGTATTGCAATGAGCGCGAAAGCAATTCTTTCGTTTCATCGTCTTGTATTAATGCCCTGCTATCCTTTTTGATCCGTTTAGTTAAGACCGTCACTTACAATTCCCTCCCACTCGCTCATCCACTACATTTCCTGTCCGATGGCACTTCTGTAACGGATATCCCGTCGTTTAAATGATGTGACTTCCTTTTCTTTATTGAGAAGAACATCATATGTTCCTAGCATTTCGTCTTTAGCATATTTCTTCATATATTCTTTTTCTTCAATTACCTCGACTTGAAGCTTCCAGCCTTCATCTTCTGTCAGTTCTACTGACGTAATTTTGTGAACTGGAGCTACATGTTCATTGAAGAAGTCCGTCACACTATTCATGATTTCTTTGATTACCATAGTAACCTCCTACTGTAGATGAAAGGGGAGGGTGCCCATAATGGCCCCCTTCAAACGCCTTCTCATTCTTTTGCTGCCACTCCAATTAAATGCTGAACTGGGAGCTTCTTTCATTTTGCTGAGTAGCAAGACCGTTTTCTTCGACATCATCTCGTAGTAGGCCCACTGCTTCTGCATAACGCAACCATGTATCTACGCTGGCAATGACGACCCTTGCTTCAACCGTTAAAATTTCAATACCAACGACAGATACTCTTGCAAATGCATCAATGACAATACCTTTGTCAAGTATACGGTCAATTACTTCTGCTAAACTTGAACTATTATTACTCTTTTGAATAGCCAATTGTTATTCTCCTTCCGGCGTTTAAGAACAGATAGTCTTAATGTCTTTTGAAGATTTTATGTTTTCCGAACTTTTAATTTCAGTAGAACTCTTGATGTTAAAGGAGCTCTTGATGTCACTTGCTCCTTTAATATTTCCCACGCCTTTAATTTTTGTTTGTTTATCATTCGATGAAGAGATTTTCTTTTGAAATTCTTCTCCTGCTTCCTTTGCATTTCCTAACTTTTCTCGAACGGAAAGCAGGACATCCTGTACTTTTCCCTTTGCTTCTTCAGCTTTGGCATGAACATTATCCGCATTTTTCTCTTTCGCCTTCTCTAACTTCTCAGATGCTTCGTTAACTTTTGATTGAATACCGCCTTCAACACTGTTCACAAATGTTTCTTTGGCTTTCTCTTTTATCGTATCTTTCACTTTCTCTTTCACGGGCTCTGGAGCGTGATCGTATGCTTTTTTAGCCATCTTGCCAACTGCTTTTTTCACCGGCTTACTCATGTAATGCCCCCTTTAGGGATACGAAAAGCTAAATCGTTATTTCTTGGATTCCACCAGGCTGTTAAGCATTTCTTCGATTCGTTCTAAACGTTCATTCAAATTCTTGTTTTCTTCTTTGATTTCTTCTAATTCTTCTGATTGATTGGAAGAATCCTCGCTGCTTCCTGCCTTAGCATCAGTGTTTTCCGATGCCTCTTCTTTTTTCTTCTTTGGAGCCAGCAAGCCACCTTCCAGCTTGCTCATATATCCGGTAGCAGATTGTCTTAAGGTAATAATGGCTTGCTCTGTCAGGAATTCCTGTGCTGATCTTCGCAGTTCTTTACTTGCGGCTTTCATCACTTCAGATTTCCCTAAACTGTCTACTACTTTCTTACCTGTACCTGGATTTGAAAGTAACCCGATTCCGGCTCCGACTACTCCACCGATAATCGCATAATTCATGGATTGTCTGTTTTCAGCTGTTTGCTCTTCGGTTTCTTCAGTGCTTTTCGTATCATCTACTTGTTGACTGCTTTTTGATTCCGTCATATCCATCCTCTTTTCTACTAAAATAGTAAAACTATATTTTATTTACTTGTTTAAATGCTAAACGCTGTTCCTCTTTCATTTTCCTGCTTTGCCAAACCTTCTTCTTGAACTTCGTCTCTTAAGAGCCCAACTGCCTCTGCATATCGTAACCAAGTATCTACACTTGCAATGACCACTCGCGCTTCTATTGTAAGAATTTCTATTCCCACTAAGGAAACTCTGGCAAATGCATCAATGACTATTCCTTTATCCAGGATTCTATCAATTACTTCTGCGAGACTTGAGCTATCGTTACTTTTTTGAATACTCATCGAATCTCTCCTCTTAATTGGTGTATCCAATGACTAGGTGCAAGATTTATATTCGGTTTAATCGGTGTTTACCTCGATTTCCACCTATACTAAACTTGCATATGGTAATTATTTGAAGTAAACTGCCATTTTTTATACACATTTTAATGTGTTTTTTTCACTTTGTAACATTTCTCTCTTACAGTTGAGTGGCTTTTAAGGTTTTTTGCAGAAAAAATAATTCAAATAATACAATTTCATTACAGTTTCTAAAGGAGAAATCGAGTTGAATTTAAGGAGGAAGTGTGATTTTTTTCGTATGAATTGTGATGTTATTCATATTAGTGAGTAGTAGTTGATTTCCGCTGCAGGATACTCGCTTTCCGCGGGGCGGGCGGTGAGCCTCCTCGGCGCAAGTGCCTGTGGGGTCTCACCTGTTCCGCTTCTCCCGCAGGAGTCGAGCACCTTCCACTCCAATCAACTTTCTCAACATGATTTTATTTATTAGAACCTAAATAAAACCCCACCTTAAAAGATAGCGTTGGATCATTTCCGCTTAAGTACGGGAAGGCGGCAAAAATAAATATTTTAGAAAAATGCTATTTTCCATTGGATTGTTCTTTGTTATTATTAAGCTCTGTCACGAACTTTCATATTGACGGTTAGGGGAACTGCTTAGACTTCTGCGGAAGTACGGGCGTGCTGAGAACCCGTTCGGTTAAGCTGAGGAGGCTCGGCGGAACGGTTCCCCTCACCATCTAGCACACAACTGATTGACAGAGCCCCTGGCAGACCTTATCTTATGTTGCTGCAAAACCAACCTTTGTTTAAAGAGCCTACATATAAAAAAGAACCTGAAGCAAAGTGCTTCAGGTTCTTACTATTATTTATTCATTTGGGAAAGAAAATCGCCTAAAAGATCTTCCATCGTTTCTTCTTTAGGCTCTTCTTCAACGGTTTCCTGGGGCTTCATGGCACTTTCCCAGTCAAAGTTGTCCAATTCTTCGTCAGTCGAGTAAGAACGCTCATCTATTGCATCTTCTTCCGGGGCATCATCCATCACTTGATCAAGGGACCACTCTCTTGATGAATCGTGACTTGCTGCAGATTCTTCCTGAAGATAGAGTGCTTCATTGATATCCAACGAATTGCTGCTTAAGGAAGCTAGAAGAGAGGCAGTACGAACCGGGTTTGAGAGCAGTTGGTATACGATACTCCCCAACAGTGCTTCTGAGTGTTCATGCTTCAACCAGTCACGCTGGGATTTATCCAATCCCTTCGGAAGGGGGATCGTAATGGCTTCTCTCTGTTTGGAAATCGTATCATTTACTCCATTTAATACAAGCTCTGCAATTTTACTGGAGAAATTACGTTTTTCTGTTTCCTTAAGCTTTTGTAAATGCTTTAATACATGATCAGGTGTATCAGAAGGAATTCGAAACGTAATCGGTTGTCCCCTCGACATCCCTTTTCCATTCATACCATCACCCTATTTGGTTTTCGCTAATTTTTGTTCTTCTTTCTGGGTATGTTGTTTTTGGGTCTTTCTTGAAAAGTCAGCAATCAGCTTGTAATAAGCATTGGCCATCATCCAAATGCTTTCCTTCTCATCTTCAAAGAAGTCGATATTGTACCCATCAAGATTATTATTAAGCGTCTTGATATACTCTTTCAGGACGCTTGATCCTCCACCAATGAAGTAGCAAATTTCCGTTTGAGAATTCTTTTGCCACATATTGCGAAGGTGACGATATTGCTTCTTAGCAAGTTCAAGCATAATGCGGTCAACGATGTCGTGTACGCTTGTACGACTTCCTTTAACCATAATATGATTGCGATCATTTTTCTTTGTGATGATTTCGACCACATCACGGCGGCTGTCAAGCTCAATACCGTGTCTTGAGCGTATCTCTTCACGGATTAATTCAAGAGATTCAGAAACCCCGAGGTTAAATCCTTGGGCTTTATCATCGTCTACTTTTCGATCTTTAATCACAGCGATATCCGTTGATAACCCGCCGATATCTTGAATTAAGATACGTTTATCAATGAGATCTTTATTGATGATATTTAAGTTATTATCCATCACAAGGTTGATGAATGCCGCAAATCCTTCAGGATAAACCTTTACTTCATCAAATTTAATATTTACTTTGATGCCTTGATAGCGGGGAGTGACCAGGAACTCAACTTGGTGTACTGAACCTAACAGTCTAGAACGGTACCCGACATCTTTTCCTTCCTTTACTTCGCGAAGTGGAAGTCCTGTACCCAATGTGTAATTTGCTTCTATTACATTGTTATTCTTCTTAAAATTAGAATCATTGCGTGCTGCATCAAGAGCAATGGAAGCAAACAGCATGATCAGTGTTTGATCTTCTTCTGATTTACTACTGCCTGGATCCAGTTCAGTCGAGTTGTTACTCTTCGTAGCCAGATTACCTACACGATAAATCGCATTATTATCTTTAAGAGTAGGGGAGTGGACACGGATATGTATGCCGTCCAGTGGGTCCTGTGTATCCAGCTCCTCAATTCCGATAATAGGACGATCTTCAATATCCCTTGCGATGACGTTCGGAATATTTACCTCACCATCCATCTTTCCAAAAATACCTTTAAGAGAATCATTACCAACGTCAATGGCTGCAATGCGTGAACTCGTCATTAAAATCATCCTTTCATTCATGAGTAAGAATTTGTCAAAAAATTTCAACTCTTACTCTCAGAGTATACAATTTCACGTCTGCGGTCAATCCTACTTTTCTATCGAATATTTACAAGGGTATCGAGATCAAGATGTATACAAATTGTTTCGTTGTATACGTATTTCGTACACATGCTTATATACCAATATGTGTACTTATTTGTATACTTGTACACATTTTTGTATACAATTGTGTACTTATTTGTACACTTGTATACATTTTTGTTTACAACCATATTTTAGTAGAGAATTTGCAACTATCAACCCACTACTCTAGTAATCTATTACATTATTTAAACGGTTTTAAAATTGGAATCAGAAACATTTAATAATGGGATTCCTAAAAATTCAAATGAACATAAGAAAAGAACAGCCCCTTAATATGAGACTGCTCCTATGAATACATAATTTCTACATTTGATAAAGGTTCATTGAAATTTAACGAACTCAATATGATACTTTTCTTGAAGGATCTTCATACCAATACCACGCCAACCTGTGGTCAGAAGTGATTGTTGAGTGGGAAAATCGTCCATTGAAGTGCTCAACCGTTTCTGGTCGGTTTGTGCAGATGATTTATTTACTTCTTTAACAAATATATAGCGTATTTGATCGCCATATTTATTTTTCAAAGCTGCTATCTCCATGCCTTGAGCAAATTTATCTTTCAAACTTGGGATATTAAAAGGAGCTACTGTACAGCTTATATAATTAATATCACCGGGAAGGTTGTTAAGTTCCTCCATAATGATTGTGCCTAACACTTGCTGCAATCGATTTCCCCGATATAAAGGATGCACAATAGAGATTTCCTGGTAGATTACTTGATTTAACTCATCTACATTTAATCCTATATCCAATCCCAAATGTTCATCATCGATTTCGGGTTTAAGAAGCGCTCTGAAAGCAATGAGCTCCTGCTCCAGAAAAGCACCAATCATCACGCCATTTCCCTTAAGAATATACTCATATTCTCCTCGCGAGAGGGGTTGTAAACGTGTTTTATCCTCTAAATCAGCGACTACTATATCTTGCAATGAAAGAATTTCTTCAATGTGGAGCATAGATAATGTATGAACAGAATACAATCTGTTCTCCTTGATTAACTTTCCTTCGTGAAGTGAGTGCACACACTGTCCTCCTTATCCAATCGAGTCTTGGAACACTGTCAGTTCTTTCAGCACCAATTTATTTATATCAATCCCTAATCCAGGCTTATCAGAAAGACGAATAAAAGGAACATCATAGAAAAGATTTCCCACATCTTTTGAAAATTTCAATGGTCCCGTCAGCTCTACACTTGTTATGACCCTTTTTGAAAATGCCACATGGAAGCCTGCAGCAGAGCCAATAGAGGATTCTACCATGGAGCCTACCTGACACTCCATTCCAGCCATTTCAGCCTGATGAACAAGCTTTACAGCAGGAAAGATCCCACCACATTTCATTAATTTGATATTCACCTTATCAGCTGCCTTTTTTTGAATGATTTCTCTCATTTCCCTTGTTCCTTTAAGGCCTTCATCAATCATTAAAGGCAAAGACGTCTTGGATTTTACAGTCACCATTCCGTCAATATCATCAGCGAGAACCGGCTGTTCTATCCAATCCAATTCTATGTCATTCAACGAACGGAGAGCCTTTAACGTTTGCGAACTGTTTTTCCATCCCTGATTTACATCAACGCGAATAGCAATATGATTCCCTACCCTTTCCCGAACCTTTTGAATGCGCTCGACATCTGCTTTTACTTCCGTACCTACTTTCATTTTAAAAGAAAGATATCCTTTATCCGCCATGATGGCCGCTTCATCTGCCATCGCTTCAGGCTCTGCTATGCTTAATACATGTGTAAGGGGGAATTCTTCATGATAACGGCCCCCAATGAATTGATAAACAGGCTGAGTGAGCTTTTTCCCTATAATATCAAAGCAAGCAATGTCAATGGCTGCTTTTGCACTTGGAACCCCATAAATGGATCCATTCATGATTTCATGAAGTTTCTCTATATTCATTGGATTCTGTTCTAACACTGCAGGCCCTAAAGTGCTCTTTAGAACTTGGTATGTACTCTCCCAGGACTCTCCTGTAACATGCTCATCTGCGACTGCTTCTCCATACCCAGTGATCCCCTCGTCGGTTTCAATCTCTACGATGATGGAAGGCATATCATGATAAGTATGGTAGCTCACCACAAAAGGAATATGAAGGGGCAGACGAATAGCATACAAGTTTAATCCGGTTATTTTCATAGATATACAACTCCTTTTCATTTACACTACTATTTATCAATGGGTATAATGTCGTTATATAGTCGTTAATTAAATCGAAAGTAGGAGGAAGCATGGAAAAGATTAAAATAGCTGTGATCGGGTCTCAAGACTTTATCCAGGGTTTACACTCCTTAGAACACCTCATGACTGACATCGAATTAGAACCCTACATTTATCAAGATCCATATCAATCCAGAGAACTGATCCAACACTTAAAACCTTGTGATGCCATATTTTTCTCAGGTGCCTTACCTTATTTTTATTCAAAAAATATATGCGATCAATTATCTGTTCCTTCCTTATTCCTGGAACAGAATGAAATGGCCATCGCCTCTTCACTATTATCTATTACCTATCATCAAAAAATTCCGATAGACCGCATATCGATTGATTTGATGGAGACCAAATTCATCAAACATGTATCGATGGATATAGGAATTTCTATTCCTGATGCTCATGTTTTGGAATATAAAGAACAGCTTCCTTATCATCTGGAACTAACCTCCATTGTTCAATACCACTACTCACTTCACCAATTGGGAAACACTGATATGGCCTTAACAAGCATCCACGCCGTATATGATCGCCTGAAAGAACTTGGAGTTCCTACAGAAAGAATGGTAGATCCCACCAGGTCTTTGTTAGACGGCTTTTACCAGGTAAAATCATTAGCCCTACTAAACAAAAGAAAAGCTTCTACGATTTCAGCTATCTATCTATCCCATGATCAATCACATCAGGACTCTAAACAATGGTTACAATCATTTACCCATGATATTCAAGGTTCCGGACAACAAATTGATCAACATACATACTTACTACATAGCACTGTTGGACATATAGAGTCACTAGTCTCTCATAACTATTTCGAGGATTTGATTTCCAGATGGAATGGTCAAATGAAAATTGGATTTGGCTATGGAACAACGGCAATAGAAGCAGAACAAAACGCTAGAATTGCCCTGCGTTTTGCTCAGAATGACCCTTTCGGGAAATGTGGATATATATTAACAGATGATAAAAACCTTCTTGGTCCTTATCCGAAAGAGACTAAATTACAGCGTCTCAAGAATAATGATCCAAAACTCTTTGATATTGCCAAGGAAATTAAAATAAGTCCGGGAAATCTGTCTAAATTGATTGAATTTAGAAGGAAGCGTTCTTCCTCGCAGTTTACTGCAGCTGAATTAACTGACTATCTTCAAATTACCCGTCGCTCAACTGAACGCATAATCAAAAAACTGGTAGATCACGGTTCGATCAGGGTAGTAGGGGAAGAGATGACCTATCAACAAGGTCGTCCCCGTTCCATTTACGAACTACATCTCCCCTTTTAGAATAATTAAGAGTTTAAGGTCATTTCATCTTCATCTTTAGAGTTCACTAATTCGGGTTTCGAAAGTTTTGTAATGGTAAAACCGGTTAACGCGTAGGCAATCGATAGTAAAGGCACTACAAAATTCAACACGGCATAAGGAGCATATTCAAAAGCATGAACGCCTAACGTACCAAATATAAATACTCCACAAGTATTCCATGGTATAAAGACAGAGGTTAAGGTTCCCCCATCTTCAAGTGCCCTTGATAAATTCTTAGAGTGTAAACCCTTTTCCTCATACGCTTTAGCATACATTCTTGAAGGTACAACAATAGAAATATACTGTTCTGAACAGGTGGCATTTGTTGCAAAACAAGAAACAACGGTTGACGCCACCAATCCTTTTGCTGTTTTGGCTACCTTTAACACCTGGTTCACAATGGATTTCAGCATTCCTGTATGCTCCAATATCCCTCCAAATGTCATCGCTACAATGGTCATGGAAACCGTATACATCATTGAATCCAGTCCACCCCGGTTAAAAAGATCATCCACCATCGCATTACCTGAATCAATGACGAAGCCGCTTTGCAAGGCAGCAAACGCATCAGAAAATGATCCACTTTGGATGAATACCTGCGATAAAAGTCCAAGTAGAATCCCCACTACCAGAGCTGGAATGGCAGGTACCTTTTTAGCTACTAAAATAATGACGATTAATGGAATCAACAACAAAAACGGTGAAATCACAAAACTATCCTGAAGCACATTGACTGTTTGTTCAATGTCGTTGGTATCAATCTTATTTGAACCGAAGTTTCTTCCTAGAATGGCATAAACGATTAAAGCAATGAGTAATCCCGGCACTGTTGTAAAGAGCATATGACGAATATGTACAAACAAATTTGTATTCGTTAATCCAGAAGCGAGGTTCGTGGTATCAGAAAGCGGTGACATCTTGTCCCCAAAATAGGCGCCGGAAATGATCGCCCCGGCAATCATAGGCGCTGGAATTCCCATACTTATACCGATTCCCATACCAGCGACTCCAATTGTCCCCATCGTTGACCATGAACTGCCAATCGCCAACGCAACAACAGCGCATATAATCGTAATCGAAACTAAGAAGAGGGATGGTGTGATGATTTTCAAGCCATAATAAATCATCGTAGCGACGATCCCTCCACCGATCCAAGCACCGATAGTCAGTCCAACAAGCATGATGATGACTACAGCTGGCAGGGCAAGACGTATCCCTTTATACATAGAATCTTCAATTTCATTCCACGTATAACCTGCCCGCCAGGCCACAATGGCTGCTACCGTTGTTCCAATAATCAATGGAATATGCGGACCCTGCTCAAGAACGACAATCGTGACGAACATCACCACGATCATGACAGTGAGCGGGATAATGGCCATCCAAAACGGCATTTCTTTTTTCATATTTGTTCCCCCTATACCCCTATTATTTTTTGACAGTTCTAAATAGTCGTTAAATAGACGCTATTAAAATAATGATATACGGAGAAACAAAGCGAGTCAATTTAATTTTTGTTACCGCTTACAACGTGAATGCACTTCGACTCTTTTAATGAATACAGTCGTTTTACTTGAAGTAGAAATCAAAAAAGAAAACCCCGACACACCTTTATGCAGAGGTTTTCTTACATTTCATATGAATAGAAAGGATATTATTGTGCTGTATAGCCACCTGACGCATAAGTTTACTGGAGTTATATTATTGCTGTAGAAACTTTTCGCTAGATTGCTTTATTTGGGCTTCTTTACCTGTCCAACCACCCTTACCCTTAGCCCTGCGTGTTTCGACGTAACGAGTGGCCTCCTGAGCGTTCTCGAGTTGATATATTTTGGTAATCACCTTATTAATACTCCCCATGAAGTTTAACAATGCTTAAACTTATAGTAGAAGAGGGTCCCGATTCAGACGGACCCTCTTCTTGTTCTTCACCTCAACCTTTGCATACCTTGAGTCGTTCTATTCCAAATGACAATGACAACAATGAGAAGTAACACACAAATACCTACAAATACAGCAATCAAAAGAGAGAGGGAAGAAGAAGATGTACTTCCTTCTTCGAGACTCCCTAGCCTTGCTGATTCGGATTGACTAAACAGTTTCAGGTTTTCGGCTTTCGCTTTTATCGTATTTGTATCTTTTTCTTCACTTTGAAATATCTTTTCTTTCAATTCGTTTATTCCGTTACTAGAATTCCCATCAAATGTCAGGTTTTTCTGTTCATCAGGAATTTGGATCTTTTGATTTGTTGAAGATTGATCATGGATGAGGTCACTATTCTTTTTGAATTTATTTTCCTGATAGTCGTTAGGCATTAATTCATTTATGTCGGTAGTGGCCAGTATAGGCGGGGAAAACATCATGATCATGCTGACAACCAGAGCCAGCTGAACAAGTACTTTACCCCTCATACGCTTCCGTTCCCTCATCTTTGATTCGATTAGAACGTTTATCCAATAAAACCTGTGCAACAGTTAATGCAATAACGACTAACCCTAATACAATAACCGCTTGATTGAATAATGAGTCTGCCCCATATTGAATCGACATATAAACGGTGGACATTGGATCCTTGAAATTAAAATTAGGCGTAGTTAATGCGAGTAATGGTGTCACAAACAGGGCGATGATTCCCACCGAAACAAACCATCCTAACAAGCGATGTGTAACAAAAGCAACTCGAATTAGTCCTGAACCCGCTATTAAAAGGAGAATGGTAAAGATCGTCCACTCAACTGAACGGGATTCCACCAATGGATAGATGTCCAATCCATACAGACTGATGACAAATCCAACAATTAGATTCAGTAGAAGGAAAATCACTCCTTGAATCCAGAGAGGAGCATTTTGGAAGTAATAACTTGTGTATCCAATAAGCAAGCTGGATAACAGGATAATAAACAAAATAACGACCGGTGGAAGTACACTTGCTTTCTTTTCTTCCGGAACATCTCCCTTTACATTAAGAGGGTTCGTCAAGAAATCATACACATATCCATTGGATTGTCCGTCAACGAACGCATTCCCCAGTACACTAAACACATCATCACGAATTAATTGAGTGGAAGCTACATTCGTTGCCCACTTATTATTCAGTGTATCCGCATCACTTTGAACATTCGATACATTCGATTGAAGCTCGTTGGTATAGGATACGATTGTATCTTGGTTTTCACTCACAGTATCCAGGAAGGAATGGATAGACTTGATTTCACTTCCAATTTGCTTCTGGTTTCCTACTAAATCAGGGCCTGCTGCCCCTGAGGCCGGTGTTGGCGCCGTTTGCTCCGGCTGTTGTATTCGATTTAATACGTTTGTGGCTTCTTGATTAATCGCATTCAGGCTCTCTGTAAGCTGTGATTGCTGGTCATCAAGGGTTTGATTGTATTCTGCCGCAAAGACGGTAAAGGAGTCTTGAAGTGTGTTGAGAGCATCCTCAGTATTCGGCAACCCTGTATTTAATTGTTCCCACTCCGCTTGTTCAGTCTGCCTCACTTTCAAAATCTCATTTACCTCATTTTTCAGATCTTCATCCTGAAGAACGGCCGCTTTCACTCCATTCTCCGTTAACATACCGTTAAGAGTCGCTTCATACCGATCTAGGTAAGAGTAATATTGTAGAAGATCCATAAGCTTATAGTTATTAATTCCGCGAGAAAAATAGCCATATAAGGTGTTTCTTCTATTTTCAGATAAAGCGGCTGAGTTCAGGATGGAACTTTCTTTCTCCTCGATTTCGGCAACGATATTCGAAATATTGTCAGAGAACATTTCCAATTGGTTTATCAGAGCTTCATTCGTCTCAGTCAATGTTGTTATCTGATCTTTAAGTTCTTGATTTTCGGTTGTAAGAGTTTCAACCTGCTTGGACAATTCGTCGATTTTATCAATTAATGTCTGATTATCTTCAAGAAGTCTTGATACTTCTCCCAACAGTCTATCCACTTCAGCCTGAAGAGGGTTTTCTGAGCTATTATTTTTTCCTTGCAGCTGCGTTCGAACCTGCAGGATGCGATCATTGATTGTTTGAATATTGGTCACAGCTGCCGTTATAGCTTCAGGTGTTGGTTCTGTTAAATTAGTCAGTGTTTCTTTCAACGCACCGATTTCTGTTGAAATGGCTGTCAGTTCATTTATTTCCGGGTCTAAATTCGGTGGTGCAGGAGAAGGATCGCTTGGTTCCCCTGGATCGGGCTGACCTTCCTGGGAGGAAATGACTACCTGTTGAGGGCCAGGCTCCTCTCCGTCTTTTGGCGGCTCAGGAATCTCAGGAGGAGCAGGTGGATTGAAGATCACCCCATCTCCTTCAGCCAACTTATTGTTAAGTTCAAAAATATTTCCTTGCAGGTTATTTAACGTCGTAGTGTCCTGTAATTGCTGATAGAAATTCAATACTCTCTCCTGAAAGGAATAGAAGTCTTTTACTTGTCTCCCCACTTCTTCAAATCTGCGCTGCTGTAAGTCAGTAAATACCTCTTGATTTGTCTCCATATTGCTATTTAACTGAGTCAAACCTGCCGTTAAGACTTCACTTTGTTCCGAGAATAGTGATTTGGATTTTATGTAGCGCGGCTGCTGGTTTTCAGTTGATTCATTGATCATCTGTACGGATTGAGCTTGAATATCGGCGAGTAATTGCTTTTGATTATCCTGATATTCTCTATATTGATTGACATATTCGACAAAACTGGAAAGGCTTTGTTCAAAGGATTCCAGCGTGTTTTGCTGCTGCGGAGTCCGGCTATCTGCCTGCTGAATCGAGTTTTGCAGATTAGATAGCATCGACGTTTGTTGGTGAATTTGGCCAGCCAGATCTTTTGAGCTAGGTTTATAGAATGATAACATCGTTTCCTGGAAAGCCTGCTCTTTTTGTAAAATTTCATCGAATTCAGCACGGATATTTTCCATGTCTGCTGATACGTAATTCCAATAAAGAGAGGACATCTTATGATTGACCCTTTTTGTGGCCTTTTCAATTTCCAAAAGGACCTTTTCCTTGTTTACAGCATTTAGTTGCGTTTGGACCTTATAATTTAGATTTGTTTTTTCCGGTCTTTCTTCATCATACGTCATGACTTTATCAGAGAAGTCGGAAGGAATATAGACAACAGCATCATATTTAGAACTCTGAAGACCGTTTTCTCCTGCACTTCTGCCTACAACCGTCCACTCAAATGTCGATTGATCTTCAAGTATCGACGTCACGTCACCCCCAAATGCCAAAGGCTCTCCATCCACTTCTGTTCCTGCGTCTTCATTTACAATGGCAATGGCCTGAGTAGCGTTTTCCTTCACTTTCAGAGGACTTTCACCAACTGAACGGAAGAATAGAAGAGGAGTGGCAAGAATCATCATGACCGCTAATAAAAGTTTAAATAGACTTACTTTCTCTGTCATGCGTGTACTTTCCTTTCCGTTACCATAAGTGGTATTTGAATTTTTGTTTCTTTACCGTTTTCTACATAATAACCAAACCCTGGTTGGATTTCTGGTTCCCTTCGATCATAGCTGAGCGTGAACAACGTTTGTTCAGATTTCTTCATTAACACTAGAGCTTGTCGAATCTGCTTCAGTTCAACTGTTAAAGCATCATAACCCTTAGTTAGTTCACTGTTGTTTCCGGAAACAATCACGCAGAAGCCTAAATGGCTATAATTTTTCATGCATTTAACGATTCTGTCTTGAAACATTGCATCCAGATTCTGTAGAAACCTTGCATATCCATCGACAATAAGCATAACAGGAGAGAATGATGGAAGGGGACTCCCCTTTTGAATAGATAGATTATATTGCTCTTCTCGTATACTAAATATTTCTTCTACCCGGTTAAGCCACATTGCGATATGGTCTTTGTTCTCCATGTAAACCACTTTTTCTTCCTTCATCAAATTCGATAATCCCCTGTCAATGGAATCAAATATCGCTATATGTTCACTATCCTGCAATAACGCTGTATTGGCTAAAACCTTCAGGACGTTCGTTTTTCCTTTTTGAGCTTGTCCCAATACCAGGCAATGCTTCGTCTTCTTGAAGTTTACATACACGGGCTTAACTAATTCTTCGTCTAAGCCGACCGGTAGCAGTCCTTCTTTCCTGCCTGAATCTGTATACTGGGTAAAGTTGACCATCGTCAACTCTGTCGGGAGCATAGGCACCTGATCTGGTGACATTGATCCCTTATACTTTTCTTTCAATAACTGAATTTCTTCTTTTAAAAGGTTCATCTGCTCATAATCGTCCTTCCCTTCTGTTGGAAGGAATACTTGAGAAAAGAAAGCTGTATCTTTCTTAACAATCGCTCTACCTGGAATGGCTTCCGGGGTAAAAGGCAATCTTCCAAGCATCGTGTATGCCTCTGAGCTATCCATCAAATAGTGGACGATTTTTGTTTTAAGGTTATTCATTAAAGATTGTCGGACAGTATTAACGCGGGTGGCTGTAAAGTACATGTACACTCCCAATGACTGTCCATCCCTTGCAAATTGATTAATTTGCGTTTCAAGTTCTTGCATCTCTTCTTTAACCAGATCAAAATTGTCGATGGTTACAAATAAGAGAGGAAGTTTTTCATCACTGATCGTGTTATACATCTTTATTGAACTTACTTCTTTCTTTTGGAAAAGCTGTTTTCTGCGAGCTAATTCATCATCTAAAATACCAATGAATTTCTCGATCTTTCTTTCTTCATCGAGGAGGAAATAGTCTGCAGTATGTGGCAGATGCTTTAAAGGCAGTAAGCCACCGTTTCCAAAGTCGAGTAGATAATAATGAACTTCCTCGGGTGTGTACTGAGTGGCCATCCCCATCAATAAGGTAATCAGCGTTTGGGTTTTCCCATATCCTGAAGAACCAAAGACGCCGATATTCCCGTCCTCAATCACCTCATAATGGTACGGGGTCTGGCTCTGTTTCTCAGGTTCATCAATCATAGAAAGTAAGATCTTATTCTCCTCTCTCTGGGCAAATGATGTACGGTAGATGCGATTTGAAAGAGGAGGGAGCCATGGACTGGAAAGCTTCTTCACATTCATTTGTTCCTGTAACGCTTCAATACGATCGACGACCGCGTCAATTTCACTGATCAATTCCTTCTGATTGCTTGGATTAGTCGATACTTCCGATAAAGGAATCAACCCTAAATCCGTGACAATCGCCACTTCATCCTCTGATTCAAAAGATTCCTCCTGATAAGGGGCTCCACTCCAGGCTGATTGAAACAGGTCATATACCTCGTTATTTCCCACCTGTAAATATCCTCTTCCTGTTACTGTCAACGAGGCTGCATCCCCATTTTTAAGGATTTCACGACTGTCCTCCGTATTCTGAACTTTCAGAGCAACACGGAAACGGGCATTACTCCATATCTGATTATCAATGACTCCTCCAGGCTTCTGAGTTGCCAGGATAAGATGAACTCCCAGGCTACGACCGATACGGGCTGCACTTACAAGTTCTTTAATGAATTCGGGCTCTTCACTCTTAAGTTCAGCAAACTCATCTGATATTAAGAATAAATGAGGAAGAGGCTCTTCCGTTTTGCCTTGCTTGTAAAGGCGGGTGTAGTCGTTGATATGATTCACTTCGTAACGATCGAATAAGCGCTGTCTGCGCTTCAACTCACTCTTAATGGAAGCCAGGGCTCTCGTACTGAAGTTCTTACTTCCTTCAATATTCGTTATCGTTCCTAATAAATGTGGGATACTTTTAAATGGCTGAGCCATTCCTCCACCCTTGTAGTCAATTAATAAGAAGGCTACTTCGTGAGGATGGAAATGAACCGCTAAAGAAAGAATGTACGTTTGTAGAAATTCACTCTTCCCCGAACCGGTTGTTCCTGCCAGTAAACCATGGGGTCCATGAGCCTTTTCATGCAAATTCAGCTCGACAATATCTTCCTTTCCTTTCAAACCAACAGGAACAGCTAAAGATTTAGCTGATTCTCTGGATAGCCAGTTCTCTTGAATGGGAAGCTGATCAACATCCCTCACTCGAAGCATGTCCAGAAAGGAAACACTTGAAGGGATGGAGTTTGTCATGCCGATTTGATGATTAAGCGTCTTCAAGGTTCTTGCATACTGCTCATTGCCTTCATGCTTGTATTCATCCATTTCGAATGGAATCTTAACCGCCTTTTTATTCTGAATCAGAATGTCCCCTTGCTTGTCATTGATATAACGTACGAGGGTGTGGATATTATCAGATAAGCTCTCTTTCGCTTCTGCAGCGAAAATAACGGACATTCCCAGGTGAGAATACTCACCTTCGAGGTATTGCAGAATCACATGGTCGGAAATGAGCTGATGGTTTGTAATGATAAAAACGTAATGTGGTGAAAAACGAACTTTATCTGAGTCCTCTTCAATATCTCTTTCCCGCAGGACCTCGTAAATGGAAGAAAGGATTTGATCCCTGGTTTTCTCGTTATAAATGAATCCTTTAGCAAATGACTGAGGTAATTGAAAGTGCGGTAACCACTTCATCCACTCCCAGTCTTCATACTCTTCCTCATGAAAAATATAGACGAATCGCACATCATGGTAACTATGAAAGAAAGCCAATTGCCCGATTAGCTGGTGAATCTCGTTTTTATAGACGGACTCTTTACCGATTAAACCAATGGCTCCTTTATGTAGGTCAGCCGTTACAGGTAATGGATCAATCTCACGATAGACCATTTCTAACTTCTGGGACTCCTCTAATAATTCATCCATTTCACGGTTTGACATATCAGAGGAATTCACTGAAATACTGTAGCTTGCAGGTACTTTCCCACTTCCTAATCTAAACTGAAGGAAGTCCGGACTTTCAAGAGTCCTTTCCCAAAGACGATCGGAAAGTTGCTCTGTAAGATACTTCATTCTTTCATAAGCAGGAAAGTGAAATTGCAGAACATCTGCCTGTTTTTCGGCAAGCTCATGAAGTTCTTTTCTCTTGCTCTCTAAATAATGAGTATAGATACGCTTCCTTCGTTCTTTGGATTTCTTTCTATTGCTCTTATCTTTAAAGAATTGAACGGTGGATGTTACTAAAGTGGTGGTAAACATCACCATTGAGATAATAATGAAAATTCCACGTGGAATCACGAGCGCTACAATGGCCATGACGATTAACATCATCAATGGGGGAAGAATAATCAACCATAAACTTCGATTTGTATCACTCGATTCCTGACTCGGAAATGACAATTGAACCTTTTCATCAGGAAGGTCATAGATCATTCGTGGCGTTCGGCGATAATTAGGGTATTTCTTGTGCATTTCTGATGTAGGACGTAGAGATTCAATTAATTCAGTTTGATAGTCATCGATACTATGTATCTCGATTAAATCATCTTCTAATAGGGTAATAGTGAAGAAAGGAGAAAATAAAATGTCTCCAACCTTAAGCTTATGTTTCCCAGTGACCAAGTGTCCGTTTAGATAAAGCGAAGACGCCTCACCAGTATCCATTACCCAGTCATCATCGCCATTTTTATACCAATGACAAGATTGAATGAGATCCTTTTTCTTATAATAAATAGTTGCATCCGTTTGTTCAGTCGATATACTGATTTCTTCTTTATGACCGACATAATAAATTTGAGAGTTTGTTGGAAAAGGCGTGACCATTATGTGTAATTCCTTATCACCTGCAAGCAAGGATTCTTTGCGGCCTGGTTTAAAAACCCTTACTTCTTCCCCGTCTTGATAAAGCCTGAAAGCATCGCCTGAGTGCTCTACTAGAATGGACTTAGCAGACAAGGGCAACGACAAAAACGTGATTGTATCTTCTAATCGTGGACCTAATGTAATTTTTTTATTTTCATCCTCAATCATAATCGACTGATAGTAGTGATCGTGAAAAATCCACAGGGCATACATATGCTCACCCCCCAGTTAGTTTGTTAGTCAGGATTCTTTCTTATCATCAGCTTCAGCTGGAGGCGTGGAATTCTCTCCATCAGTAGCCGCCGGTTTTTGTTCAGGTGTCTTTTTCTCTTCAGTCTGTTGCGGTTCTTCCGTTGTTTGTGCCGGTTGTGATGGCTGTTCATTTTCCAATGCTTTCATTTCTTCCTCATATTCAGCTATTTCACTTTCAATCTCATCTAATTCCTGCTGTCTTTCCTCGCTATCAAGATCCCCGTCTGCCTTGACTTGCTCGCGGTACTTAAGAAGTCCAAACAGAATTAAATCCCGATCCTCTAAGAACCTTGCTGTTTCCAACGCTTCCTTAGCCTTTCCTCTTCCAATATTAATCCAGTACTCATAATAAAGAGGGTCCGATTGAAGAGAGACGGTGTTACGTACATTCTCTTTTTGGTCTTCAGTTAATGATTCGTTAATAATATAGGAGAGTGCGAGTTGATATTGAGTGACCTTCGGGATTTCATCGATCTCATAAGGCTGAAGTTCGGTTACCACATCACTATACTTATTTAGGAGGAAACTCTCTTGGGCGGCTACAACTCTTTCTTGCTTTGGAAACATAAAGAAAAGAGAATAAATAGAATAAATAAGTGCTGGTATCAAGAGTAATGACACTCCCAGCAGTACATACCGATTTAGTTTCCACTTTTTCTTACTAACAGTCATGAGGAGGGAATCAGACTTTTTGGCTTCTTTTATAAAGCGGTTTAACACTTCTCCGACACCGTCAATGTTTTCGGCTTCTAAGATATCTTTAGTCATTGGCGACAATTTTAACGTCTCACTGAACTTAATGTAATCATCAAATGTATGTTGCCGATCCACAATAGCTGCTACCGTGGCTTTTGTCTCCTTTAACAATAGATTCGCATCTTTTTCATATGGGGGTAGGCTCTCCTTTACACCATAATGGATAAAGTGTGGAGTCAGTCCTTGATCAAACACAATATTGTCTGGACTAATAATGAGATGCAGGCGTGACAAGGTATGATTTCGTACGTTTTGTACCAGTTGATAGGCAGACATCAACCGTTCCTTCTCATTCGCCTTTAATTGGGGATAAAAAGAGAAGGAGTCAGGTATGGTAATCACGATGCATAATTCATCATTTTCCATCGTGATTTCTTTTTGTATGGCCGGATTAATATTCTTCAGAAAGTGAATTTCCGCTATTTCATCCAACTTAATCTTTTCTTTTTGAAAGATCAATGTCATCTTATTATCTTTTCTATGTACAGCGGCTTCCAGCTTGTCTTGTAGGTATGATCCACTTATTTGTGACATTCTATTGGTCTCCTTTATAAAATTTCAATTCGATCTCCAGAATGAATTCCTGCATCAATCAACCGTATGTTACCAGGAATCACTTCTCTTTTATTCACAATCCGAATCCAATAGCCTTCCCTAGGCTCAGCTGTAAGCTTCTGAGACTGCCATACAAGATCAATCAGTTTTTTTACAGTATGATAGTTTGATAACCTAAGATCAAAGCTCTTCTCGTCATATCGCTCTAAATCAATGGTGATGTCAATATACATGTCCGCGTTCACCTCATAAGGAAGGAGCGCCACATAATGATAAGCGCTCCTTCATGTTTAAATTGATGGGGATAAACTTATCCACGAATTTGATTGGCAATTTGGGCATCTGCATCTTCAAGAGACTTAGCAGTGCTAGTCAATTGCATTGAGATGTCTTCAAGTAGCTGCTGCATTTGTAGGAATGAAGGACGAAGTGTTTGATATTGCTCTGCAAACGCACGGCTTGATTCCCCTTCCCACATACCTTCCAATTCTGAAATCATATTATCCAGTCGTGAAATTTGTTCTCCAACCTGGCTGCTTTCACCGGTGTAACGGTTAGACATACTAATCAATTCAGCTGGGGTAACACGTATAATTCCTGACATGTAATTCCTCTCCCTTAAATGAAATTGTTGGTGGTAATCATCTATATCAAATCAGAGTACCCAAATAAGAAACATAAACCTACTAAACTATGTAACCCGTTTTCTTGCATCAAAATCCTTTTTATTACAATTGTTTCCACACTTCCAATATCATACTATTATAAACATACATATAAACACAATTTTTACAGGAAAAAGGAAACTTTATAACTAGAAGAATAAATACTTTCAGGTCATTTGATACAAAAATCACTTTATACAACCAGGATAATAGTGCCAAAACAAAGACTTAAGTCTCCCCAATAAAACGTTAATAGGTGATTACCTATTGTAGAACCAGACCAATTAGTTACAAGTACTTACTATATATCCTTATTTTTACTTTTATAAACCATTTTCAAAAAAATCACATGTCATTTTTTTGCGATTTAATTTAAGAAACTTCCCCCTTCTAGTCAGGAGTAAGTTTTCTTAAATGTTGGTTTGGTTTAATAAGAAAGAAGGTAAGAGCTTCTTACAGATTCTCTACGTTCCCTCTCTGCCCATTCATCTGATACGTTACATCATACTTCTCTGCCAGGATATCCATATCCGAATGATATGCTTCCACCAACTTGTCATACTCCTCCATTTTGGCAAAGGTATTCCTTTTACTCGCTTTATGGCAAATACATGCGATTTCCTATACAATTTATGTAAACAGCAAGATTGTGGGGTGACTTATTTGTTCAAATTATTACTAATCGAAGATGACACAACCCTATTTAATGAAATCAAGGAGCGGCTTTCCCAGTGGTCCTATGATGTATATGGAATTACTGATTTCAATCACGTGATGCAGGAATTCACCGAGGTAAAACCGGATCTTGTGATCATTGATATTCAATTGCCTAAATTCGATGGCTTCCACTGGTGCCGGATGATCCGCACACACTCCAAGGTGCCGATCCTGTTCCTGTCTTCCCGTGATCACCCGACTGATATGGTCATGTCCATGCAGCTTGGGGCAGATGACTTCATCCAGAAGCCCTTTCATTTTGATGTCCTGATCGCAAAGGTACAGGCTACACTCCGGAGGGTGTATAACTATAACACCGAACAGGTGAGCATCAAGACCTGGTGCGGGGCAACCGTCGATTTTGAACGTAACACTGTATCCAATGAACGGGGTTACATTGAATTGACAAAGAATGAGATGTATATCTTAAAACTTCTAATAGATCAGAAAAATAAGATCGTCAGCAGGGATGCTTTGATTAATAGCCTCTGGGATGATAAACGTTTCATCAGCGACAATACGTTGACCGTAAATGTGAACCGCCTTCGGAAGCGGTTGGAAGAGATTGAATTGGGCCGCTTCATTGAAACCAAAGTCGGCCAGGGGTATCTGGCCATTGAAGAGGATTCGCCATGATCCGTATATTTTTATGGGAACGAAAAAGCTGGATATTGTTCTTTATCGTTCTTCACCTTTTATTGATCTTTATCGCCTATATCGATACGGCCATCCCCTTACAACCGATCCTTTATATGGTGTTTCTGTCGCTGTTCTTTTTCATCGTTTTTGTTTTCATTCGATACCAGAAGGAAACCCGTTTCTTTAAACGACTGAAGGAATGGGATCAAAATCTCAACATCACTGGGGTGGATGCTCCCGATACTCCTTTTGAAGAAATTATTTCAGATAGTTTATCAGAGCAAGCAAACCTTCTGAGGAAGGCAGCATCTGAAAATCGGATGCTACTCGAACAGGAAAAAGATGACCTCCTGTCCTGGATTCATGAAGTGAAAACCCCATTGACTGCTATGCATTTGATGATTGAGCGTATAGAGAACGAATCTTTAAAGGCTCCAATAAAGTACGAATGGCTGCGGATCCACCTTCTGTTGGATCAACAGCTTCATCAGAAGCGGATGGCGTTTATGGAGAATGATCTATATATCGAGAACACCGATCTTGAGACGGTTATATTTCAGGAAATAAAAACGCTGCAATCCTGGTGTATTCAAAAAGGAATCGGGTTTGACATTCAAATGGATGTCACGGAAGTGCTGAGCGATACAAAATGGCTGGCTTTTATGATCAGGCAGCTTTTAACCAATGCCGTAAAATACAGCACCTCCTCGGATATTATCATTAAGAGTGATGATCATGACGGGAGAGGGGTCCTCACCATTCAGGATTTCGGGAGGGGCATAGATCCCAAGGACCTGCCAAGGATCTTTGACAAAGGCTTCACCTCGACCATCGACCACAATGATCAATCCTCCACCGGCATGGGGTTGTATCTAACGAAAAAAGTGTCGGAGTCTTTGCTGATTTCCATAGAGTTCGAGTCCAAACGAGGAGAAGGAACACGGATCACCCTCACCTTTCCTAAGAAGAACGATTTCGTCCAACTTACCGGCGTGTGACAAAAATGTCACATGCTTTTCTGTTTTGTTCGAACAATAAAAGGAAAAGAAACTTCCTGCTTTTTATAATAAGAGTATCAAATCAAAGGAGTTTTTCACGATGACGATATTAGAAGCAACAAAACTTCATAAAAGCTACGGAAATAAATTCAACAAACAGGAAGTCTTAAAGGGAATCGACCTATCGATCCAAAAAGGCGAATTCGTCAGTATCATGGGGGCATCCGGTTCCGGAAAAACGACTCTTTTGAACGTCCTTTCCTCCATCGACAAAGTGAGTGAGGGTTCGATTAAGATTGAAAGCAATGAGATGACGATGATGAAAGAAAAGCAGCTGGCTCAATTCCGAAAAAATCATCTGGGCTTTATCTTTCAGGAATACAACCTGCTGGACACGTTAACGGTGAAAGAAAATATTCTTCTGCCTTTATCCATCACAAAGACACCCAAAAAGGAAGCCGATCAGAAATTCAACGATCTTGCTTCAGAGTTGGGGATTCTTGAATTAAAAGATAAGTACCCGAACGAAATCTCAGGTGGGCAAAAGCAACGCACATCAGCCGCTCGTGCATTCATCCATGAACCAAGCATCATTTTCGCCGACGAGCCAACAGGTGCACTCGACTCAAAGTCAGCCTCCGATCTTTTGAACAAGCTGAGTGAGCTAAATCAAAAGCTGAAGGCGACGATTGTCATGGTGACTCATGATCCAGTAGCTGCCAGCTACTGCAGTCGGGTGATTTTCATCAAGGACGGGCAAATCTATACTCAATTAAATAAAGGTGAACAGGAAAGACCGCATTTCTTCAAGGACATCATGAAAACCCAAGGCGTGCTGGGTGGGGTGCAGAATGAACATTAATACCCTTATCTTCAGAAACCTGAAGAAGAATTTGAAGAATTATTATCTGTATGTATTTGCTTTAGTCTTCAGTGTCGCTCTTTATTTTGCCTTTGTGACCCTGCAGTATGATCCATCCATGGATGCAGTGAAGGGATCCATCAAAGGCGGCGCAGCCGTTCGTGCCGCTTCCGTTTTACTTGTCGTCATCGTCTCTATTTTTCTTTTGTATGCGAATACGCTCTTTATTAAAAGAAGAAGTAAAGAAATTGGGTTATTTCAATTAATCGGAATGACCAAGAATAAGATCTTTCGTATTTTGAGCGTGGAGAACTTCATCCTTTATTTCGGGTCATTGATACTCGGAATCTTAATCGGATTCTCCTTCTCGAAATTGATCATCATGATTCTATTCAAAATAACCGGAGTCGAGGCGATTGCCACACTCCACTTCTCTATCCAGGCACTTATCCAGACCATCATTGTTTTCTGCGCGATCTACCTGTTGATCATGCTGATGAACTTTGTATTTATTAAAAGACAAAGCATATTATCACTGTTCAGGGTCCGTTCTTCAACGGAAACAAAAGTGAAAAAGATGTCCAAGTTTGAAATCATCATCGGGATCTTCGGGATGATCTTGATTGCCTCGGGGTACTACGTATCTTCCAAATTGTTTGGCGGGGACCTCACGACCATGCCCCAGCTGTTTGGGGCCATGCTCTTAATACTTGGCTCGGTCATCATCGGGACCTACCTGTTTTATAAAGGATCCGTGAGCTTCATTTTTAACGTCATACGAAAGAAGAAAGATGGTTATCTAAATATCAACGAAGTCTTATCCCTTTCATCCATCATGTTCCGGATGAAATCGAACGCCTTATTGCTGACAATCATCACGACGGTATCGGCACTGGCTATAGCGTTATTGTCCCTGAGCTATATAGGCTATTATTCTGCTGAAAAAACAGCTCAAAATAGTGTTCCGACCGATTTTTCATTTACAAATACACAAGACTTCCAACACTTTAAAGATGCCTTACTGGACAATGGCATCCAATACAAGAAGGAAGAAATCGAAGTCATTGAAGTATTGGTCAACCTAAAAGGTATTACAGACTCTGAATTTGGCGAACTGAACGGTTCTTTAGATGCCATGCCAAACTCCGTCATCAGCGAAAAAAGCGTTGAAGGCGTCGATGTAAAAGAAGACGAAACGATCTTTACAGGCTATAACGACTTACTTCAAAAGGTCATTCCGTTACATGATTCAGGGGTGACAGAACTGAAAGGAAAAACGGAGGTCACCAAGCTCAAGTACTTGGGAATGCGTGATGAATACCCTATTTCATGGTATTTTACAGCAGGGGGATCACCTGTGGTGATCGTGGATGACAATGTATTCAAACGCCTGAAGAATGATTTAGATCCTGCTATACAGAAGGAATCTTCTCTCTACATCGGGGTGACGATTGAACAAGAAAAAGATATCTTGAAAGCAAACGACCTCTTTCATGAGTTAAGCCTGGACGGGGGATGGGCAAACGACTCCCAGCACGATAGGAAAGCAGAACAGAAACAAAATATCGGACTCATCATGTTCATCGTCGGGTTCCTTGGTCTCACCTTCCTGATCACATCCGGATGCATCCTGTACTTTAAACAAATGGACGAAAGTGAAGATGAGAAACCGAACTATACAATTTTAAGAAAACTGGGCTTCACTCAGGGTGACTTATTGAGAGGCATTCAAGCCAAGCAGCTTTTCAGCTTCGGAATCCCTTTGCTCATCGGTCTCCTGCACAGTTACTTCGCGGTTCAATCCGGGTGGTTCCTGTTCGGTGCCGAGGTTTGGACGCCGATGATTATTGTGATGGGGTTATATACGGTGTTGTATTCGATTTTCGGTGTGTTATCTGTGCTTTATTATAAAAAAGTGATCAAAGCATCACTTTAATGGAAAGAGCCATCCCTTAAAAGCTGGGATGGCCCTTTCTCTTTGCCTTTCTTTATGTAGTCCGGGGTTACTTCCTTTTCTGGCTTTTCAACTTATTCATTTCAAGTTCGGCAGCATATTCTTCCTGGGATTTTCCTTGTTTGAAGCTTTCAGATTGGATTTTTTTGAATTTGTTATCATTTTGATTTGGCATGTCCACACCTCCTGATATTTGGTTATTATGGACATGTCTTTGACATTTATTCTTATTTTTCATAATCCAACTTTATTCTTTTTATCAAGGATACTTACTATCTCTCTTAGGTGAACCGAAATCAGGGAAAAGTCTTTTTACAGTTTTAATATTTCTTTTTACATAAAAGATGTATCTACTTTATGATCGACGTAAACAAGCAATAAACGATAAGATAATAAGAAAAAAAGACGATAGGATCATTTGCGCCAATACATAGCCGATACCAGAGGCAGCAGTAATAGGAGAAAGGTTTAAAGTCTTTTTTCCTTTTTGAAGTCGTGAGTAAGTACCGGAATTCAATGAACGTATGTTAATCCAATTCATTACTAAAAGTAGCGAAATAAACATTATCAGCCCTATAACTGCTGGTACTACCCCATTCATTTGAAAATGAATATATATTAATTTTTGTATAACTAAAAAATACACATATGTATTAATAACACCATACACACCGAAAAAAAGATAATATGATTTTTCGAATGTATATGGGGCAACAATAAACTGAATTGCCCATAAGTGAATAAAAATTACTGGATACCAGACCAAAAAAACAAGGGAATCAATGGTTCACCTAAGAGGAAAATCACCCCAATGATATCCAGAAATATTTAAAAAAAGACAAGTATATTCCCTCTATTATCTCTCGGTTTTTGAAACCTTAAATAAGACAATGTAATCTCATCTATTTTTTCTTTCTTCAAATAAGCACACCTCCTATAACAACATCATTCATATTGAGTTTTAGTTATGCTTTTGTTTTTCTAGAAAAGTAACGACTTCTTCAACATTCTTTGTATAAAGAAGGACGTATCGGAAATCAAACATGGTTTTTGTTTCGACGATAAGGTATTCTTCATGAGGAATTGAATTAAAGAGTTTTTTCCACTTGAATTTTTTCTCCATTTTCTTTGTTTCTTCTTTTATCCTATCCATATCCAACCTAAGTACCGCAAAGCTTGGAGAAGAAATTTCAGTTTCTGGAAATCTTTTTTTTAGAATCTCTATATTTTTTTCTGATAGATTTACCTCGGAAACCACCTCAATGTTTCCCGCCTTTTCGAACCTATTACTGTAATCGTCTAGCTCATCAAAAGTTAACTCTTTTTCTGGAAAGACAGCTATACAAAAAATATCCTCTGTATCCTTCTTTTTTAAAAACAATGTTAAGCCACCCTTCTAATTCACTTCTTGTTTCATTTTTACTCTCTCAAAAACTCCTGCTATTTCCTGTACTAACGCTTCTCCCGTTGCCTGACGGGCACTCAACCACTCCATACCGTCTTTACTAACTATTCTTAATGTCCAATTATAGGAGGGTGAGGAGAGGACATGTACACCTTCGATATTCCAATCATGTTCATCTTTGTAGAACATCATTAATCGAGTGGTATGAATTATCCTTTGTAATGATCTATTAAACTGTTTGACTATTAAACTATCTTGGTCCATTCCATTATTTAAAGATAATTCATCCAAGTTGAATATGGCTTGTTCTTTACAGTAGAGAAGATAATCACTTGGGAGTATGTATAAGAGATCATTTAAACGTATAGATCGATTTTCAATACCTATAAGCATTCTAGGAAAAATGACTTGCTTAAGGGTCCATTCAGGAGCCAGATGAGTATAGATTTTATAACTTGTTTCATTCTCTTTCATGCATTCGATGACCTGATTGTCACTGAAATAGAAAATGCTTTGTTCCAGCTGATCCGTTACAATTTCTGCGACCAAATTGCTCTTTGCAATAACCCACATGGCCCCAATGAATTGATCCTCGAATCTAAGTTCACCTTCAATATAATCCACCAGTTTAAACTTTTGCAGCTTTTTAAACATTATTTCCCATTCTTTTTCCAGTTCATCATCTCGGTAGTTAGGAAAAGGGTTATTTATACCTATCAGAACTTTTCCACCTAACATCTTTACAAGTAAATATAAATCTTTGTTAGTTAATGTCCAGTTAATCAATCATAATCCCCCTTAACCGAATTTTCTCGACGCTTTGGGTTTTCCAAATTCAGGATACATTTTTAGTACTTTATCATAATTTTTTCGAATGTATATAAACCGGTGGATAAAAGTAGCTAAATAGGCTGTCAAAATGGATACAATCGAATATGCGATAATCATTGCAATCATAAAAGCTGAGTCAGTAACCAGATAGGACATAAGAAACTGTGCAATCACATACCCAAAACTTGAAGCAGCAACTATAGGAGTAACATTAATCTTAGATTTTCCATTTTGAAGCTTGGCATATGTACCTGAATAGAGCATTTTCACGTTGAAAATTTGAAAGAAAGCCAGTATAAAAATCATAAGCAATAGTCCCATATAAAAGTAGCTGTTGCTTTCTACACCAATGTGCATATATAAAAATTTCTGAATGACAAGGAAATAAACGTAAGTATTTACAACCCCAAAAATACCAAGGTATAAGTAGTAAGACTTTTCAAATTTATAGGGAGCGATTATATAGAGAATGGCCCAAAGATGAACACATATGATGGGTGTTAGAGCTGCCCAAAAAAAGGGGGCAAAAAAAGGAATGCTAAGTAATGGCAGTAACCCTACAAAGTCCATGCATATTAATAAAAAGCCTATTACGTTTCTTCTGTTTTCTTTAGGGAATTGCATATTATTTAGATAAGACATTGTAATATCATCTATATCTCTGTATCTTTTCAAATTCTTTCACCTCAATAATTGGAATCTCTGTGACTAGCTAAACCAAGACCCTACCTTATTAATGATTCCAGTAGTCCCTTTTTTAATAGCATCTCCGATGGAATCTCCTTTACCATCATTATCAACATCCATAAATTTCAAATCACTTAATAATGATGTTGTAATCATCCCAAAAGCAGCACCTGCTACAGCCCCCACAGCCAAACCAACTGGGCCTCCGATAGCGCCACCTGCCAGTGCACCAACATATGCTGATGAAGCTATAGAAGCCCCTGCTACGGCAACATCTCCTGTAACATTCCCCGCAATTTCACTCGCTGATTGATCATTTTGAACGCCATGTACAATATCACCGACCACAGTAGTTCCAACTCCAATATATCCAATTTTATTTCCAGCCCATTTAAAGGATTGTTTTACCCCTGTCATGGGGTCAACTAACTTATAAAGCTTAGGATAATTAGTAGCGTTGGTCCCGCTATAGTTATTTTTCTTAAAGTCCATCAGTTCAGGATTAGTTAATGAAACACGAACACGTCTTTTCCCTTGAGCCGTCGTATAATAACTTTTGGTTGCCCCAAATCCTTTTTGAGCTATGTTCACACTCTTCGCAGCCCCATACCCGGCTGCAGTCGTAATACCCAAATTCGTCGCAGCATTAATCGGCTGCTCACGCCACTGATCAAAATTGATTCCCAACGTCGGTGTCGGGTCCCATTCCGGCTGCAGTCCATTCACGGTATCTGCTGCTTCAACGCCATTTTCGACAAATCGGGGATTGTTGGTTAACTCGAAATAAGGGTTCGTCGACCCGCTGTCAGCCCTATAATTAGGGTTATAGCAGCTATTGGGCTGATACGTATCGATTGAGATTTTCCCGTTGGAGAAGAGACCTTGAATTTGGTGAATGTATTGGTTCATCGTGTGGACATCCTGTTGGATTGGCTCTAGGTTAGCAGATTGACTTTGATCAAACTGGTGGAGTTTTTCGACGGTTTGATCTTTTTGCTGCCTCGCAACGTGAACCTGTTGAAGAAAAGAATCGTCCTGTAATCTTGGTAATGAGACGATATCCTGAACACTTTGAATCGTTTCATTGGACTCACTTGTTAAGTCCATGACAATATCTCTTCCTCGATTTAATCCATTTTCCACATCGTGCTGCAAAAAGTTTTCCTGTATATATCCATTTTGGGCTGGCTCCAACCCTTGTAGTTCATTTTTAATGGCTTTCAGGGTAGATTCATATGTCTCCACCAGTTGCTGATAGAACTCCAGGAAAGATTGATGGGAATCCTGATAGAAAGCCCGTATCGATTGCCCCCCTTTTCCTTTGAAAGAGGCATCTTGAGAAATAAAGTCACTTATGGCTGATTCGATTTCAATCATCTGTTCTTTTTGCTGATTTAACTTTCGAAGAACTTGTTCTAATCCTGACTCCAGAGACATGACATCCAGTGTTTTCATCCCTATTTCTCTCCTTACCTGGCTTTGATATGTGAAGACAGTTCCTGATCGGCAAACGCCATATCCTGTACAGCCTGTCGTGTCAATTCTTCATTTCTAATAAGCAGTTCTTTATAACTCTGTACCATCTGTTCCATGCTTTGGTTCAACTCGTTTAATTTTGTTACCACTTCCAGGTGATTTTCAAGACCAATGTTTTTAGGTACATCCGGTTGAAGAGATTCTGCAGAGGATTTAATTTTTGAAAGGTGTTGGTCTATCTCACCTTGTACTACCCTGATTTCATTAACCATACAAGCTACCTCCCGCTATATTAAATACATTTCTTTCTATTCAGTTTTTGCTTCTGCCTCAGATTCCAACCTGCGAATGGTATGTTCAATCGCCTGGATTTCACTTCGTATGGTTTGCATCTTACTGCTCAGCATAGAGAACACTTCACTAAACTGGTTATTTTCAATGTCCGTAAAATAATGAAGCATACCTTCAAGCCTTATTTCATCAAATTTATTTGCAAGCGTTCCTTGCCAAGTGAATGTTGATAATTCAGGATTTGTAATAGATTCCTGATAACTTGAAAATTCCTGTTTGTTGCCTTGAAGTTTGCTATGACATTCCTGAAGCCTTTGAAGTTGCTCACGCTTCTCTCTTAACAACCCGTAGTAAAAAAATAAAGACAAGGACCTTCACCTCAATTGATTACTCTAATTTATAAAATTTTCCAATCTTTTTAACTATAACATGGATGAAATCGTGTCAGAATGATAGAATCTGTTTATTTTTAGACCATGCGAGTAATTCTTTTTACCTATTCTATTCGTTTTTTATCAATGAATAATACAAATTATTAATTAAGTATCACAGTTTTTGTAAAATGAAACCTATTTCTTAACTATTATTTTCCATATTATGAAACTTTTCTTTTGCTAAACGCGTATTTTAAGTCAGAGGTGAAAAAAATGTACATAAACATACATGAACCGACTCAAACCATATCAAAAAAGGCCACTAAAGTCTGGCGGATATCCAACACGATAGGACATACAACAGCACTGATCATCATCGGGGTCCTGATTATGTGCAGTGTTCGATTCGATTGGTATGACTGGGTTGGGATTGTTCTTTACGTTCTGGGTGGGCTGTTCATTGTTTCTTCCATTTTCTCTATCTTCATTGAACCCATTTATCTTCAAAGAACCTGGCGCTATCAGGTCGATCAGGAATTCGTTCAGTTGAAATTCGGGAAGTTTCAGCGACAGCACATCCTGATCCCCATGGAGAAAGTGGAATACGTCCGTACTGAGCAGGGACCCATCATGCGTCGGTACGACCTTTATGACCTTGAAATCGGAACTACGACCTCTAACCACAAAATACCTGCCATACCGGCAAATGTAGCGAAGACATTAAAAGCAGAGATTGCCACCTTCGCAAAGATTCGGGAGAAAGATTCAAAGGAAGGAGAAATAGGAGCATGACCCATTCTGCCAAACGATATCACCCAGCCTATATCATCGTGGAATTGGTATCATCTGCAAAGAATCTCTTTGGATTCTATATCTCCTGTTCCTTCTGAAGGCGAATTCAACAGCCGGATGGGTAATATGGGGCCGCTCCGCCCTGTTGATTGCAACAGTGGGGGCTGTACTATCCATCTTTGCCAAGTGGGTTTTTAACCACTATGAATTAGGAAATAAAACTATCCTCTTCAGAGAAGGGATGTTCGTTAAAAAGCAAAAAACGGTCTCCTGGGATCGGATCCACAGCCATAGGTCCAATACGGCCTTCATTCATCGCTGGTTCGGATTAACTTCTTTAACCATGGAAACAGGGACGAGTGGAGAAAATGCCCAATTTGAATTTCCCGTCATCACACAAGGAGAGAAAGATCGCATTTTATCTTACCTCGAACGGAAGCAAGAAAGAGATGAATCGGAAGAAGGTATAAAGCCAAAACGCACGGTACACTTTCAAACAACCAGGAAAGACCTGATTAAAGCATCCTTCACATCACTCAGTTTCCTGGCGATCTTCCCATTAGTAAGTGCCATCTATTTCAATCTGGCCGATTTCTTTGCCATCGAAGAATCAGCAGAAAGTGCCTGGCACTACTTACTGAATCATGTGTGGATCCTGATCCTCCTTTTCCTCGCTACCATGACCCTGTCCATCTTGATCGGTTTCGTCAAGACTTCTATCAAGTACGGAAACTATGTCATAAGTGATGACCTTGAACGAATTTATATCGAAAAAGGGATTGGGAATGAGGTCAGCTACTCAATCTCAAAGAATAAAGTACAAGCTGTCAGAGTGGAACAAACCATTGTGAAAAGGATTCTCGGCCTTGTGTCGATCAAGTTGATCAGTGCCGGCTCCTCTGAAGGTGGAAAAGAGGAAATAAGTTCTTTATATCCCTTTATGCCAAAACGTGAAGCTTATGACATGCTGCACACCATCCTTCCCCACTACCCAATCAAAGAGGAGATGGTACGCTTTCCACTAAAGGTCCTTTGGCTGAAGCTCTTCCAACCTTATTATTTGACGATTGCTGCTGGAGTGGGCCTATGGATCTTTAAAATGGAATGGATATGGATCGCAGGGATTGTCTTTGGAGTATCCATCCTCCTGCGAATCCTTGATTACTGGTTTACAAGTTACACCCGCAACGGTCACACCGTGCAAATTCGAAAAGGAGGCTGGTTGAACGAAACCTTCGTCACCCATCGGGACCGGATTCAGCAGGTGACCGTGAAACACTCATGGCTGGAGCGGAAGGTTGGAGTGGCTACCATCATGTTCTCGAATCGGTCAAATCCGACCCACGAGAGTTTATTGTTTGGGGTGTCGAAAGAGGAAGCGGGTACGTTTTATGAGTGGTATCATAAGAAATCCACCCCAGGATGAGGTGGAGCTTTACACATTGTTTATATGCATTCGTTCGATAAAGGATTCATCACTCACCAATAAAAAATCCGTATGAATATAATCTGTTCCAAACAAATTTTTCAGGTCCATATGGTTGTAATGGACTGCCTTTACCAGGCTATGGTCTTCCTTATATACGTAGATCGTAAAGTACGTTTGTAGAAACAGGAGAAACTCATCTACACTGATACCCAGCTTTTCAAGGTACTCACTATTAAACTCAATGAATCCAAGGATTGACTTACTTGTTTTGAATAAGTTGGTCATCCCTTTTAAAACAAACGCTTCATATCCTTCAACGTCCACCTTAAAAAGGACTGTTTCATAGGTTTGATCATGACAGATGGTATCAATGGTGATGGACTGGACAGGTACCTTATCTATTAACTTATGAGAAGGTTCATAAGTGGCTGAAGAGGTTCCTGACCAATGCCTATCAACAAAGAAAACTTTTTGTTCATTGTCTCTATCCGAAGCGATTGCGTTGTAGATTGCTATTTGTGACCGGTTAGGATGGGCTTCTTTGGATTGTTCAATAAATGGTAATAAACGGCTGTTCGCCTCAACGCCTATTATCCTGGTCTCGGATGAATACTGAATAGAGAAGATACACTCCCCATAATTCACGCCTACATCTATGACCAGGTCGGGATTCATTTTCTTCACAGCCATGGACCAAAATCGAGCGAGCCTTTTTTGAGTCACCCCATTGCTGATCAGTAGTGCCCTTCCCCGATTTTCCCCAGAATCTATATAGAGAACAGTGGAACTGGGTAGTGTTAACGTTTTAGGCAGCTTTTTTCTATTCAACGTTTTGTACTTTACTAAAATTCCTACATCAATCATAAATTTCCAGGTCTTCGGATAGTTCTCCCACCCTCTCATAAGAAAAGGTTTGCGAATAGCTACATTCCACTTCATGTTTGACTCCCCTTTTAATAAACCTGTTTTAAAGGTATACATTCTTAGATGCCAATGGAAAATCCTTTATAATGGGGGTTTCTTCATGAAATCTTTACAAAAGAATGGAGAAGGCGCACTTTCTTAATTTACCGGCTTTTCTATCTACCAGTAACCTAGTGTAGATTTACCAAGATAGAATTCTGATAGATTACAATAAATAAACCCAAGCCGATATTGATAATAAGCTTGGGTTTATTTCGAACATATTTACCTGTTAAAGGTTTGCAGGGAATTAACTGTAAGCTAACTCTTTCTCGCTTAGACCAAGCGTCTCTGCTGTTGAAGAATGAATTTCTTTAAACAACTCTGGGTTCTCCACTAGTGACACCCCATATGAAGGAATCATTTCTTTCAGTTTCGATTCCCACTCATTCATATGCTGCGGGAAACATTTTTCGAATAACTCAAGCATAACGTGAACGGCAGTAGATGCTCCTGGGGAAGCACCAAGTAATGCAGCTACCGAACCATCAGCGGCACTAACCACTTCCGTACCGAATTGAAGTGTTCCTTTCCCGCCTGCCTCAGTATCTTTGATTACCTGCACACGTTGGCCGGCCACTACGATATCCCAATCCTCAAGTTTAGCATTAGGGATAAACTCCCGTAGTTCTTCTATGCGCTTTTCATTCGACAACAACACTTGCTGGATCAGGTATTTGGTCAATGACATCTCTTTGGCACCTGCCGCGAGCATCGTGAGGACGTTATTCGGTTTGACGGAACCGATTAAATCCAAATTTGATCCCGTTTTTAAGAACTTGGGCGAAAATCCGGCAAACGGTCCAAACAGTAACGATTTTTTGTTATCAATATATCGTGTATCAAGATGTGGAACGGACATTGGAGGAGCCCCCACCTTGGCTTTACCATATACTTTGGCATGATGCTGCGCTACTACTTCCGGATTGTTACATACCATAAACAGTCCACTTACCGGGAACCCTCCAATATGTTTCGATTCAGGAATACCGGTTTTTTGTAGTAAAGGAAGACTTCCGCCCCCACCGCCGATAAAGACAAATTTTGCGGTGTGGTGTTCGATTTTACCACTGTCGATATTATGCACCTTGACTTCCCACGATCCGTCACTGGTACGTTTAATATCCTTGACACTATGCTTGTAGTTTATCTCGACATTTTGCCTCTTTAAATGGTCAAACATCATTCGTGTTAATGCCCCGAAGTTGACGTCCGTCCCAGAGTCGATTTTGGTTGCCGCTATCGGTTCATTCGATGTACGGCCTTTCATGATGAGCGGCATCCACTCTTTCAGTTTTTCAGGGTCATCGGAAAATTCCATCCCTTGAAACAAGGGATTGCTTGACAGCGCTTCCAATCGTTTTTTCAAAAACGATACATTTTTTTCCCCTTGTACCATACTCATATGAGGGATAGGCATGATAAAGTCTGTCGGATCACCTATCAGATTACGGGTTACAAGATACGACCAAAACTGTCTTGAAAGCTGGAACTGTTCATTGATTTTAATTGCTTTACTTATATCTACCGATCCGTCAGATTTCTCGGACGTATAGTTAAGCTCGCACAATGCAGCATGCCCCGTACCCGCATTATTCCATTCGTTCGAGCTTTCTTCTCCTGCACTTGCGAGCTTCTCAAACACTTTGATTTCCCATTCAGGTGCTAACTCTTTCAGCAAAGATCCCAAAGTCGCGCTCATGACTCCGGCACCAATTAAAATAACGTCTGTTTTTTTCTGTATGCTGCTCATGATAACCTTCCTTACTCTTAATATTTTCAAAAAAGAGTAAGCGCTCCTGCTCGGGTCTCACTTAAAGCAAGGCGCCCCCCTGGAATTCACTTGTTCTGTTATAACCATACCATATTCTATTATAATGATTTAGGGATCAAAATATCTACCATTATCTGATAATTATATACTATTTAGAGCTCTTAAAAAAGTGCAAAGTCCACTTTCAAAGATCTGGAAACCTAGTAAACAAAAATATGGAAATAGGAATCTTCCCACGCCCATCAACTCAGCCCCTGGGGATATTAAACGGATCGTACTTTTTGTTCACTCGGTCCAATCTCTTTGCATTGCCTCCAAAGTACTCATGAGGGTGGGGAGGGGTGTGGATTTTGGGAAAAGCATCCTAACGACAAAGGGCTGTACTGTCATCAGTACCGCCCCCATTATTAATCTCTTTCTCTAGCCAACTGCGTATCTCGAATATTTTTCTGAATGGTGATTGCCGCAAATAGACTAAGAACAAATGACATACCATAAAATCCTTTTTCACTTAAGATGATACTACCGGCATTGTAAAGTCCGATCGCCATCAAGGAAATGGCTACAATCACTGCAAACCAACTTAGCCCGTAATAGATGCCCGAAACAGGGATATCCTCTTCCTTGTCCCTTACTGCTTTTTGCAGGGATACAGCTGAATACAATCCGAATACCAGTACAGCAAAGTAATACCCCTTCTCATTCAGTTCCATTCCCGCATTGAACAGGCCGATCAGATAAGCGGATACACCTATTACCAAAGCTGCCCAACTTGCCCCTTTGAAAGCAGAAGTCGGTTCCCCTTCTTTTCTTTCCGCCTTAATCTTTGGTTTCTTTTCATCGCTCTTCATTAACGGGTTTTCATTCAACTCAGACATTTACCGCTCCCCTTTACTTTCATTCAATATGCAGGAGTTACCCTGCTAACCTAAAAATCATTATAGCAATTTTTTACAGAATTTGTTTACTATTATTGAGTGAAATTTTCATTTTCAGGTATGATTTTTAAAGCAAAAAGAGCCAGTCCCCAATGTGCGTAGCGTTAGCTGACTGGCGGACCGACTCTTTTTTCGTCTATCTTTTATAGTTTTTCTTTTATTAATGAGGAAACAAGACGACTCGTCCCCTTGCACTTTTCGTATATTACTATTAAAGTATATACTGGTTGAAATCCAGCCTAACTGGGAATGGATAAAACTATAGCACTTTACTTTTTAATTTTGGGAACATGTTTTCCTTAAGGAAAGGGTTTAAATATATTATGAAAGATAATTTTTGGCATGAGTTGCCTCGGCCGTTTTTTGTTCTGGCACCGATGGAAGCCGTAACCGATATCGTTTTTCGCCATGTCGTGAGTGAAGCGGCGAGACCTGACGTGTTTTTTACAGAGTTTACGAATACGGAAAGCTACTGTCATCCGAAAGGAAAAGACAGCGTGCGTGGGCGTCTGACGTTCACGGAAGATGAACAGCCGATCGTCGCCCATATTTGGGGGGACAAGCCCGAATACTTCCGTGAAATGAGTATCGGTATGGCAAAAATGGGCTATCGCGGAGTTGATATTAATATGGGCTGCCCTGTGCACAATGTCGCAGCGAATGGGAAAGGATCCGGCCTGATCCGCCGTCCGGATGTCGCAGCGGAAATCATCGAGGCAGCCAAAGCGGGAGGACTTCCCGTCAGTGTGAAGACCCGTCTCGGTTATACCGAAGTGGAGGAATGGCGCGACTGGCTGAAGCACTTATTGGAACAGGATATTGTCAATCTTTCCATCCATCTCCGTACAAAAAAGGAAATGAGTGATGTCGATGCTCACTGGGAGCTGATTCCTGAGATCAAGAAACTTCGTGACAAAATCGCTCCTAATACGCTTCTGACCATCAACGGCGACATCCCTGACCGCCAGAAGGGACTTGAACTTGCGGAGAAATACGGCGTGGACGGCATTATGATCGGACGGGGGATCTTCCATAATCCGTTCGCTTTCGAAAAAGAGAGGAAAGAGCATACCAGCCAGGAACTGCTCGACCTTTTAAAACTCCAGCTCGATCTTCATGATAAATACTCCGAAGAACTCGAGCCGCGGCCCTTCAAACCACTCCGCCGCTTCTTTAAGATTTACGTACGCGGGTTCCGGGGAGCGAGTGAGCTGAGAAATCGTCTGATGGACACAGAATCCACCGGTGAAGTACGTGCTCTGCTAGATGAATTTATAGAGAAAGATGGATTGAAAGAAGAGGGAGGCTTTTCTGTGTCTTAGTAAAGCTCATCTCTTTTGAAAAAAGGGGGCAGATCTCCAGTGAGCATTAACTTACCGGCGGTCTGACCCCTTTTTCCCTTATTTAAACTTTTATTGCCTTTTTACAATTTAACTGATTCCTAAACCACTCTATGTTCCTTTTTGCTATCAGAACTTTTGGATGACCATATTAATATTGCGATACCTAGCATTAAGAGGAAAATTCCTAACCAAGAAGTTAAGCTTAAGTATTCGCCTAATATGAAAACTCCTAATAATGCTGCCGTTAATGGTTCTAAACAAAGATGTAATAAAGAATTGGAAAAATAAGGGCGAGGATTGATTTATATCTCGTTTAATATATCTTTTTGATAACAACTTCAACCCTCTGTTTTACCACTATTTGTGGTACGGTTCACCGTGAATATTCTAAATGAGGTTAATAATCTTTGAGTTTCAATTATAGGGGATCATATATTCTTTATTTCTACTTCACTATTATTTCCTATAATTAATCAATATGCCAGATTTGGACATAAAATCTACTCCAAGGATACCTTTAAATCCATGAGTTTCCTTTGTTATTCCTAACTAAACCAACCTAAAATGACCTTATATGAAGTTCACCTTCATCTATCCCCATCAGAGTCTTCTCTATGATTACAACCAACATCTTCCTATTTCATAATAATAACAATAGTGGACATTCTATTCCAATTAGAAAATTTGTCCAAACCAATGTTTACCTTGACCATAACATAAAAATAAGAGTGAACTTACTATCTTTCAGAAAAAAATCTATGAACGGATGGTTATCATCATCTTAATATTACGTTTCTCATTACTCCATTCTGCCTGGATTAGCACTCCCCGGATATTTACTAGCTAGATCGTGATGAGTAACATCTTACATCATCTACAACTATTATCTTTTTTCATTAGATTTGTTTTGTTTTGAATGATAGGCCTCTTAACGAGTTTTTAATCAATTTTATAAAAGGAGAGGAATAACCATGTCCAATGGATGTAATCAAAATCCTATAGGAACTTGTTCGGAAGCAGAAGGAATTGGCACAGTCGCCAATGGGTCAGCCTCACATGCGGAAGGAATCAATACAAGAGCTGTGGGAAATGCTTCCCATACAGAAGGTTATATTACCGAAGCGACGGCTGATATAGCACACGCCGAGGGTGCCTCTACCACAGCCAATGGAGTGGCTTCCCATGCAGAAGGATACGCCACAACGGCCGGTGGAGCACATTCTCACGCTGAGGGAAACCATACAATGGCTAGTGCTCAGGACTCTCACAGCGAGGGGCGGTTTACAACAGCTATAAATTTAGCTGCCCATGCAGAAGGAAACTTGACTACAGCCTCAGGCATTGCGTCTCATGCCGAGGGAGAAAATACGGTTGCTAGCGGGCTCGTTTCTCATGCAGAAGGACAAGGTACGATGGCTCAAGGAGAATCTTCCCATGCAGAAGGCGACCAGACGGAAGCAAACGGAAGAGCTTCTCACGCTGAAGGGAACTTGACAGTGGCTAGCGGCATTTTTGCCCATGCGGAGGGGCAGCGCACCGTGGCTTCTGGCGATCTTTCCCATGCTGAAGGAAATCAGACACAGGCAATCGGCCAAAGCTCTCATGCAGAAGGCGCTCTTTCCATTGCGAGCGGTTTCACTTCGCACGCGGAGGGAGTGAACACAATTGCCTCCGGATTATTCTCCCATACGGAGGGGCAATCGACGGATGCGGATTTTTTGGAGGGCGTTCATATCATGGGACAATTCGGCGCGGCAAACGAGCTTCCTTATTCGTGGTACTTGGCTAATGGTACAGATGCTTCGAATCCAGGTTTGGCAGCTAAAATATTAAGCGACGGTAACGTCAAAATTGATGGCGCCGTCACCACCCCGGCAGCAGACTATGCGGAAATGTTTGAAACGATGGATGGAAATCCGATTGATTTCGGCTACTTCGTTACATTGGAAGAGGATAAAGTGCGTATAGCGAATAGTCAAGACGATTATATGCTGGGAATCACAAGCGCAAAGCCGGCTTTCTTGGCCAATAGCGGAGAGCTACGATGGAAGCATAAGTTTGTGACTACTGAATGGGGTGAAATTTTGTACGAAGATGTCTCACTCCCAGCAGTATTTGACTCTGGCGGTAATGTCATCGTGCCGCAACGGAGAGAACGGAGGCCGATATTGAACCCTAATTGGGAATCGACTAAGGAATATATTCCACGCTCCAAAAGACCGGAATGGGTGGCGGTTGGTCTAATGGGGCAACTTCTAGTTCGGGATGATGGCACATGCAAACCGAATCATTATTGCAAACCAAACAATGAAGGGATTGCAACAGCCTCAGACCAAGGTTATAGAGTCACAAAACGTATAAGTCAAAATCAAGTCTTGGTAGTTGTTCCTCAGCATTATAGTAATCCTAATAAGCAGACTGTTGATCAACTGGTAAAACTAGCAAAATTAAAAGAACAGGGCTACCTTACTGAAAAAGAATTTCAGATTGAAAAGAACAAGCTATTAAACTCATAAGAATTTTGTTTCTTCGTACAAGGATAACTATCTAGAATGGAGAGAAGGGGCTGGTTTATTTAGCACAACTTATTAAAAATTCTTCTATGAATTGAATTTTCATTGAGGATACCGTACTAATGAAGTACGGTATCCTTATTTTTATAAAAGTCTATATAATAACTCCTTATCTAGGACAAGTTCAACCTTTTGTTTTACCACATTTGTGGTACGGTTCTTCGTGATAAATCTAAATGAGCGATTTTTAAATAAGTGCGTAAAAACACATTTCTTTAATCTGAATTTGTGAATATGACCCCTCTTGCTTCATTCAATAATTAGTTATTACATACTTATTTTAATAATTTTAATACAATGGGCAAAAATAGAATCGATATTTCCACTAGATTTGAAATGAGGTGAATGGTTGATGCTTCTGAATAATAAAAACTTTTTTTCAATTCTTGGTCAATGGGTTCTCTTTGGAAGCATAATTGGAATAGTTGTTGGTTCGACAACCTATTTCCTTTTAGAAACTAACGATTATCTCGGAGATGATATCCGTTTAAAACGAGATTGGCTCATCTTCCTTCTCCCCATAGGAGGAATCCTTATAGGATACATATATATGAACTACGGAAAGGTATTTTTGAATAATACTTTGAATGATACTGCTGAATTAAATAATCTCGTAATAGACTCAGTCCATGGAAAAAAACAGGTGCCGCGGAGAATGGGACCTATCGTCTATTTCGCAACTTTTGTCACAGTCCTTTTTGGAGGTTCAACAGGAAGAGAAGGTGCCGCTGTCCAAATGGGAGGAAGTGTAGCTGCAACTGTCAACAAATTTTTTAAGGTGAACCGATTCGACAAGAAAATTTTAATTATGAGTGGTATAAGTGCTGGGTTCGGGGCTGCCTTTGGAGCACCCATAACTGGTGCTGTTTTTGGCATGGAAATGGCTGTTTTAGGAAAGCTGAAATTTGAAGCACTTGTTCCTTGTCTTACGGCCAGCTTCGTTGGCCACTATGTAACTACAGCTGCCTGGGGACATAAACACGAAGAATTCATTATACAAACCGTACCGGAAATATCATCTATTACGTTTATAAAAGTTATTCTTTTAGCAGTCATTTTTAGCATGATGAGTGTTTTATACTGTCAGTTGAGGCACGGAATACAAAATTTCTCTGAAAAGCTTTTTAAGAAAAACCATATGAAGAGAGCCTTTTTTGGAGGAATTGTCATTGTGGCATTAACTTTAATTGTTGGTTCACAAGACTACAATGGCCGGGGATTACAAATGCTGCACCAATCTTTTTCAGAAGAGGTGCCGCCTTTTGCTTTCCTGGGCAAGCTGGTATTTACTGCGGTAACCTTAGGCAGCGGCTTTGTCGGCGGGGAAGCCATTCCTTTATTTTTTATCGGGGCAACATTAGGTAATGCCTTACACACGTTCATTGACTTACCTATGTCATTTCTTGCCGCTTTAGGATTAATCGCGGTTTTTTGCGGGGGTGCCAATACCCCTATAGCCGCTTTCCTGCTGGCAATGGAAATGTTTAACGGAAAAGGATTAGAGTACTTTTGGGTTGCATGTTTAGTCAGCTATTTATTTTCAGGACATCATGGACTATGGCCTTCTCAAAAAATATATGACCCTAAGAGCAGGTTATATAATCTTCCCCCTGGAGAAACCATAGAAAATGTAGAAAAAAAGAAAAAAAGCACTAAACAAAATTGATTATTCAGAAAGGGGGGTTCTTATGGATTTTCACTTCATATGGAAAGCAATTGTCGTTGTCATTGGAGGAGTCCTTATTTTACGGTTAGCTGGAAGAAAGTCAATCTCACAGCTTACGGTTGCTCAGACTGTCATGATGATAGCGGTCGGATCATTGATTATTCAACCTGTGGGTGACAGAAACATCTGGATCACAATGGTGATTACCTTTTTAATGGTACTTACGCTTATTTCTATTGAGTATGTGGTTTTGAGGTCGAATGCTCTAGAAACTTTTATATATGGAAAATCACTTTTAGTAGTCGAAAACGGGCAAGTTAATGAAAGCAATTTAAAAAAGCTGAGGTTAACTGTTGATATGCTTGAAGTACGAATGAGACAACAAAACATTCAGCATTTTACTGATTTACAATGGGCAACAATAGAATCAAACGGGCAGTTAGGTTATATGCTGAAATCTGATAAGCAATATGCTACGAAAGAGGATATCCAAATGTTGAAAGCATTGATTGAATCAAATCAATCTAATCCCCCAATTGATACATCAAAAACACAACCAAGTGCCTCAGATAACCTATTTACCGAGGTTAAAAATAGGAAGCATAAAGAAAAACCTAAAGAGAATTTGGATTAAGAGTAAATGCTCAATGGTACCCAATTAAGGCGACATAATTTTTAAAGTTGTGGATCAGGGATATTTCAGAGTGTTGTTCGACTATGAGTTTCCTTTTGGTGACAAACAGGAAAACAGAATATTGTCTTCCTGTTATGTCAATTGTCTACCCATTAAAAAAATAAAGTATATATCAGCATTTAAATAGAAAGCACCAAGCTTAAATGGTATATAAAGAATGAGATAAAATCCTAAATCGTAGCCAACCGCAAACATTATTCCCAATTGGAATGTTATTCTGCTTAACCAAGTCGGTGTTTCAGTTACTTTTATCGGATAAATCGAATAAATATATTAACCGTGAGTAACACTATACATAAAAATGATGTGGGGTATTAATGACATGAAACAGATTATTCTCTGGTCACTCTTGGTATTGCCTTGGGCGTCCTTGTTTTTTTTGAAAATGGATACTGTACGCAGGTACATGCCGGTCGCTCTATTTATGACCGTTATTCATACCTTGGCATATCAAGCGGCTTACCATTACGGATGGTGGAAAGAGACAGGTTCCAGTCTGTTCGGGTGGGATAAAGTCGTCCCGGTTCCTTGGGTGTATGGAGCATATTTAGTTATAGTTATCTGGATATTCCGCTTTACTTTCGGGAAATTTTGGATGTATTTGACTGTCAATATACTTTTGGACGGGTTATTTATGTACATCGTTTACCCGGTATGGCAACGGATGGGGCTTGTTTCGAGTGAATCGACTTTGTCTACAATAGCTATTGTTGCTATGATGGTCGGTTTTGCGTTTATCATCTATCTGTATCAACTGTGGCAGGACGAAGTGTTCAAACAACCCAAAGCGAAACGAAACTCATAAATGACCAAGAACTGACTTGACGTCCCCTTCATTGGAGAAGGAAAGCGAAGTAACCGAAAACATGGAGATTTCCGAGTCGAAGACTTGTCCACGTTGACTCCACAACAGCGATAACATTGCTCCACAGATTGTACGAAGCAGTAGATTCCGCATATTCTTCATTGGTTTGGCCTGCACCTTGCTAGGCCTTTTTTTGCGATGATGGCCGCAGCTGTTATAATCATTGCATTTCCACAAGGATTCTCCTCTGAATCAAATGATACTCCTTGCTTATGACTCTATTTATGATAAGGTTCACCGTGACGATTTAAGAGGCAAAAAAGGCATTAGTAAATGTGCCAATGGCTTTTTTATAATCTTTTATTCAAATTTAATATATATAACATCTCCATTTATTCTAAAAAGATTTTTATTTAATCTTAATTAGGAGAATAAAAAGGTATAAATCCAGTTTTATTATTTTCTATAATTAAATTTTCAGAATGATCAACTTTTAGTCCTAAATCTTTATATTCATCGTCATCAAATATTAATATCTGTAAATTTTCTTTTCCAAGCATATCATAAGCCGTAATTAAAGCCGATATAGTTCATTTTTCGCATGATTTCAATTATCAATTTCATCTAATTAATCCTAAACAGTATGTCTTCAAGTAGTCTATCACCTTGATATTGCAATTATATCTTAACATCTGACTTACTATTTTTATTTAGTAATAAGATTTTTTCGATGCTACTCTCAAGACAATTTTTAATTACATTTTTACACAAAATATTACAAAATCTGATAATATATAGGTAAAAGGAGGTGTGTGTAATACAGGAATTCACTTTGGGAAGTCGAATTAAATTTGAGAGAAAGAAACAAGAGATCCCACAATCCGCTTTGGCCTACGGGGTATGTTCTATATCTTATCTTAGTAAAATCGAAAACGATAAACTAAATCCGAATCCTGAAATCGTTTCTCTTATTTGCGATAAGCTAAATATACAGAACATCGAATCGGTTGATCCTACAAAGCTAATTCCAAGGTTTAGGGATGATATCGAAAGGTTATATACTGCAATTAAATATTCTGGGGAAGAAGAAGCCGTCTCCTTATTCAACAGTATTGAGAGAAACTATAAATCTCTCACTCTCCCTTCGTTCTATCTTGTGAAGAAACTATTTTCATTAAGAATCGAGTTGCTAAGAGGTCGAGTTGAAAGGTCTGAACAAACCTATTTAGAAATCCTCACTTTAACTGATTATCTCGAGCCATTTTCATCTGACTTTTATCATCGGTTCTGTGGATTATATAATTATATGTTCGGAGATCTAGAACTTTCTCTCAAGCACTATAAAGAAGCAGAACTCTCAACGGAGAGGCAGGACATCGAAGAGATATATTACCAGATGGGCCTTGTATATACTAAACTTGAAAACATATCTATATCAACCTACTACACAACCATGGCTCTCTCACGATATGAGAGTAAGTTAAATTATAGATTATGTAAAAATTGCAATCTTCTCCTGGCGGTAAACTATCGCAAAATGGGTGAAAATGATAAAGCTTTAGCTATGTACCAGGCCATCTTATATGGATTAGACAATAATTTAGATAAAAAATTAAAAGCAAAAGTATATCACAATATGGGTCTCATACATAACCAAATGGAGAACTATATAGAAGCAGTTAAATATTACAAAAAATCTATTTCTTATAAAGGGGAAAACGGTGACCTAAGTAATACCTTGTACCTTTTAGCAAAAACCCATTTACATTTAAATGAACATAGAGAGGCTCAGGAAATCGCGTCAGAGGTAAATAGATATTCTACAGGTAAAAAAAACACTGACTATCTTATAAAATTTCAAGTTCTTCAATTCTTTATAGATAAAACAGAGAGGTCCGCCACGTTTGAAGAATACATGTATTCAACCGCTTTACCCCACTTTAAAGCAAAAAAAGATCGCGCCACTATAGTCGAGTTTACTCAATTACTAGCGGAGTACTATGAAAAAAAACATAAATACAAAAAAGCTTATTTTTTACTTAAAAGCTTAACAAAGGAGAAATAAAGATGAAACTTAAATTCAAATACTTATTTATGACTGCAGCATTACTTCTGGTTGGAACTTCTGTTGGTACCTCTACATACGCGGACGATGAACTGCCGGATCCTCAAGGGGGCGATATTAATATAACGACGGCCAACACATCCCCTTCAAAGTAACCTGTTGTGTAAATGGCTATGTTAAGAAATGTATTAAGCAACCTCCCCTATGTCATATTAATCAGGAGGTTGCTTTTTGTTTTGGATTCCCAATAATTAAACCCCTTTGACGTTTAGGGGTAAGCCGAACCGTTGTGAGGGAGAAAAAGCATATTTGCAGTTGATTTTTCAAATCCCAATAATTGAATAAGGAAAAGCTGAAGACCAGTTGCCCAATCTCCATTATCACCGTGCTTTTTACCGAAATGCCGAGAAGCTTTTATTACACATTTTTCATTGGTAAACGCAGCTGTTTGAACTGCTTATAGAGTATAGTATCCTCTTTTCAGTAAGCCACTTGTTTAGTCTGAGCCTATGTGGTTGTTTTTAGTCGAATGCTATGAGGTGTACGCAGGTTGAACTGCGTTGTATTTCATTTTAGTATTGTTTTGAGCTGGAAGCCCTAATACAATGATAATGCTTTTCCTGTTTCATCTATGAGTAGTTTTTCATCCACTTTTTTTGTTATATACAATTGCAGTAATTACATTAAGTACAATAGTTACTACAGCTAGTAGGAATGAAAGACGAACCACACCTTTAGAAGTGTCCATAAGCGCCGACCAATCCTCTATCCTGACTAAGTAATCGTTGTATAAAATTTGAAAACATAGTGAGATTACACAGGCAGTAATACTTGCTATCGAAAATAAAACCCAAGTTGTGTTATTATCCTTATTATGCTTTGCCAGACTTGCAATAGGTAATATCCATGCAATCAAACCCAGCACAAGGCTTCCGATATTTAACCAACCATACATAATCATGTCTCCTTTCTAATTCATATTTTCTTCGATTATTTTCTTGAGTTTGAAAAATCCTGATAAATATTTCATTGAGTAAAGAGTCAGTATTAATCCGCCAAGCCATATCAACGATACAATGAAAATGATGCCTAATGGGAAGAATCTATATTGAAACATATTTAATGCTATTGCACACGAAATGAAAACCGAGATGACCGATAGTGGGATAAGTTGAACCAGCTTGCGCTTGATAATCTTTCTGCACATGACGATTTTCGTTTCACGATCACTGAATATTTTCTCTTCGCTACAATGTAAAGCAGGTTTTGAAAAATAAAATCTGCCGTCTTTTTCAGTGATGAATTCCCATCCAAAATCAGTAAATAATTGTACATATTCACTTTTACGCTGCTCTTTCGGATTAAAGTCTATCTGATAGATAACAGTTTCTTTATCGCACTTTTCAAATAAATATCTCTTATATCTTATATCAGCCAATTTCCATCCTGCGTTGTGTTGAGAGGATAAAAATTCTTGCTCCTCCTCAAAATCGGATATATAAAAACTCCTTCTGATTGTTTTCTTTTTAAGCATTATTGCATCCCTCCCTATGTTCTTGAGTTTTTATATAATCTTTCAATACGCAGGATTTCAATGTCTAATATTTCACGTCCTAAGTCAGTAATTTTATAAAACTTTCGATTGCTCTCTGTTTTCACAAGAACAATTAGCCCATCTTTCTCCATTTTGGACAAACTGGTATAAACCGTCCCTGCTCCTAAAGCTATTTCACCCTTTGTAAGGGCTTTTACATACTGCATGATACTATAACCATGCATTTCATTTTGTAAAGCAAACAGGATATAAAAGCTAGTTTCCGTCATTGGCATATAAAATCTACGTATTCTTTTGTCCAATCAAACACCACCTTTTACATAGCGTACTATGATATAAATCATTATAGCGAAGTATGATATATTTGTCAAAACCTGATTTTAGCCTTGTTCTTTAGAGGATGCCGAGAGTGCGAGTTGAGTTTCCCCGCAAAACTTCCGATAAACGCCGCGACAATGAAACCCAAATTTATTGTATAAACAGGTCTTTGATATTTGAATAACGGATTAATCACTGAAAGCCGTGAAATACGCTTATTTATTGCTATTAATTCTGACGCTGTATCTGTGAATGTTTTCTCTTGTCAATCTACAAGTGTCGCTTCTATTTGCAGCAAGCGCACCTGAACTATAAATTGTAATAATGGGTACATGTTTGGCCATTGTAGGAACAGCAAAAAAGTACCTCTGCTAAGTTGATGCTGCGAATAACTAAGCTCTTTTTTAGCTGGAGATCTCTTAGTACGTCTTTAAAAGGCTTGCTTATTAACAACTTCAACTCGAAGCGATCATAAGATTTGGGATGATATTGCAACTACAGTTAGCGAATACAGTAATACATTTCATATAGTGATGAGGCGTAATAAATAAAAAAATCCACTGAATGGGAGGATGCACGACTTGTGGTACTTTCAGGTATCCCTCCGACACCAAAGCGTAAATACCAAAGAGCACATTTCCCAATATTGCTTCCTGAATGATAAAAATTAGGAAGTCGCATTTTCAGTTTTAAAACATGATGATATAGCAATTAACTAAAGTTTCACTCTAATATGTTGGGCAATTATTACATTTCACACTAAAAAGGAGTAGTTTTTTTAATAAAATAAGTAGACGAGTAATAGGACTTTTTAATTATTTTATCAGTCTATGGTCTAGTTTCTAATCGAAGCGAGCTTCTACCATTTTTACAGTTGTTTTACGGACTGCTTATGTTAGTTAGCTCTATGTATTGAATCTTTTAAGATAAAAAAAGAACCTGAGAGATCGTATTTATGGGCTGTTCTATTATATCTTTTGTCACATTTATCAATAGCTCAGTATTCAGTTAGAGGGGGCGCTAATTGAAGAGTGATTGGCATTACCAAAAAAGTGTTCCTATAAAAAGGAACACTTTTTTGATAGCTTTGTATAACGCATCTGCCGAATGTGCATACTAGAACCAAAGTTTACTTGGTTGGCAACTTGTAGGAGATGATAGCATGATGAAAGACATCTTTCTTAGGTGAAAAATTGTTTTTTATCAAAAGGCATTCAATAAATTTGATTATTTAATTACTCCGGATTGCAACGTGACGTAAACATTTTCGTGCCAGAAACAATCGGTCTACCCACCTCTAAATCCCAGCTTCCTGCTACTGCACCAAAAACATCATAATCCCAATGGCATTTATATTGGTTCCATAAACTTCCGTTGTCATTGCGGATACCATAATAATTTCTTCCTAATTCATCCCAAGCAGCCTCCATTGTTGGCCCCCAAAGTCTGACGGACCACTTCGGATACATTGAATATGTCCAATAATCACCACGGTAATGATACCATACGTCAGTAAAGTATTCGTCAAGATTTCCACTAAGACTTGCGATTTGTACCATAGAGTTATCGCTAAGACTTGCACTTTTATCCATAAAGTCATCGCTTAAAAGACGTTTAACTACATCATTTTGCTCTTCTTCTGGAAAAGTTTCTAAATAAGCTTCCAGTCTATCTCCAACTTCATCAATCCAATCACGGTTATCTTCTTCGTATTGAGTTCTTTCCTCTGAGGGTACAGCGTCAATTGTTGCGATTGCGTTCCTTAAGTACTCAAATTCATTCTTTTCACTTGCTGCGGAAGCGGGAGTGAAATTGCCCAACACCATCAGTGTAGTTAATGCGATGAAAACCATTTTTTTAAATTTATTTTTCATATAGTTTTTCCTCTCATTCCTAAAAAGTAGTTTGTAGTTTCAAATCAATTTTATAATAATTGTTTAAATGCTTTATTATTCTGGATTACAGAAAGCAGCAATTGTCTTAACTAAACCTACATCTGGTCGCCCTTGTTCAATATCCCAATCTGATTCAACGAACGCTTCAAAATGGCACCAATATTGATCTTTCAAACTACTTGTATTAATGTTTGAATAATAGTTTGTCAGTTCAGTCCATCCAGCACTAGCATAAGACCTCAACCATCTAGTAGATGTCTTAGGCCACATGCTATAAGTCCATCTTCCATCTCTTAAGTGGAAATAATGATCATTGAAATAATTTGAAGTGACAGCCATTGTACTAAATTGATTCTCTCCATCACGTAATTTTAGCAATTCGGCTTCTTTTTCATCTTCAGGAATACTAGCCAAATGATCATCAAGTCTGTCGTTTACGTCAGCAATCCACTTTTTGTTTTCCTCGTAAAATTCTTCTAGTTCATCAGAATTTACACTTTCAATTTTCGCAATATCTTTTTTTAACTTTTCAACTTTCTCAACTTTCGCTTTCTCTTTTTTCAGTTGATTAACATCTAAATTTCCTTTAGTGTTCTCAGCAGCGAAAGCAGCAGTAGAGCTAAGACTCATAATAGCTACAAGAAACAAGACAATTATCTTTTTTATTTTAAATTTCCCCTCTAAATTTTTAGTTATGTATCGGATGGCATATTTCTAATTACCTACATTTTTCTCACCCCCTTCAATAACCGATTTACCTAAGCAGTTTGCTTGATAGAAGAATTGCTATTGTCACAAAAGCAATCATCGCTAAAAACGGTATCGTAATAAAACCCCATACGTTTATATATTCCATATTGCAAGGAACCCCATATTTGCAAGACTCTACCTTCATCAATCCTGGAACCTTCTGATGGAGATAATGATAGAATGATAGGAGACTCCCTATTATAGTCATAGGCAAAACATATCTTTTAACCGCAGAATCTTTAAAAAATGTACCAATACCTAGAATAACTATTAATGGGTACATGAGAATACGTTGGTACCAACACAAATCACATGGGATAAATCCTCTAATTTCACTAAAATAGAGACTTCCAAGGGTTCCGGCTATGGATACCATCCATGCAAGGTAGAGCAACCAATTCGACGATGATTTATTCTCTATTTCTTTCATGTCCCTTCTCTGTTCCCATTGATCGCTTTTTCAATCTCTTCATAGTCAAATGGGTTTTCTAACAGTGTTCCATTAATCGTTAGAGATGGTGTTGGAGATACTCCATGCTCTTTAATTAGCTTCTTATCCAACTCCAACTCTCTTGCGAATTCCGGGCTTTTTATATCTTCATTTAGATCCTCTATTGCAATGCTTGTGTGTTTTTTTATAAGTTCTTCTATTCCTTCTTGGTCTATTTCTCTTTCTTTTTTAATTTGACGGAACAAGTTGTCATGAAACTCCCAATAGGAGTTGGGATCTCTCTTGTGTACTACCTCAGCAGCTAAAGAAGCTAGTTCCGAGTCATCATGATAGAGCACATTTACGAAAGAAAATTTTGCTTTCCCAGATTTTATATAATCTTCTTTAATTATTGGAAAGACCGTTTCATTCCACGTCTGACAAGCCGGGCAAATAAAATCTCCAAACTCTACTATCTGAACACTTACCTCCTCATCTCCAAGAGTAGGCTGCTCTTTAATTGAGTTTTCATTGATTTCTACCTCTACCACATCTGTACTATCCTTATCTTCATTCGTGTTTGCTGTACTCGGTGTACTTTTAAAGTTGAAAATAACAATGCCACAAAGGACAATTAAAAATGTTGTAATGATAACTATAAATTTATTCCCTTTAATAATTATTCCCCCTATATGAACAGAACCGAGTAGAGTTTATGTTCAATTGTTTATGATTTCAGTATTTCTTATACATTTAAACTAACAAGTAGAATAAGAAATGTATATGTATTATTGTTGAGAAAATCGAAGGTGAATTTACAACAGAAAAGAAAAAATGCCATATGTTTTTTCAATATATATTTAGAGCAAAATGAATCATTATGATGTATAATATTACGCTTATGGATATTTTTCATTATGATAAGAAACACAAAAAAACTTGTAGAGAAAGCAAATATCCCTACAAGTTTCTAAATTGGAATTGCCTTTTAACGATTTATTAACTTCTTTACAGTAATAATAAGAATAAGAAGAACTAAGCCTACATTTACCCAACGCATATAAAGCCAGAACCATCCACCAGAAGCCTGGATTACGTTTCCACCATAATCATCTGCATACACACCCAGATTAAAGGATAGTTTCAAAGAAATTGTTAAAGAAAACAAACTTGCTATTAAGACCGTAATTAGGAACGATTTATTATTCATATTGCTCCTCACTCCTTCATTTTTAGTTCTAATCACAAAAAACACCAACGCAATACCCAATACAACTAGTGATAGCATTAGGTTAAAGAATACTAAGGAACCAATGAAAACACCAACTAGCAAAGACAACAATATAAGGTTGTTCATACTGCGTTTAACACCCTTTAGTAGCTGCTGATCGGATTTATCGTCAATTGAACCTGTTGATCCGTCTGCTGGCAGAACCTTTTCAATACCCTCCAAGTAATCCTGACATTCTTTGCATAACTCCACATGATCCTCAATAAATTGGTTTGTTTCTTCACTTGTAAGATCCTCTTTATACATCGGAAGTAAATCTTTAACTACACTGCATTGCTTTCTCAAGTTTTTACACCTCCATCAAGAATATTTGACAACTTACTCTTAGCTCTATAGAAGTTAACCCTTACCCATAGATCAGTCTTATCAAAAATGTCACCGATTTCCTTAAAACTCAATTCACTATACAAACGTAAAATCATGATTTCTTGTTGCGGTTGTTTCAGTTTTTTTAATGCATTCATTAAGCGAATAGATTCTTCTTTTTTTTCATATATTTCCTCAGGTGTTTGCTGGAAAGCCAGACTCTCTTGGACAGTAGCGGGATCTACATTTCTATTTCTATCAATCTTCTTATTCTTCCTCATATAAGTATAAAATGTATTCTTGGCAATCTGGAATAACCAAGTAGACACTTTGCTTTTACCTTTAAAACGACGTATTGACTTAAATGCTTGAAAAAATGTCTCTTGGGTCAATTCTTCAGCAATATGTTTGTCTCCAACTAAATAAAAAAGGTATTTAGAAATCTGTTTTTCATGTTTATCGTACAATTGTTTAAATTCATCCAATAATGTACCTCCTTTCGATGCTGTCATTTATTTAGTAACTACACAAAGGAAAACGTTACACATTTTATAAAAAAAAACCAGAGAAAGTACTCTGAGTTTTCACATAACGCTTTCTTAACATACCTCGATTGTATATGATCCGTCCATTTTGCGAAGGGGACCATATACATATCCTGTTCGATGTACCTCCTCAAATAAACTTAGCCAATACTATAAACAGTTATAAGACAGTTACATCTCGTTACATAAGAAAAGAGTTCCCGGAGGAACTCTCTAAATTCTATTGGAAACCATATTTTTGGAGTAAAAGTTACATACTCCTCCCCACTGGAGGAGCAACAATTGAAGTGATCAAAAAATACATCGAGCAAAAAGTAGAATAAGACCTTAGCGTCTAACCCCCAATAATTCGAAGAATTTGAAGGAGAATGAATCGCTAATTTTTGTTCAAAATAATCCAGGGTCTTCTATGCTATGATAGATGATCTGTCCCTCGATTGTATCGACACGTCCACCTTGATTTCCGCTGGGTTCATGATCCTCGATTCTGCATTTTAGTATTTTTCTTTATAATAACGGAACTTTGTTTCCCGTAAAACTTTCCTTCAACAAAAAACTCATGTTCTCATTTCCATGGATACCAACTTCAATCTCCGAAGATGATATCCCTCAACTTTGGACACCATCATAATTTAATTTCGGTAAGATTGTTCTTAGTTCAATCAAGTCATTTATTACTATGTCAGCTTGAGAAAGTTCATCTTCTTGAGCAAAATCAAAATTGCATCCTATAGAGACTAACCCATTATCTTTAGCAGCATTTATATCCGATAAACGGTCTCCTACTACTATCCCTTTACTTATATTATATTTTTTCAAAATGTTCCCAACTAAATGTGATTTATTTAAAGATTCAATTTGTTGAATACTAAATGTTTCAGTTACTAGGCTATCTAACCCGAAATATTTTACAATTGATTCTAAATATTCAGTCAAACCATTACTTGCTATATAAATAGAATAATTATTCTCTTTTAGATAACCTAAAACCTCCATTACATTAGGGTATAAATCCCCTTCGCCATTCATTATATTAACAATTAACCTTCTTAAAAAATAGGCATCTGTCTTTTCCCTCCAGTCAATGGAGTGTTCAGGTAATAATGCTTCCCAGACTTGGGGTAAAGGTACCCCCATAATGTTCCGGTACTGATTAATGGGAGTTGCTGCATCCCACATATTTAATGAACGTAAATAGTTGAAAGTATCATCGAGAGATCGTTCTAAAATTTTTTCTGTTTGAAACAATGTTCCATCCATATCGAATATGACTGAATTATACATAATTTACCACCTTTTCACTTAATAAATACTTAAAAGAATAAAATTCTGTACTAATTAGAGGGTTATAACTACAATCTATTTTTACAGAAGAATGATATAAGTTTTAAATAGATTATAGTGTTAGTTCAGATATGGGCCAATTCCTAAATAACAATATAAAAATTTTCCGATAAGAGTAAAACCATAAATATATAGAAACTGAGGTCTTTGAATTTTTTCACACGAATCTTAGAGTTAACTTGTAAAACAGTGATAACCAGCGCGTATATATATAGGGCGACCATGGTAGGGATAATTGTGATTACCAAAAAAATACTATAGCTAAAATCATAGGTGAATAAAAAACTGGGACTCCATAAAAGTAACCGTCATCTGTTAATCCAACACAATTAAAGTATGCTAATCTTAAGAAGCAGCAAGTCACCATTATTATAAGCAACACACAAGAAATTATAGTTTCATTGGTATAGTAATAGATAAATAAACCAGGAGCTAAACCGCTATGCACGAGATCAGCTAATGAATCAAACTGTACTCCTATTTTTTTAAATATTTCACCTTTTTGTTTCCTGTATCTTCTAGCTACGATCCCATCGCACACATCGCACAAGACAGCTAACAACATAAGTAGTATTGATAGTCCCCATTCATGCTGAACTGTACAAATAATACTAAATACCCCAAAGATCAAACCTGTGGTAGTGACCAAATTTGCTTTATCAAATAATATCCTTATCATAAAATATGGTACTCCTTAAAACAAAAATGAAGTCACTCAGCAGTTAAAACATTTAAAGGAGATATTCTATGCATATATTAATGGTGGGTACAGAGTATTCATCTCCTTCTATATATTCTTCCAATAAAACTTCATTACCGATTTCCTGGCCAGTATATTCAACCAAAGATTGAATTTCTTCGAATGCTGCCTTTAACTCAATTTGATTTTCACACTTCCGAACAAATGCCCCGCCTGTCAAGTTGATTGGTTTTACTACAACTGGATAATGGATATTAATATCTTCTAACTCATTAATTGTATTGAAACGTAAAAGTCGCGGTTTTTTCTTGGAATATAGTAATCAACCAAAACTAGTGCCCACATAATTAGACACCTCAAAAAATTTTTATAAAGAGTTCAACATTTAACCCAACCGACAAAATTATAACAATTATTTACTAATACAGCAATATTATCCAATTTTATTGGGTGATTGCATATGACTTTAAGTTTATATGCTCTTTTTTAATGATAAGTGCTGCGGATACGCTGAACTGGTGATGAGATTACTACATCCTTCGCTAAAGTGACAATGAACAACTTAACTCCAATATTAAAACCCTCCTTTAAGGAGGGTTCCAGACCGTAGACAAACCCCAGCTTCGCACTAAGTGAAGGTGGGGTTTTCTGTTATTTTAAAATATCTTTTCTATTTCTTTCTAGACTGGACATGGCCCTCGCCATGTCCAGTCTGCCAATTTCTTAAGATTCATGGCAGCGTACGTAAGCATCAAACTTTATTAAGACCTCTTAAGGTCGTCCAACGGATGCCATGCTTTTCTTTTTACGTCCGCAAAGACCCGTTTAATCGTCTTACGTTTGTTCTACTTCATCTATGTAATCCTGTCATACATGTCGATGAATTATTTGGTATGATTCTTACTTTACGAACAACGTTCTTGCAGAGGACAGTCTTTACATTTCAAAGGATTTGAAGGCGCACTGTTTGTATCCGTCTCTGGTTGTCGTGCGGTAAGGTAGAATTTCTCCTTCTAGACAAAGATAGCAGTCAAAATATTCATCGTATACGTATTCGTATTTTCTAAGGTACCCATCTCTCGTTCTCGGGCGTGTGTAAGGCATAACGGCTCTGATGTCTTGGTCCATGATGAATTTAACGATATGTGGTGTTTTATATCCTGAATCAACAGCTACTGAATTAGGCTTTCCAACTTTATCCGTGACCGATAAGTTTGCAGTTACTATAAAAGAACATACACTCACTTACCTTTAATTTTACAAAGTGCAGTTTGTTTTTTCACCTCCTTTATTACCTATACTATTAAAAAGATTAAAGGAGCTATAAATATGAATAATATAAAGAAAGTTGCTATATACTGTCACGTTAGCACAGAAGAACAAGCTAGTGAAGGCTATAGTATATCTGCACAACTACAGACTTTGAGACAATATACATCATTATATGGGTGGCAGATTGCTGAAGAATATGTGGATGAGGGTATTAGTGGTAAGGATATATAGGGCCGACCAGCAATGCAAAGACTTATATCGGATGTTGACAAGGGGAAATTCCAAGCTGTACTTGTATCGAAAATATCACGCCTTTCGCGTAATATGTTGGATACCCTTGTCCTGCTAGATAAATTTGAAGAGTATGATGGAAAGTTCTTTTCCTACTCGGAGAACTTTGATACATCGAGTCCGATTGGAAAACTTGTCGTTCAACTGATGGCATCCATTGCTGAAATGGAAAGAAATACTTTATCAGAAAATGTGAAGCTCGGAATGACACAGAGGGCTAGAGAAGGTAGTTGGAATGGGGGAGTGGTTTTCGGATATGATTCTGTGGAAAAAGAGCTTATTGTTAATCCCAAAGAAGCAGAAATTGTTCAACTGATCTTTACTTTATATGCAGAAGGCAACGGTCTTAAGGCTATAGCTAATCACTTAAATAAAGCTCGTTATAGGACAAAACGTGGTAAACATTTTTCAATTAATGGTATTGCTACAATATTAGATAATCCTATCTATAATGGTAAAATCCGATGGTTACAAGTTGAGAACTGGGATAAAAAGAGAAGGCGTGGTAAAAATGTTAACCCCATCCTAGTTGAAGGAAAGCACGAAGTAATTATCGCCGACGAGCTTTGGAATATTGTTCAAGCACGAAGACAGAGTAAGTCTTTTAAGCAGCGTCAGTCAAACGATCCTTTCCTTTTAAGTGGTATCCTTCGATGTCCTACTTGCGATCACGGAATGGTTTCATCTATCACAACTTCTACAAAAAAAGATGGAGAAAAACGAAAACACCGCTATTATGTCTGTGGAGTGTTCCACAACAAAGGATCATCAGCTTGTAAAGCAAATTCGATTAAAGCCTACGATGCAGAAGATGCTGTCATTAACCGTATAACCGCTTTCCTAAACGATTCAGACAGCTTTCATCAAACTTTAGAAAATATAAATAAAGACACAGTTCAGTCGAATGTGAAATTAAAAGAGCAGTTAGAGAATATTGAAACAGAGCTTAAAGAAACCATTGCCATTCAAGAAAAATATATGGAAGCATTTGAACAAAATCTCCTGCCTGTTTCCATGTTACAGGAACGGTTACAGAAGTTAACTAGTTCAAGGAATGACTTAGAACAAAAGAAAAATGAACTTAGTGTTCAACTAAGTTTATCAGATTCGAAAATAATTCCACCAGACGTGGTTAGACATTTATTAGAAAAGTATGTCCAAGCCTTTCAACAGTCTCCAAGAGAAAAGAAAAAACAGCTTTTTCAGCTTCTGCTAAATAAGATCTCAATTAAACAAGCCGATGGCCGTTCTCGGACCATTGATAAAATTGAACTTGATTTTGATTTTACTGAAGTCAATCTGTCTAAGACATTTACACTTCTCCACATATTATATATTGAATCGGATTATTCAGAGGAAAGTTCCTCAATTACTGATTCAAAAGACAAAATGCCACCTTATCTTCAACTTTTTTTGCCTCTATTTATGGTACGGTTCACCCCGATTAATCCGAAACGCCCGATAAATCTGCTCCACCAAAATCAGTCTCATCAACTGATGAGGGAAGGTCATCTTCGAAAAAGATAGCGTCTCATTTGACCGTCTGATCACTTCATCACTCAATCCAAGTGATCCACCAATAACAAATGCCACTTTGCTTTTCCCGTACGTAGCAAGCTTGTCCAGATTATCGGCAAGCTCTTCCGACGAACGCATTTTCCCTTGGATGGCCAGGGCAATGACATGGTGATCAGGAGAGATCTTAGCTAAGATCCTTTCGCCTTCTTTATTTTTCACTTGCTCCATTTCAGATTCACTCAACACTTCCGGAGCCTTTTCGTCGGCAAGCTCGATGATTTCTATCTTTGCATAAGCACCTAAGCGCTTTACATATTCACCTATTCCTTGCTTTAAATACTTCTCTTTTAATTTACCAACCGTTACAATGGTGATATTCACTATCCACACTCACTTTACAATCAATTTACAAACACGTTATCCACAGACTTTATCCACATATCCACAGATCAAATCCACATATCGTATGAGAATATTAGTTCGCCACTATATATATTGCGTTATTCCCACAATATTCACAGGTTGTGGATAACTTCTTTTCTTCAGAAAGCTCTGTCAGTTGAGGCGCTACCTCATGCTCATCCACGACAATATCCATGGCTAATTCTACATGCTCTAAGCAGCAGTAAATCATGTCGTTTCCTCCTAATCTTTAGACTAATTTTAGAGTATATACTTATCCACAGTTATCATATCATGTAAAGAAAAAGCAGGAAAGGGCAACTTGGCCTTCCTGCTTTTCGCTTATCCACATTCTATAATCGGGATTCGTCAGTGAGTTTCATGGTTACTTCTTTCTTTTCACCGTTTCGATAGAGCGTGACTTTCATCTGATCGTTTACGTCTTTTTTGGTATAAAGATGCTTTCTTAACTCAATGACATTTTCAATTTTCTCTCCGTCCAGTTCAGTAATCACATCTAGCTCTTGTAAGCCTGCCTGGGCAGCTGGAGAATTGGGAACGGTTTGTCTGATCATGACACCATAATTGATTTCTTTCGGAAGCTTCAATGTTTCCTGCTGATGATAGGCAGAAATTTTATTCACATCCTCCAGTGTCACACCCATTGCAGGACGCTTGACCTCACCGTACTGCTCAAGGTCTTCAATAATCGGCTGAGCATAGTTAATCGGGATGGCAAGTCCAATCCCTTCTACTGCACTCTGTGCGATTTTCATGGAGTTGATTCCGATTAACTGACCGGAAATATTAATAAGAGCTCCACCACTGTTCCCTGGGTTGATGGCTGCATCGGTTTGCAGAACTTCTGCATTCCAATCTTCCATTCCATCCTGGTTAATATCGACCGGAATCGTTCTCTCTACACCTGAAACAACCCCCTGTGTGACTGAACCGGAAAATTGCAGTCCAAGTGGGTTACCAATCGCAATAACAGGTTCACCGGCTTTTAGCTTGTCTGAATTTCCAAACTCGGCAATGTCATCTTTCTTGATTTTGCTTCCATCAATTTCGATTACAGCCAGGTCTGTCCAAATATCCGCACCACGCATTTCTGCCGGCACCTTGGTCCCGTCCGCAAGCGTCACTTCCAGCTGATCTGCTCCTTCTACCACGTGATTATTGGTCACAATATAGACTTTATTGCCTTCTTTCTTATACATAACCCCGGATCCTGTACCCGCCTGTTGATCCTGAGTTTGTCCTTCACCCTGTCCCCAGAAGCTTTGAGATTGAATGTTTGTGATTCCTACAACAGAATCTCCTGATTTCTCAACGGCTTTCGTCACATCCGTTGTCACATCGACAGAAACATTTTGAGTGGCACCATTATGATACGCATCATCCGTTTCTTTCAGGTCCTGATCGGGTTGAATGGAATACGGTAAGATCTCAAAGTTCGTCAACTGAGGAATCGCCACAATGACCAATATGGCTCCCAGTACCACTCCCAATAACCCGGCAAGGAACATTCCTCCCCGATTGCCCTTTTGCCTGCTCCTGCTTTCAGAATTATGATCTGAATCATAGTATCCCATCTAACTTCATCCTTTCTCACAGCTATTCCTTTTGTTATTTTATCTTTACAAGCATGATTATAGTCAGGTTAAATTAAAAAATGATGAAAAAAGGGTAATAATTTCATAAAGGTGATAGATATGTAAATACCAAAGAAGTCAAAAACAAAAAAAGGTGAAGACCTCAGCCCTCACCCTTTTTCATACCTTCAAAAGAAAAATCGTAAACATTTGAATCGGTTTAAATGGCAACTAAAGGTGTTGGTACTTTAGGATCCGTATCAAATAAATCAATTTGTTCTCCTACTACTATTCCTTTTGACTCGAGTGTCTGGCTGACACTCATCCTTGCTAGATCTTTCATATTATTATCGAGGCTGAGATGGGCTAAATAAAATCCTTTCGTCTTTTCACCCATCACTTCACTCATGGCTATGGCAGCATCCTCATTGGATACATGGCCATAATCACTGAGGATTCGACGTTTGATATTCCATGGATACCGGCACATTCGGAGCATGCCCACATCATGATTGCTTTCAAATACATACGCATCGGCATTGGAAATGATCCCTTTCATCCGATCACTTACATACCCCGTGTCGGTTACCAGGGCCAGCTTTTTCTCTCCCTGGTGGAAAATATAGAACATCGGCTCTGCCGCATCATGTGAAACCCCGAAGGATTCAATGCTCAATCCTCCAAAGTGTTTGGCTGTTTCCATATCAAACGAAAACTTCTGTTCCGTATCTATTTTCCCTACTAACCCGTCCATGGCATTCCACGTCTTATCGTTGGCGTAGATAGGAAGCTTGTACTTTCTCGCAAGTACACCGATTCCCTTAATATGATCACTATGCTCATGAGTGACAAGAATACCCGATAAATCTTCTATCTTCCGGTCAATCTGACTGAACAACCCTTCCATTTGCTTGCCGCTTAAACCGGCATCAACGAGGAAGGAGTGCTCTTCAGACTCCACAAATATCGCATTTCCTGTACTGCCACTGGCAAGCACACTAAAATGCATGGTCATAACTCTCACTCCAATGTTTCTTTTTCTGGTTTGGTTACTTCGAAAATCTGTCCTTCAACTGCATTAATAAATAGGTCTTCCTTATTATCACCTGATTCAACCACAAAGTGCCAGGTTGGTGCCAGGACTTGGGATTCTTCACGGGATAAAAAAGTATAATATCCCAGTTCAGGAGTTTTGATGGTACTACCCGAGCTTATCTTATGATTGGTCCACAAAACCTGAAGAGCTTGCAGTGAAGTAAGCAGACTTTTCTTTTCTCCGCTTAATTCTTCTATATTCTCCAGCAGTGTTTGTTTGTAAGAGACGATTTCATTTTCCTTATTTAGAATAAGAATCACTTTACCATTTGAATTGTTAAAAAGCTGTCTGTCTTTATACGTCTGATAGTAAATAATTGTTTGTTCATCTTGATTATATTTCCAGAAGCTGTACTTTTCACCGCCTGCGACCTGGTTTTTCATAAAAGCGTTTAATTCATCAGGTGAAAATTTTTCACTTATGGAGTATGGCTCTTCTAACGTTGAATGAATCGTATTATCCGTGACGACACTGACATCTTGATTTTTCAACTTTTCAATTTCCTTCTCCGTGAACACCTTCGTTTTTGCACTAATATAGGCTTCTTTCAATGGATCCTTTGATAGATTTTTGGGGTAATCAATTTTATCTGTTTTTAATTGCTCTTCAAAGGAAACTTGACTTAACGTTTCTGGATTGCTTTCAGAAACTTTGTTAATGAACAACGACATTAAAAAGATGTCTAAAATAAGAAAGACAATAATAAAGATGCTCTTTGTTTTACTCCAGTCCAATTCCAAGCCCCTCCTCATCTTCCAAAGGTAGGCGTAACCAATTACCATCGTATTTGTAAAACCAGGAAGGTTCAAATACAAGGAATTTTCTATTCGATTCATTAGAATCCCTTGTCATCTTATATCCGACAATGACATCTTCTACGTAATCCAAGTTGATCGTATCATCCTTGGCCAAAGCATATAAAACCGTTGATCCGGATGGCAATCTGATCTCATCTACACTTTCATTTAACGATAAATCATAATCCAATTTAAAGTACGGACGATTGTATTCGTTGATTGATTCCTCGCCTAGAACTTGAGAGACTTCAGCCATTCCATTTTCATTAAAAACAGGATAATTTTGCATGAACAGTCGATAGACGATTTTATTCTCAAGAGGGCTAATCGAGAAAAATTGATACTGATCAGTCCAGCCACCATGATCATTCACAAACTCCATGCTTTTTTGAAGCAGCTCTGTCGCAGATGATCCTCCATTTTTTTCTTCTGATGGATTAACATAAGACAACGTGTTATGTTCTTTATTCGTTTTTAATAAACTATATACATTTGTAAATTTTTCGCCCTGCTCTGTAAATCCCTTATCTACACTATTGGGGTCACTAAATAGTGCTTGAACATATTCTTCGGGGGAATCAAGGTCCGAATAATATCTATAGCTGATATAATCCTCAGCATTCTTGGGTAGAAAAATCGTTTTTTTATTATTTAAAGGTTGCTCTATATATTCATCAAAATTGTAAACGGCTTTTTGAACAAAGCTTTTTTGAAATGTTTCTAAACTAGCGCGGTTTACCCGGCATTCGTAAAATTTCTTTTCTCCTTCATCATACAAAACAAAATATACGGAACCTGTATCTGAGCCATTATTATTCAAATCAATAATAATTCGGTTAAAAGAACCGTTCATAGTGTTTTTCTCCTCTAATTTTAACACTTGGCTATAAATAGAGAGTGGAACATTGTCCGGGAATACAATTTCTACCTTTTTCTCACCGTGTATAACAGATTTGATCTCTGACATATTATACTCTCTTGAAAGATCTTTCAGATCGAATAGAGTCCAGCCTCTTAATTGTTCGATTACATTACTGATCTCGAATTCATTTGAAGTCCCGACTGTCTTATTTCCTGAATGATAGAAAAGTTTAAACGGTTTGATTAGAACACTGTTCAGTTCATTCTCAGGTATCTTGTCTCCCACAGACACATCGTAAGCTTCATCTTTATTAATCGTATCGTACCCTGGTTGATACGTCCAAAGATTGAAGGTAAGAAATATACTGATGCATACGAGCAGCGTTAGAATTATCGATTTGATTTTTTCGTAATTCATGACCAATCATCCTCTTGAGTGGAATCATATGGGAGAGTGAATGTAATGGTGGTTCCTTTTCCTTCAGTACTTGTCGCCCATACGTCACCACCATGTGCTGAAATCATCTCTTTTGCTATGGCAAGGCCAAGTCCTGTGCCACCCATTTGTCTTGTTCTGGCTTTATCGACACGATAGAAACGCTCAAAGATTTTCTCCAGATTTTCTTTCGGGATCCCTAACCCTTGATCTGATACACTGATTTCAATATATCCATTCTTTTCTATAGCTTTAAATGTTATGGTTCCGCCCTCTGGTGAATATTTCAAGGCGTTCGAAATGATATTATCCAAAACCTGTGTGATTTTATCCTGATCCACTTCCACAAACATTGCTTTGTCTGGTAAGAAACGGTTAAAGGTTACATTCACATTTTTGGTCATTTCAAACCGATCAATGATTTTATGGAAAAAGAGAATGAAATCAACCCAATCTTTATTAAAGCGATAGTCTTTACTGTCCATTTTCGATAATTGAAGAAGATCATTTACTAACCGAATCATTCTCTCTGTTTCATTTTGAGTAACATCAAGGAATTGAGGTGCGATGTTTTCATCTTGCCATGCCCCTTCAGCCAACGCTTCTAAGTAGCTCCTCATCGTTGTAAGCGGCGTACGAAGTTCGTGGGACACATTTGCAACAAATTCCCGTCTCTCTAAATCAATTTTCTCCTGCTCCGTAATATCATGTAACACCGTTATAAGACCGTTCACAAACCCGGTCTCTTTTTGAATAATGGAGAAATTCGCACGTAAGATATAAGGTTTTTCTTTAGTACTGTAATCTAAAATGATCGAATCCTGTTCATTGGACAGATCATCAAACGTGTATTCCTCATCCAATCCCAGTAAGGATACAATGGGTTGAGAAACGACTGTTTCACGTGAAACATTCAGCATATCCGCTGCAGGATCATTAATCAGAATGACTCGTCCTTTTCGATCTGTCGCAATGACACCATCAGTCATATAGGAAAGCACGGAAGAAAGCTTTCTTCGCTCGCCCTCCGTCGTAGCTTGAGCTTCTTGAAGACGTTTGGTCAAATTATTGAATGTAATCGCAAGCTGACCTATTTCATCGTAACCGTAGACCTTTACTTTCCTAGAAAAATTTCCTTTTGCCATAGCGAGGGCTTGCTTTCTCATATCAGATATCGGTCTTGTCACGGTTTGAGCCAATAACACACCCAAAATCGCTGTTATGACCAGGGCAATTAGGGTGCCATTCGTAAAAATCTTGTTGATTTCACTCATTTGGTCATAAACCGATTCAATTTCACCGACAAGATAAATAGCACCAATGACTTCTTCATTTGAAGTTATTGGTGCTGTATACACCCAGATTCGATCTTTCGTTTGATCATCAAGATAGATATCCTCATGACCTAAACCTATTCCCAGGGCTCTTTTAACTTCTTTCTCCCCACTAACCTGCCCAACTAAACTCTGATTATTGGGATCTGAGGTCCCAATAATCTTAGTTCTATCATTGATCACTCGAATTTCTGAGATGTCTGATGTTTTACTATCATCCAACACTCTCCGAATATCCTCTTCGAGTGTGGGATCATCCTCACTGCGCTTTTTCACAAGCTCTTCACGAATTGTATACTCTAATAATTCCACTCTATTTTTAATAGAAGTTTGAAAGTTATCGACAAGCTTTTCTTCAAGGGCCCTAACGAAATATACCCCAATGATTTGCATGGCGAGAAGTATGAGCAAAACATAAATCAATACGAATTTAAGATGGATGGAACGGGTTAAACCAACTTTCTTCATTACAAATTACTCCTGTTCAGGATTTCGTAAGTAATAACCGACTCCTCTACGTGTTACGATCCAGGTAGGGTGACTTGGGTTGTCCTCAATTTTCTCGCGAAGACGTCGGACAGTAACATCTACCGTACGTACATCTCCGTAGTAATCATAACCCCAAACAGTCTGAAGCAAATGTTCACGGGTCATCACTTGTCCAATATGTTTCGCTAAATAATGAAGAAGCTCAAACTCACGATGTGTCAGCTCAATGGTTTCCCCTCTTTTCGAAACAACGTACGCATCTGGATGAATGGTTAAAGAACCAACCGTAATTTCATTGTTCTCATCTTCAGCATTTTGCTGTGCCCCTTGCTGATGTCTTCTTAAATTAGCTTTCACACGGGCAATCAATTCACGTGTACTAAAAGGTTTCGTTACATAATCATCAGCACCCAGTTCTAACCCCAGCACCTTATCAATTTCTGAGTCTTTCGCTGTCAGCATAATGATAGGCATTTCATACTTCTTCCTGATTTCACGGCAAACTTCCATTCCATCACGATTCGGAAGCATAATATCAAGAAGAACAAGATCAGGCTTGATTTCTTCCGCCATCTTGACAGCTTCGTCTCCATCGTACGCACAATGTACTTCATAGCCTTCTTTTTTCAAATTAAACTGTAGTATATCTGCAATCGGTTTCTCATCGTCAACGACTAATATTTTCTTTTCCATGTCAATTGATCTCCTTTAGAAAAAAGTAATGTATCATATAAAGTTGTGATTAGTATAGGATTCTTCCTTTTAATTTATCACTATCTCCATATTAATTCATCTTTAACTCTATCATAACCTTTATTTCATTTCTTTTTGACTACAATCTAAATATAACAAAGGGGACTGACAAATAAAATGATTGTGTCAGTCCCATGCTTGATTATCTTATACAATTACAGTACATCTAATGGATTGATAAGAGATCCATTTTTGTAAACTTCGATATGCAGGTGAACACCGGTAGATTCACCAGTCCTTCCCATGATACCAATTTTCTGACCTCTTTCCACCGTTTGACCGGCAGAAACAGAGATGGAATCTAAATGAGCATAAATCGTTTTATATCCATTTCCATGATCGATCACAACTTTATTTCCGTAACCGCCATCGTCCCAACCGGCAGAAACAACTCTTCCGTTATCAACGGATTTAATTGTAGGATCATCTGGTCGCGCAATGTCGATCCCTTTATGAACTTTACCCCATCTTGGTCCTTGTTTAGAGGAAATATAACCGCCATTTGTCGGCCATGCAAAGTTTCCTGATCCCCTGGACGGAGTTGCTTTTGTTCCTTTAATGACAATGTATTTCACAGGATCTTTTAGTTTCTTTTCTTCTTTTACATTTTTCTCGATTTGAGAACCGTTCACTTCTGTCGTTTCAAACGTAACGGATTTCTCACCTTCTTGACCTTCTTGCTTCACTTTCGTATCGCCTTTATTCATAGAGGAATCCTCTACTACTTCTTTCTCATAGGCAATCTTTTCGATCTTGTTTGCTTCTTTCTTAACAAGTACATGGACAAGAGGTTCATAGACGGTCACATTTACCTCCGAACCGACTTTCAGGGCATCGTCTTCATTCAGCTCTGAGTTTAACTCCAGCAACTTCCCGGTGGTTAACTGATGTTCTTCTGCAATCGTGCTCAGAACATCACCATCCTGAACCTTGTACTTTTTCTCTTCTAACGTACCTTTCTTAAGAAGATCTGCTGCTTCCTTAGAAGATATCAATTCGTCCGGCTTCACTTGCGCCTTCTTCATCTCTACCTTTTCTTTAAAAGAAACTTCTAATAAACGTGTTTCATTTTCCTTTAAAACGGGTAAAGAAGTGGATGAAGAATCATTTTTTCCGGCTTCCAATTCATTAAGCTCGTTTTCTGAAACATATTTGAGCTTAAAAGACTTTAAAGCTTCTTCAGCAGCCTTTTCGTCTTTTACATAAGCAACCGGTTTATGGTTCACAACAACAGCAAAAGCATTTGCTTCGACTGATACTGATTCATTTAGACTTTCAATAACCTTTTGATTGTTTGTTTTCGCAGCAGTAAACACATTTTCAGGTATGTACGTTACATCATGATTAAAATCAACCTGATAATCTGTGTACTCCTTCTTAGCCTCAGCCAGTTTTTCATCTAAAACTGCTTCAACTTCTTCTTGATTCGTAACAGCTCCTACATACTCACTACCCATGTATACATGATAGATGGTTTTCAGATTTTCATCCATTCCTGTATTCGCTGCAGCCGTTGAAAATGTCAAAGTTGTAAGAGCGAGGGTTGTGATCCCTACTCTTTTGACAAATTGATTTGATCTATGTCGAATATTAAGTTTTTTATATTTTTCTAAAATCGGTGTTAATTTCTCTCCAAAACTCATTGAGTTGCCTCCTATAAACTAAAGCAAAAATCCCAGTTACGGTAGTTCATTAAGCCTAATTTAGTAAAATTCTATAAAATTCGTACTTTACTAATTTACCATAATTCGACGAAATCCGGGACACAGAATCAAGATTGTAATAAAACTGTATAATTGATTAGGAATCTAAGAAAGCGCTTCATCGGGGTTTTTAGCGTCATAGCGGGAACTGCGTGGGTCTAAAGGTGGATTAGCTGTCGAAACAATCATGGTAGAAATTAGAGGAAATTCATTATGTTTTGTTACATTTATGTTACAAATACAAATAAAAAAGTACTACGAGAGTCAAAGTCGTCGCAGTACTTTTTGTAAGATGGCTCAGGACGGAATCGAACCGCCGACACATGGATTTTCAGTCCATTGCTCTACCAACTGAGCTACTGAGCCATATCTTTTTAAAAGAATCAAATATGTAACTGGCGGTCCGGACGGGACTCGAACCCGCGACCTCCTGCGTGACAGGCAGGCATTCTAACCAACTGAACTACCGGACCAAAGTTTTTTTTGCGCTAGCAAAAATAACTTTCAATAACAGCGATAGCAAAATAGCTATCATTAGTTGCGCCAGCAAAATAACTTTCCTTACTTGCACTAGTATAATATTTTTATGAAGTTACATCACTTAAACTATCAATCTCACTTCAAAAAAAATAAAAATGACCCATACGGGATTCGAACCCGTGTTACCGCCGTGAAAGGGCGGTGTCTTAACCGCTTGACCAATGGGCCATATAAGAGAAAAAATGGTGAGCCATGAAGGATTCGAACCTTCGACCCTCTGATTAAAAGTCAGATGCTCTACCAACTGAGCTAATGGCTCTAAGTATATATAAACACGAATAGCAAGCTTGATCAAAGCCGCTTTCGTGACAACGAAATTAATATTATCACAGTATGATTGTCGAGGGCAATAGTTTTTTTGGATTTATTGTCGAAAATTATTTCTTGGGGAATAATTTGGTGGAATCTCCGATATGAGGTAATTTCTCTAAGCTATTTTTGCATAGACGGCAAAGTGTGGACTCGTCCTTTTCCTTTCCCGCGATATCCTACACATACGGAGTTTAATATTCTTGTTGCAAGGGCGGGTGAAGAAATCATTAAAAAATCTTTCAGTTGTTGTCCGGTAATTTCTTCTCCGAAAAGAAGATCGTAATGATCAAGTGCCTTAAGATGAGCTACTTTCGACTTTGTTTTACATTTAGGACAGAACCAGTATCCATGCACTCTATCTAAGGGAAGATAACTACAAATTTCACAAAACACTCCATTTATTATTTCTTGCCTGGATATATTATATTGATTTAGTACTGAGGGATTCAGTGGGGTATCAAACTTTTTAATAAGCTTAATCATCCTTCTAATATCTTTATCTAGTAAAATATTTTTTTGAGATTCATTATACATTTGAGAAATTTTTTGGGGGAGCAAAGCAGCGTGGATAACCTTTTGACTTACATTCTTATCATTTGAGCGAATAATTGTCTGGGGGTTACTGATAACGATGAGTGTGCGAATAGGGATTGGAGGGAAGTGATGCTCATGTAACCATGATCTAAATTGAGATTCTTGTCTGCCAATTTGAATAATAGGATCAGGCAATGCAATTTCAACACCGTTCTTCTTCTGTATCATTTGATTAAAGATTGAATCAAAGTCTATCGACCCGGCTATATTTTTCACTTCTAAAATGAGTGCAAAACTTTTTGTTAATAGTAACGTATCAATCTGGAAATATCGACCGTTTATAAAGAGGCGTAAGTCATGAAGAATATAAAAGGATTTGTCGGGGAGAAGGCTTAAATAATAGTCGATTGATTTCTCTCCATTATAACCGGCTAGACTTTTTGAAAGATTTTCTTTAATAAAGTTTGTTTTAGAATGGAATGGGTCTCAAGGATACGTAAAAGCAGGACCTGCAATTTTTGAATTTTAATCGGAAAAGGACGTTCTTTACTGATCATTTCATCACTCCAATACTGATTTTTTAATTTATATTCTATTTTATTAAAGAAACCCTGCTTTTTTCATAAGATATCTTAACAATAAATTATGGGAGAGAGTTTTATTTTCAAAACTTCAACTTTTATTTTCAAAAAATAGGATTTTATTTTCAAAAACTCAATCTTATTTTCAAAACTGTAAATTTATTTTCAAAAATGCATTTACGCCGAAAATACCTTGAATTCACCAGCAAAAAAGACCCACCACCAGAGCACCAACGCAATCACTCCAACAGCAGATCTCCATCACAACCAATATTAATAAGTCAAACTAGCAGCCACAACCAATCCCACTACAATCGCTGCAGAGAAAAGACTGAATCCAACGGCGATATTTCCTTCTTCCACTTTCTTGGCTAAATTCGTCTTAGGTGTTAATACGTACTCAATGATCCAGTAGGCGATGACTTGAGTCGCGATACCGATGAGTCCCCAGATAAAGGCGTCAAGCAGATTCAGGCTGTTTGCCCAAACGGTGTAGATGACGATGGCGAGTCCGATGGCTTTCCCCCATAGTTTAAGGGCCACGGCAATGTTTCCTTCCCTGATCAAGGTAGCTTCAGAGAATTTGGTGGTAAAGGCGAAAACGGTGATTCCGAGGATCATCAGTCCAAGGCCTGTTCCGACGTGAGCCAGAAAGCTGAGTAGTGCTTCACTTGTTATGATTTGCATGAGTTTCTCTCCTTTTTATTTCTCCTGTAACCCTACAGGCAGAAAGTATGATTCGTTATCGGTGATGGCGTTTCCAGCTCGTATTCCGATTGCACTGGCATTGCCATTAATAATAAAACTACCGACCATCAAGCTAGCATCCTTCATTCCTTCATCCGTTTTAATCGATGTAACAGGCAGAGGGATGTACTGTTGGTATACAGGAAGGGTTTGCTTATAGGTTTCTTTTTTATCTTCTAAGAGGACCTTCCCTGTAGCTTCCATGATTTTGACCGTATCTCCTTCACGGCCAAATGCAGGCTTTTGAACGTAGGTGATCCCCTTCTTCTCGAAGTGATCAGGATCTAAGAAGGTTGGAAGAAAGTGTCGTTCAATCCATAGATGTTCCTCATCTGTATAAAAGGAACTACATGCTTCATGAAGACCCCATATAAGTGCTTGAACTCCTTTAGATTGGAGTAAAAAAGCGGAGGGAGGATTCAAGATGGCAACCTTTTTTTCCAATACCATTTGCATCAGGTCTAAGCCTACATATTCTTCTGTTTGAGGGTCCTTATCATCAATGAGATGTTCGATAGGATACGTCGGCCGGTACAATACATCGATCCGCTCCCCTTGAGGAGTATAAAGACCATCTTCTCGAAGCTGCAGCCGATCCAAGCTTACATATTCAGACGGCACACCTGAAAGCTTTTGTAGATATTTTGTTGTCAGGTGATCCTCTTCGTGATCCTGGTGAGAGGTGAAGACGATCTTAGGTTCGCCATCCCTTTGCAAAGACTTCCAGGAAGATAAGAGTGCCCGCTTTAGCTCTTTCGTTAATCCCACCTCGAATCCCTCATTGGGATTGGAACACCCAAAATACTGACAAACCTTTTCATTCACATGATAAAGCTCCTTGATAAAGGTGGGGGTGTCGCTATTGAACTCTAAAAGCTTGATTTCCCCACCACTTACAACGAAATCAAAGCGACCAACAATGCACTCTTGAGGAATGGATTTAAATCTTATATAGGAAAGAGATTCCTTTGGAAAACCAAGCTCCAGAAGGGTGTCATCCTCCAGCTCACGAAGCAGATCCGCACTTTTTTGGTAAATAGTGTACACTCTTCGGGATGCTTCATGAATCGCTGAAATCGTGTCACGTGATTCTATTTTAATATCCAATAACGAGTACTCCATGTCATACAAATCATGCCAATATTCTGGAATGCGCTGATAGAAAGAGTTTCTTTTTTCGCGGTGAGAGGCTATCATATTATCCTCCGAATCCGCCTTTGGAGCCACTTCCGATTCCTGATTTGTAACTCTTAGAGTACGATTTATAGCTTGAATAATTTTTTAGACTGGATTTATTTTTGAACATTCTACCTGCAAACCAAAAGTAGCCGAAGTGAGGGGAACGGTCGTCATCACAATAATAGGTGCCGCTTTCGTCATCCCAATCCCAGTCGTCACAGTCAACATCTGTCGGTTCAGGTGGAAGCTCCTGATTTCCACAGCCTGTTACCGATATCGCCATAACGGATGCGACTACCCCGGCCATCATTTTCTTCGTTTTGTTCATTGGCTTTCCTCCTCTAGCTTATAGCCCGTTGCTTTTACATATAATATATACACATAGCGATCCTCATCGATTTCAGCAGAATCACGTTCCCATTCCACCCCATCAATATAATAATAAACAGAACCGATGACGCTTAGAATATCGAGATGATAATCATGGTGTTCTATTTTTAAGATAGGGTGGTTGTTTCGTGGATTCAGTTCACGAATCTCCAGTCTCAATCCTTCAGGTGGAAACAGGGGATCCGTAACAGGTTCTTCTTCATATAATTCTACATATAGTATAAATCGATTCCCTTCAATCGCTGAAGAAAGCTGACGATACGTCACACCTTCTTTCACAAAAAATTCGCATTCCCTTCTTGCCAGAATTTGTTCTAATTCGATATCAGGGTAATGATAGATCGCTTCATACGTTTCGTTGCCTTTTCGTAAACGGTATTCCAGTACAGGATGTTTCATTTTTTCACTCCAGCCTCCTGTTTTGAAGGATATGATTTCTTTAAATATACGAACCAATGAGTAAAAGGTTTCATTCCTCAGGGATTCATTGGTATTATTGAACTATGATTTTTTCGTAAGGAGGGTATGTATGATTATATTCCAAAGGCTTTGGAAACAGATTACGAAGATGGACTTCGGTTTCATTCTTCTATTATCCCTGATTATTATCCTGTTTGGAACCTTTGGCAGCCATTTTTTGGAGCCTGAGACATTTCCAACGCTTTTTGATGGGTTTTGGTGGACGATGACGACATTGACCACTGTTGGATACGGGGATTATTTTCCCGTTTCGGTGGGAGGAAGGTTATTGGGAATCTTCCTATTCATCTTTGGGATCGGTATTATCGGGGTTTTAATCAGTAAAACCGTTGATTCCATTACCACATTTCAGAAATTCAAGAGGGAGGGAAAGTTAGTGTATACATATGAGGATCATTATATCTATATCAATTGGTCGAAGAAAACGGAGAGAGCCGTTGAAGAAATTCTTGCTCATGTGCCAGACGCTGAAATCGTGCTCATTGACATGCTTCCCATCACACCCATTGAGCATGAGCAGATTCATTTCATCCAAGGGGATCCTTCTGATGAAAATGTATTACTGAAGGCCAATATCTTTGAGGCGAAACGAGTGGCGATTTTCTCCGATTCAAAGATTGAAGATCCGTCCCTTGTTGATGGGAAAACCTTATTAATTGCGTCTGCCGTTGAGGGATTATCGAAGACGCATGGGAAAGGAGTCCATACGATCGTGGAAGTGTCTGAAGATCGTCATATTCCAAAATTCCAGCATATTGCTGTTGAGGATTTTATTTTATCGAATGATTCTGTTTCCCTATTGATGGCAAAAGCGACCCTTCATCCTGGAACGACTAATTTATTCAGACAGTTACTCAGTAAACGATACGGCAATAATATTCACGAATTCAAAGTAAAAGAGAATTGGAAGACCATTAAGCAGGCTTCTGAGGAGCTGCTGGAGAAGGGAGCTATTCTGCTCGCTGTGAATGATAATATGGATTTCACCGATGCCATGAACCGGGAGCTGCATGCGGATGATATTCTCTATGTCGTTTGTCATGACAGGGTGTACGAACAATTAAACTCATAAAAAACTCTCAGCCTAAAAAGGAGGCTGAGAGTTTTTTTTGAATTAATTCGGGCTCCACACGCTTCGCACCACATTTGTTTGAGAGCGGTCCGGGCCAACTGAGAAGATGGAAAGAGGAATACCAGTTAATTGAGATACGCGCTCTAAGTAGTGACGGGCGTTTTCTGGCAGGTCCGTTAACGTTTTACATCCTGTAATATCTTCTGTCCAGCCTGGAAGCTCTTCATAGACTGGTTCACATTCAGCTAGAATGTTCAGGTTAGCAGGGAATTCTTCCATGACTTCACCTTTGTATTTGTATGCTACACAGATTTTCAAGTTTTCGATTCCAGTTAATACATCGATCGAGTTCAATGAAAGATCCGTTAAGCCACTAACACGACGGGCATGACGTACCACCACGCTGTCGAACCAGCCGACACGACGAGGGCGGCCGGTCGTAGTTCCGTACTCACGGCCTACTTCACGGATTCTGTCTCCGATTTCGTTCGTCAGTTCAGTCGGGAAAGGTCCGTCCCCAACGCGGGTTGTGTATGCTTTTGATACTCCAACTACGTGGTTGATTTTTGTCGGGCCTACTCCAGAACCGATTGTTACTCCACCAGCTACCGGGTTAGAAGAAGTAACAAATGGATATGTACCTTGATCGATATCAAGCATTACCCCTTGAGCTCCTTCAAATAAAACGCGGCGGCCGTTATCAATCGCATCGTTTAATACAACGGATGTGTCCACAACGTAGTGCTTAATTTGTTGACCGTACTCATAGTACTCATCCAGGATATCTTCAATATTGAAGCCTTCTGTTTCATAGAATTTTTCAAAAAGGCGGTTTTTCTCTTCCAGGTTACGAGCAAGCTTTTCTTCAAAAGATTGACGATCCAGAAGATCTGCGATACGGATTCCGACACGTGCTGCTTTATCCATATAAGCAGGACCGATTCCTTTTTTCGTTGTACCAATTTTATTGGCACCTTTGCGTTCTTCATCAATTTCATCAAGCTTTAAGTGATATGGAAGAATCACATGTGCACGGTTGCTGATTCGCAGGTTGTCTGTTTTCACATCGCGATCGTGAAGATACTTTAACTCTTTCACAAGAGCTTTAGGATCGACAACCATCCCATTTCCGATAACGGATGTTTTTTCGTTATAGAAAATACCTGATGGAATTAAGTGTAATTTATATGTTTCTCCGTCAAACTTAATGGTATGACCCGCGTTATTCCCACCTTGGTAACGCGCGATAACTTCTGCATGTTCAGAAAGGAAGTCAGTGATCTTTCCTTTTCCTTCGTCTCCCCATTGCGTACCTACTACTACTACTGAAGACATATTAAGCACCTCCGACGGGAATTAGTATTCCCTCTTTTATCAAACAAACTCATTTTATCAACACTAAAAAGGAAAGTCAATGAAAACACGAACGTTTATATAGGTAATTATATTTATGTTCGTATAATTTCGGGCTTTTGTCCCGAAATTCATCTAGATTAAGAATTTTGAGACAAATAAATTAGCTTCTATCATTAATACTGGTTCACAAACTTTAAGAAGAGAGTAATAGTTGATTTCCGCTACAGGATGCTCGCTTTCCTCTATCTCCCGCAGGAGTCGAGCACCTTCCGCTCCAATCAAGTTTCCAAGCATGAATCTTCTATGAAATCTAAATATAATCAACAATCTTCTAGAAAATAGCCTTTTTATAAAGAGAATAGTGCAATTTACACTTGGTTACAAGAAATTCAGTTTTTTCTTTAGAAATCTCTGTCACAAAAAATTCCTTAAGATGATGAGAGGAACTGCGTAGATTCCTGCGGAAGTTCGGGCTAAGCTGAGGAGGATCGGCCGAACGCTAGCTGCAAGCGATGCGGTTCCCCTCACCATCTAAGCACACACTCTGATGAGAGAGCCACTGGCAGATCTTATGTTAAAACACAACAAACTTCGCGAAAAGCTTCCGAAAAAAGAAACTTTAAGAAGGTGTCTAAAAGTAATATCGTCAGGTTATGATAGCGCAATTTAGAAACTTTTGCTAATCTTAAATAAGCATTTTGAATTTTACATACAATTGAATACCGAGGTGACGATGTGATGATTAAACGTTTTTTCAGCTATTACCGGCCTCATCGACGGCTTTTTTACATTGATTTTGCCTGTGCCGTGTTAGTCGGACTTTTAGAATTAGGGTTTCCCATGGCGGTATCATGGTTTATCGACTCCCTTTTACCTGAGGGAAACTGGAGTACCATATTGGCCGTTTCTGCCGGCCTTCTTGTTCTGTACCTACTCAGTTCCAGTATGCAGTTTGTCGTGAACTATTGGGGGCATAAGCTCGGGATCAATATCGAAACGGATATGCGACGGGAATTGTTTCACCATGTTCAAAGACAGTCCTTCCGCTTCTTTGATAATACGAAAACGGGTCATATTATGAGTCGTGTGACAAACGATCTGATGGACATAGGGGAGCTCGCCCATCATGGACCCGAAGACTTGTTTATCGCGGTTATGACTTTTATAGGGGCGTTTTGGATCATGCTCACGATTAATATGGAGCTTGCTCTGGTCGCTATTATTATTGTTCCTTTTCTTGTTTGGCTTATTTCATATTCGAATATTAAAATGAATGCAGCCTGGACGAAAATGTACGGAAATATCGCCGATGTAAACAGCCGCGTTGAAGATAGTGTTTCTGGGGCGAGAGTGGTTCAGTCTTTTACGAATGAATCATATGAAATGGAACGATTTAATGAAAATAATCAATTCTTCCGCAAATCCAAACTGAAAGCCTATAACGTGATGAGCGTGAATTTATCCGGTATCTACATTACGACTCGATTGATGACCTTGATCATTCTAGTATACGGAGCCTGGTTAAGCTTTTCCCGGGTGCTCTCTTATGGGGAACTCGTTGCCTTTATTCTTTATATCAATGTCCTGTTTAAACCGATCGACAAGATATCAGCCCTCCTTGAGTTATATCCGAAAGGAATGGCCGGTTTTAAACGGTTCACCGAGCTCATGGATGTGGAACCTGATATTGAAAACCGTCCGCATGCCATAGAAGTTCCCACTTTACGTGGAGATATTGCTTTTGACGACGTTACGTTTGGTTATGAGTCAAACCGTCCTATTCTACGGGATTTATCCTTTACCATTCAATCAGGGCAGACTGTGGCGTTTGTCGGACCTTCAGGTGCAGGGAAAACAACGATCTGTTCATTGATCCCACGCTTCTATGATATAGAAGAAGGAGCCATCACCATTGATGGCATCGATATTCGAGAGATGACAAAGGAATCCTTGCGTGCTCAAATTGGCATCGTTCAGCAGGATGTATTCTTATTCACCGGGACTCTTCGGGAAAATATCGCCTATGGAAAACTTGATGCTACGCAGGAAGAAATTGAAGAAGCAACGAGACGTGCTCATCTGACCGATCTCATAGCATCCCTTCCAGACGGATATGATACCCAAATCGGGGAAAGAGGACTGAAGCTGTCCGGTGGTCAAAAGCAGCGCTTATCCATCGCCCGCATGTTCCTGAAGAATCCTCGAATCTTGATTCTGGATGAAGCCACTTCCGCCCTGGATACGGAAACGGAAGCGATTATCCAAGAAGCTTTAAATGAACTGGCAAAAGACCGGACCACCCTAGTCATCGCCCATCGATTGGCAACGATTCGCAAGGCTGACCGCATTCTGGTCGTCACCGAAAACGGAATTGCTGAAGATGGTACACATGAAGAACTGCTCTCAAGAGAGGACGGTATCTTCACAAGACTTCATGCCCATCAGCATGCAACCATTCTATAAAGAAAAAAATCCAAGCATCTGCACTAGCAGGGCTTGGATTTTTTTCTATTAAGCCGGAGCGTCGTCAAATCGCCGCTCCAGATTCACGAATTTATTGTATTCCTTCACAAACGCAAGCGACACATTTCCAACCGGGCCGTTACGTTGCTTGGCAATGATGATTTCGATAATATTTTTGTTTTCCGCTTCTTTGTCATAGTAATCTTCACGGTATAAGAAGGCTACGATATCCGCATCCTGCTCGATACTTCCTGATTCACGAATATCAGACATCATCGGACGCTTATCTTGACGCTGCTCCACACCACGGGAGAGCTGGGATAAAGCGATGACCGGTACTTGAAGCTCACGGGCCAGTCCTTTAAGAGAACGGGAGATTTCAGAAACCTCCTGCTGCCGGTTTTCTCCTGAACGCCCACTCCCCTGAATCAGCTGCAAGTAGTCAATGAGGATCATTCCAAGTCCGTGCTCTTGAGCGAGACGCCGGCATTTCGAACGAATTTCCCCCACTTTAATACCGGGAGTATCATCGATATAAATCCCGGCATTCGAGAGGCTTCCCATTGCCATCGTAAGCTTTCTCCAGTCTTCGTCGGTTAAATCACCTGTTCGAAGGTTTTGGGCATTAATATTGCCTTCTGCACACAGCATACGCATAACGAGCTGCTCAGCTCCCATCTCCAGGGAGAAGATCGCGACGTTTTCTTTCGCTTTAACGGCTACGTTTTGAGCGATATTCAGGGCGAAGGCTGTTTTACCCATGGAAGGACGGGCTCCCACAATAATCAAGTCATTTCGCTGGAATCCAGCCGTCATATGGTCAAGGTCTGCAAACCCCGTTGAAATCCCTGTTACGTCACCCTTACGATTCGTTAAGGTTTCGATGTTGTCATAGGTTCTGACAAGGACATCTTTAATATTATGGAAGGCACCGGCATTTTTACGCTGTGCCACTTCCATGATGTTTTTTTCTGCTTCACTCAGAAGGCTGTCGACTTCATCCTCGCGGGCATAGCCGTCAGAAGCAATATCGGTCGCTGTGCGGATCAATCGTCTCAGTAATGATTTTTCTTCCACAATCTTTGCGTAATATTCAATATTCGCAGCCGTCGGAACTGAGGCTGCAAGCTCACTTAAATACGCGACCCCGCCAACATCTTCAAGCTCTTTCGCTGCTGCCAGCTCTTCTGTCACCGTAATTAAGTCGACGGCTTTTCCCCCGTCACCCAAATTCAGCATGACATTGTATATTTTTTGATGAGAATGACGATAAAAATCCTCTGGAATCAATATTTCTGAGGTGGTCGTTAACGCGCTAGGCTCTAAGAAAATAGCACCTAATACCGCTTGTTCTGCCTCAATATTCTGAGGCGGAATCCGTTCCTGGAACACTTCATTCATCTATGCATAACCTCCAATTCAAACTGCGAAGGGGCTTCGCCACGTCTATAGGCATCTGCTGCCTGCGTCAAAGTTAACACCTTAATCTATATAAAAATAAGAATTTAGTCCTACCGAAAAAATGTGATCGGGATAGTATCCAGATCACATTTTTTATCAAGCTATATTCATTTTAACATGTTTTTCTCAAAATGAAGTTACCAAATTTCGTATATTTTCTCTGAAAAAATCTTATTCTTCTGTTACATGTACCTTTAAGGTTGCTGAAACGTCCGTATGAAGCTTCACAGGGACATTCGTATAGCCAAGGGCACGAATGGCATCGTTCATTTCAATTTTACGTTTATCTATTTTTAGATCATGTGCCTTTTTTAGGGCATCAGCAATTTGCTTGCTTGTGATGGAACCGAATAAACGACCGCCTTCACCAGATTTTGCTTTCATTTCAACCGTGATTTCTTCTAAAGTCGCTTTTAATCTTTTTGCTTCTTCCAATTCTTCCTGAGCCAGTTGCTCTTCTTTCTTCTTTTGACCCTCAAGCTGACCCATGTTTGCATTTGTTGCTTCAACAGCCAAGCCCTTTTTTAATAAGAAGTTATGTGCATAGCCATCTGCTACGTTTTTTACTTCTCCTTTTTTCCCTTTACCTTTAACGTCTTTTAAGAAAATTACTTTCATGTCTCTTTTCTCCCTTCAAAATAATCATTTAGTGCTTCCTTCAGCTGTTCTTCAGCTTCCAATACAGATACTTGCTTTATTTGAGTAGCGGCGTTGGTTAAATGACCTCCACCGTTTAAGTTTTCCATAATGATTTGTACGTTCACGTCACCTAAAGAACGGGCACTGATCCCGATTGTTTCCGGATCCCGCTTAGAGATGACGAAGGAAGCAATCACTTCATCCATGGTCAATAACGTATCCGCTGCCTGTGCAATAAGAACAGGATCATAAATGACATCATTCTCTGCTTTCGCAATCGCAACGCCTTCACGGAAAAATTTAACCGATTCAATTAACCTCGAACGTTTTATATAGGTAGCGACATCCTCTTTCAGGAACTTTTGGACTAATACGGTATCTGCCCCTTGTGCCCTTAAATAGGAAGCAGCATCAAAGGTTCTTGATCCCGTTCGAAGTGTAAAGCTCTTCGTATCCACAATGATTCCTGCCAGCAGGGAAGTGGCTTCCAGCATGGTGATTTTTTCATGTTTAGGCTGATACTCCAATAGTTCCGTCACAAGTTCAGCTGTTGAAGAAGCATATGGCTCCATATAAACAAGTAATGGGTTTTTAATAAAGTCTTCTCCGCGTCGATGATGATCGATCACCACGACTTTATCCATTTTATTTAAAAGCCTTTCTTCAATGACCAGGGAAGGCTTGTGGGTATCGACGACCACGAGCAGCGTATCCTCTGTCGCCATTTCGAGTGCTTCCTCGGGGGTGATGAATCGGGAATGAAGATCGGAATTTACTTTAATCTCCTTCATCAATCGTTTCACACCATTATCGATTTCATTAAAATTTAAGACAACGTATCCTTCACGCTGATTCATTTGAGCCACTTTTCGAATGCCGATGGCGGCTCCAATGGCATCCATGTCGGGATGTTTATGTCCCATAATGATGACCTTGTCACTTTCGATCATGATTTCCTTTAAAGCATGGGAAATGACTCTGGCACGTACCCGGGTACGCTTTTCCATTGGATTGGTTTTTCCACCGTAGAATTTAACCTTTCCATTGGTTTGCTTAATGGCCACCTGATCTCCACCACGACCTAAGGCGAGATCCAGGCTTGATTGAGCCAGGGTACCCAGTTCAGGCAGGGAAGATACCCCAGTTCCTACTCCAATACTTAAGGTCAGGGGAACATTTTGCTTGGAAGTGGTATCCCGGACATCATCCAATATACCGAACTTTTCCTTCTCCAATACTTGAAGGATCTTCTCATTAATGACGGCTATGAACCTCTCAGAAGAGACCCGCTTCAAAAACACGCCATATTCTTTTGCCCACTTATTCAGAATGGACGTCACTAAACTATTTAAGCTGCTTCTGGTTTGGTCGTCCATCCCTTGCGTTAATTCATCATAATTATCTAGAAAGATGATTCCAATATTCGTGCGTTCATCATGATATTGCTTTTCTATTTCTTTTTGTTCCGTGACATCAAAGAAATAGAGAAGTTTTTCTTTGAGCTTCAATACGACATGATACTTTCTCTCATTAATCGTCACAATTTCTGAATCTACTTCCTGCTTGATTAATGGAACAAGAGATTCTGCCACATCGTATAAGGATCTTCCAACGACTGTGTCTTCATTGAAACAAGAGGCCAGAAAAGGATTTGTCCATTCTATGTAATATTCATCATTGATCAGCATGATCCCAATGGGCATCTCCATTAACGCCTCTTCCCCTACACGTTTTACACGATAGGATAAAGTAGAGATATACTCCTCTGTTTCTTCGTGCGATCTTCTCTCAAAATAGAAAGCGAGAAAATACACGATTCCAAAGACAATCAACCCTATTAACGAAATGATCCATTGGTAAAAGGAAACCGATACTAACAATAGAGCTGTTAATATAGCAAGACCGTACAATGGGTAGCGGATCATTCGCTTATTAAAATAAGATGGCATGATTTCAGCTCCTGGACCTTAAATTTCTATGACTTACGTTGTAGGCGTTGTCTTAGATCAAATCCTAAGTCAATTATACCTAAAATTCGCACGAGATAAAGAAGAGGAATCGAAATGATTGTAATTAATACCAAAATTCCTTTTGACCATCCTTTTATATGAGCGAAGAAATAGAGGAATGACAAGCCTTGTACCGCCATCAAAGTTTGCAATACATACAGCACATTAAGAAGAGCCGTATAGGCATACGTTCCTTTCTCCGGCTGCAGAATCATGGAAAGGACTAAGGTAAGTAAATAATACCAAAGGATACTCTTAGGAAGCTTCCATTCTCTAAATGGTTTAAATACGGGTACATCTCTCCCTAAACGCTTCATAATAGGAAAGTTGATCAGCATAAACAATAGAGCCATTACGACAGCAATTCCCAGGAACAATGTAGGCATCAAGGTCTGTATAAGATCAATGGAGCTCTCCAGACTTTCCACCAGTCTCTTGTCCGGTTCCTGACCAAGCTTCTCATATAAAGAATAATAAGCGGCCTTCGATTCAGCTAAGCTATCTTCTATAATATTAACATCGAAGAGTAGAATAGAAAAAACAAAACCAATTACAATATTGATGACAAGTGTGAGACTTGACGCCATAAATAGCCTCATTTTATCTACTTTCGCTTTCACACACCACCCAATCACGACCCCTGTCGTCGCTACCATGAAGGCAACAGGCAACGCAATGAGCCCTCCAAACAAGAAGGATAATCCTAACGATCCGATCAATACGTAAAAAGAATTCAGTAACGAATACTTAGAACTAAACAGAATAAGAGGGAGGGGCAATACGAAAAATGCAAGAGTCCCAATAAGCGGAACATATAAAGCCAACAACAGTAAAACAGTAAAGATGGCGAGCATAAGCGCACCTTCCGTTAACACACGGGGATTTTTCAATTGAAACGCTCCTTACGATAAATTCAAAAACATACAATAGCACTATCATATCAATTTTGAAGATAGATTTCATCTTAAGTACTC
>NZ_JCAXEQ010000005.1:0-389226 GCF_059758515.1 Rossellomorea sp. GQ25 | reverse complement strand
ATATCGTTCCGCAGTAGCTCAGTGGTAGAGCTATCGGCTGTTAACCGATCGGTCGCAAGTTCGAATCTTGCCTGCGGAGCCATCATATGGAGAGCTGTCCGAGTGGCCGAAGGAGCACGATTGGAAATCGTGTAGGCGGTTAATGCTGTCTCAAGGGTTCAAATCCCTTGCTCTCCGCCATAACATTTCTTCTTATTTAGGCCCATTGGTCAAGCGGTTAAGACACCGCCCTTTCACGGCGGTAACACGGGTTCGAATCCCGTATGGGTCACCAACACTTTTTATTCGAAAGTGAAAACAAATCAATTATTATATTGGAGGATTAGCTCAGCTGGGAGAGCATCTGCCTTACAAGCAGAGGGTCGGCGGTTCGATCCCGTCATCCTCCACCAAGTTTTTTTGCGAAAGCAAAATAAACCTACAAAATTTTCTCTCAGAGAAAATTAACATATTATATCGTCGCGGGGTGGAGCAGTTCGGTAGCTCGTCGGGCTCATAACCCGAAGGTCGCAGGTTCAAATCCTGTCCCCGCAATACCATTTTTGACTTAGGGATGCATAATCCTTAATGAGTCACGCTTGGATAGTTATTTTCGCTGTCGTGAGGTAATGAACATTATTTTGCTGGCACAATTCAAGGTAAAATATTCTGCTATCGTAAAAACTTTTGGTCCGGTAGTTCAGTTGGTTAGAATGCCTGCCTGTCACGCAGGAGGTCGCGGGTTCGAGTCCCGTCCGGACCGCCACTTTTATTATACATAGTGGCTCAGTAGCTCAGTTGGTAGAGCAATGGACTGAAAATCCATGTGTCGGCGGTTCGATTCCGTCCTGAGCCACCATTTATCACTATTACTTGATGCCGGTGTAGCTCAACTGGTAGAGCAACTGACTTGTAATCAGTAGGTTGGGGGTTCAAGTCCTCTTGCCGGCACCATCCGAGTGATTTATATGGAGGGGTAGCGAAGTGGCTAAACGCGGCGGACTGTAAATCCGCTCCTTCGGGTTCGGCAGTTCGAATCTGCCCCCCTCCACCAAAGATTTTTGCGTAAGCAAAATATCTATCATTACTTTGCGTAAGCAAAATAAGACTCAATATAGGGGTATAGTTTAAAGGTAGAACGAAGGTCTCCAAAACCTTTGGTGTGGGTTCGATTCCTACTACCCCTGCCAATTTCATTATGGCGATTGTGGCGAAGTGGTTAACGCACCTGATTGTGGTTCAGGCATTCGTGGGTTCGATTCCCATCAGTCGCCCCATAAAAGTCACATTTTCATTTCCGTGACATATACTATCAGTGGGCTATAGCCAAGCGGTAAGGCATCGCACTTTGACTGCGACATGCGTTGGTTCGAATCCAGCTAGCCCAGTAGTGCGGAAGTAGTTCAGTGGTAGAACACCACCTTGCCAAGGTGGGGGTCGCGGGTTCGAATCCCGTCTTCCGCTCCAATATTAAGGCGGCATAGCCAAGTGGTAAGGCATAGGTCTGCAAAACCTTGATCACCGGTTCAAATCCGGTTGCCGCCTCCAAATGAAATGCCGGTGTGGCGGAATTGGCAGACGCGCACGACTCAAAATCGTGTTCCTCTGGAGTGCCGGTTCGATCCCGGCCACCGGTACCATATGCGGGTGTAGTTTAGTGGTAAAACCTCAGCCTTCCAAGCTGATGATGAGGGTTCGATTCCCTTCACCCGCTCCAACTTACATACGATAGACTTTCTCATTAGAGGAAGTCTTTTTTGTTGTTTAGAAGCTCAAAAATAATATGTGGGTAGTGAGGAGTGTAAGGGTTGATGGGTTTGGGTATAAATCGGTGAGCAAGCTGCTTTATTTTAAGAAGAATCAGATGATATTGGAAGGTTTCTTAATTTTATAGATAGTATTAGGTAGCTTTTTATACAGGAATTGAGTTAAAACATGACTAGTATAGAAATAAAATGAGGTTTTTAGGGAAGTATGGAAGTGAAATTGGTTAAATTGACATGAAAAAGCAACTGTCTAATGCTGTAAAGGCTAGATTTTATCAGGTTTTGATAATTAATTTCGAGTTTGGTAGATATATTATCAACTTTGCTATATTTATTATCGACTTTGCTACATTTATTATCAATTTTCCTATTTTATTTTCAAATTCCCCATATTTATTTTCAAATTCACACCATCCCTCCCAACTAGTCCTCCTCACTCAAATTCCAACTACACATGAATTGATCCCCACACTCACCACACCACAATCCACCACGACACAATAACCCCCAACCTTTTCATTTACCCACACCACACTCAAACCAACCCCATCTAGTCAAAATTTTGCACCTTCTTTGTCAATTGAGTTCCCCTTTTTAAGAAAGCGCTACCATTATAATGTAAGAAAGCGATTACATAATTAGGGGTGGTGATACGGGTGGAACCAAAGATTCAGACTGGGCCAGTAAGCCCAGACGTACAAATGAAAGCAGTGACGAAGAAGAAGTTTAAGTATAAGAGCTTGCTGACGTATGCTGCCTTTGTTGGACCGGCACTTTTATTTTTCTTAGTGATTCAGATTCTTCCGTTCTTGATGGGTGTGTATTATTCGTTTACTTCATGGAATGGTGTCAGCTCGGTTGTTGAGTGGGTTGGGTTTGAGAATTATAAGAAAATCTTTACGGATGATAAGACGTTCTTTAATTCCTTTATGTTTACGACGAAGTTTATGTTTGCGGCTGTGATTATTAGTAACTTAATAGGTTTTGGATTTGCGTTACTGTTAAATGCGGCATTGAAAACCCGTAATATTTTGCGGACAGTGTTTTTTATTCCGAACGTGATCGGTGGATTGCTACTCGGGTTCATCTGGCAGTTCATTTTTGTTAAAGGATTTTCATCACTTGGGAATATGACGGGGATTGGATTCTTTAAAATGCCTTGGCTTGGTGATGAGACGACGGCATTCTGGGGGATTGTCATCGTGTTTGCATGGCAGATCAGTGGTTATATGATGGTCATCTATGTCGCGGCATTGCAAGGGGTGGACAATTCACTTTTGGAAGCAGCGAGGATAGATGGAGCATCAAACTGGACGTTGTTGACGAAAATAATCATTCCATTGATTTTACCGGCGTTCACGATTTGTTTCTTCTTGACGATTTCAATGGCCTTTAAGATATTCGACTTGAACATCTCCTTAACAGGTGGGGGACCATTCAATTCTACACAATCTGTGGCGATCAATATTTATCAAGAAGCGTTCCAAAACAACCGTTATGGCCTTGGAACAGCGAAATCGATCCTGTTCTTTGTGGTAGTGGCAGTGTTTACGACGATTCAGGTGATGGTGACGAAGAAGAAGGAGGTTCAGGCGTAATGGGCAATCGCTATACGAAAAGAACGTTTGTATTAGAGATTATCGGTATTGTCATAGGGCTCATTTTCCTTATTCCTTTCTACTTCGTACTAATTAACTCAGTGAAGCCATTTGCTGCGATCTTGATCGATGCGGCGGCGTGGCCTAAGGAATTTGTTTTCTCTAACTATGCGAAGGTGTGGGAGATCATCAATTTCCCCCGTGCTTTCTGGAACTCCTTGGTCATCACCGTTTTCAGTAATATTGGATTAGTGATCATCAGCTCCATGGCGGCGTGGAAAATGGTTCGTACGCCAGGGAAGTTCAGCAAAATCTTATTTGTCATCTTTGTTTCAGCCATGGTCATTCCGTTCCAGACGGTGATGATTCCTCTTATGAAGGTCGGGGGGACGTTAGGACTTACGAATAGCATTCCAGGATTGATCATCATGTACTTCGGATTTGGGGTACCACTTTCTCTGTTCTTGTATCATGGATTTGTGAAAACCGTTCCGATTGAGATTGAAGAATCCGCGATGATTGATGGCTGCAGTCAGTTTGGTGTGTTCTGGAGAATCGTATTCCCATTACTTAAGCCAATAACAGTGACCGTGATCATTCTGAACACCTTATGGATTTGGAATGACTATCTGCTTCCACTTCTTGTATTACAGGATGCAGAACTGCGTACGATTCCACTCGCAGCAAGTTCGTTTTTCGCTCAGTATACGAAGCAATGGGATATGGGTCTTGCAGCGTTAGTGCTTGGCATTACACCGATCATCATTTTCTTCTTATTTTTACAGAAGCATATCATCAAAGGTATTGCTTCAGGGTCAATCAAGTAGATATAAAATTTCTGTCGCGATGGTCTATCATTGATACAGAAATTTATATAAAATAATTTATATCAGGGAGGTCAATCCATTTATGAAACGTATAATTTTACTTTGTATGTCTTTGGTTTTAGTATTTGGAATTATTGCCGGCTGTTCTTCTAAAGACACTTCAAGCAAATCAGGTGGGGAGTCTGGATCAGGTGACGATGTAGTAACCCTTAATTTCTTCCAGTTCAAGGTTGAAATTGCTGATCAGCTTCAAGAAATGATTAATGAGTTCGAAGCTGAGCATCCAAACATTAAGATTAAGCTTGAAACAGTTGGTGGAGGTGCCGATTACGGTGCAGCTTTGAAAGCGAAATTTGCTTCTGGTGAAGAGCCGGACATTTTCAACAACGGTGGTTTTAAAGAGTTAGAGCTTTGGAAAGAGAAGTTAGCGGATCTTTCTGGTGAGCCATGGGTTGATCATGTTCTTCCGATCGGTAAAGTTCCGATGACGGATGAAGACGGCAAGCTTTATGGTATGCCGGTTAACCTTGAAGGCTACGGATTTGTATATAATAAAGATTTATTTGAAGAAGCGGGGATCACTGAGCCGCCTGCAACGATTGATGAGTTAAAAGACGCTGCGAAAAAGCTGGAAGCGAAGAAAATCACACCTTTCTCTGCTGGTTACGGCGAGTGGTGGGTAATTGGTCAACATTTACTTAACATTCCTTTTGCTCAGCAGGAGGATCCGGATGCGTTCATCGCCGGACTTTATGACGGTTCTGAGAAAATTGTAGGAAACGAAAAGTTCAAGCAATTCAAAGAAGTTTTAGATGCTGAGCTTAAATATGCAAATGATAATCCATTAACGACGGATTACAATACACAAGTAACGCTATTTGCTTCTGGTGAAACTGCGATGCTTCAACAAGGAAACTGGACTGAGAACATGATCACTGAGATCAATCCTGAAATCAATATGGGCTTCCTTCCAATTTCTATCAGCAATGATGATAGTGCTGATCGCCTTCCAGTAGGTGTACCGAATAACTGGGTATTAAACAAGAACTCTGAGCATCTTGAAGAAGCGAAAACATTCTTGGAGTGGATGGTTTCATCTGAAACTGGTAAGCGTTATATCACGGAAGAGTTTGCATTCATCCCAGCATTCGATAACATCGAGCCAAATGGTCTTGGTGATTTAGGACAGTCCATCCTTGACTACTCTAAAGAAGAGAAGACGATTCCTTGGACTTGGTTCAAATGGCCGGATGGAGCGAATAAGGAATTCGCTGCAACGATCCAGGAATATGCCGCAGGGAAAATTGATTACGATACTGTACTTGAGCGATTCCAACAAACATGGGATAACTTGAAGTAAATCGAATAATAGAAAGCATGTCTATTTAGGGCATGCTTTCTATTTTATAAGTTTAATGGGAATATTTCGAAAAAATACTTCCAAGAGCAGGGAAAAACATTTTATACTAGTGTATAAGTGAGACCTGGGAGGTCCGTCCCTCATGTTAAAGACCAGCATTCGGAATAAGTTGATTGTGTTGTTGATGATTACGACGATTGTGCCGTTTGGCAGTTCGATTATTATTACATATTTGTATACGAAGGATTCCATAGAGGAGCAGGTGGTGGAGGAGAGCAGCAATCTTCTTTATCAGGGAAAGGTGAATCTGGAGAGCTATATTAATGAGCTCAACGGATTAACTTTATCACTCTATAATCATCCTGATTTTATTAACTTCATGAGATCACCCAGTCAAGAGAATAATTACTTAACGATCGGCATTGTAAAGAATGTTGTGCAAACGATTCTCTACACGGGTGATACAATTAACGGGGTACGTATTTCCTTCGCCGATGGTGACCGCGTCATCTCGGCAACAAAGCGCTCTACCGTTGTATTTTCCAATAAGGTAAGAGATTCACAATGGGAATCCTTCAGAAATGCAGAGCGCAGCCCTTATAACATGTATATTGAACCAACCCATAGTCAGGAAGAAAAGAATATTAACCGGTCGAAGGATATTGTCACGATTCACCGGGCATTCCGAAACGTTCCCGGTGATGAGGTGCTTGCGTATATTTCATTGGAGGTTTCTCCTGACAAGATTATCGATTTGAGTAGAAACTTATATAATGCTAAGTCAGAGGAATTTTATCTTCTTTCTTCCGAAGGGGAAATGATTTATAGCTCGGACCGGGATGTGTCGGATGATGTAAACAATCAGAAGTGGATCAAGCGGATTGTGAAATCAAAGGATGTATCAGGGACGCTCGAGTGGAAAGAGGATTCCTTTAACGGGGTGATGATGTACGATCAGCTTCCTGCTTCAGCCGGCGGTTGGTTGTTAGTGAAACGGGTTCCTTACGTAAATCTTTATGAAAGCGCATTTAGTGTGGCAAAGATTAATATTTTATTCGGAGTACTTGGATTATCCCTAGTGGTCCTTGCGACGCTCTTTGTATCTTTTAAGATTACATCACCAATAAGGATTCTGCTTCAAAATATCCAGCAGGTTGAAAAAGGGAATATGAAGGTACAGTCTGAATCGTTCGGTTCCGATGAAATCGGGATCCTCGGCTTCCGGTTTCAGCAGATGATCGAACGGATCAATCATCTGATCAACCGTGAGTACAAGTTGGAGCTCGAGAACAAGACGAATCAATTAAAGGTTCTCCAATCTCAAATCAATCCGCATTTTCTCTATAATGCCCTGCAATCCATTGGAACGATTGCTTTGAAGAACAAGGTGCCGCAAATCTATTCCCTGATCACCCACCTTTCCAAAATAATGAGGTACGGGATGAATATGGAGGAGGATGTAGTTCCATTAAGCAAGGAAATCAATTACACAAACGCCTATCTTCTTTTACAAAAAGAGCGTTTCGGAGAGCACCTGGAATATAGTGTAGAGGTAGAAGAAGAGGTGAAGGAGATCCCAGTACCGAAGATGATCCTTCAGCCTCTCATTGAAAACTACTTCAAACACGGCTTCGATATCCGGGACGGGGTAGGACGTATATGGTTATCCTGCTTTCAGGATGAGGGGGAACTGGTGATGATTGTCCGTGATAATGGAGTCGGCGTAACCGAAAGCAGACTTCGGGAAATCGGGGATCATTTTAAAGCAGATGCATGGAATAAAACGGGGGATGAGACCAATATCGGACTGAAGAATGTGTATGTTCGCTTAAAGCTCTACTATGACCACCAGGCCACTTTACAGCTTGAAAATCATGATGAGGGAGGCTTTATGGTCACCATGAGGCTGCCAATAAGAATGGAAGGTGAAGCAAATGAAAGCAATCATCATTGACGACGAAAAGCATGTGCGTGAGGGGTTACTTTTATTAGCGGAATGGGACAAGCATGGGATCCACACTATTCTGGAGGCGGAAGATGGAGACCAAGCCATCGAATTGATCACAGAGCACCGGCCGGAAATCATTTTCACTGATATGAGGATGCCGAAACAGGATGGCATCACCCTTTTAAAATGGCTTCATGCCTCTGACCTTAAAAGCAAAACCATCGTTGTAAGCGGGTATGATGATTTCGAGTATATGAGAAACGCGATCTTTTATAGAAGCTTTGATTATATTCTGAAGCCGATTGAACCGGATGTGTTAAATGAAACACTGGATAAAGCGGTAAAAGAATGGAATGAACAGGCTCAATCAAGAAAATCTCAAGTAGAGGAAAATCGAGTGATGAATGAGGTAAAGCCCCTTTATTGGGATCGGTTATTCTCAAGTCTCTGTGCGAAGGAGAGCATTACCACAGAGATGGTTGAAAAGGTCGAAAATGAATTTGGGATTGCCATTACAAAGCTTTCAAAGACCGTTGCCCTCATCCCCATCAAACCGATCGTGATGAAATCCTTTCAAGGAGACCGGGACCTGGCCTTTTTTACCCTTATCAATATTTGCAATGAATTGCTGCGAAAGCAAAATGATGGGGTTTGCTTCCGGAATGGGAACAAAGAAGAAGAGCTTGTGATTCTCTTCTGGAATGATAGAAATGTAACGTATCTATTAGAGGAAATCTACTCATTGATCTATCAATATAGCAAACTCTTTACGATCATTGCTCTTGGGCAGAAGTCTAAGAAAATAAACGAAGCGTATGAATCTGCTTTACAAGTTTATCTTAAGCATACCCTGCTTGATCAAAAGAAAATCGTCACCCATAAAGATGTGAAAAGACAGTCCCTGCTGCATTTATTGGATCACTCCAATGAATTAAAATGGGCAATCCGTTCGGGAAGCGGGGATCAAGTTCAGTCCCACTTGAATGGAATATTTTCACAGATGGAAACGGGGCATGCCCTCTCACTGGAACAGCTCCAGGTTTGGGAAAATCAATTTGAGTTATTACGGAATAATTGGTTGAAAGAATACGAAATTCAGCATCAAGAACCATTTTACAGGGGGCTGGATTATTGGAATGAAGATGGCTCGTTTTCGTTCAGGAAATTTAAAGAGGAAAAGGCGAAAGAGTTCAGTGAATTAATTCAAACCCTTTCAAAGGCAAAGTATCAGCGGGAAAAGAACAATATGCAGCAGATTGAAGAATATCTTCAGCAGCATTATCAAGAGGATATCAATCTTCAGGACATTGCCGGTCGCTTTTACTTAAGCAGGGAATACATTTCACGTAAGTTCAAACAGGATCATGGATCTACCATCACGGATTACGTCACGAATATCCGGATGGAAAAAGCGAAGAAACTGCTAGAAAATCCTTATTTGAAAATTTATGAAGTCGCCTATGGTGTAGGGTATGGGAATGAAAAGTATTTCAGTAAAGTATTTAAAAAGCACGTCGGTATGACACCAAATGAATACCGGCATTTACAATTAAACACTTAACTTGGAGGTATTACAATGTTGAACGTTACGGTATGGAATGAAAATCGTCATGAACAGAAGAATCCGAAAGTGAGAGAGGTGTACCCTGAAGGAATTCATGGTGCCATTGCCTCCTTCCTGGGAGAAGCATCATTCAATGTGAAAACGGCCACATTAGATGAGGGTGAGCACGGACTAACAGAGGAAGTTTTAGATGGTACAGACGTATTGGTATGGTGGGGACATATCGCCCATGATGAAGTGAAAGATGAAGTAGTTGAAAGAGTGAAACAGCGTGTCCTTGATGGAATGGGGTTAATCGTACTTCATTCAGGTCATTTCTCTAAAATCTTCAAAACATTGATGGGTACTTCTTGTGACTTGAAATGGCGGGAAGCTGATGAGAAAGAACGTATCTGGATTGTCGATCCAAGTCATCCGATTACAGCGGGGCTAGGGGAATACATCGAGCTTGAGAAGGAAGAAATGTATGGAGAGCATTTTGACATTCCGACTCCTGATCAGCTTGTGATGGTGAGCTGGTTCGAAGGTGGGGAAGTGTTTAGAAGCGGGTGTACGTATCAGCGTGGTAACGGAAAAGTATTTTACTTCCGTCCAGGACATGAAACGTATCCAACCTATTACAATGAAGACGTTCAGAAGGTCATCGTCAATGCAGTGAAATGGGCATTCCCTGTAGATCATGCAAGACCGGTATACGGAAACGCAAAGCCGTTAGAAGAAATCAAAGGATCAAATTAAAGAACAAGAGGAGGAAAAAATCATGAGTAAATTAAAGATCGGGGTTATCGGGTGTGGAAGCATCGCACAGTATCGTCATCTGCCGGAATATGCAAACAATGAAAACGTAGAAGTGGTAGTGGTGTGTGACACCGTGGAAGAACGGGCATGGAAAATGGCCGATGCCGTCGGAGCGAAAGCGTATACCAATTATAAAGAACTACTGGCAAACGCTGAAGTGGAAGCTGTGAGTGTGTGTACACCCAACTACCTGCATGCACCGATTTCCATCGATGCCCTAAACGCTGGAAAGCATGTATTATGTGAAAAGCCTATGGCCACTTCAAGTGAAGAAGCACAGTCCATGATTGATGCCGCTGCTAAAAACGGTAAAAAATTGATGATCGCTCATAACCAGCGTTTTGTCCCTTCTCACCAAAAAGCGAAGCAGCTGATTGAAAGTGGTGAAGTTGGTAAAATCTACAGTTTCCGTTCTGCATTTGGTCACGGTGGTCCTGAAGGCTGGAGTGCTGACGGGAAGGATAGCTGGTTCTTTAAAAAGGATGAAGCGTTCATTGGTGCCATGGGTGACCTAGGTGTTCACAAAACCGATCTCCTTCGTTACATCCTAGGCGAAGAATTTGCAGAGGTCGGTGCCTTTGTTGAAACAAGCGCAAAGGAAAATGCAGATGTGGATGATACGGCTGTCTGTGTATTGAAAACAGAAAGCGGTACAGTAGGTACCCTGGCTGCAAGCTGGTCCTATGTGTCGAAAGAGGATAACTCTACAATCATATATGGGGAGAAAGCGATTCTCCGTTTAGAGGATGATCCGGTGAACTCTCTTATCGTTCAATACGTAACGGGAGAAGTAGTGAAGTATGAGCTTGGCGGCATTCAAACAAATGACGAGGGCGGCCAGGCGAATTCCCGTGTGATCGATCAATTTGTTCACAGCATCCTTCATAATGCAGAGCCTCCTGTTACGGGTGAAGAAGGAAAGAAATCGTTAGAGGTGGTTTTATCAGCTCTGGAATCAAGTGAAACAAAACGAATCGTAAAACTGTAATAGAGGTGAATACGAGCAATGACCAAACTTCGGATGGGAGTGATCGGCGTTGGGGGCATTGCCCAAACGCGTCACATTCCTACTTTTATAAAACTATCAGACTCTGTATCCATTGAAGCGATCAATGATATCAATCCTGTCACTGCTCAAACCGTGGCAGAAACCTTTAACATTCCTAACGTGTTCAGTGATTATCGGGACATGTTCGAGCATGTGGATGCTGTGACGATCTGTACTCCGAATAAATTTCATGCGGAAATTACGATTGCAGCGCTCAAAGCGGGTCTGCATGTGTTTTGTGAGAAACCGATGGCCATGACTCCTGAAGAATGCGAAATGATGATCGAAGCTGCCGAAGAGTCAGGGAAGGTTCTAGCTATCGCTTATCATTATCGTTTTATGAAGGACTCACGTGCTGCGAAGCGAGTGATTAGGGAAGATGAAATTGGCGAACCAATGGTGGCAAGGGCAAGAGCAATCCGTCGCCGCAAAGTCCCTGGCTGGGGAGTGTTTACCAACAAGGAGCTACAAGGCGGTGGCAGCTTAATCGACTACGGATGTCACTTTCTGGATTTATCCCTATGGCTTCTTGGGAACCCGGCACCTGTTGAGGTAACAGGGACGACCTATAACAAGCTTAGTAGAATGCCAGATCAAGTGAATCAGTGGGGAGACTTTGATAAAGAGAAATTTGAAGTCGATGACCATGTAACGGCTTATATCAAGTTCGATAACGGTGCATCCATGCTCTTCGAAACGTCTTGGTCTGCAAACGTCAATAGCGATGAAGAAAGCATGAGCATTTCAGGGCAAACCGGAGGAATCGATTTATTCCCGTTCCAAATGAACCAAATGAAACACGGCATGCTTCTGAATAGTGAAGCGGATTGGGTTCCCGGTGAAGATGATCCAAGTCTTCCACAAGCCCAGAACTTTATCAATAGCTGTCTCGGTTTAGAGGCGCTGGTTGTGAAGCCCCAGGAATCTAAGCAAGTGTCTCAAATAATTGATGCCATCTATAAAAGCAGTGAAACCGGACAAAGTATCCGATTGAAATAGGAGGAAGCACAAATGAAATTAGGCGTATTTACTGTATTATTTTCACAAAAAAATCTTGATGAAATGCTTGATTATGTAAAAGAAGCCGGGCTTCACGCAGTCGAAATCGGCACGGGAGGATATCCTGGAAATGCTCACTGTGACCTGGACGCCCTTTTAGAAAGCGAAGAAAAGAGAAATGAATACTTAGAGAAAGTAACATCAAGAGGATTGGAAATCAGTGCCTTCAGCTGTCACGGAAATCCGATCTCGCCTGATGCAGCATTTGCGGAAGAATCCCATGTGGCACTTCAGAAAACGATAAAGCTCGCAAGCTTGATGAATGTACCGGTTGTTAACTGTTTTTCTGGAACAGCAGGCGACCATGAAGGGGCAAAGCATCCGAACTGGCCTGTCTCCCCTTGGCCGAATGAATATGGGGATATTCTCAAATGGCAATGGGAAGAAAAGTTGATTCCTTATTGGAAAGAGATAGGGAAGCTTGCAGAGGATCATAACGTGAAAATCGGTCTTGAGCTGCACGGAGGTTTCCTTGTACATACTCCGTATACGTTATTGAAGCTTCGTGAAGAAACATGTGATGCAATCGGTGCAAACCTTGATCCCAGTCACCTGTGGTGGCAAGGAATCGATCCGGTTGCTGCGATTAAAATCCTGGGTAAAGAAAATGCGATTCACCATTTCCACGCGAAAGATACGTATATCGATCAAGACAACGTCAACATGTACGGTCTGACAGATATGCAGCCATACGGAAACATCCAAACAAGAGCGTGGTCCTTCCGTTCAGTAGGCTGTGGACATGGCTTACAGGAGTGGTCAGATATGATGAGTGCACTGCGCACATTCGGATATGATTATGTTGTAAGCATCGAGCACGAGGATCCGATCATGTCGATTGAAGAAGGCTTCGGGCGTGCCGTGAAGAATTTAAAGTCGATCTTGATTGAAGAGCAGCCATCGGATATGTGGTGGGTGTAGGTTTTATAAGGAGGGAGTCCATTGGGCTCTCTTTTTTTGTGAGTAGTGGCGTGACAAATTAAAACAGGATCCCACCAACCAGGGATCCTGCAGAAACAACTATCCACCCACCACTTCAAATGAACCTTCCCCACCATGAATCCCGATAAACATATCCATTAACGATTTCGTGAGTTTCCCGCTTTCTTCTATAGAAAGGGAAGGCTTAAGAAAGATGATTTGAATGGCATTTTTGGTTTCTTCGCCGACGGGTGCACGGTCTGAGTCAACGAATGGACTTCCGAAAGGTCCGTCCCCGTCACAGGCGACGATCAGGTTTTCCAGTGAGTTTTCCCGGCCGTTTAGCCCTATGTAGGTTTGACCCGTTTCCCCCACTTTTAACTCGATGCTATCCCCCTTGAACCCTGCACAGTCGTAGATTCCGATGGGTACTTCGTATTGAAGGGAGAAGAAGTTGTTGAGATCGATGGCTGAGTTAATGGTGCTCAGGTAGTTCTGTTTTTTAACCCGGCGAAAAAGGGCTTCGGCAGAATGACGGTAGCGATTCGGGTCCTTTCCTGTTTTCTTGAAGATGTCCCGCCACGCGGCAATTCCTTCTACTTCCGTCACATTTTTATCGTGAAGATCAAAGAAGATGGATTCCTGGAACAGCTGAAGTCTTCCTTTCAACATTTGAGGAGAAGCGCCGACTTCGATATGATGGTATTGAATGAACCCCACTTTAAAATCAGGGATTTTGGACGTTATGGATGAATCGATCGTGATTTCCACTTATTTTCCCTCCACATTTGTTTTAAAATAGTTTATCATAATACACGTTGCCATTTCACGTAAGCTGATAAGCTTGTAAATATATCTTATAGTTAGAAAGGAGGAAAGGGCAATGGATATGGATCAGTTGAAACAGGATATCATCGATTATAGTAAGGAAATCGGGATTGATAAAATTGGCTTTACGACTGCAGGTGCATTTTCAGAAATGAAGAACCGGCTTCTTCGTCAGGAAATGCTTGGGTATCAATCCGGTTTTGAAGAGAAAGACATTGAGAAGCGGATCGATCCTTCATTAATCTTCGAGAGTCCCAAATCGATTATTGCCATTGCCCTTGCCTATCCTTCAAAGATGAAGAGCGCTCCACAAAGCAAACGGGGAGAGAGACGGGGGATCTTTTGCCGGGCATCATGGGGGACGGATTATCACCATGTGCTTCGGGATCGTCTTTCAAAGTTGGAAGAATATATCGTATCAAGAGTTCCACAAGCACGTTTCAAATCAATGGTGGATACTGGTGAACTTGTGGATCGTGCGGTGGCAGAGCGGGCAGGCATTGGCTGGAGCGGAAAGAACTGCTCAATTATCACGCCTGAGTTCGGATCCTATGTGTATCTCGGGGAAACGGTGACAAACCTTCCGTTTGCCCCTGATTCACCGATGGAGGACCAATGTGGTACATGCAATAAATGCGTGGATGTCTGTCCAACGGGAGCACTTATAGAAGGTGGACAGCTGGATGCTCAGAAATGCATTGCCTTTTTGACGCAGACAAAGGGCTTTCTTGCGGATGAGTACCGGGTAAAGCTTGGGAACCGTCTTTATGGATGTGACACCTGCCAAACTGTATGTCCTGAAAATAAGGGCATGAACTTTCATTTTCACGAAGAGATGGAGCCAGATCCAGAAATCGCAAAGCCACTATTAAAGCCGCTTTTAACGATCAGTAACCGTGAGTTTAAAGAAAAGTACGGTCATGTATCCGGTTCATGGAGAGGTAAGAAGCCGATTCAGCGAAACGCGATCATCGCACTCGCCCATTATAAGGATATAACAGCCATTGACGATCTGATTGATGTGATGAAAAAAGATGTGCGGCCCGTCATTCGAGGGACATCCGCCTGGGCCTTGGGCAAAATCGGCGGAGAACAAGCACAACAGGCATTACTGAGACAGCAGAAAGTAGAAACAGATGACGATGTACTAAGCGAAATTCAAAACGGCCTTAACCTGATAACCAAATAGTTCAAAAGGATAAACTCACAAATTCACCTGAGTTTATCCTTTTTTGTTTTGAACAGTCCCTTCCCCGCATAACAATTAGGGAGGAGGGAAGACAATGATCAGAAAGCTGTTAATGGAAAAGGTCCAACATGTGATTGATGAATATACCTCTCGTAGTCAGTCAGACTATCACAGTGACAAAGTGAGAAGAAAGAAGGAATCTTGTCTTCAGCGAAATGCAGAAATTGTAAAGGTGGATGCAGCAGGGAAAATCCAAAGCGTGACACCTCAGCTAAATGAAACGCAAATCATTTTATATGATGTTCACTATAAATATCTTATTAAGCAGGGCGATCTTCTTTATTTAGAAGAAGAAGTAGAGAATCGGCATGCAGCCTTTTATAAGGATAAAATCTATGAAGACGGCGAGATTCCGATTCAATATGGAGAGAATGTCGTACATGAAGAGACTTCTACCTCTAACGAGAAAGAGGTTAGAGTGGTGTATCAATATGATCGTCTGAGTGCGGTGCAGTATGCTGAACGGTGGTGGAACAGCTATAACCCAGCATTTAAGAAATTTGAGAATGATTGCACGAATTATATTTCACAGTGCCTCTATGCAGGGGATGCTCCTATGCGTGGATATCCGGCGAAGGGGAAGGGCTGGTGGATGAGAAATCAGAACTGGAGCTATAGCTGGACGGTGGCAAATTCAATGAGATGGTACATCCCGAACTCGACGGTCGGGTTAAGGGGAAGACAGGTGAATGACGCTAAAGAGTTAATCCTTGGGGACGTCATTTGCTATGACTTCGAAGGGGATGGGCGTTTTGACCATACAACAATCGTGACTGGTAAAGATGCTGCAGGAGAGCCTCTCGTGAATGCCCATACGTTCAACAGCAGAATGCGATATTGGAAGTATGAGGACTCGACTGCTTATACACCCAATATCAAATATAGATTTTTTACAATAGTAGATGACGGCTAAGTCTTGTTCTATGGGGAGGAAATGGTATAATGTCACTTAGAGTTTTATGAATGAGGTGACATTAACATGGGAGTACATGTTGTATTATATCAACCAGAAATCCCTGCTAATACAGGGAATATTGCGAGAACCTGTGCAGCAACAGATACAACTCTGCACTTGATTCGTCCACTCGGGTTCTCAACAGATGATAAAATGTTAAAGCGGGCTGGCCTTGATTATTGGCAGTTTGTAAACATTGTATACTATGATTCAATTGAAGAGTTCTTCGAGAAAAATGACGGCGGTGAATTTTTCTACTTAACAAAATACGGAAAGATCCCTCACACTGACTTTGATTACAGTGTGGAAGAGAAGGATTACTTCTTTATTTTTGGCAGGGAAACATCCGGACTGCCGGATGACATCATCCAAAATAACTTAGATCGTGCCCTGCGCATTCCGATGAACGAAAACGTCCGTTCATTGAACCTTTCCAATACAGCGGCGATTCTGATTTATGAAGCATTAAGACAAAGAAATTATCCGGGTCTTTTATAAAAAACGAGGAATGGGAATCATATGATTTTCATTCCTTTTTTTATTTGGATTATACTAAGGGAAAGAATGTGAAGGAGAGAGTACATAATGAACGAAACCATTGAAACGATTCTTAAGCATCGATCCATTCGTCATTTCAAGAATGAGCCATTAACAGAGGAGCAGGTCCGGACAATTGTCTCGAGTGCTCAGGCTGCCAGTACGTCCAGTTATATTCAAGCATATACAATCATTGGGGTGAAGGATCCTGCTAAAAAGAAGAAGTTGGCAGAGCTTGCAGGTCCACAATCATATGTAGAAGAAAATGGTCATTTCTTTGTATTCTGTGCCGATTTGTATCGCCACGAGAAAATCGGTGAGTGGGAAAATGCAGATGTCATTCCTTCACTGGAAAGTACGGAGAAATTCATGGTGGCTTTGATTGATGCTTCACTAGCGGCCCAAAATGCGTCCATTGCCGCAGAATCGATGGGAATGGGCATTTGCTATATTGGAGGAATCCGAAATGATCTGGAATCAGTGAGTGAACTGCTGGAGCTTCCTGATCGGGTCATTCCTTTATTCGGTCTGGCAGTCGGCTTCCCTGAAGGAAATTCTGATGTAAAGCCCAGGCTACCTATGGAAGCCATCTACCATGAGGATTCCTACCAAAGTGATGAAGGATTCATGAAAAGGGAACTCGATCGTTATGACGAAACCATTTCTTCCTATTATCATGCACGAACGGCTGGTAGACGATCAGATCGCTGGACCGAGCAAATGGCCAACATGCTTTCAGGAAAGAAGCGTATGTATATGAAGGAATTTATAGAGAAGAAAGGATTTAATAAAAGGTAGATCCCTGCGTCCAGATAAAGAATCTTAGAAAAAGCCCGAAAGGATCAAATCCTTTTCGGGCTTTTTCCTAATCCATCTCCGGGAGCTCGACTTGAAAATGTTTTGTGACTAACCGGATAAACTCCCTCGTTGTTTTAGGCAAATAGAAGTCTTTTTTCCACACGATACCGTAGCTTGCGTTGTTCATGTTCTCGATTTCCAACAGTTGAACATCTTTATACTTAAATACCTGCAGAGCACTATGGGGAACGATAGAGGAAGCGAATCCTTGTTCCACAAGATTGGCAAGGAGGACAGTATCCGAGCATTCTGCTTTTACATTTGGCGTCAACCCCATTGAAATAAATGACTGAACAATCATTTCGTACAATCCCAAACTTTGTGTACTTGGAAGGATTAATGGGTGGTGAACAATATCCTCTAATGTAATCGTGTCATGGCTCGAAGTCGGAACACTCGTAATGTAATAAAAGGGCTCATTTTGGAGGACCACCTTCGCCATATTGTCTGCAGAAAATGGCAGTCGAATCAGAGCAGCATCAATCTCCCGTAATTCTAAAAGATGAATGAGCTGTGAAGATTCGTTTTGATGAATATTATAGGTGATGTTCGGGAAGTTCTTTTCATACTCTGTTAAAATATTTGGTAAATCAATGTCAGATAATGTATTTACACCAATCCTCAGCTTGCCTTTTTCTCCGGAACCAATTTCTTTCACTTCAGCTTCTGCAGCCTCCAGCAGCTTGATCATCTGATAAGCATGCTGATAAAGGGCTCTACCTGCCTCTGTAATCAACAGTTTCCTCCCCCTCCGGTAAAACAAGCTCACACCGAGATCCTCTTCCATCGTGCGCAGTTGCTGACTTAGGGGAGGCTGAGACATATGTAGTCGCTTTGCTGCAGCCAGTATTGTTTTTTCTTCCACAATCGCCATGAAGTAGCGCAGTTGTTTAATGTCCAGCATGGTAATCACCTCTCTTATACGATTAATATATAATAATACAATTTAATAGATATTATCCATATATATCAAGCCATGTTACCCTAAAAGTTGTTAGGGGGAGTGAAAATGAAGAAGATGCTCATTGCTATCTTTATCAGTACTCTAGCGGGATGTTCGTTTAATGCTCAAGAGGAGGAAAAAGAAGTGATTTTCACCTATATAAAAGAAGGATATATTGAAGAGGTAGAAACGTTAATTGATGAAGGTGCCGATATTAATCAACAGGATGCCCTCGGTAGAACGCCTGTAATGCTTGCGACGTATCAAAATAATCCAGATATGGTTCGTTTGCTTATTGATAAGGGAGCTAATATTCATTTAAAGGATGAATTAAAAAACAATCCCTTCCTGTACGCTGGTGCAGAAGGAATGAATGACATTCTTCTTCTCACGATCGAAGCAGGAGCAGATCCTGCTTTAGTAAATCGATATGGCGGAACCGCGCTAATTCCAGCTGCGGAAAAAGGCCACGGTGAGACCGTCAAACTTCTACTGAAAAAAACAAACGTCGATATCAATCATGTAAATGATCTTGGCTGGACGGCCTTGATGGAAGCCATTGTATTGAGTGATGGAGGAAAGGTGCATCAAGAGATTATTGCCACATTAATCGAGTATGGTGCCGATGTAACGATTCCTGATCAGGAAGGAAAATCACCAATTGAGCATGCCAGGGAAAGAGGATTTGATAAAATTGGGGAGATGCTGCTTAAAGCCGGAGCAGGCAAAGTATCATGAAATACAAAGGGCAGTCCGTAAGAATAGCCCTGCAAAGTTTTCAATGGCTCATGTTTTTGATTGGAACGTCCATTGCTCTTCCGATTGTGATTGGTAGTGTGTTTGGATTAAGTGAAATAGAGATATCAGGGTTAATGCAAAGAACGCTTTTCCTGGTTGCTCTCGGCTCCATTCTTCAGATAGTAATTGGACATTCCCTTCCGATTATTGAAGGACCAGCTGGATCCTGGGTAAGTGTGTTTGTTATTTTGGCAGCCTTTTCTAAGCAAATTGGTCTTTCAGTTGAAGAATCACTATCCCTTGGCATGGGATCACTTGCTTTAGCAGGATGTATTCTGATCCTTATGGGATTAGTGAAAAACAAATCATTTTACCAAAGAGTATTTCCACCTTTAGTTTCAGGTGTTTTTTTGTTTCTTCTTGCGATTCAGCTTAGTGGCATCTTTTTTAAGGGGATGATCGTTCAAGAAGAAGGGAACGTTGATTGGAAACTGACGATGCTTGCCATTTTCGTTTTTATCTTTATTGTGGTTCTGTCAATTAAAGCAAAAGGATGGGGAAAGCAGTTTTCACTCTTGATCGGCATCATTGTTGGCTGGGTTGTGTTCGCCATGTTCGGTGGGGCTTCTAACCCTATTGGACAGAGGGATCTTAATAGTGTAGATTTACCAGCACTATTTTCATGGGGACCACCTGCAATCAATGGTAGCATCATCACTGCGACTATTCTGTTTTCTTTTACCCTGATTCTAAACAATATTGCAGCCATTGATTCGATGTATGAGGTATATGATGGAGAGAAGATCAATAAACAAGACAGTATAAGAAGAGGGTTTGTCGTTGGAGGAATCAATCATTGGTTATCGTCCATTTTTTCTGCTCTTGCCATTGTGCCCTTGCCGGTTACATCCGGTTTCGTACAAACGACTAAACAAAGAAGTGGTCTGCCATTTCTTATAGCAGCAGGCAGTTTATTACTCATATCCTTTATGCCACAAGTGGTGCATGTAGTGTCCACTTTGCCTGTAGCCGTCGCAAGTGCAGCGCTGCTTTCAACAATTGTGAATATGTTTATCATTTCGTTAAAGAAGATTACTTCGATGGAGTTGAAGCAAAGGGAGTTATCGATCATTGGTATTTCACTTTTGGGTGGCACGAGTCTATTTTTTCAATCTCCGGATCTTTTCAGAGATCTTCAGAGTTCGCTACAAATTGTAATGAGTAATGGTTTGATTGTCGGGACGGTTGTGGTGATTGGTCTTAATTTAATATGGCGTAATAACTAAAAAAACTGGCCTTGGCCAGTTTTTTTAGTTTATGAATTAGTTGGAGCCGGGTTTATCATTATATCCAGCAGTGAAAATCGCTACTAAGAACGCTAAAGATACACCTATAATCATTATAGTACCCATGTTTGGTAACCTCCCAGTTTCACTTATTCCACAGTCTGTCTTTAGTATAGCCTATTTTTTATTTGATGTGAATGAAATCGGTTATTTTTTTACTGAATCTGTGGCATCTTGATGAATTGAAAATGAAACCCTTTTATTCCACAGGGCAGGTCCTGCTGTTTCCCGTGAATACTGAACCTTTGTCTGTAATAAATATATCTTGTTAACATGTTCAGGTGAACAAGCGCATACAGTATATTAATCGTCTCTCATTAAGCGACAGGGGGAGGTCCTTATGGATATTTTAAAAAAAATCGAACATTACCGAGAAGAAGAAGAGAAACTGAAATGGGAAGGGACGTTTGCTCAGTATTTAGACCTGCTGAAAGAGAAGCCTTGGGTTGGGCAATCCGCTCATTCAAGAGTCTTTAATATGATTAAGGATGCCGGAGTTGAAGAGGTCGAGGGGAAAAGAAAGTATAAATTCTTCAGCAATCAATTATTTGGCTTAGAAGAGGCGCTGGAAAGACTCGTTGAAGAATACTTTCATCCTGCTGCGAAACGATTAGATGTAAGGAAGAGAATTTTGTTACTGATGGGGCCAGTCAGTGGAGGGAAATCAACCCTTGTTTCCATGCTGAAACGCGGGCTGGAGCAATATTCCCGGACTGAAAGAGGAGGCGTCTTTTCAATCAAAGGCTGCCCGATGCACGAAGATCCATTGCATCTGATTCCTCAACATTTACGTGAAGATTTTTACAACGAATATGGCATTCGCATTGAAGGAAATCTCTCTCCGTTAAATACTATGCGCTTGGAGAAAGAATATCATGGCCGCATTGAAGACGTTCAAGTCGAAAGAGTCTTTTTCTCTGAAGATAAACGTGTCGGAATTGGTACTTTCAGTCCATCCGATCCAAAGTCACAGGATATTGCCGATTTAACAGGAAGTATCGACTTCTCCACGATTGCCGAATTTGGTTCTGAATCCGATCCGAGGGCTTACCGATTTGATGGGGAATTAAATAAAGCAAACCGTGGATTGATGGAATTCCAGGAAATGCTGAAGTGTGATGAAAAGTTCTTATGGCACTTATTATCCCTTACTCAGGAAGGAAACTTCAAGGCAGGGCGGTTTGCATTGATTTCGGCGGATGAGCTGATTGTGGCCCATACAAATGAAACCGAGTATCGATCCTTCATTTCAAATAAAAAGAATGAAGCCTTACACTCACGTATCATCGTTATGCCGGTTCCTTATAACCTGAAGGTCACCCAAGAAGAGAAAATATATGAAAAAATGATCAATGAAAGTGATGTGTCCAATGTTCACGTGGCTCCCCATACGTTACGGGTAGCGGCGATGTTCACCATTTTGACCAGATTGAAAGAACCAAAGCGCGGGGATATTGATTTGATCAAGAAAATGCGCTTGTACGACGGTGAAAATGTCGAAGGCTTTAACTCCGCAGATGTGGATGAAATGAAGAAGGAATACCAGGATGAAGGAATGAGCGGAATCGATCCGCGCTATGTCATTAACCGAATCTCGTCTACAATCATTCGAAAAGAGATACCGACCATTAACGCGTTAGACGTTCTTCGGGCATTGAAAGAAGGACTGGATCAACATCCATCGATTACGAATGAACTTCGTGATAAGTACTTGAACTTTATCTCCCTTGCTCGTAAGGAATACGATGATATCGCCAAGAAAGAAGTTCAAAAAGCCTTCGTGTACTCATATGAAGAGTCTGCGAAAACGCTTATGGATAACTATCTTGATAACGTTGAAGCTTACTGCAATAAGGCAAAGCTTCATGATCCATTAACCGGTGAAGAAATCAATCCGGATGAAAAGCTGATGCGTTCCATTGAAGAGCAAATCGGCATTTCTGAAAATGCGAAGAAGGCATTCCGTGAAGAGATTTTGATCCGTATCTCTGCCTATGCCCGTAAAGGGAAGCGTTTCGACTACAATTCACATGATCGCTTGAGAGAAGCCATTCAGAAGAAGCTATTCGCTGACTTGAAGGACGTTGTGAAAATCACGACATCATCGAAAACGCCAGACGAACAGCAGCTGAAGAAAGTCAACGAAGTGGTTGCCCGCCTCATCGATGAACACGGCTACAACTCAACATCCGCCAACGAATTATTGCGCTATGTGGGCAGCCTGTTGAACCGTTAATAGAAGTGAAATCGGGAGGTGCCAAACACACCTCCCGATTTTTCTATGTGGTTTATTTTTTCTGGTAAAGGGGAAAGTAGTAGCCAAGAGGTGAAAGAAATGAGCAAAAACGAATATGAACTAGATAAAAACTATGAACCTGAAAATGGCTCCATGGCATCTGATATGGAAGAGATGGAACAGCTGGGAAAACAAGTGGACAAGCTAAGAACGAATGAAGAGCTGAAAGAGGACAAAAAGCAGCCGGATCCTGTTCAATATAAAGAAAAAGACAAGGAATAGTTGACGGAAAACTCTGAATGTAATAGTCTATAGATAGAGAGCTGGGCCCATTATCTTAAATGAAAGTGGGTGAAGAGGATGTCTTCTAAACCTCATCGTCGAGAAGAAGCAGAACCTCTTAACGGAAGCATGGCCTCCAATATGGAGGAAGTCATTAAGCTAGGGAAGCAGATGGAAAAATTACGTTCCAGTGGCGAATTAAAGATACACAATCGAGTATCAGACCCGGCTCAATATGAAGAAGAAGCTTAATCAGGTGAATCTGCCTGGTTATTTTTTTGGCTGATATCGTAATATGCTAAGAACGTTGTATTTAATTATAACAATTATTGACGTTCACAATATGCCGCAAGACACCCCGAAAGCGCCGCAATAAACCCCTAACATAGGTCAACATCTCCTATAACCGCCTCAACTAAGCGAAAATAAAAGACTAACACAGGTGAATTCGTCGGGAGAATGGTGGACTTGAAGAAATTTAGCTTTCTTCCTGAAAAATGACCAATTTTCAATAACCATCTTACATTCATGAACTTCCAAACAACCTGTCAGAAAAATAGGCTCGTCCAACCTTAAAAGAACGTTCAATTGTCGAAATTATTTGTAAATTTATCGATACTTCTGCATAGGATAGAGTAATCCCCGATTCACTTCATGGGATATATGCAGTTTAGACAGTCAACATAGTGTATGCAGGAGAATGAAAAAATGTGAAAAAACTTTAAGGAGGGGAATAATTTGAGTCAAATGGATAATCATCAGTTTGTCATTTCCAAGGAAGATTGGGCCCTCCACCGCAAAGGTCACGATGATCAACAGAGACATCAAGAGAAAGTACAGGATGCGATTCGAAACAACTTACCTGATTTGATTACGGAAGAAAACATTGTCATGTCCAATGGTCGAGACGTCGTCAAGATCCCGATTCGTTCTTTAGATGAATATAAAATTCGTTACAACTATGATAAGAATAAACATGTTGGGCAAGGTGACGGCGAGAGTCAGGTAGGAGATGTCATTGCAAGAGACGGCTCACCACAGCAGCAGGGTCCTGGAAAAGGTCGAGGGGCCGGAGATAAAGCCGGTGAAGATTACTATGAAGCAGAAGTATCGATGCTTGAGCTTGAAGAAGCCTTATTTAGCCAATTGGAACTTCCGAACCTAAAGAAGAAGGAGCAAGATGTTCAAACTGTCGAGCACATTGAATTCAACGATATCCGTAAAACAGGCCTAATGGGGAATATAGATAAAAAGAAGACAATGATGTCTGCCTTTAAGAGGAATGCCATGAAAGGAGCACCAAGCTTTCATCCGATATATACTGAAGACTTGAAGTTCAGAACATGGAATGAAGTATTAAAGCCTGAATCCAAAGCAGTCGTTTTGGCTATGATGGATACAAGTGGATCCATGGGAGTATGGGAGAAATATATGGCAAGAAGCTTTTTCTTCTGGATGACACGTTTTTTAAGAACAAAATATGAAACCGTAGAAATTGAATTCATCGCACATCATACAGAGGCAAAAGTGGTATCAGAAGAACACTTCTTCTCGAAAGGAGAAAGCGGAGGAACCATCTGTTCATCTGCTTATCGCAAAGCGTTAGAGCTCATCGATGGAAAGTACGCTCCAAGCCGCTATAATATTTATCCGTTCCATTTCTCTGATGGAGATAACCTGACGTCTGATAACGTCCGATGCGTCAAGCTTGTAGAAGAATTAATGAAAGTATCCAGCATGTTCGGATACGGGGAAGTGAACCAGTATAACCGTCACTCCACCTTGATGTCAGCCTACAAGAATATTAAAAACGACGATTTCCGTTACTACATTCTCAAACAAAAAGCCGATGTATTCCATGCCATGAAAAGTTTCTTTCACAAGGAGCAGGAAAAAGCTTTCGCTTGAGAAAAACCAGCCGATAAGGCTGGTTTTTCACTGTCATCCACTTATCTACTTACATATGAAAATATAGGTTATTCTGCATTCATAGTGCTAGAATAGAGAGAGGTACTATTAAAAACATTCTATAAGCGGTGAGGTTTATCATGACGGATGAAAATCAAGAAATTCAACAACTAAAAAATGAAATTAAAGAATTAAAAGAACAGCTGGTTCAATCAGAACAGCTGATCATGGATATCTCAGCACCTATTATCCCATCCATCGTCCCGGAAACCATCTTGATTCCCATTACTGGCAGACTTAGTCCGGAACGTTTTGAAAAGATCATTTCCAAGAATATTAGACGTCTCGTACGGTGAGGACATCAACACAATCATTGTTGACTTCTCAGCCATATCAGAAAAAGAAATCGGGGAAATGGACATCTTCGGCACATATATCCATAACATGGTCAAGGCAATTGGATTAATGGGAATCGAAACCCTCTTCGTCGGATTTACCCCTGCTCTTACTCAAGTGATGATTAATTCAGGAGTGAGAGAGCTTCATGGAATCAAAAGCTTCCTAACATTCCGGACAGCTTTGCAGTATTTGATGAGGGAAAAGGACATTACATTCCAGAAGATAAATGAGTAAAAGAACCAGCCTATTCGGTTGGTTCTTTTAATTTATATGCAAACAACCTTCATGTTTGTTCTGTGATAGGGGAAACTATCCCTATCAGAATCAAAAAGGATTTGAATAGCTCATGGTTGATTTTAAAGACTTAGGTATCGTGGTTTTAAGAATCTTTACGATACTTCCATTTATGATTTTTGTCACATTATATATGGGGAAACGTTCCATTGGGGAGTTGCCGGTATTTGATTTTTTAGTGGTCCTCGTGTTTGGTTCCGTTGTAGGTGCGGATATTGCGGATCCTGATATCAAACATATCCATACCATCGTCGCAATGATTCTAATCGGCATATTACAAAAGATCTTGACCAAAATGAAAGTCTCCTCAAGAAAAGTAGGCAAACTGCTTTCCTTTGAGCCTACTGTCGTGATTGAAAACGGTCAGGTTCTAAAACAAGACTTAAAGAAAACCGGTTATACGATTGATAATATCCTGATGCTTCTTCGGGAGAAAGAAGTCTTCTCATTGCAAGATGTGGAGATTGGAATCATTGAATCGAATGGAAGTTTATCGATTCATAAGATTCCCCCGAAACAAACGGTTACAGTGGAGGATGCGGGAGTGATGAAGCGGACGAGCCTTGCATTTCCTCTTATTGTAGATGGCGTATTGCATACGGGTGTATTAGATAAATTAAACGTGGAGGAAAAATGGGTTCGGGATGAAATGCGAAAAGTGGGATTCACGGCAATCAATGAGGTATTCTATGCTTCCATCAATGTAAGAAAGGAAATTCATATCGTGAAAACATCTGATATTCATACATATCCTCATTTTTTTAATTAAACAGAATTTTCTCCCTTGATTTGGAAGATGAAATCATAAGGTCAATGGCAGTTAATAAAAGAGTCATTGTTCATTATCAATATATTCTCAGAAAGCTGTTGAGTAGAATTCAATAGCTTTTTCAAGTTTTAACCAATAGGGGCCATGTGGAAGCAAAAAAGTTGATCGGGGCGGAAATCAGCCACTTCTTACGAAACAGTCTTAATTATGAAGGAATCCCGGTAAGAGAAGTCGTATTTATAGTGAGAAGGAGATTCAAAAAAGATGGAATTTATCTATGTATGAAAGCTTATCCCGCGTTTACATAAAGAAGACAATTGGACAACCGAGGATGAAGACATCGTTCCACATCACTTCCAGAGTGAAAGAATTCACGGAATCCGGAGTGGTGATCCTTGCCGGAAGAACATTAAACGAAGAAGAAAATGCTGTTGGAATGGTTGTCTATGAAGCGGAGGATGAAGAGAAGGCACAAACTTTTATGAATGAGGATCCTGCGGTGAAAGAAGGAATCATGACAGCAGAGCTGTTTCCCTACCAAGTGGCCCTTTTGAGATAAGAAATCAATTCTGAAATAGAGTAGGAGAAGGTACGATGGAAAAGTGGATAGAAGAACTTTTTACAGAGAAACTATTGGTTGAAGCTGCCTCAAGATATGGCTGTAATACTGCTCAAGCGAAGAAGCTAGGAGACTTTGAAAATTATGTGTATGAGGTTCATAAGGGAGGCGTCCCTTACATTCTCCGCCTCACTCACAGTTCTCATCGATCACAAAGTGAAGTGGAAGCTGAGCTGAAATGGATGAACTACTTACATGAAAATGAAGTGAATGTCTCGTTAGTCAATCTTTCTAATAAAGGGAAGCTTGTGGAAGTTATTCAAGCAGGAGACACATATTTCTATGTGTGTTTGTTTGATAAAGCTCCAGGCAATCCCGTAAAAGTAACGGATCCGTTGTTCGATGGTGAACTGTTTTATAAATGGGGGCAATTGACAGGGCGTATGCACCAGGTAACAAAGGGATACGGACTGGATGGCAACCGCCATCGCTGGGATCAGGACGATGTACTGGAATATAAGAAATATTTACCTGTGGAAGACAGGTACATACTTGAAGTTGCTCAAAAAAACATGGAGACGATTAGAAGCTTTGTGGAAAGCAAAGATACTTTTGGCCTGATTCACTCAGACATCCATCCAGGGAATTTTTTTTACCATGAGGGTGATCTTCATGTGTTTGACTTTGACGATAGTACACAGTTCTTTTTTATAAGTGACGTGGCCATTCCTCTTTACTATTCCGTATGGTGGAAGCTTCGTAATGAGAACTTAGATATCCGCAGTCAATTTGGCGGAAGGTTTCTCGTCTCATTTTTAAAAGGATATTTGACGGAGTGTGATTTAGAGGAAGAGTGGGTGGTCGAAATCCCCCATTTCCTACTGCTCAGGGATTTAACACTGTATTCTGTTTTTCATAAAAAATGGGATATTGAGAATTTATCTGTGGTCGAGGAGTCGCTTCTTTCTCAGATCAGGGACAGATTGATTCATGATGAACCAATCGTCGATCTAGACTACGGTGAAATTTTTGAAAAAGCGGGAGCAAAATGATTTGGGCACTCCTTATTACAGGTGTGATCATCGGATTATTAGTCCGTCTTATGAGGACGACCTTTAAGAGCGGGTATGGGATGTCTGAGGATTTATTTGATCAGCCTGAGTACGTGAAGACATGCAATCATTGTCACAAAAAGATCTCAAACGATTATCAAAAATCTCTTTGTCCCCATTGCGGGAAGCTGGTGGAATGATGGAAAGGTTTGAAGGAGTTCTCCTTTGAGCCTTTTTTAATGACGTATATTTTATAAGTGGAGATAAATTTGGTATGATGCTAAAGACTGTTTACATACAAACTGACGAGGTGAAGAAATGGATAAAACCATTGGATTTATAGGATGCGGAAATATGGCCCAAGCGATTATGGGAGGGATATTGAAATCCGGTTTGGTGGATGATCATTTGGTTAAAGCCAGCGCCAGAACTCAGTATACGCTGGATAAAGTAGCAGGGGAATTTGGAGTGGGGGTTACCAGTGATAATATAAGTGTAGCAGCCTTTTCGGATATTGTGTTTTTATCAGTGAAACCTGACCAATATCGGAACATTATCGAATCGATAAAGGATTCCCTGAAAGAGGATGCCATCATCATTACCATTGCAGCGGGCATCACCATAGATTGGATGGAGAGTCAGCTTTCTGAATCGATGAAAATCGTCCGGACCATGCCTAATACCCCGTCTCTTGTAGGAGAAGGTATGACAGCCTATTGTGTAAATAATGAAGTAACCGAAGAAGATCTTGCAGATGTTCAAGCCATTTTAGAAAGCTTCGGAAAGGCTGAAATGGTAGAGGAAAGCTTGATGGATGCTATTCCGGCAGTGAGCGGATCTTCTCCCGCGTATGTGTTTATGTTCATAGAAGCACTGGCTGATGGAGCGGTTCTGCAAGGCATTCCCCGCAAGCAGGCCTATCAGTTCGCCTCACAGGCTGTACTTGGAGCAGCCAAAATGGTCCTTGAAACGGGCACTCATCCAGGAGAACTGAAGGATGCCGTTTGCTCACCCGGAGGAGCAACGATTGAAGCTGTGTCAGCTCTGGAGAAAAATAATTTTAAAGGAGCCATTTTAACGGCTATGGAAGCATGCAGCCGTAAATCGAAGTCTCTGGGTGAGTAGAGTGGAAAGCATGGACCTCAAGACTGATGGATAAGGAAGAGCTCATTCGTTTTGGGGATGGGCTCATTCGTTTGCAGATATGTTGGTAGTGGCAGGAATCGGGGATGGTTGAATTAACTTGTAAAAAGACGCAATAAAGGTTTAAAACGACGCAATAAATTTAAAAATGACGCAATAAGGTTGGAATATGACGCAATTAGTCTGAATCGACCCTTAAAGGGGAGATGCCAGTTCCGGCTAGACCTTACCATGAAGTGGAAAATGGAAGAAATAGATTGAAAACAGCAATATTTCTATCAAATTCGATCAATGACCATTGAAATTCAACCCAGTGTAACATTTCTTGATAGATTATCCATTTTCAGTTCAATCTGACACCGTAATCCCTTACAAACAATCAATAACCTGAATCAGAGGTCCGTCCCTCTCAACTTTATTCAAACTGCCAAAGTACTGATCTGCTTTGGCAGTTTGTTGTTTATCGGGTTTGATATTCTACTGTCAAGATGGCTGTGACGTCGATTTGTCCTGGTTGGACGGCTGTACTTTCTTCAGCGGCTTTCACAAATCCAGTTGTTACAAAGGGGGTGACCATTGGGCTTGATTGCTCTGTAATGGATTTTGGCTGGGGATTGAGCTGCTGCCCCGATTGGCTCGATAATGTGAGTGCTTTTTGGTATGCCTTTTGATATGCGGAAGTAAGGGCTAACTGATAGGGTTCGTTAGGATTTGAATTGACAAATTGAATGTTTTCTACCCGGTTCGCTCCACTCTTAATGGCATCATCCATAATCGTACCCACTTTTTCAATGTCCTGAATGGTAACGCGAAATACTTGACGAACCTCATATCCTGTGAAAATTTGTTTCCCGTCCTCATAGTTGTATTGCGGGAATACTTGATAGGTGGAGGTTTGGATATCTTTTTGTAACACACCGTTATTTAATAGTGATTGTACGACTTGACTGGACTGTTGTTGGTTCTGGTTTTGTGCCGCTTCAAGTTCTTCATCTTTAGTGACAACACCGATAGAGACAATGGCTTGATCGGGATCCACATAAAGTGTATGCTCACCAGTTACAGTAATCGTCCCATTAGTGTTACCGGTTCTAAAGTAAGGATATGAATACATGAGCAAACCTACACGCACGTAAAGGATTCAATTTTATCTAAATCGATGCCGAAGTATACCCATGTGAATCCGATCCATCTCCACCCGGCAATGGAACGGCGCCCAACAAAGACAGGATAAAACCAAAAAGCATCTCTTCTTAACCAAATATACGTGTAGCGGAATAAACATCTTCTGATGGCACCCGGGTCTACTGCAAAGACACTTGGTCCACCTTGTGTTCCTTGCATTACCGTTTTTTGTGGTTGGAAGTTCGGTGGTGGTCCGGGTGGTGGTTGATTTTGTCCGCCTTGCCCGCCTGTAGGTGGTGGTGAGCTGGGTGTGCCTTGTCCTCCACCAGGAAAGCCTGGAATGCCTGGAAAGCCACCGCCAGATCCTTGACCTCCACCAGGAAAGCCGGGGAACCCGCTACCTCCCCCAGGAAAACCAGGGAATAGTTGTCTGTGATCGTACATAGAAGAACCTCCTCATAAAGAATTCTCTTTATCATATGAGGAGGTCCAATGGGCGTGCGTGTCTATTCATTTTAACGAAGGGAGTAAATCAAGAATCCATCGCTTTTTTCATCACATTTTTCAGCATCTCTGCAGAGTGAGCGAATTGGGTTCTTTCTTTATCATTTAAGGGAAGCTCGACGACTTTTCTGATACCCTCGCCATTAATAATGGCAGGGACACCGATGTATATGTCTTCCTGATCATATTCTCCATCAAGGAGAGCAGAAACGGTTAAAATGCTATTTTCATTGTTAAAGATAGCTTTGGTAATCCTGGCAAGACCCATGGCTATGCCGTAATAGGTTGCGCCTTTCCGTTCAATGATGTGATAGGCTGCATCTCTTACATTGACGAATATATCATCGAGCTGTTTCTGCACGTCATCCTGGTGGAGATCAATCAACTCACTTAAATGACTTGCGCCTACAGTCGTGTGGCTCCAAACAGGAAACTCAGTATCTCCGTGTTCTCCCATAATATAGGCGTGAATATTCCGTGTATCAATATCAAAATGCTCTCCGACTAAGTAACGAAGTCTTGCTGTATCGAGGATCGTTCCTGATCCGATGACTCTTTCTTTCGGCAGACCGGAAAACTTCCACGTTGAATACGTTAAGATGTCGACAGGGTTCGTCGCCACAAGGAAAATGCCGTTGAATCCACTATTCATGACAGAGTCTACAATGTTTTTAAAGATTTTCACATTCTTTTCCACCAGGTCCAGACGGGTTTCACCCGGCTGCTGGTTCGCTCCTGCCGTAATCACGACCAAGTCAGCATCTTTACAATCACTGTAATCTCCTGCAGATATTTTCATAGGGGAAGCGAAAGCAAGACCATGATTTAAATCACGTGCGTCTCCGTCAGCTTTCTCCTTATTCAAATCAATCATCACAAGTTCATGTGCGATTCCTTGATTCAAGAGAGCAAAGGCATAACTTGAACCTACAAATCCTGTACCGATTAAAGCTACTTTGTTAGTGCATTTGATTGTCATACGTCATCACCTATTCACTAATTATTTGTAAATAAATTGGTCCATGAATCTAACAATGGCCAGATTAAAAGAAAGTAATAAAGCTTTAAGAATATGAGTGGAGATATTGTGAAGAAATTCACAATCAAATGATAACACGAAATACATTGTTATTCTAGTCTGAAATATAACCTAACATATATTAATGTGAATAAATTCACAAACTTGTCATACAGAGGAATGGACCCAGGTCCGTCCTTCAAATAAAAAAAGGGTTTTTTTTGATATGTGATGAATGTATAGAGGAAGAGGAGAGTTATGGGAGGTGTGTGTATGAATGTCAGGAGTGGGGATTTATATATCCGTCGGTTAGAGGAGGGGGATAAATACACGTTGGCAAGGTGGTTGCAGGATCCAGTGGTACTGGAGTTTTATGAAGGGAGGGACCGCCCCTTCACTCTTCAGATGGTGGAGGAGAGATTCCTGGCAGAGAGGGACGTCTTAGGTTGTCTGGTTGAGTATGAGGGGAATGAAATCGGTTATCTCCAGTATTATCAGCTTGATGAAGAAACAATGATACGATATGGTTACACGAATTTAGATGAAGTGATTTACGGTACGGATCAATTCATCGGAGAAGCGACATATTGGAACAGGGGAGTAGGGACGAAACTCATTCGAGCTGTAGTAGAGTACTTGCTCAAGAAAGAGGGGGTCCACCGCCTCGTGGTGGATCCCATGACTTGGAACACCAGAGCGATCCGTTGCTATGAGAAATGTGGATATAGTAAAGCGAGAATACTACGGGAGCATGAACTTCATGAAGGCGAACACCATGATTCCTGGTTGATGGAGTTCATTCCCGAATAAATGGGTGACTTTCAAATGAATAGAAAAATAGAAGAAGCCATTGCATTGAGAGAGTCGGGAGAATACACAGCTTCCATTGAAAGGTGGAAGCGATTGATTGGGGAAGAACCAGATAATGGTTTTCTCCATTACCAATGTGCATGGAGCCATGACGCAATGGGACTCGAAAGCGAAGCCGTTCCTTATTACGAGAATTCGATTCAATTGGGACTGGATGATAAAGATTTACAAGGCGCCTATCTTGGATTAGGGAGTACATATCGGACATTGGGAGAGTATGAAAAAAGCAAATCGGTGTTCGAGAAAGGAATCGGACGATTTCCTGAAAATAAAGTGTTGACGGTCTTTTATTCTATGACCCTCTATAATTTGAACGAACACAGTCAAGCAATGGAGCTGCTCCTGACATGTATTGGAGAATCATCACAAGACTCCACCATCGAACCTTATAAAAAGGCGATAACATTTTATGCTGGTCAATTGGACGTGGTGTGGAAATAAGGGTGGCTGTTCTGCATGACGGCTCATTTTTATGGCTGGAAAGTAAAAAGGAGTGAAAGAAGTTGGCAATTACACAACTGTATCTAGTGAGGCATGCTCACTCGGAATACACCCCCGAGGAGTTAACCAGACCCTTATCAGGCAAAGGTAAAGTGGATGCTGAGCATGTAACGGAATTATTAAAGAATGAAGAGATTGATGCAGTATGTTCCAGTCCGTATAAAAGGGCGGTGGAAACCGTTGAAGGGACAGCCCGCCATATTGGTGAGGGAATCAATTTGTATGAAGAAATGAGAGAACGAACACTCTCTGGAAAACCAGTTCAAAACTTTGAGGAGGCAATCTCATCGGTGTGGGAGGATCCTGCTTTTTCCTTAGAAGGTGGAGAGTCGAATCTCATCGCTCAAAAAAGGGGCGTACAAGGGATATTTAAGATCATTGAAGAATATAATGGGAAAAACGTTGCGATTGGAACACACGGTAATATCATGGTTCTGATCATGAGTTACTTTGATCCTCAATATGATATCAGGTTTTGGAGAAAGCTTGAAATGCCGGATATATATTGTTTAACTTTTGATGACAAAAATCTAAAAAGCGTCAAGAGAATATGGACACAACCAGCTGAATTTGCACCACAAAAAGACCGTTCATTATGAACGGTCTTTCGAGTATCTATATCGAGTTAATGAGGAAGGAATGCCAGCTGATAGAAGAACAGGACGGCAAAGATATACACGAGTGGGTGTACCTGCTTCCATTGCCCTTTTACTACTTTTAATAATGGATAAGATATGAATCCGAGAGCTATCCCGGTTGCGATGCTTGATGTTAACGGCATGCTAAGAATGATTAGAAATGCAGGGAAGGCTTCATCTAACTGATCCCATTTAATATGAGAAATGCTCCCCATCATTAAGCTTCCTACGATGATAAGGGCAGGAGCTGTAATGGCTGAAATTCCTGATACGGCACTTACAAGAGGACCGAAGAATGCAGCAGCGATGAACAGAATAGAAACCGTTAATGTTGTTAATCCTGTTCTTCCTCCAGCGGAAACACCGGCTGAAGATTCAATATAAGCGGACGTAGGACTTGTCCCAAACATCGCCCCTACAGTTGTTGCAATGGAATCCGCCAGTAGTGCTTCACGTGCTCTTGGCATCGTGTTGCCTTTCATAAGACCTGCTTGTTGAGCCACTCCGATCATCGTTCCTGTTGTGTCAAAGATAGTTACAAGTAAGAATGAGAACACAACTGCATATAACCCGTATTGAAAGACATCGGCAAATGCTGTAAGAGGATTTGATACGATCAGTCCTTCTGGAAGATGTGGAAAAGCCACAAACCCTTCTTTAAATGATAATTCTCCTGTGAAGAAGGCAACGAGACCAGTGACAATCATTCCGATAAACAATGCACCATGGACACGTAAGACCATGAGGATAAGGGTAACAGCCAATCCGATTAAAGCTAATATTGCTGAAGATGAATGAAGATCCCCCAGCTGTACTAAATTCGTTGGGTGAGCTTGGATAAGTCCTGTCAGTCGTAATCCGATAAAAGCAATGAACAACCCGATTCCTGCGGTGATGCCGTGCTTTAGATTTTGTGGAATGGCTTCGATCAATTTTTTTCTGAATGGTGTTAATGAAAGAATGATAAAGATGATACCTGCTACAAAAACGGCAGAAAATGCAACGATATAAGAAATGTCATCATTTGCACCTACTACAGAGTACGTAAAGTAAGCATTCAATCCCATACCTGGTGCGATGGCAATTGGATAATTTGCGAACAAGGCCATCCATAACGTGCCGGCTACGGCTGAAATAATGGTTGCTAAGAATACTTGATCAAATGGCACACCTGCGTCGGCTAATATAATGGGATTGACAACGACAATGTAAACCATTGTTAGAAATGTTGTAATCCCTGCCAGTATTTCAGTTTTAGGATTAGTGCCGTGTTCCTTTAATTTAAACATCGTAATACCTCCAATAAAACGAACATTAAAAACGCGCAACTTCTATAATATTCGGTATTAGATCGGATTTCAATAGAAAGGTATGAAATTTTTTTAAGAAAGAATCCTGAAATCCCTTCCAAACCCATATCATTTTCGATAAGATGTTATCAATTATAGAAGAATCAGTCTCTATAATGCCCAGTAAGTAAACGATTAACCACGCATAAGCTGACATTTCTTAAGGAAAGGAGCGGTACTAACGTGTATACACAATTAATAAACAAATCAATCTCCGAGCAGATTGAACTCATCACACGATCTTTAGTCGCTCTGAAAAGCTATAATGGAACAATTGGCGAAAGTGAAAAAGCCCAGTATATATATGAAATGATTTCTTCATTTCCTTATTTTCAGGAGCATCCTGATCGAGTCTGGCTCCAAGAAGTTCCGAACGATCCTACAGGAAGGAAAAACGTGATTGCTCTCGTGAAAGGAACGTCTTCGAAAACTGTATTATTCCATGCCCATTATGATACGGTGGGGACGGATGATTATGGGGCACTTCAAGATATGGCTCATGATCCCGACTTTCTTCAAAAGTTCTTTATGGACTATGAAGGAGAGGAAAAGGTAAGAGAAGATGCCCTCTCTGGAAACTGGCTGTTTGGAAGAGGGGCATTGGATATGCAGAGCGGAATTGCCGTACACATAGCGAATCTCTTGTACTATACGGGACAGGAAACGCCAGATGGACATTTACTTTTCCTATTTAATGGTGATGAAGAAAGTGAACATGCCGGAATGATTGCAGCATTAAGTGATCTCTATCGTTTGAAAAAAGAGGGCTTTGACTATTTGGCAGCGATCAATACCGATTTCATTTCTCCGATCTATGATGGGGACTGTATACGATATATTTACACGGGTGCTGCAGGAAAGCTCCTGCCAAGCTTTTATATATATGGAAGAGAAGCACATGTAGGGGATGTGCTGACATCCATCGATCCTACTGTGATTGCTTCCAAAATCAATCTTGAAATCAATCAGAACCTGGATTATCTGGAGGATATACCAGGTGAATTCACCCTGCCGCCATCTTGCCTGTATTTCAAAGATGATAAGCATACGTATAATGTTCAAACCCCTCTTAGCGCTTCTCTTTACTTCAACTATTTTGTATACGAGAAAACCGCCAGAGAAGTGCTCTACGATATGAAGAAGGCAGCAATAAAGGCAGTGAGTGAACTGGAAGAACGCAGTAAAAGACAGTTTGAGCAATACCGGAGCTATCATGGTTTCCCGGAAAGGGAGTTTTCATGGGAAGTGGAAGTGCTGACGTTACGGGAGTATATCTTCTGGCTGAAGGAAAGAGGAATTGATCCGGATCCTGTCATGAAAAAGGTCTTTTATGATATGGAGGGAGAAGACAGAAGAACGATTGCGTATGCCATGGTGGAAGCACTGCAGCATCTGGATCCCGATCGAACGCCAAGAGTGATCATTTTCTTCGCACCGCCATTTTTACCTCATAACTTTGTGAATGAAGAAAATGAATATGGCAAGAGGGTGAGAGAAGCGTTAGGGAAATGCTTAAATGATATAGCAAAAGAAACCGGCGAAGAATTTGTCATTAAACGGTTTTTCCCTTATCTCGCAGATGGCAGTTTTCTCTCTCTTCATGAAGAAGACGAGGATATTGATGTATTCAAAAAGAATCTTCCATTGATCGATCAGTTGTACCCTATTCCAATCGACATGATCAGAAAGCTGAACATCCCTTCTATTAATATCGGAGTTTACGGAAAAGATGGCCATCAGTGGACAGAGAGAGTGTATAAACCTTACACCTTCTCATTGCTTCCGGAGATTATCCAGCGTGTGACGAAGGATTTATTGAAGATATGATGTGCTCATGAAAAAATAAACTTTTCAGACAGAGAGGTCATTCGCTTAGCGGTGTACCTCTCTATTTTTATTGATTGGAACTGGATACGAAACTGGAATTGTCACAAAAAGGTCAATCCTAAAAGATGCATAAAGAGAACAAGTTTACTATAATAGAGTTATTGATTTGTGAAATGTTTCACTAACTTTTAACTTTTGGAGTTGAGAGAAATTATGAAAGAACTGAATCGAATGGCTAAGCAGCAGAAATCATCCATGATGACACTTTACGGAACATCCCTATTAATGGGGGGAGTCGTAATTGGACAAGCTTACTTGCTGGTTAGCATTGTAGATAAAATGTTTATAGAGGGAGAGGAATTTCAAGACATTCTCCCAATTCTGGGTGCATTGCTGCTTATTTTAGTGGGGAGAGCAGCCCTCACGTATGTGAATGGACGAACCGGAATCAGGATGGCTTCGAAGGTAAAGAGCGACTTGAGAAAGCGGCTCTTGAATAAGTGGGCAAGAAATCCACTGCAAGCATCCCTTCTAGGACAGTCTGGACAAAAGGTCAGTACGATGATGGATGCTGTCGATGGGCTGGATGGGTATTACAGTCAGTACGTACCCCAAAGAATTCAAACGACTATCGTCCCGTTGATACTGTTAATCACTATTTTTACTGAGCATATTTATACCGGTCTGATTATGGTCATAACGGCCCCATTCATTCCTTTGTTTATGGCGATTATCGGAGTGATGACAAAAAACAAATCCGAGAAGCAAATGGATAAGCTGACGGCTTTTTCTGGACGATTTCTCGATACACTGCAAGGATTGACTACCTTGAAGCTCCTTGGAAGAGGGGAGCAACAGAAAGAAGGGATCCGTTCTGCCAGTCTTGACTTTCGTGAAGCCACGATGGAAGTGTTAAAGACTGCCTTCTTATCTTCCTTGATGCTAGAGTTTATTTCCATGTTAAGTATTGGACTGATTGCTCTTGAAGTAGGGCTCAGATTAGTCGTCTTTGAAAGCATTTCATTCTTCACCGCTTTCTTCGTTCTTGTGCTAGCCCCGGAATTCTATTTATCACTAAAAGAACTTGGGCAAGCCTTTCATACTGGCCGAGGAAGTATGGGGGCCGGAAAGAAAGTCATGGAGGAGCTTAAAGAAAAAGATCGATCTGTGCATTGGGGAGAGAAGGAACTCGAATCAATTGGGACTCCTGCCACAATTGAATTGCGTAATGTCGGGTTTTCCTACGGGGAAAAGGGATTTGTTCTTCAATCCATTTCGGCAGTCTTCCCTCCCGGCAGTCAAGTGGCGATCGTCGGTCACAGCGGAGCAGGGAAAACAACCCTTCTTCATCTTTTAGCAGGACTTCTTGATCCCTCTGAAGGAGACATCGTGATTGATGGACATTCGAGAAGTGAATATAGGGAAAGCGACTGGTTTGATCAACTGAGTTATATTTCACAGAATCCGTATTTATTCTCAGGCACAATCTCAGAGAATATTGCGGTTGGAGGAAGAGAAGGAGTTACCCGGGAAGAGATTGAATACGCTGCTGAAAAAGCAGGAATCTCACACATGATTGCAGGTCTCGATAGAGGGTATGACACACTAATCGGTGAAGCGGGGAGAGGGCTGTCAGGAGGAGAAAAGCAGCGTATTGCCTTAGCCAGGGCTTTTCTCAAAAAACCTTCTCTTATTCTCTTCGACGAACCGACAACAGGATTGGATCTTAAAACCGAGGGAATCCTTCAAACCTCCATACAGGAATTATCCAAGTATTCAACGGTGATTACAGTGGCTCACCGCCTGCATACAATTCGTGAAGCGGATCAAATTCTGTTCATGGAAAATGGGGAATTAGCGGGCATAGGAAATCATGAGAAGTTAATAATGTCCTCTTCTCGCTATCAGGAGATGGTGACAGCACAGCAAGGGGTGAATACATGATGAAAGAGTTAGGATTTGTCTTAAGGCTGATGATGAAGGAAAAGAAGGATATAGTGTATTCTATTCTTTTTGGCTTCCTGGCTGGAATGACCTCTGTCGGATTATTTGCTTCCAGTGGTTATTTAATTTCTAAAGCAGCTTTGGAAGTACCACTTTACGCACTGACGGTGATGATTGCGCTATTGAAGCTATTCGGTTTTACAAAGGCGCTAAGCCGGTACGCTGAACGTTATTTTTCCCATCGTGCTACATTCACGATTCTGGCTAATTTACGAGTCTCGATTTATGAAGCAATCGAACCGTTAGCGCCGGGGATTTTCGGTCGATACAGAAGTGGAGATCTTCTCTCAAGAATTGTCGGGGACGTAGAGAGCCTCCAGAATTTCTTTCTTAGGGTCTTTTATCCGCCGATCATTCTGGTGTTGGTGTTCTTAAGTACGATTTTGTTTACGATGTTTTATTCTGTATCTGTTGCATTGATTCTTCTCGTGGGCCTTCTGCTGACGGGATTCATCGTCCCTGCCTATTTTGCTCTTAAACAGAGAAAGATTGAAATAACATTAAGAGAAAGAAGAGGGGACTTGTCTACTGAGGTAACGGAATTTCTTCATGGATTCAGAGACCTGAAAATCTATCAGAGACTGGAGGATAAAGAGAGAAGTCTTGTTCATGCATCAACAGGCTATGTGAGTGAACAGGAACGTGAGGGTATCCATTCCCTCTTTAGTCATTCAACCAATATCCTGGTTTCGCTTCTTATTTCATGGATCGTTTTAGCTGTAGGAGCATATTCGGTAGGATCAGGTCAACTGGATGGAATATACCTTGCTATGCTTGTCATGATCTCATTAACCGTATTCGAAAACGCCACCCCCATGGCAATCCTTCCTACACACTATGAAGATTCCCGCAGAGCGGCGTCCAGGCTCTCTTCTGTCATTCCCGAAGAGAGCATTGAGAGGGACGGACCTTCATTTGGCGGGAAACTTGGCGGGGAATCTCCGTCCTTTCATTTGAAGAATGTAAGCTTTTCCTTTGAGGGAGAGGAAAGAAAGGCTTTGGATGATGTGGATCTTAAGTTGCCTGCAGGTTCGAAAACAGCGATTGTAGGACCTTCGGGATCAGGGAAATCAACATTGCTTCAACTGTTATTGAATTTTTACTCAGTGGATCACGGATCTATTTTCGTAAACGATACTTCCATGAAAGATTTGGATAAAGAGTCGTTGTGGGAGCATGCCAATGTGGTTCTTCAAGAAAATCATTTCTTTTACGGTACTATAAAGGATAATCTTATGTTGGTGCGTGATGGACTGACAGACGGGGAAATGGAATCGGCATTAGAAAAAGTGAAGCTGCGCAACTTTTCGTTAGAGGACACTGTACTGGAAAAAGGAGAGAATCTTTCTGGAGGAGAAAAGCAGCGATTGGCGATTGCAAGGACATTGTTGAAGGGGTCACCCTTATGGATGCTGGATGAACCGACGTCTTCGGTTGATGCGTTGACGGAGAAAGAGATCTTTGACCATCTTTATACAGTGGCCGGTGGAGACACGTTGATTCTGATCTGTCATCGTTTAACTGGTCTTGAAAACATGGATCAAATCGTTGTCATGGATCAGGGAGAGGTTGTAGAAGCAGGAAGTTTTGATGAGCTCATGAGGAAAAAAGGCTACTTCTATGAAATGAAACAGATTGAAAAGAGCGTACTCTTTTAACAGACTGAAAAAGCCGCATCCCCTAAGGATGCGGCTTTTTCATAGGCTTATTCCGCCCAATCAATTAAGTTGCGGATATCTAAACGATCTGATTTTCGTGCTACTTGAAGTGGTTTTCCGATTGTAATCAGCATAATCGGGATATAGCGCTCCGACACATTGAATTCGGATACGAGAGCTGCCGGATTGAAACCGCCGATCGGGCAAGTATCCCAGCCCTTCGCTTTTGCAGCAAGCATGAATTGCATAGCAGCTAAGGAAGCATTACTGAAAGCGGCATCTCTCGGATATTCGTCACGGCTGTATGCACCGTCTATTTGTTTCTTCAGTACCTCTTTGATTTCAGCTGTCATTTCACCTTTTTCAATGGCAGGATCAAAGACAGGATCGACATTCTTATTGGCTTCCAGGTCACCAAGTATAGCAACAACTGCAGAAGCATCATGAACCTGTTGTTGATGATAAGCAATCGGAAGTAAGCTTTCTTGAACTTCTTTACGATCGAATACCAGGAACTTCCACTGTTGAAGATTCCAGGCAGATGGTGCTTTTCCTGCTGTTTCGAGCAGGCTGACTAATTCCTCACGAGGGATCTCCACTTGAGGGTCGTATACTTTCGTTGAGCGTCGTTCATCGACGACTTGAAAGAAGTTATCCATGATAAAGCCTCCTTGATGTTTAAAAAGTGTTATAATATGGTATATAATTGTATGTTACTTACTTTTTGTAAGTGTATAAGTAATATGAACAATATAACCGACGTTTTAGTATGCGTCAAGGGATAACAATTTAGGATGTGTTAACTGAAATGGAAACAAAACTTTGCCCTAAATATGCCGCTGCCTTTGAACTATTAGGCAAACGCTGGATCGGGATCATCATAAAGGTATTGTTGGAAGGAACGTGCCGTTTTAAAGATTTAAATGCAGAAATACCGAATATCAGTCAAAAGGTGTTGACCGACAGATTAAAGGAACTGGAGGAAAACGGAATCGTTTATCGGGAAGTTCTCGACGAAAAGCCGGTCAAAGTCCTTTATAGCCTGACGAAAAAGGGAAGAGAACTGGAGCCCGTGGTGGAGGCCGTCCAGGGGTGGGCAGTGAAGTGGGTAAAATAAAAGCCTGCTTCGTTGAAGGCAGGCAATTGAACTAGTTGAGTTTATTGTTGTATATGTGCTCAAATGGATCCTGTTGATCGTGGGGAGTATAGAAATGGATGGGCTTTAATGCGGCGTAGCTTCCTCCGATGATGATGATACACAGTACGGGTAAGAATAAAATACCAAACATAGTATAGCCTCCTTATCATGTTTTAGGGGTAGGAAATCCAATGTGACCCTTTGCATGATTAACTTTAAAGTGTGAAACGCGTTTCAGAGCAAGCGTTTTATTTAAGTTTTTGCGTAATATGGACAGGTGGGCCATTCAGAATATTTAATGAGGTGTATGGGTATGACAAATATTCGCAGTATCGCGAAGCTTGCGGGAGTATCTGTTTCAACGGTTTCAAGGGTATTGAATGAACACCCTTATGTGAAAGAAGAAAAACGTCAGAAGGTTCTCGAGGCTGTCGAGCAATTAAATTATATAAAAAACGCAAACGCTGTCCATTTATCAAAAGGCAAGACCTATAGCATAGGAGTTGTTTTGCCGTATTTGAATCTTCCTTACTTCGGAGAAATTCTTCAAGGTATTGCAGGGGAAGCATTAAAGCATGGATATCATCTTCAACTTTTTCAAACGAATTATGACAAGGGAGCCGAACTTGATGCCTTTCATCGTCTGCAAATGAAGGAAGTAGACGGATTGATCTTAACGTCACGTTCAAATTCACTGGATGTTCTCACTCCGTTCATGGAAAATGCCAATGTTGTTTTTTGTGAAAATGTGTACGGTCACTCGTGTAAAAAAATATATATCGATCACTATCAAGGGGTTAGGAATGGTCTCGAATATCTTTATTCAAAGGGTCACTCCCGCATAGGTCTATGCCTGCATCGAATGTTTGGGACGAATAGTGAAGAGAGAATCCGGGGGTATTACGATAGCTCAGAAGCTGCCGGCCATCCTGTGCGTGATGAGTGGATCTTCAATGACTGCTATCACCTGCATGATGGAAGAGACGTGGTGAAGACCTGGGAACAGCTGAAAGAAAAGCCATCAGCCCTTATCGTAACGAGTGATCAGGTTTCAGCCGGTATGGTGACAGAGGCAGGGAAAAGAGGGGTCAGGATACCCGATGATTTGGCTATCTTAAGCTTTGACAATCATCCCATTGCCAATGCCCTGGACATTACATCCTTTGAGGTACCGATACGAAAAGTGGGAGAAGAATCGTTTAAACTATTTCTTGAAAATAAGGACCCTCGCCCCGTGATACTGGAAACGAAATTATTTGAAAGAGGGACCGTATAAGTTCCTTAAGAAATAGAGGAGGCGAAAAGAATGTTAGGGAATAAAGAAGAAAAAATGTTAATCATCCTAATGGGCGTAGTCGCTTTTATTGTGTTGCTTGCCATTGTAGGGAAATATCTTATGTAGCTTTTTTGCCTTTGTCTTCATAACTCACTCGTTTCTGCCATATGTTAAGAGTAATGAAGCGGTAGGTGAATTCATCATGTGATCTGAATTTAAACAATTCATTTCAAGGGGGAATGTAATTGATTTAGCGATTGCAGTCATCATTGGTTCAGCGTTTGGCAAGATTGTGGAGTCTCTCGTTCAAGACATGATGATGCCGGCAATCGGAATTTTATTTGGCGGCATTAACTTAGAAGGCCTGCACCTTCGAATTGGAGCAGAGGTGATTGAATTGGGAAAGTTCCTACAAGCACTTGTAGACTTTCTTTTCGTGGCCATGAGCATTTTTCTGATGATAAAGGTGGTCAATCGCTTGAAAGGCGGGGAGCAGCAATACAAAGTGAAGCAAACGACGAACCTTGAAGTCTTACAGGAAATCAGGGATATCTTGAAGGACGATCATAGCCTTTCCCATAGCCATGATTTCCCGAAAACAAACGCTCAGCTAACAAAAAGTGGTATGAAAATTCAGATGAGAACCGACAGAAAGCCCAGATAAATTCATGATCATTGACCTAAATCCTACTTTTATAGTAGGATTACTTTGTGTTGTACGACTATTTTTAAAAAATCATACGAATAAATGGGGTAATGATCGTGAAAAAAATACATATTATTCATGAAAATAGTGATTGGACCAATCATTTAACGACTCGTCTCGACGAGCTTCAATTGCCTTATGAGGAATGGTTTCTGGATCAAGGACTCGTCGATTTATCATCAGAGCCGCCAGAAGGTGTTTTCTATAATCGAATCAGTGCATCTTCCCATACACGAAACCATCGTTTTGCACCTGAGTTAACGGAAAGCGTTCTTTCCTGGTTAGAGAGGTATGATAGAAAGGTACTGAACGGAAGCCGTGCACTCCGGTTGGAAGTCAGTAAAGTAAATCAGTATATGGCCTTGAATGCTGCCGGCATCAAGACACCGAAAACCATTGCAGCCGTTGGAAAAGAACAAATAATTGAAGCGGCTGAAAAGCTAAATAAACCATCCTTTATCACCAAGCATAATCGTGCGGGAAAAGGATTGGGTGTACAGTTGTTTCATTCAGTGGACGCACTGAAAAGCTATGTGTACAGTGATGCATTTGAAGAACCCCTAGATGGCACGACGCTAATCCAGGAATACATTGAAGCACCAGACGCTTCGATCACACGCTGTGAATTCATTGGCGGCAAATTCATCTATGCTGTGAAGGTGGATACGTCAAAAGGATTTGAACTGTGTCCGGCCGATGTCTGCCAGGTCGATGATCTATTCTGTCCAGTGGGAGAGCAAGAGGAGAGCCCTAAATTCCAAATCAGGGAAAACTTTTCCCATGGCATCCTCTCATCTTACGAAGCATTCTTAAAAGAAAACCGGATTGATGTAGCAGGGATTGAATTCATTCAAGACAAAGAAGGCACCATCTACACGTATGATGTGAACACCAATACAAATTACAACAAGGATGCCGAGGCGAAGTACGGACAATACGGGATGCTTGAGTTGGCAAAATATCTTGGTGAACAATTGAAAACTGTGTAAGTTGATGACTCTCCTGTACATGTACAGGAGAGTTCTCTTATTTAAATGTACGATTACATATATAATTGTAACGATTTGTTTAGTAGTATGGTAGAATTTCTATAAAGTAGACAATATCTGTGAAAGGTCAAAGGGTAAGTATGATTATCTTTAATCAGGATGTTATTAATAATTTCTTTTATATCATTTTGAGCATTTTTTTAATTTTTTTCCTTATTGAAAGAAAGGTGATAAATGGTTGGTATACAAGGTTAGCAACCCTTGTTTCTTTGAGTATTGCCATTATCCTGTGCATGCTTTCCCCAATCTATCATAATCCATACTGTGTACATGATTTACGGATGATTCCTTTCGTACTCGGAATTATGTATGGAGGACCATACACAGGGCTCGCACTTTTAGTTGTTTTATTGGTATCCAGGACAATGATATATAGTTGGGGTTTAGTAGCGTTTGTTATTTATGTGGTGATCTACCTCTTGACGGTTATCGGGATGAAATGGTTTGATTTCAACCGGTTATCGAGCCGTAAGAAGATCATATTCTCAGTGATTCTCTTTACCATTCATTCCATCGTAGCAGCCCTTATTGCTAAGGCCATGACCGTGTTTGTGATTGATGAAAGCTATCTCATTAATTTCATCTTACTCCCTTCAGTGGGAATGCTCATCTTGACATACATATGTGAAACATTGCTTAAACAGATTCAAATCAAACAAGCACTCGTGAAGATAGAGAAAATGGAAGTACTCGCTCAACTGGCAGCCAGCATTTCACACGAAGTGAAGAATCCGTTAACGGTTATTAAAGGATTTCTAAGATTGCTCAATCAAGAAAATCTTCCAGTCGGAAAAAAAGAGCAGTACTTATCCATCGCATCATCAGAACTGAACCGGGCAGAAGATATCATCAATGACTATCTTACATTCGCCAAGCCTGACCCTGATCATGTGGAGAACATCTCCATTTCTGAACAACTCAATAAGCTGATTGATATGGTAGAGCCCCTGAGCAACCAGCAATCGGTGGACGTACATAAAAGCATCATGGACGCCACCATCGTCGGCAATACACGAAGCTTTCAGCAAGCATTTCTAAACATCATCAAAAATGCGATTGAATCCATGCCAAAAGGAGGTACTCTGACGATACTTTCGAAGGTTCAAAAGGAGAACGTCAGCATCACCATCACTGACACTGGAGTCGGGATGACCTCTGAACAACACGCCAGACTGGGAGAACCTTATTTTTCTACGAAGGAAAAAGGGACTGGTCTTGGACTTATGGTTTCCTATCGGATCATTGAAGCGATGAGTGGCGTCATTACTGTTGAAAGTCGAGTTGGTAAGGGGACGAGTTTTCAAATTGTGTTTCCCGTGGATTGTATGAAAGACCCTTCATCTGTATAGGTGGAGGTTTTTTTGATTTTGATCACTTTATTGGTTCAGGGTACTGGGGTGTCGAGTTGTCCAGCTCCAGGGCTTAGAGGCTCGAGGTCATAAGACAGGCATGCCAAAAAGGCAAAAGGCGCCTTTCCGGCATGCCCGCCTTATGCTTGTCGCCTCTGGGCAAAGTCCTTACGCTTTTCTCTATTGATATTATCCTAATTATCTGATAATATATATTCCTGCTCCCAAACGCCTACATAATTTATACAGATTTCGTTAAGTCTTTTTCGAGATGTCAAAGCTCCGGCGGCTAGTCCCTCGAGGTCATAAGTCAAGCATGCCAAAAAGGCAAAGAACGCCTTTTCGGCATGCTCGTCTTATGCTTGTCGGGCCTGACCAAGCCGCCTCCGCTTTTCGGTATGATCGTGTTCATCCACTGAGAGTCGTTACCTTAGTGGTATTGATGAGACGTTTTTTTCTCCATTGCGGCTACTAACATTTGGAAGGAGAAATGTATGACGAAGGAATCAACTATTCATCCCGATTTTTCAACTGAATCAGAACGCCTGGAGTTTACGAAGCGCTACATTGATGTAGTCATCAGCACATCCCAGACGAGTAAGGAAAAGTATAAGGAAAACATGGAAAAAGCTTTTGGAGATATTGATTGGGGCGAATCCAGTGCGGCCTACATTGATATATTGACCAACTCAAGCTTTTTTGAGATGTCGAAGGAAGAATTGGAATCCCTTCTTAAAGCGAAGAACAAGCCTTACTTTGCTCGAATTGATTTTCAACATAAGGGTTCTGACAAAGTAGAGAAGCATTATATCGGCAAGACCTCTTTGTATCAGCGCGAAAATCAAGAACAAATCATTGTGGACTGGCGTTCTCCCATAGCGAACCTTTACTACGAAGGAAGAATCGGTGACGTTTCGTATGAAGCGGAAGACGAGACGTACGAAGGAGATCTTTCTTTAAAGCGTCAGTACATGATTGAGGATGGTTTGTTAGAAGAAATTAGGGATATTGACTTAACAACCACAGATGAACTGCTTCAGGATTCATTAGCCAAAAGCTCCAGCAATCGTTTAACCGAGATCATTTCCACCATTCAAGAAGAACAAAACCGGATCATCCGGGCAGATTTAAACAAGCCAATCATTGTTCAAGGAGCGGCGGGCAGCGGGAAAACAACGATCGCCCTTCACCGGATTTCATATTTTATTTACAATTACAAACAACATTTTGATCCCAGACAACTAATGATCCTAGCGCCCAGTAATTTATTCATTGACTATATTTCAGAGGCATTGCCGGAACTTGGGGTAGAACGTGTAAGACAAACGACGTTCAAGGATTATGTCATGACCTGCCTTGAAAAGAAGCTGAAACTAGTAGAAGATAACAAGCTCATTCAGTTAATCGAAACCCATGATGAAGGCGTAGAGACTGCCTCGTGGATATCAGGATTCAAAGGCTCCAAAGCATTCAGGAGAATACTTGATGATTATATAGAAGAAATTGAACAGCGATTTTATACGTCGAAGGACTTCTATGTGGATAAATACAAGCTCTACACCGCCAAAAAGTTCACTCATCTGTTTAAAAATGAATATACGTATATGCCCATCTATCGCCGAATGGAAAAGCTGAAGACTCTCTTACAGAGTTATGTTCGGACGAACAAGAAGCAAATGGTGGAGAAGGTAGAGAAGTTTTTCGATGAACGGATCGAAACAGCTCTCTTTCAACGGACACAGGCCGCGAACCGGAAGGACTATGTGTCAAAAGCCTTGGACAAAAAAAGTGAGCGTATAGAGGAAATTAAGAAAGCCATTCGTACAAGCGTTAATGGGTACATGAAACAGTTTGAAAAGAAGAATCTGGATCAATATTTCATCGAATTATTTTCTGATCCAGAGCGTCTTGTTTCATACTCAAAAGGCGAGATAAGCATGGAACAAGCCGAACAGCTTTGTCACTATACGCTTTTATACGCGAAGAAAAAGCAGTATGAAGTAGAAGATTTAGCGATTCTTCTATACTTGCAATCACACTTGTTCGGAATAGACAAATTTTACAAAGCAAAAAACATCGTGATTGATGAAGCCCAGGATTATAGTTATCTGCAGCTTTATTCGTTGAAGAGGGCACTTGAAACCGATATGTTCACTCTGGTCGGGGATCTTGCTCAAGGAATCCATTCTTACCGGGGTCTTCAGTCGTGGGAACCGGTGTACCGTGACGTGTTCCCAAGGGCAACGTATACCGAACTTCAAAAAAGTTACCGTACCACGATTGAAATCATGGAGGAAGCGAATAAACTGCTGAATCTACTACCCTATGATTTCCCGAAAGTGAATCCTGTGGTGAGACACGGGAAATCTCCAAGCTTTGATGAGTATGTGGAAGTCGGAACATTAGCTTCCATTATCGAGGAAAAGGTGGCAGAAGGAAGGAGAGAAGGATTCCAGACATTCGCTGTTATCGGAAAAAGCATGAAAGACTGTATGAAAATCAGCGAGATCCTTCAAAAACGGCAACCTGGAAAAGTGAAACTGTTGGAAGAGCAGGAATCAATCCCGAAAGATCAAATCGTCGTCGTGCCATCCTACCTGTCAAAAGGACTTGAATTTGATGTCGTCATTATCGCAGCGGTGGATGAAGCATTCAACCCGGATAGCGAACTCGACATCAAGCTCCAATACGTGGCCATGACCCGTCCCCTTCATAAGCTGGCGTTTATCGGAAAGAGAAGAGAGCAATTTATCGGTCGATAGATGCTCTAAATAGGTCCGTCCCTAATGGAAAGGGACGGACCTTAATTTAGTGTAAAAACGTATTTTTCAATCATAACATTAGCAAAAAGCTGAGTGAATTTGTAAAATAATAAATCAGGAGGGATGCAATATGTTAAAAAACTTACAGAGCACGAAGACACTACATAACGGAATCGAAATTCCTTATGTTGGTTTAGGAGTTTACCAAATGAAAGATCCGTCTGAAACGGTACAAGCCGTTCGCACAGCGATTGAGTCAGGGTACCGTTCCATCGATACAGCGGCGATCTACGATAATGAAGAAAGTGTAGGTCAAGGTGTGAAAGAAGGTGGAGTAGTCAGAGAGGAACTGTTCATTACATCAAAAGTGTGGAATAGTGATCAAGGCTACGATACGACATTGAAAGCATTCGAAAACAGCCTGAAAAAGCTTGATATGGACTACTTGGATCTTTATTTAATCCACTGGCCGGTAGAAGGAAAGTACAACGATACATGGAGAGCTCTTGAAAGACTCTATAGCGAAGGGTTAGTGAAATCCATCGGTGTAAGTAACTTCCATCAGCATCACCTTGAAGATTTGATGAAGAACAGCAATGAGAAGCCTGTACTAAATCAAATCGAGCTGCATCCTCGACTGAATCAGGAAAAAACAAGAGAATTCTGTGCATCACACAATATTGCAGTGGAAGCATGGTCCCCAATCGCTCAAGGGCGTGTGCTGGATGAACCAACACTCAATCATATTGCTGAAAAGCATGAGAAATCCGCTGCTCAAGTGATTCTGCGCTGGCACCTGCAGAATGATGTCATCATCATTCCTAAATCTGTTCATGATAACCGCATCAAAGAAAACGCAGACCTGTTCAACTTTGAACTATCACTGGAAGAAATGAACCAAATCAACGGATTGAATCTCGACGAACGCTTCGGGCCAGATCCAGACAACTTCGATTTCTAATTGAAATATGAAAGAGGTCCGTCCCTCCGGATGAGGGACGGACCTCTTATTTTTGCCCTCTTGCCTCCAGACCCCCATTTAAATATAATTTGTAAAATAGTTATTGACAGAGACGAGAAGAGTAGTATACAATTATCTCGAAATCAAAATAAATATATTCGAGATAACATGTACTCTTTTTTTATGTATATATCTCAAAATCAAGATAAATGATTTGAGAATAATTTAATTTGAAATGTTTGAAGATAAATCTCAAAGGGAATCATAAAGGAGGAAGTAAGATGACAGCATTAGCTGCGTTCGGTTTATTGGTTATTCGTTTAGTAGTGGGGTTAACATTCGCTGCTCACGGAGCACAGAAATTATTTGGTTGGTTTGGTGGACACGGACTACAAGGAACAGGTGGTTTCTTTGAGTCCATTGGGATCAAGCCGGGAAAAACAATGGCATTACTTGCAGGACTTTCTGAAGTTGCAGGGGGATTACTATTCGCAGCAGGTTTCCTGACGCCATTAGCAGCGTTAATTATCATTGGCACGATGATTGTAGCAATCGTAAAAGTTCACGGGCCAAATGGTTATTGGGTAACACAAAATGGTACAGAATATAATGTGATGCTCATTGTTGTGGCTCTTGGAGTAGCACTGGTAGGGGCAGGAACATTCTCTATAGACGCACTATTATTCTAAAATTTAAAAGTGTTACGTTACGATCATAGCTTTGCAGGTTTTTCTGATTGATTTACCTGCATCCTGATTCTGTGTTTCATCCATTTACTATATACAAATCATATTTAAAGGAGAGATTTTGATTATGTCTAACGTAAAATTGGCAATCATGTATTACAGTTCAACAGGAACAAACTATCAAATGGCGAAATGGGCAGAAGAGGCTGCAAAAGAAGCTGGAGCTGAAGTGAAGGTACTCCGTTTTGAAGAAACAGCACCTGAAGCAGCAATTGCTTCAAACCCTGCATGGGAAAAGCATTATAATGAAACAAAAGATAGTGTACCTGTTGCGACACTTGACGATCTTGAATGGGCAGACGCTTACCTTTTCAATGTTCCAACCCGATTCGGAAACGTTCCTTCTCAAGTCAAAGCCTTCCTGGATACTACAGGAGGTCTTTGGTTCAACGGAAAACTGGCAAACAAAGTAGTGAGCGCCACATCCTCAGCAAGTAACTCACACGGTGGACAGGAGCAGACGGTTCTGGCTCTATACACAACCATGATGCACTGGGGTGCCATCATCGCAGCTCCTGGATACACAGACCAATCAAGCTTTACTACAGGAGGAAACCCATACGGAACGAGCGTAACGGTCGATCAAGAGGGCAATATGGTTGAATCCGTAGAGCCTGCAGTGAAACACCAAGCTCGCCGTACGATCCAAATCGCTGAAGCGGTGAAAAACGGATTGAAATAATCAACATATAAAAAAACGAGTCACTCGCGAATGAGAGTGGCTCGTTTTTTTTTTGTTCTCAAAGCCCAACATCATCCACACACTCAGCCTCACATTCGATCCACTCGTCCGTCAGGGGATGTGGAAATGAAATCCGTGCTGCATGCAACGATTGCCTTTTGAAAATCGGCTTTCCTCCATATAATATGTCTCCCACTAAAGGATGACCGATGTGACTCATATGGACGCGAATCTGGTGGGTGCGTCCCGTATCAAGCTGGACCTCTACTATTGTATAAGAATTTTTATACTCCAGCACCTTGTAGTGGGTGACTGCATCCTGACCAGAAGGTGAAACTCTTCTTCTGGTATTGTGATGGCGGTCCCTGCCAATCGGTTCAGAGATGGTGCCTTTTTTCTGTTTCAATCGACCATGAACGAGAGCATGGTATGTACGCTTTATCTGTCTCTCAATGAGAAGGCGGTCGAGAATCGCTTTACTTAACGGGTGCTTGGCGAAGATGATCGCTCCCGATGTATCATGATCCAAACGATGAATATGCATAACTCGGCAACTCTCTCCCTTCGCCTGGTGATGAAAGGCTACCAGATTTGCAAGGGTATCCGTTTCTTCAGGGTGGTTTGGGTGAGTATCGAGCCCGGCAGGTTTATTTACGACAATCAGATGGTCATCTTCAAATAAAACATCGATTTCTCCGTAGGTCGGAGGGACATCGAATTCTACTTCTTTAAATAAATGAAGCTGAAGCGTATCTCCCGGCGAAAGGGGCTGGGTCCAGGAAATCGCTTCCCCGTTCACTTTGATATCCTTTTCCATCCTCATGGAATGAATTAGTTTCTTAGGAGCTTGCCAGTGATTTCTAATAATTGTTTCAATCGTTACATTTTTCCAATCATCTGGAATAACTAGTTCAAAACGTTCTCCTTTTTTCTGTGTTTTCATCAAAAAACTCCTTTAAATGACAGAAATCTTAATCTAATATGGGTGTTTAATCCTAGATTAACTCCTGTTCAATCCAATTCATGGGTATAATTACCACGCAGTGGGTTCTACATCTATGTTATCCTTAATATATCTATTACAGAGAGATGACAACCATTACAAAGGTGGGTTATGACGGTGAAAGTTTTACTTGCATCAACACATGAACAGGAAGATAAAATTCAAGAGCTCATACAGTACATGTATTGTACTATTTTCCCTGATTATTTCACAGATGATGAAATTGAACAATTTGACGATATGCAAGTATTACATACGACGACGAGAAACTTTGAATATTTTGGAACCCTTAAGGAAGCGTTTCAGGTGATTTCAAGCTTACAAACATTGATTTCCATTGTCGAGAGCGGAACAAAGAAAGATGTGTATGAAGAAATGTTTTACCACAACGCTCATATTCTACAGGGCTTTGGTGTGTTTTTTCCATTGTCATATGATCAATTCAGTGAAGAATCGGATTGTAAACATAGTTTAAGTATTTATTCGAGAGCGGATAATCAGCTGCTTGTTTAAAAAATCACGTCGGGAAAAGTTAGATGCTTTAGAAAATTCGAATAAAACGTTTAGAAGATCGTTTAGAGGGGAAGATAACTTGTAATAAGTTAATCCTGAAGATACTCGAGTATCTTCATCTTGAAATTCCTCCTCACTTGAAAGGGGCTGACTTTTGGAAAAGTCAGCCCCTCTTTTTTTGTTTAATTATTCTTCCGTACCGTTCTCTTCAAAAAACTTCTTAAATTCTTCTTCAGGCTGTTCTCCTACGATTCTCGCCACTTCTTTTCCATTTTCGAAATGTACCAGTGTTGGAGTGGATTCGATTCGGTATTCATCCCATCCTTGTTCAAATTCAAGTAGATTGTACTGAACCATATCGACTCCCATGTCTTCGGCAAGTGGAGCAAGTATAGGAGTAGTCCTCTTACAATGAATACACGATGAGCTGTAGAAATACACAGTTACATCTTCGTTATTCTTTAATTTTTCTTCCAGCTCTTCGGGAAGGATTACATTTTGATAGTTAGGGTCGTCCAGGAGTTCGACGGTGGCCGGGTTAAGATTCGCTTTTTTGAACTTATTTCCCTCTGCCTTTTGACTGTTTTGCATGCTTGTGATGAGCGCGATGGCAGCGAATAATGCGACGATCGCTACTAGAAATATAATGATTTTCTTCAATCTATTTGTCCTCCTTTAATGCTTTTAATACCATTACACTTGCGATAAAGATGATGATGAAACCGGTCAATGCCAAGAATGGGATGGTGATAAAGCCTAACAGGTTAATGTATTCGCCTGTACATGGGACACGTCCGCAGGCAGGTGCACTCTCTGATAGGAATGAAACTTTTTGAAGAGAGTAGTGATACAAGGAAACGAGAAGGCCGATTCCGGATAAGATAGTAGAATATAATGCCGCTTGAAAATCTTTGCGCACGTATGCCACACCTAATAGAATGACCATCGGATACATTAAAATACGCTGATACCAGCATAATTCACATGGTTCATATTTCATGATTTCAGAGAAATATAAACTCCCCAGAGATGCCACAAGAGAGGAAGCCCATGCCAGGAATAACAGAGAATCTGCTTTTTTATTCATATAGAATTCCTTTCTAAGTATATTCTATCAAATTATAGTATGGTATTATTATAAATGTAAAATGAGAAATCTTTATGAAGAAATATGATATTTTTTTAACGATTTGTGCAAGCGTTTGCAGTTAACGTTCTATTTTATGTATTGATCTAACAGGAGGAAAACACACATGACAAAACAATGGTGGAAAGAATCGGTCGTCTATCAAATTTACCCTCGCAGCTTCATGGATTCAAACGGAGATGGCGTCGGTGATATCAGAGGAATTATTTCTAAATTGGATTATCTGAAAGAACTGGGCATTGATGTAGTCTGGTTATCTCCTGTGTATGAATCTCCGAATGATGACAATGGGTATGATATAAGCAATTATAAAAAGATTATGGACGAGTTCGGCACAATGGCTGATTGGGAAGAAATGCTTGAGGAAATGCATAAGCGTGAGATGAAACTTGTGATGGATCTAGTAGTGAATCACTCTTCTGATGAGCACGGCTGGTTTATTGAATCAAGAAAATCGAAGAATAATCCATACCGTGATTATTATATTTGGCGTGAAGGAAAAGACGGAAAAGAGCCGAATAACTGGGAGTCTGTATTTAGCGGTTCTGCTTGGGAATATGATGAAACGACAGAGGAATATTTTCTGCATCTCTTCTCGAAAAAGCAGCCGGATCTAAACTGGGAGAGCCCGAAGCTACGTCAGGAAATCTATGACATGATGAAATTCTGGCTGGATAAAGGAATCGATGGTTTTCGTATGGATGTCATCAACTTCATTTCAAAAGTTCCGGGCTTACCTGATGCGCCGAATCCTGAAGGGAAAACGTATGCTTCCGGTCATGAGTACTTTATGAACGGTCCTCGCATTCATGAATTTCTCCAGGAAATGAATCAAGAGGTTATCTCTCATTATGATGCGATGACGGTTGGTGAAATGCCAGGTGTGACACCGGATGAAGCCGTACTTTACACAGGTGAAGACCGCAATGAAGTCAATATGGTATTTCAGTTTGAGCATATGGATGTGGACTCAGGGCCAGGAGGGAAATGGGACGTCATTCCATTCGACCTAGTAAAGTTGAAAACCATTTTAACGAAGTGGCAGACAGAACTTCACGGGAAGGGCTGGAACAGTTTGTACTGGAACAATCACGACCAGCCAAGGATTGTGTCACGACTTGGTCACGATGGTGAGTACCGCGTGAAATCTGCGAAAATGCTGGCAACACTTCTTCATCTGATGCAGGGGACGCCTTACATTTATCAAGGAGAAGAAATCGGAATGACGAATGTCCGATTCTCTTCCATTGATGAGTACAAGGATATTGAAACCCTCAACATGTACCGTGAAAAAGTAGCAAAAGGCAAGGATCTGGAAGAAATCATGAAGTCCATTTATGTAAAGGGAAGAGACAACGCAAGAACCCCTATGCAATGGAACAGCCAAGACAATGGCGGGTTCACAGAAGGCAATCCATGGATTGCCATTAACCCGAACTACAAAGAAATCAATGCTGAAGAAGCGTTAAAAGATTCAGAATCAATTTTTTACTACTACCAAAAATTGATCGCTCTTCGTAAAGACTATGAAATTATTCCATATGGATCATTCGAGCTTCACTATGCAGATCATCCTCATGTGTATGCTTATACGAGAACGCATGGAAGTGAGAAAATCCTGGTTCTTTGCAATGTATCTGGAGAAAAGCAAGTCATCGATAATGTCGCTTCTTTTGATATCAATCAGGCGGAAGTCCTGATAACAAACGAAGAAAACCTTAAACAAGATGCATTTACATTAAATCCTTGGGAAGCAACGGCTTTCTACTTTAAAGGATAAATGAAAGGAAGCACCCATCAAAGCGGGTGCTTCTATTTTTGAGCTTTTTTCTTAAGATCAAATTTTTGAAAAAAATGATAACGAAGTTGATTGTAGCGGAAGGTGCTCAACTCCTGCGGGAAAGGTGAGACCCCACAGGCGAAGCCGAGGAGGCTCACCGCCCGCCCCGCGAAAAGCGGGGACCTGGAGCGGAAATCAACCATTACTGGCTGTTTAAAGAATATTTATAGCCAAATCAAATTTCTTCAAATCACACACCCCCCTTTGCTAAAATAAAAGAGATGGACTGTCATGAACTTCGTTTCAACAGTGCACTATAAGGGTATATAATTCAGGTATTTTATGAAGGAGTAGATCATAGATGGCAGAAAAACTAGACTTATCACAGTTCGAAAAGAAAATGATCATTCGTCCCATGGAACATAAGGACATTCAAGATATAATCAACATGCAGTCTGTCTGTTTTCCAGGGATGGATCCTTGGAATGTGGAGCATCTGGAAAGTCATTTGGACGTGTTTCCGGAAGGTCAGCTTGTCGCCGAATTAGAAGGGGAAATTATTGCATCATGCTCGAGTTTGATCATTAACTTTGACGAGTATGACGACCGCCACACATGGGATGATGTAACGGATAATGGATACATAACGAATCACAATCCCGATGGCTATAACCTGTACGGAATTGAAGTCATGGTGCACCCTGGATACCGACGCATGAAGGTAGGACACCGTTTATATGAAGCAAGGAAGGATCTAGCCCGACAGTGGAATTTAAAGAGTATCATCATCGGGGGACGCATCCCGAACTACCATAAACACTCAGAGGAGATGTCTCCTAGAGAATACGTGGATTCAGTTGGGCGTCATAAGATTTATGACCCTGTACTATCATTCCAGTTATTAAACGGCTTCACCCTGATGCGGATCAATCCGAACTATTTACCTGATGACAAGCGATCACATAAATACGCCACGCTGATGGAATGGAATAACGTCGATTACCGTCCATCCAGCAAGCGGCATTTTAAAACAAGTTATCCTGTCAGAATCTGTGTTGTTCAATACATGATGCGTAAAATTAATTCCTTCGAGGAGTTCGCGAATCAGGTTGAATACTTCACAGATGTAGCCTCAGATGCAAAATCTGATTTCGTCGTGTTCCCTGAAATCTTCACCACACAGCTCATGTCATTCTTGAACATCCAGTCACCGAGCTTAGCAGTGAGAAAGCTGACGGATTTTACTGAGGAATACATCGAATTATTCACGGATTTAGCGGTTCGTTACAACGTCAATATCATTGGGGGTTCTCACTTCGTTAAGGAAGAAGACGATGAAATCTACAACATCGCATACTTGTTCCGTCGTGATGGAACGATCGAGAAACAGTACAAGGTTCATATCACACCAAATGAACGAAAATGGTGGGGAATCAGTCCAGGAGATTCAGTAAGGGTATTCGACACGGATTGCGGGAAGATCGCGATTCAAATCTGCTATGATATCGAATTCCCTGAGCTTGCCCGTATTGCAACTGACAAAGGGGCGAAAATCATCTTTACTCCATTCTGTACAGAAGATCGCCAAGGGTATCTCCGTGTCAGATACTGTGCACAAGCCCGTGCTGTTGAGAACCAGATCTATACGGTCATTTCCGGTACAGTTGGGAATCTTCCACAAACAGAAAATATGGACATTCAATACGCTCAATCAGGTATCTTTGCTCCGTCTGACTTTGAATTTGCCCGTGACGGAATCGTCGGTGAAACCAATCCGAACATTGAAATGGTCATGATCGGAGACGTCGATCTCGAAGTCCTGCGACGCCAGCGTCAATCGGGAACGGTCCGCCAGCTGAAAGATCGCCGCCATGATGTGTATGGAGTTAATTATAAGAAGTAATCCAGTAAAAGCCTCGCTGATTTGTTCAGTGAGGCTTTTTTGAGAAAAAAAGACAAATTCTTTTTAGAAAAATTATGCTAAAATAAGGGCTAAACGAATCTTGTCGACATGTGACGGATTGTTTTAGAAGGATTTCTACAATATGTGATAGAATTTATTATTATACAGCATTAGGAGGGGATCGTTTTGAGTTGGAAAACATCATGGGAAAAATGGAGCGACTACTTGCATCTGGATGAAGAGATCAACGAGCTTTTAGGAGCAATGAAAGACGACGAGAAAACCTTAGAAGACGCATTTTACAAAAACCTGGAATTCGGTACTGGTGGAATGAGGGGAGAAATTGGTCCCGGAACCAATCGAATGAACATTTATACAGTTAGAAAGGCCTCTGAAGGATTAGCACGATACATAGAAGAACAAGGTGAAGAGGCTAAAAAGCGCGGAGTTGTAATAGCTTACGATTCCCGTTATAAATCACCTGAATTTGCCATGGAATCAGCTAAGACATTGGCTACACATGGTATTCAAACATATGTGTTCGACGAACTCAAGCCAACTCCAGAGCTTTCATTTGCCCTTAGACAATTAAAGGCGTTCTCTGGAATCGTGGTCACGGCAAGCCATAATCCACCTGAATATAATGGGTACAAAGTATACGGTGAGGATGGAGCCCAGCTGCCTCCACACGTAGCCGATGCCGTTATCGATAAAGTGAATGAAGTGGAAAATGAGCTGGAAATTGAAGTTAAATCCGAAGAAGAATTGAAATCATCCGGCCTGATTAAAATGATTGGCGAAGAGATCGATCAATCTTACCTGGAGCATCTGATTTCGATTTCTGAAAAACCGCAAATCGCCAAGGAAGTCGATCTGAAAATCGTGTTTTCTCCATTACATGGAACAGCCTTAAAGATGGCTGAAAAGGGTCTGAAAGCTTTAGGATATGAGTCTGTTCACATTGTAAAGGAACAGGCGATTCCAGATCCTGAGTTTACGACTGTGAAATCCCCGAACCCGGAAGATAAAGCAGCCTTTGAATATGCCATCCGTGACGGGAAGGAAATCGACGCAGATATCCTGATTGCGACAGATCCCGATGCAGACCGATTAGGTGTAGCCGTTAAAGGTGAATCAGGCGAGTATATCCTTCTCACAGGAAACCAAACAGGTGCGATTCTGCTAGATTATATTCTGGCACGTAAACAGGAAAAAAATATGATTCCTGAGAATGGACGTGTATTTAAAACGATCGTTACATCTGAACTTGGCCGGAAAGTGGCAGAACATTACGGAGCTTCAGTGGAAGATGTGCTGACAGGCTTCAAATTTATCGGTGAGAAAATCAAGAAGTATGAAGAAACAGGCGAATACTCCTTCTTATTTGGTTATGAAGAAAGCTATGGGTACTTAATTGGCGACTTTGCCCGCGATAAAGATGCCATTCAAGCCGTGCTGATGGCAGCAGAAGCGGCAGCTTACTATAAGAAGCAGGGCAAAACCCTATACAATGTACTGAATGATTTATTCGAGCAGCATGGCTTCTATCAAGAAGGGCTTAAGAGCTTAACTCTTAAAGGAAAAGAAGGCGCTGAACAAATTCAGGGGATTCTGAAGGACTTCAGAAACGAGCCTTTTAAAGAAGTGGCAGGTATGCAGGTCGTTTCATCGGAAGATTATAAAGTAAGTAAGAAAGTCGATTTACAATCAGGTGAAGAATCGTCCATTCACCTTCCATCTTCCAATGTTTTAAAATACTATCTTGAAGACGGATCATGGATTTGCTTACGCCCATCTGGAACCGAGCCGAAAATCAAGTTCTACTTCAGCGTGATTGGTGAGACACAAAGCGATAGCGATAGTAAATTACTTGCTCTGCAAAATGCCATCATGGCGAAAGTGGAAACGATGGTAAGTTCATCTGTAGGAGAGGCGTAAAGCCTTTCCTTTTTTTCTCGGTATGGGGCATGCTAAAGGGAAAAAACAGTAAGAAAAGGAGAATCACAATGTTAAAAGATCAAGTGGCAATCGTAACAGGCGCATCAAGAGGAATCGGGAAAGAAATTGCTCAGCAATTTGCAAAAGAAAATGTAAAACTTACCTTAGTAGGAAGCTCTGACAGCATACATAAAGCAGTTGAAGAGTTAAAAGCATCCGGAATTAAGGATGTGATCGCTGTCCAGGGAGACGTATCCAAGGAAGCAGACGTACAGCGCATGATTGCTGAAACCATTTCGGCATACGGAAGAATCGATATTCTGGTTAACAATGCCGGTGTAGGCTTTTTTAAACCAACGGAAGAAGTAACGGCTGATGAATGGAAAAACATATTCGATGTAAATGTTCAAGGTGTGTTCTTATGTTCTAAAGCCGTATTACCTCATATGAAGGAACAGAAATTCGGCACGATCATTACGATTTCATCTGATGTAGCTCGGTATACGATTCCGAATGGCTCTGCCTATGTAGCAACGAAATACGCGGTGCAAGGTTTCTGTGGTTCACTGGCACAGGAAGTAAGAGAATACGGAATCCGTGTCGGAACGATCAACCCGGGTATGGTTGACACATACTTCGCCGATTCCACACAGGGACTTCCGGAAAAGGAAGACTGGCTGAAAGTGGAAGACATTGCAAAGTCAGTCATCTACATGGCGTCAGCACCCAAGCATTTGCTCATCGATGAAATCAAAATTCACCCATTTGCCCAGCAATATCCGATTGCGTAGGAATGAAACAAGAGATGTGTGTTGGCGCATCTCTTGTTTTTTTGTCTGGGATTGGAACATATGTTTTCAGTCAAAGGTCGTAGAACGTTTCATTCTTTTTGAGAATACCGGTTTTGTGTAAAATCTATATAATAGTAGTGTAGGATCGGAGAGGACGATGAAGATGAATCAAGAATCCCTTTCAAATATCGAACTTTTGAAAGAGATAGCCGAATTGCTGAACAATGAAACAGAGCTTTCTTCCATGCTTTCAGGTGCAGTGAAGAAGTTGATCAGAGGAACAAGCTTCACGACGGGTTGGATTTTCTTTATTGAAAAGGATGGCAGGCACGAGCTTGTCTCCTATGAGAATCTCCCGGAATCACTATCTGACCGAAAATGTGAGCTGATGAAAAAGGGCGGCTGCTGGTGTGTCAATCGCTTTCGAAATGGAAAGCTGACGAAAGCATCCAATATCATCGAATGTCAGCGGATTGAGCAGGCCATAGAAGAAAACAGAGGGGATACGGATGAAATAACGTATCATGCAACCGTCCCTCTTCAGTCCGGAAATGAATCCTTTGGGTTATTGAATGTCGCAGCTCCGAATAAGACCCACTTTTCAACGGATGAACTGGCTCTTCTGGAATCGGTTGCCTTTCAAATTGGCTCGGCCATTAAGCGGATTATGCTGACTAAGAAGGAGCAGGAAGTTGCTCTTATTGGCGAAAGGAACCGACTGGCAAGAGATCTTCATGACTCTGTGAACCAACTGTTGTTTTCGCTTACGTTAACGGCAAGAGGAGGAGCGGAGATGACCAGGGAAGAGGAAGTAAAGGATACCTTCAAGACCATACAAAATCTTGCCCAGGAAGCGCTATCGGAAATGCGTGCCCTCATCTGGCAATTAAGACCCCATGGTTTGGAAAATGGAGTGGTGGAAGCGGCTAAAGGATACGCAGACATGCTCGGTTTAGCCCTTGAAATGAAAGTAGAGGGAGTTCTATCCCTAAGCTCTAAAATTGAAGAAGTATTGTGGCGTGTCAGTCAGGAAGCATTGAATAATTGTAAAAAACATTCGGGTGAAAAGAACATATTCTATACATTAAAAAGTGAAGCACAATCGATTCGATTAACGATAGAAGATAAAGGATACGGATTTCAATATGACAGGAAACAGTCCTTACCGTCAGTAGGAATCCAAGGTATGAAAGAGCGTGTGAAAAGCATTGGTGGAGAACTGACGATAAACAGTCAACTTGGAAAAGGAACGAGTATTTCAGTTCAAATACCCTATTAGGAGGTGCCATGCATGATCAGAGTGTTAATAGCGGATGACCATCATGTTGTACGGAGAGGCCTCGTATTTTTTTTGAAAACACAAAAGGACCTGGACATCGTGGGTGAAGCGAAGAATGGTGCAGAAGCCGTTCAATTAGCTCAAATATTGGAACCGGATATCATCTTGATGGATTTAATGATGCCCGTCATGGACGGGGTTCAAGCAACAAAGGAAATTAAAAAGAATCAACCCGCTATTCAAATACTGATGCTCACCAGCTTTTCCGATCAGAATCACGTGATTCCGGCCATAGAAGCAGGAGCAGCAGGGTACCAATTAAAGGATATTGAACCCGATGAATTAGTGAATAGCATCCGAAAGCTTTTATCCGGGGAAAACTCTCTTCATCCTAAGGCAACCAACCATTTACTTACCCGGATCTCCAGAAAAGAGCCGCCACACAAAATCCATGAGCTCACCAAACGGGAGAAGGATGTTTTGATTGAGCTCACGAAAGGGAAGAGTAATAAAGAGATCGCTTCGAGCCTCTTTATAACGGAAAAAACCGTCAAGACTCATATCTCAAACATTTTTTCCAAGCTGGAAGTATCCGATCGAACCCAAGCGGCTTTGTATGCCGTTAAACATCAATTGACATCAAACTAAACCGGAAAGGATTTTTCTAACATGAGTATTGTAATTATTAACGGAAGTCCAAGAAAACGAGGGCGTACTGGAATTGCATCACGATTCATTGCCCGGATGTATGACTTTGACCTTATTGACTTAAGTGATGGATCACTGCCATTGTACACCGGAGAACAGGATCAATCAGAGCTTGAAACTGTTCAATCACTTAAACAAAAAGTGAAGGAAGCAGACGCCGTCATTTTAGCTTCCCCGGAATATCACAGCGGTATGAGCGGGACATTGAAAAATGCACTCGATTTCTTAAGCAGCGAGCAATTTGCCCACAAGCCAGTGGCACTTCTTGCATGTGCCGGTGGAGGAAAAGGCGGGATCAACTGCTTAAACAACCTTCGCATCGTCGGCCGTGGAGTGTATGCAAACGTCATTCCGAAACAGCTCATCCTTGATCCACACTGCTTTGATTATGAAGGGGACGGACTTTTAGAAGAACCTGCTAAATTAGTCGATGATCTGATAAGGGAACTGAAGGTGTATGTGAAAGCGGCTGAGCTAGTGAAAAGTGAAATTTCGTCTTAATGGGGGAAACTGGCATTGTGTCGGTTTTTTTTTCTTTGTGGATGAATGGAGAGTGTACCAGGTGAAGAACGCTGAAAATGTACCAGGTACAAAACCACTAAATTGTACCAGGTACAATCCGCGACAAATGTACCTGGTACAAACAACCGTGGCTCTATACATACTAAAATAATAAAAGCTGATCCAATAGCGCATACTAATTGGATCAGCCGTAGGTGGAATTCTCTTTTTGTTACATCTCTGCAAAGGTTTCCTCAAGTGGTTGCTCGACACTATAGGTGAAGTTTGCATGTTCAATATATCGTAAAAGCGTATATAGGTTACGTTCTACAACCGTGTAATCATTTGAAAAATGATACGCATGTAAGAAGTGTTCAATTCTTTTTGAAAGAAGGTCATCCTTCGTTCTCACCATGAGGATCAACAGGTTATCCCATTCTGATCGATGAGTGTAATACAAGGCCCGATCGTAATCGACTTTGTTCACTTGGTTTCCCTCCTTTTGAAGGGGTAATCATATTGTATGGAAAAACCCGCTTTTATTTCTCTGTAAAAGTTGGTTATGTTGCATTTGTTGGTTTTCCTACTATTGGGTGAATAAATAAGTGAATTTAATTCATCCTATTAATGAAACGTAAACAGAGGTGATGATAATAAAGAAAGCAATAGTGATCGCATCAACCGTATTTTTTCTTTTATTTTCAAGTCATGCATATGCTCAACCAACGGATTATGAAAAATTTGGCCGGATTGCCACAGCCATCATTAAAGAGGATTATCCTGGTCAGCCTGTAAAGGATTATCAGTACCAGGGCCGAAAAAAAATGACCGAAAACAAAGTGGCTGATTCATTCGAATTTACCGTTCAAGAGAACAGTGCAGAGAAGAAGGTACGTGTAGTCGTAGTACACGATCTTGATAATGAAAAAGTACTGAACATTACGGTGCAGGAATAGGCGCAACAGATAAAGTCTTCTTAAAGGGAGGCTTTTTTTGTTCGGATTGTGAGCGTGCAGTCTAAAGCAGGGTATTTAAACATTAACACGAGACATTGTTCACCATTTAAACAAGTTTCCCCGAAAGTGGCACAACAAACGGCCAAAGTGGCACAACAAAGCGTGAAAGTGGCACAACAAACCAGGATTTTAGCACAATAAACCAAGCTATAGAGTAAATATACTTTATGAGGTATGTTAAATTCGCCACAATTTAACACCCCAACAGCGTATTGATTATAAAATAAAGTATTCTCTGCAAAAATTGAAACTATTTGCTAAAATAAACCTATACATAAATCGTTTTTTATTTTTGAAAGGGGTTCTTTGTTCCAATGTGATGCATTCTTTTCTCACCTAAATAAAAACTGAATAGAGGGAGGAAAAGATATGCATTCCAATGCATTTAGAAATCTGTGGTTCGGTCAGGCTTTGGCGAATATGGGGGATGTGTTGTATATCATAGGATTAATCTCCCTTGTTTACAATTTAACAGGATCAGCTATTTACATGACGGCCGTTCCTTTGGTGATTACGTTTTCGAGGTTCATAAGCAGTATGGCGGCACCTCTTCTGCTGAATCGCATGCAAATGAGGAGTTTAATTGCCTATTCTCAAATGGGGAAAACACTCTTTCTATGCTTCTTTTTGTTGTTAATGGTACTTAATATTGAAAATGTGTGGTTCTTTTTAGGGTGTGCGAGTATCATTTCATTCTTAGATGGATGGGCATTGCCTGCCAGGAATTCGTATGTGCCTTTTCTTGTGAAACGGGAAGAGTTGATGGGAGCGAACGGGTTTTTATCAACCGTCGATCAGACGATCCAATTTTCAAGCTGGGCATTAGGAGGAATTCTATTATCACTTATTCATGAAACGAATCTTTTTATCTTCATCATCGTCTTGTTTCTCGCCAGTACGTTGTTTATGATGAAGTTGCCTGTTATCCCAAGTACCAGCTTAGAAGTGAGAAAAGTTTGGTGGCAGCAGCTTGGAGAAGGATGGTCAGAAGTTAGAAAGAGAAAGGGATTAGTTCCCGTGTTTTGGATCTATGGGTTAGAGTCGATTTCAGGCACCGTTTGGATTGCGGCTGTTTTGTATTTGTATGTTGATCTGCAGTTGCTACGAGGAGAAGAATGGTGGGGGTTCATCAACTCCAGCTTCTTTATCGGCTTGGTTCTTGCTTCGTATTTGATTTTTAAGCTCCACGGCTTGTTTTCAAAGCACAGGCATAGATGGCTTCCGATTTGCATGGTCTTTACGTCCAGTGTGACACTCGTCTTTGCCTGGAATAAGGTTGCGCTCCTTGCACTCGTTTTATCCTTTGGGTTCGGTTTGTTTGATCAAATAAAAAATGTCGTTCTTCAAACGTATTTGCAGGAAAGTGCACCACCTGAAGAGCTTGGGAAAATCTATGCTGCCCAAGGAGCTTTAACAACTTTATTGTTCGGTCTTTCTTCGGTGGGGGTAGGGCTGCTTCTTGAAGTACTTAGTATTTCAATGATTTTCTCCCTATCAGCAATCTTACTGACAGGTAATCTTATTCCAGTTATGCTGCTTCAAAAGAATTTCCGGACATAACATTGATAAAAAAGCTGTTCCCATCTCGTGATAGGGATCAGCTTTTTTTTGTCGACCTCCCCTTATGCTTGTCGCCTCTACCAAAGCCCTTCCGCTTTTCTTTTTGTCCAGCTCCGCCGGGTAGTCCCTCGAGTCATAAGTCTAGGTCGCCAAAAAGGCAAAAAGCCGCCTTTTCAGCGACCTAGACTTATGCTTGTCGGGCCTGACCAACCCGGCTCCGCTTTTCTTCTCATCAAATCCCTCTTCTCTTCATACATTTAGATAAGAGTATAAAGAGGGGGATGACGATGAATTTAGAGGAACAAAGGCAGTTACAAAATGCGATAGGGGAAATTACTGAGATTGCAGCCGGGTTTGGTCTTGATTTTTATCCGATGCGTTATGAGGTTTGTCCTGCTGAAATTATTTATACATTCGGTGCTTATGGGATGCCGACCCGCTTTTCTCATTGGAGTTTTGGAAAACAATTTCATAAGATGAAGCTTCAATATGATTTGGGTTTAAGTAAAATTTACGAGCTCGTGATTAACTCGGATCCTTGTTATGCTTTTTTATTGGATTCGAATTCGCTTATTCAGAATAAGTTGATTGTTGCCCATGTGTTGGCCCATTGTGATTTCTTTAAGAATAATGTGCGATTCCAGAATACCAAGCGGGATATGGTTGAAAGTATGGCGGCTACGGCAGAGCGGGTGCGAAAATATGAGGTCGAGCATGGGAAGCAGGAGGTTGAAAACTTCCTCGATGCCGTGCTTGCCGTGGATGAGCATATTGATCCGTCATTGATGCGTCCGAAGCTGTCGTGGACGATGGAGGATGTGGAATGGGTAGAGGAAGAAGTAAGTCATGCGACTCCTTATGATGATCTGTGGTCGTTGGATGAAAAACCGAAGAGCAGAGAGAAGAAAAAGGTGAAGAAGAAGTTTCCTCCACAGCCTGAAAAAGATGTTCTTCTCTTTATTGAGCAGTACAGCAGGGAGTTGTCTGACTGGCAGCGTGATATATTGACGATGATGAGGGAAGAGATGCTGTATTTCTGGCCGCAGCTTGAAACGAAAATCATGAATGAAGGATGGGCTTCATATTGGCATCAGCGAATCATCCGTGAAATGGATTTGACGAGTGGTGAGTCCATTGAGTTTGCCAAACTGAATGCAGGTGTTGTACAGCCTTCCCGTACGCAGATTAATCCGTATTATTTAGGATTGAAGATTTTTGAGGATATTGAAGATAGTTTCGACAACCCTACGGATGAGATGAAGAAGCGTGGGGTGAAACCAAATTCAGGCCGTGAAAAAATGTTTGAGGTTCGTGAGATTGAATCTGACATTTCCTTCTTACGGAACTATTTAACGAAAGATCTTGTTATGAGAGAAGATATGTATTTGTTCCAGAAGCAAGGAAAGGACTATAAAATCGTCGATAAGGAATGGACTCATGTACGGGATCAACTGGTAGGCATGAGGGTGAATGGGGGGTTCCCTTACATTACTGTGAATGATGGGGATTATATGAAGAGCGGCGAGCTTTATCTTAAGCACTGGTTCGAAGACGTTGAGCTCGATATTAAGTATTTAGAAAAGGTTTTACCTTATCTGCATCAGCTTTGGGGAAGACCGGTCCATATCGAAACGCATGTGGAGAACCGAGATATGTTATTTACGTATGATGGGCGAAGCGTGCAACGTAAATACTTGTAAATGGGGAGAGCAGTTCCAGGTGAAATCCCGGGACTGCTGTTTTCTTTTTAAACTAAAGGGGTTCTAAATAGATGGACTGGCTTATACCATAATAAGAGAGGTTATTTTAAACTTTAGGAGGAGAAGGGAATGGCAGATGTTGAAGTCTTTATCGGTGATTTAACGGACCAGACATTTCACTATGAAGGGGGAGACTGGAATCATAATTACCCGAAAAGGATAAGTCCATTTTTTCCTAGAGGGTATGATCTCTTCTTCTCCCTGTTGGATGGCATTTACTATAAAAAAATAGAAGGCAGGCAAACGGACTGGGGAAGTCATACCTGTTTGATGTACCCTGATGAGATGCTGACGGTCTTGGAAGATTACTATAAGCGGGATATGGATAATGAACAGGTGCAGCAATTATTTCAGTTCATCAAGCAGCTCGACCCCTATCGACAATATGGTTTAGTCGCATGCGAGATGTCATGAAATAGAAAAGGACAAACTGCCTTTTGGCAATTTGTCCTTCTTACATACTTAAATGATTTTCATTTGAAAAACGGGTATTGAGTCTTTTGGTAAAGAACAGGAATGCCTTTTGGAAAATGGGACTTTGAATAAAAGTATAAATAATTGTGAAAACAAAGACAGGTCCGCCAAGGAGGAGTCCTATAAGTAAAACTCCACATTCACATATGATACGCACCCTGCTGATGGATAAATTGGTCAAATCTGAAATGGTCAGCATAAACCCATCACGTGGACCCGTACCCAGGTGAGCAGCTGAGTACAATCCTCCGCCTATCCCCATTAAAATAATCGCCGATAATAGAATCAGGATATCCGCCACTACGTTCGTTTGTGGTGGCAGCAGATCGAAATACAGAAAAAAATCCACCAACATGCCAACCATTACTCCGTTAAGAATTGTCCCGATTCGAACATATTTCCCTTTCAAAACCAGGGTGCCTGCAATCAGGGTGGCACCGACAATTATATTCCACGTTCCAATCGTTAAGCCGAACTTCTCAAAAAGTGCAATGTTTAACACATCCCATGGATGGATTCCTAAGTATTGCACTTTGATGGACATACTGATCCCATAGCTGAAAATAAGTAACCCTATTACAAAATAGCTTATTTGCCAATAGATTTTCATAGTGTCTCCTTTGAAATAACAGTCATCACTCTATAACAATATTTTACAACGAAAAGGTTTATGAAGATATGGTTTGTTTTTCGTTTAGTAGAGAGAGGGCTAAGGTCCTGAAGAAAATGTACGTACTTTAAAGGAGAAAATATATGGAGAGTAGGAATAAAGGTGTGAATACTCAGATATTTATATTATCTGGGAGGGTTATAATTGACAGCGCTTTCGATGGTCGATAGAGTTTTAGTAAGATTGAAATGATTTCTGCAATCGTAGGAATAAGCAGCCCGACAACAGCTACATCCAAATACGAATCTTTATGGGTTAGCCCTGTTAAGGCAAATAAGGTCAGGAGTGCACCGTTATGATGCAGAATCGATGCTCCTGATGAAATGGAAGCAGTTCTATGGAATATACCACTCGTTTGAGTCAACTCATAAAATTTATCTCCCAAAGACTCTAGGGCAATCCCATTCCTCCTAAAGCAGATCCAGTAATAGCTGCAAGCGTTGAACAGCTATGGCTTCAGAAATGACGGGGGTTCATTAAGAAAAAAAGAACGAGCCGTTAATCGGACTCGTTCTTTTCATTATGACTGCCATCCATTTTGGTAACTTCTAAATATTGAATATGATGACCATCGATTTCTTTGACCCTGAAGCAATATCCTTGTTCCTGGATCCTGTCATTCATCTTCACTTCGTACTTCTGAGTCAAGAACCAGCCTCCGATCGTGTCGACCTCATCTTCTTCAATGGAGATGCCAAGAAGGTCATTTACATCTTCAATGAGCATCACGGCGTCAAAGATATAATGATCTTCTTTCACCTTCTGCACTTCAGGAATTTCATCGATATCAAACTCGTCCCGTATCTCTCCGACAATTTCTTCAATGATGTCCTCAACCGTGACAAGACCAGCAGTTCCACCGTATTCATCCAGGAGTACCGCCATTGGCGACCGTTCTTTCTGAAGTTTGACGAGTAAGGCTTGAATAGGGATGGTTTCGATGACGCGAATCACAGGCTTGATAAAGGAAGTTAAGTCTTCATGTTCCTCTTTGTGGGTCACGAGTGTTGTCAGCACTTCCTTCACATTCACAATGCCGAGAATATTATCTTTATCACCTTCCACGACAGGATATCTCGTATAGCGTTCCTCTTTAATGATGGAGAGGACTTCATCAATGATGGAATCTGAGGATAGAGTCACGATATTCGTTCTCGGAACCATGATTTCTTTTGCGATTCGTTCGTCGAATTCAAAAATTTTGTTTACGTACTTGAATTCGGATGAATTGATTTCCCCACTCTTGTAGCTGTCGGAAAGAATGATCCTAAGTTCTTCCTCAGAATGGGCAATTTCATGTTCAGAAGCGGGTTTTAAACCGAATAACCCCGTGAACACTCTAGCAGAGCCGTTTAATGTCCAAATGAATGGATAAGCGAGTCGATAAAACCATATCAATGGTCGTGCAAATAATAGAGTGACTTTCTCTGCTTTTTGAATGGCAAAGGTTTTCGGTGCCAATTCTCCAACCACCACATGCAAAAAGGTAATGAGTGAAAATGCGAGTCCGAATGAAATGATGCTTGTAATGGAAGTATTTAAATCAAGTTTCTCAAACACGGGATGAAGTAATGTTTCAATAGTCGGCTCACCTAACCACCCAAGTCCGAGGGCTGTGATGGTTATGCCTAACTGACAAGCGGAAAGGTATTCATCTAAATGGGAAATGACCCTTTTAGCAGCAATGGCCTTTTGATTTCCTGTAGATACCAGCTGATCGATACGAGAGCTTCTTACCTTGACAATGGCAAACTCTGATGCAACGAAGAAAGCAGTCAGAGCAATTAAAATAGCAACGAGAAATAAATTAAGTAGAATGTCCAATGAGCAGAAGCTGTAGAAAGGGAGTGAATCGCAGGACCCTTCTCAGCTTCAAACACCTCCTGAATAGAAAAGTCATGGTTCCGTAAAAAATGAAGCAAGATAGCACTTGAAATCCGGGTGCAATGAGTATATCCTTTTAAAAGTATCACATTCTTATTCGTATCCAAAGTTCGTTGCAATGTGTAGGTCGTTCGGTTATTGTTAGAAATAACAATTTTTCCAAAATGATGGATGTTTTCATCATAAAGAATAGAATTAGACAATACAAGGATACGAATCAATGGATAGTTGGAAAGGAGAACGATTATGGCAGACGTGTTTAACCAAGGATTTGTTGTAGCCCTTATCATTGCCTTTTCGGTTTATGTCATCTTAAGAGGAATAGCTATTTTCTTTGGCAAAGCAGGAAAAGGCTATCTGGAAAATATTCAATCCCAAACAGGACGTTTATATCTGCAATTAATTGGTGGCTACTATATATTATCAGGCGTACTTGGCCTGCTTATTCCACGATTAGACTGGAAAACAGAAGACATATACTTTGCAATTGCAATTTTTGCGATTTCATCTGTTGTTTTCTGGGTAACACTGGATCTCTTTATGAAACGTGATCGGAAAAAGCTTCAACAAAATTAATATGTAGTTTTCATTAGCTCTGGTTATAGGCCAGGGCTTTTTTTAGTGCCCGGAATTCATCCAACGAGTGAATTCATACCTGAAATTTCTTCTCATTCAAAAGAATGTTTGAACATTATTAGCGTTTCTTATACTATATTCAAAAGAGTATTTGAATGTTAGAGGGGTGACGAGATGAAAGAGACGGATGTATGTGAAGTAGCGTGTGTAGAAGATGAAAAGGTCAATCGCTTAAAATCAATAATTTTATCACAAAATACCTCTAAGGTAGCTGAAATCTTTAAAGCACTTTCTGATCAAACAAGAGCGAAAATTGCGTATGCACTTACCATCGAAGAAGAACTATGTGTATGCGATGTGGCAAATATTGTGGATGCTTCAACAGCGACTGCATCCCATCATTTGCGTTTATTAAAAAAGCAGGGGTTGGCCAAATTCAGAAAAAAAGGCAAGCTCGTTTATTATTCCTTAGACGATCATCATGTGAAACAGTTAATTGAAATTGCGTTGACTCATCAAGTGGAGGTGGAGGAACGTGACCAGTAAACCAGCCCATAAACAAACCTACCGGGTCGAAGGGTTTACGTGTGCGGGTTGCGCGGCGAAGTTCGAGAAGAACGTTCAGCATCTCGACGGAGTGGTGGATGCAAAAGTGAACTTTGGAGCAGCCAAGATTACAGTATACGGAGAAACCACGAAGGAATCGGTGGAAAAAGCAGGAGCATTTGAAGGACTTCGCTTAACAGAAGACGGATTGAGAAAACAAGAGCAAGGAAAAGAACCTACTTACAAGAAATATAAGCATTTACTTTTTTCAGTTTTCTTTATCCTACTTGCTTATTCTTTTTCATTTACAGAAATCGATAACAATCAAATCCTCTCTACTCTTTCATTTGCAACAGCCATTGTTGTAGGGGGATTTCGGTTATTTCAAACAGGATTCAAAAACTTACTCAAATTAGAGTTCGATATGAGGACCTTAATGACGATTGCCATTATTGGGGCAGCGTTTATCGGGGAATGGGGTGAGGGAGCCATTGTCGTTCTCCTATTCGCCATCAGTGAAGTGCTGGAGTCGTACTCCATGGATAAGGCCCGTGAATCGATTCGTTCACTCATGGATATTGCGCCACCACAAGCCCTCATCATTCGGAATGGAACCGAGCTGCTTGTTGATGCAGAGGATATTGAGGTCGGTGACATGATGATCGTGAAGCCCGGTCAGAAGATTGCCATGGATGGTGATATTGTTGAGGGATCTTCTTTTGTCAATCAGGCAGCGATCACAGGAGAATCTGTCCCTGTGGAAAAGCTTCATGGTGATGCTGTATTTGCAGGCACGTTAAACGAAGAAGGGTACTTAAAGGTTAAGGTAACGAAGCGAATTGAAGACACGACTCTCGCCAAGATTATCCATTTAGTGGAGGAAGCACAGGGAGAGAGGGCACCTTCCCAAGCGTTTGTGGATGTATTCGCTAAATATTATACACCGATTATTATGGCCATCGCTTTACTTGTGGCTATCATTCCACCACTGCTCTTTGCAGGGGAATGGTCGACATGGGTCTATCAGGGACTATCCGTCTTAGTGGTGGGTTGTCCATGTGCCCTGGTCATTTCAACTCCGGTGGCGATCGTAACCGCTATAGGAAATGCTGCGAAAAATGGCATTCTTATAAAAGGCGGGGTGCATTTAGAGGAGTTAGGAAGATTAAAGGCCATCGCCTTTGACAAAACTGGTACTCTCACAAAAGGAACACCCGAAGTGACTGATGTCATCCTACTAGGTGATGCAGAGGAAGAAGAGTTGTGGATGAAGATGGCTGCATTGGAATTCCACTCCCAGCATCCACTTGCTCACGCTTTTCTGAAAAAGGCGAAAGAGCTGAACATTGAGTATGGGGATTGTGAAGTGGTTGAATTCCAATCCCATACAGGAAAAGGAATCAGTGGCCGAATCGGTGAGGATAGATACTTCATTGGAGCGGAGAGCCTTTTTGCTAATACCCCTTCTACAGAAGTGGTAAGCCTTCAGAGTGAAGGGAAAACGGTCATGGTATTCGGAATCAATGATACTCCATTAGCTCTTGTTGCCGTGGCAGATGAAGTGCGGGAAACAAGTCGCGAAATCATCGACAGCCTTCATCATTTGGGTATTGAGCAAACGGTGATGCTGACTGGAGATCATGAAAATACGGCCAGGTCGATCGGAAGAAGAATAGGGGTCAAAGAAATCAAAGCAGGCCTGCTGCCACAAGATAAATTAGACTTTGTCAAACGTTATATGAACACGTATGGAAAAGTCGCAATGGTAGGGGATGGTATTAATGACGCCCCTGCACTGGCAACCTCAAATGTAGGAATTGCCATGGGTGGAGCAGGGACAGATACAGCTCTGGAAACGGCAGATATCGCGTTAATGAACGATGACCTTAAAAAACTGCCATATATCATCCGCTTAAGTCGAAAAACGCTTACCATCATCAAACAGAATATCTCGTTTGCGATTGGGATCAAGCTTCTTGCTTTATTACTTGTCATCCCAGGTTGGCTTACGTTATGGATCGCGATTTTTGCCGATATGGGAGCAACATTACTCGTAACATTGAATGGTCTCAGGTTATTAAGAGTCAGAGAACGAAAGTGAGGGATGTGATGTGGGTCACCACCATAGTCATGGACACAATCAGAATAAGAAAGTGTTACTTATCAGTTTTCTATTTATCTTTACCTTTATGATCGTGGAAGTCATAGGTGGAATCTTCACGAATAGTCTTGCTCTTCTTTCTGATGCAGGACACATGCTTAGTGATGCAGCCGCTTTAGGTCTTAGTTTGGCAGCCTTTTACATTGGTGAGAAGTCGTCGGATAAAGGGAAGACATATGGGTACAAGCGATTTGAAATACTAGCGGCGTTTATTAATGGAATCACGCTGATTCTCGTTTCCCTTTATATTTTCTGGGAGGCTTACCGTCGATTTGTTGATACACCTGTGGTTTCTCCAAGTATGATGATCATTGCCATTATTGGTTTGGTGGTAAATTTGATCGTCGCATGGATTTTAATGAGAGGGGATACGGAGCATAATTTGAATGTCCGCAGTGCGTTTCTGCATGTGCTCGGTGATATGCTGGGGTCTGTAGGTGCCATCATAGCCGGACTCTTGATCTATTTCTTTAATTGGAACCTTGCAGATCCGATTGCATCTGTTATTGTGGCGATTCTTATCGTGATATCCGGATGGAGGGTCACGAAGGATTCTATACACATCTTGATGGAAGGCTCACCAGCGAACATGGATACCGACAAAGTGAAAAAAGGTATGGCCGATGTCACGGGAGTCATTGAAGTTCATGATCTTCATGTGTGGTGTATCACTTCGGAATTCACAGCCCTGAGCTGTCATGTGGTGGTGGGAAAAGAAGTGGATCGAGATGCGATTTTATTAAAGTTATCCGAAATTCTTGAAGAGGAATTTGATATTCATCATTCTACCATTCAAGTGGAGGGGAGAAGTGTCACTGAGGGTCATCATCACGTTTGTACGTGACAGCTGTCATTTAGAATGAGAACGAAGTCTGTATCATTGTAATGATGTACATTTTCTACCTCCTATTCTTTCCAATGTGTAAGAGGATGTTTAGTCCACTCTTTAATTGGGGTATATCCACAACTGGAGGGATGAACATGTTACATCAAGAAAATAAATCACAGCAACAAAAGACACCCGAATTTAAAAAAGACTTCTATATTCAACAATTATTAAGGATTGGCGTATATAAATATTTTGGGAAGCAGCTATATGAGCTCTCAATGAATGAATTACAAGATGTTTATCTGGAATATTATGTTGGTGGAGATATAGCTCAATAAAAAAAGACGATCCTTTACATGAATAGGATCGTCTTTTTTGGTTGTAAACCTTACACTTAAGGAACATCACGCCCCATAGAAGTTTGCAGGATTTCAAACCATTGATCGTGATTTAATGTAATGGAAAGAGAGTTGATTGCATGTTGAATGCGTTCTTTTTTACCTGAACCGACGATAGGCATAATGTTTACGGGGTGATTAAGAAGCCATGCATATAGAACTTCATCAATTCCCTTTGCGCCTGTTTCTTCTTGGACCTTCTTCAATATATGTTGAAGACGAACGGCTTTCTCATCTTCTCCTCTGAAAATCGCCCCGCCTGCGAGTGGCGACCAGGCCATCGGCGCGACACGCTTCTCCTGGCAAAGGTTTAACGTACCGTCTTCAAAATTTTCTAAGTTGTATGCAGATAATTCGATTTGATTTGTGATCAATGGAAACGGTAAGTAGGATTGAAGCATATTCCATTGATGAACTTTAAAGTTGGATACCCCGAAATGCCGGACCTTTCCTTCCTCTTTCAATTGAGTGAAGGCTTCTGCCACTTCTTCTCCATTCATAAATGGATCTGGTCTGTGAATCAATAATAAATCGATGTAATCCGTTTTCAGGTTCTGCAGGGAGTTATCAACTGATGCTAAAATATGCTTTTTACTAGTGTTGTAATGATGTGTTTTATGTTCAGGACGATTGTCAGAAGGCAGGACAATACCGCATTTTGTCACAATCTCCATTTTCTCACGTAAGGATGGCTGAAGGATGAGAGCCTCACCAAATAACGTTTCACATGTATACGAGCCATAAATATCTGCATGATCAAAAGTCGTGATTCCGTTTTCAATATTGTGCTGGATTAAAGAAAGAGTGTCTTCCTTTGATTGATTCCAGTCTGCAAGTCTCCATAACCCATGAATGATTCTTGAGAATGATAAGTCTTCCGTCATTTGTATTCTTTGCATCTATGCAACCTCTTTTCATATGGTATGTAGACATTCTTTCATAGTCATACTAAACGTATATTACTATGTTTGGAAAGGAATTAAAAATGATTGAACCTCTTCATGATCTATTATTGAACTGGAAGGTTTCGCCTTCCTGCATAGAGACCGTGGGCAATCATCCGAATGTTTATAAGGTGAAGAGTCGGGAGAAAACATATTATCTAAAAAAGAGATTGAACTCTTCAGTGGAGAAGCGAATAGAAGAGCAGCTCTTAACTTCTTTTTTACTGGAAAACGGGCTTCCTGTTGAAAAGCCACTGTTAACATTCTCGCATCAGCCATATGTACAACAACATCAAGTTTTCTACTCCCTGTATCAAGCTCTGGAAGGAAAACCAGTACAAGTCTATTCCTTAACTTCTTTGAAAAAGGTGGGAACATACCTCTCTCAACTCCATGGCAGACTAGACCAATACGTCTGTAAATACGAGGTAGAGGAATGGAAAGTTGAAACACATTTGAGAGAGTGGATAGGCGGACAGGATTCTACAATGATAGAAAGGTGGGGAAAAGGGTTTCTAGGCAGACTAAATGAATGGTCTTTCTCCTATAGCAAATTGACCCATCAACTCGTACATAGCGACTGTCACCCGCGTAATATCCTTATGAATGAAGAAAGGGTGACAGGAGTCATAGATTTCGAGAGGATACGAAAAGCACCCCGCATAGCAGATGTCTGTTACTTTCTTGCAGGGATGCTCAAAGATCAGGTCAAGCAGGGGGAGGATGAGCAATTTGAATGTATCCATGCCTTTATGGGGGGCTATCAGTCCGATGGTACTTTAACTCAGGAAGAAAAGGAACTGATGCCATTCTTAGTTATTATCTTTCTTCTTCAATACACCTTTTTTTACAATCAAAAAGGATATTCACACGTTGTATCTACATACATTCCGTTCATTAACAGATTGGTAAATTCCGGTGTTTATGAGCAGGCCTTTCAAATGTAAATCTATTTAAGAGGAAATGCTTGAATATCCACCTTTTCTGTGGCAAAGTAGGGAAGAAGATAACGTTTAATTTCATAGTACAAGTGTAGGGGGACCGGTGTGGCCGGTTGAGATTGTATCCTGACAGATACTGACCCTTTGAACCTGAACTGGCTGATACCAGCGTAGGAAACATTCTCTTAAACATTACATAATCATGTTTAACGATGCGTCCCTCGCTGAAGCTAGGGACGCTTTTTTGTTGTTATGTCCTAATGTTCTAAGGTGTTATACATTCATTCTCTCTACTAAGTGAAGAATAGAGAATAAACGTTACAACTACATACAAGGATTTGAGGAGGAATCATGATGAAAAAATGGATTTATATCATCTGTTCTGTATTTCTTTTAACTGCTTGCAGTGGTGGAGGAAATACATCGGAACAGAAAGATGGTCTTAAAAAGGTTACGGTTGTACTGGACTGGACACCGAATACCAATCACACTGGTTTATACGTTGCGAAAGAAAAAGGATACTTTAAAGAGCAGGGGCTGGATGTTGATATCATCTTACCTGGTGAGGCTGGTGCAGATCAACTCGTTGCCTCGGGTAAAGCTGAGTTCGGAGTAGGATACCAGGAAAGTGTAACACAAGCAAGGGTACAGGACGTACCACTCGTATCTATCGCTGCGGTCATACAGCATAATACATCCGGGTTTGCCTCACCTAAGGATAAGGGTATAACGACTCCAAAGGATTTTGAAGGGAAAAGTTATGGAGGATGGGGGTCACCTGTAGAACAAGCCGTCATGACGTCGATTATGAAACAAGAAAACGCAGATGTAGAGAAAGTGAATTTTGTAAACATGGGAGATACAGATTTCTTTACTGCCGTGAAACGGGATGTTGACTTTGCGTGGATCTACTATGGATGGACAGGTATTGAAGCAGAGCTTCGCGGTGAGGATTTGAATATGATGTACGTAAAGGATTACTCTGAGAAACTGGATTATTACACTCCTGTCTTGACGACGAATGAAAAGATGATTGAAAAAGACCCTGAAACGGTTAAAGCATTTTTAACTGCTTCTTCAAAAGGCTATCAGTTTGCAATCGATAATCCGGAAGAGGCCGGTGAAATCCTTTTAGATGCAGCTCCGGATCTTGATAAAGAATTAGTCATGAAGAGTCAGGAATGGCTGGCTCCTAAATACAAAGATGACGCTGACAGATGGGGAGAGCAGAAGCTGGAGGTTTGGGAAAACTATGCTTCCTGGATGTACGATAACGACTTATTAGATAAAGAACTGGACAGTAAAAAAGCATTCACAAACGAATTCTTACCAAAATAAGAGGTGAACAAAATGGGGAACGCACTCGTGAGCATACAAATTATTCCAAAGACAAAAAATGGTGAAAGTGTTATACCATACGTGGATGAAGCCATCCGGATCATTGATAAATCAGGTGTCCGTTATGAAGTCCATCCATTAGAAACGACAATGGAAGGAAATCTATCTGACTTATTTAAGGTGATTGAACAAATGAATGAACGAATGATTGAAATGGGCAGCTCAAATGTCATTTCTCAAATCAAGGTATTATATCAGCCTGTCGGGATTGAAATGAATCAATTAACGGAGAAGTATAAAGGATGAAAGCATGGATATCGAAAGGATGGAGACCCTTCTTGGTCCTCATCCTTTTATTCATCATTTGGGAATTCACCATTAGAGTATTTGAGGTGCCGGCATGGCTAATGCCTTCACCTTCAGAAATATGGGCGGAAGGAGTCGCCTCATGGACCACGTTTACAGGACATCTTGCTTCGACAACTCTCCTCACGATCGGAGGATTTGTAATTGGATGTACGATTGGAATCGTGACAGCAGTAGGTCTGCACCTTCTTCCTAAAGTAAGAGAAGCGATATATCCACTTATGATTTTGTCTCAAAATATTCCGATTATCGTCTTGGCTCCTTTACTTGTTATCTGGTTTGGATTTGGACTATTGCCGAAAATCATTGTCATTACCTTGATCTGCTTTTTTCCGGTAGCGGTCTCGGCATTGGATGGATTCAGGCAGACGAACGCTGAGTACATCCTTTACATGAAAATGTCGGGAGCCACAAAAGGTCAAATTTTTCGAAAAGTTGAATGGCCGCATGCACTTCCTTCCATCTTCTCAGGGTTGAAAATTTCAGCTACCTATAGTGTGATGGGTGCGGTGATTTCAGAATGGTTAGGTGCCCAGAAAGGGATCGGTGTCTATATGACACTTGCCTCGTCTTCCTTCAGGACAGACAGGGTATTTGTAGCCATCTTTATGATTATGCTGCTCAGCCTGGTTTTCTTTGGCCTCATTTTGTTATTAGAAAAAATCATGATTAAGTGGAACCGAAAGGAGGACAGGTAGCATGACGACTTTATCCATACAAAATATGTCTAAATACTTTGATGGGGAGCTGATCCTAGATGAGCTTTCCATTCATGTTGAAGAAGGCGAGTTTGTGTCGATACTTGGTCCTTCCGGAAGCGGGAAAAGCACGCTATTTCATGTGATCGGTGGATTATTCACACCCGATTCAGGAGATATACGATTAGATGGAAAATCGATAAATGGTCAAAGAGGGACCATCAGTTATATGCCGCAAAGTCCGTCCCTCCTGCCATGGAGAACCGTGATTGAGAATGTGATGCTGGGCCAGGAGTTACATGGGAAGAGGGATAGGGATAAAGCATTGAGCATGATTGAACGGGCGGGCTTAAAGGGGTATGAGAATGCGTATCCAGATGATTTATCGGGAGGGATGAAGCAGCGGGTGGCGTTTATTCGTGCCCTTGTCAGTCCTCAATCTTTTTTATGTCTGGATGAGCCCTTTTCTGCCCTGGATGAATTCACACGATTGGACATGCAGAAATGGCTCCTTTCTATTTGGGAGGAGGATTTGAGTTCCGTTCTATTTGTGACTCATAATATCGACGAAGCCCTGTTCCTGTCAGACCGCATCATTGTATTATCGACTCGGCCTGCCAGGGTGCAGAAGGAGTTCAAAGTACCATTTCCCCGTCCCCGCGACAAAGAGATTCTCTTAACGGAGGAGTTTCTGAAATGGAAAACGAGCATTTTTGAGGAGCTTTCTCAATATGTGTAAACCATCCTTGGTTGATGCACATATTCACTTGGATTTATACGAAGGATATGAGCGTGATAAGATTCTGCAGGAACTTGAACTGTATTCTGTAGAAGCGCTCATATCTGTATCGTTCCACCTTCAATCGTCCAGGACAAATATAGAACTCTCAAGAAGAGATGCAAGGATCAAACCGGCTGCAGGATTCCATCCGGAGCAGGAACTGCCTCCAGAAAGAGAAGTTGAGGAGCTTCTATCATTAATTGAGCTGCATCAACAGGAAATAGTGGCGATTGGAGAAGTAGGATTGCCTTATTATAAAATGAAAGAACATCCTGTAATTGAAGTGGAGCCTTATATCGATCTCTTGGAACGGTTTATGATCGAATCAAAAAGGATTAACAAACCGATTATCCTTCATGCGGTGTATGAGCATGCACCCATCGTTTGTGACCTGTTAGAAAAGCACTCCATAGCAAAAGCACACTTTCATTGGTTTAAAGGAGATGTAGAGACCATTGAAAGAATGAAGGAAAATGGCTATTCCATCTCCATTACTCCTGATGTTCTTTATGAGAAGGAAATACAAGAGCTTGTTAAGAAGTACCCAATCGAGAGACTTATGGTGGAAACAGATGGTCCTTGGCGTTTTGAAGGCTTCTTCCAGGGAAGGATGACCCATCCAGGAATCATGCATCGGTCCATTGAAAAAATCGCCGAAATAAAACGCATCAAAGAAGCAGAAGTATATAAACAACTGTTTAAGAATACAACTGAATTTTATGGGATTTCCTAAATCAGGCTTCTCTTGCATCAATTGTGCAGGAGAAGTTTTTTATAAACATCTTTTACCATCATATTTATCAGGAAGATAACAAAAAATGATAGTACTGACGTTTAGGAAAAAGGTGAAAAGAATGGAACTGAATGATCAATATATGCCCTATCAAGCCGGCGATGTCGTATATGTGATTTATCGAAATCCACATACACAAAGTGTAGCCAACGTGCAGGAGGCAGCCGTAGTACATGATCCGGAAAATCCGAACGAACTGGCATTATTTTTATATGAAACCCATTATCCGTTAACACATGAAATAGCGGTTTATTCTTCAGAAGCTGAAGCAGAGCAAGCCTATACTCAATCATTTGGAGACCTGTAGGAGGATGAATCATGGTTAAACCGTTCATGCCGCAATTGGTCTACTTTGAACCGAATGCATTGGAATATCCGTTGGGAAAAGAGCTCAAAGAAAAGTTTGAAAAAATGGATGTGGAAATCCGGTATACAACATCACATAACCAGGTTCGTAATTTGCCAGGGGACAACCATTTCCAGAAATACCGGATTGCGAAATCCACATTAGTAGTCGGAGTGAGAAAAACGTTGAAGTTTGATACATCCAAACCGTCTGCTGAATATGCCATCCCATTTGCAACAGGGTGCATGGGGCACTGTCACTATTGCTATCTGCAAACAACGATGGGGAGTAAACCGTATATACGAACGTATGTCAATGTGAATGAAATATTTGAGTCGGCAGACAAGTATATTGCACAAAGAGCTCCTGAATTCACGCGCTTTGAAGCTGCTTGTACGTCGGATATCGTAGGGATTGATCATCTCACCCATACCTTAAAACGAGCCATCGAGCATTTTGGCGAATCCGAGTATGGCAAGCTTCGTTTTGTGACGAAATTCCATCACGTCGACCATCTGCTTGATGCAAAGCATAATGGGAAAACGAGGTTCCGATTCAGCATCAATGCCGATTATGTGATTAAGAATTTTGAGCCTGGTACGTCTCCTTTAGATAAGCGCCTCGAGGCAGCGGAGAAGGTAGCGAGAGCAGGATATCCATTAGGATTCATTGTGGCACCTATCTATATCCATGAAGGATGGCAGGAAGGGTATAAGCAAATGTTTGAACACTTGGAAGCTCACCTGCCGGAAGAAGCGAAAAAGGATTTAACCTTTGAATTCATTCAACATCGTTTCACAAAACCGGCTAAAAGAGTCATTGAGAAAAATTATCCGATGACAAAGCTTGAACTTAATGAGGAAGAACGGCGATATAAATGGGGTAAATACGGGATTGGCAAGTATATCTATCAGAAGGATGAAGAGCAGGAAATGAAAGATCATCTGTATGCCTACATGGAAAAACATTTTCCAAAAGCGAAGCTGGAGTATTTCACATAGAAAAAAGGGACTGATTACAATACAATGTTAGTTGTAATCAGTCTTCTTAGTGTAGGTGTGGTAGAAGATTTTCCAAATCTTTCACTCGCATGGCAATTTCATCACAAATTTCTTGATAGTGTACCCATTCTTCAATAAGTGTCGTAGAACGCTTCCTTGGATTAGGCAAATTCCAATAGATGACTTTATCTTCTAATTCAGATGGAATCTCTATCTTATCATCATATTCTGTATCCTGAATCGCAACAATAACCGAAGCATTACCAAGTTCATTCATCTCAATGCTTGTTAGTGGGAATGTACTAATATCAATACATAACTCTTTCATTGCTAAAACGCTGAATTCAGCACGACTCTCTGCAACCCATCCGGCACTTTTGAATGACCAATCTGACACATCGAGCTTCTCGGCCCACCCTTCAGCTATCAAGCTGCGCTGTTGACTACTTGAAAGAAAATAGACTGTTTTATTCATTTTAGGTATGTTCCTTTCTATTTTCATGATGTTATTACTATTTACCCAATCACGTAATATTTAATCATTAAATGTAAAAAAGAAAAGTTTGGAAGTTGATCTGTAGTCATATAGAATCATTCAACTCCCACATATTGTGTAGGGTGTGAGGTGAAACATAGTAAAAATGTTTTAATTCACCCTTAATCTTCTTCAATTATTAAAAAAATCAGTATAATAGGAAAAGGAGAATGAAGAAGCAGCAAAAAAAATGATGGAAAGGCAGTTCAGGAAGAGATAGTAGTATAATGACAGAAAAATTTAAAAAATAATAGTTTTGCTAAAAGTAATTAAGGGTAAACATCTTTTAATTATTTTGTATTCAATAGGGGAGGTACATCTATGAAATTTAATTTAACAACTAAGATTATTATTGCCTTAATACTAGGGGCGATTGTGGGATTACTGCTTAATATTTTTGCTAAAGATATATTTGATATATTAGATCCTTATCTTTTTACTCCGTTAGGGAAAATATTCCTTAACCTCATCAGCATGCTGGTTGTACCAATTGTGTTTCTATCCATCGTTCTTGGATCTGCAGGTCTGGGTGACCCTAAGAAACTGGGGAGAATTGGGTTGAAGACTATTGTATTCTTCTTAATGACTACCTGTATTGCCATCGTTATTGGTTTATCTCTGGCTTATGTCATTGATCCCGGTTTGGTAGAGGGAATCGACAAAACACAGTCAGAAGGTTTTGAAACGAAAGATGCTCCTCCTGTGGGAGAGACCCTCATGAACATTATTCCCAAAAATCCACTTACGGCGATGACAGAGGGAAATATGCTCCAAATCATTGCATTTGCCATCTTTATTGGATTTGGATTAACAGCTTTAGGGGATAAAACAAAAGGAATATTAAAGCTTGTTGAACAAGGAAATGATCTTATGATGTACCTTGTGACACTCGTGATGAAATTCGCTCCATACGGAACATTCGGATTAATCGCTTCAGCAATAGGAAGCCAGGGTTTCAGTGCATTGAAGGCGATGTGGCTTTATTTTGTAGTTGTTCTTGCAGCATTGATCATTCACGCGCTCGTTACCTATGGTGGAACGATCCTCCTTCTGGCAAAGAAGAATCCGCTTTGGTTCTTCAAGAATTTCAGTCCTGCGATGAGCGTAGGATTCAGTACATCGAGCAGTAACGCGACGCTTCCCATCTCAATGGATGTTGCCCAAAAACGTTTAGGCGTATCGAAATCAGTAAGCTCCTTCGTTCAACCATTAGGAGCTACCATCAACATGGATGGTACTGCTATCATGCAGGGGGTTGCAACCGTCTTTATCGCTCAGGTATATAGTGTTGATTTATCATTGGAACAACTGATTACGGTTGTACTAACGGCTGTATTAGCCAGTATTGGTACAGCAGGGGTTCCTGGAGTCGGATTGATCCTTCTTGCGATGGTATTAAGCAGTGTAAACCTGCCGGTAGAAGGAATTGGATTAATTCTGGGGATCGACCGTTTACTTGATATGGCCAGAACCTCCATCAACATCTCCGGAGATGCAGCATGTGCGTTGTTTGTATCTGAATCTGAGAAGAAGCGTACGATTAAGGAACAAAGAGGAGAAGCATAATCTCTTCTGTAAAAAGAGTCCTTTACCCTTTCCATTAAATCGAGTCTATGGCCTTTATGGGTCGTAGACTCGATTTTTTATATTTATTTTATTTCATCATAGCGCTCTAAAGCCCTTTTTTTAACTGCTTTATGATCGACGATCGGATAGGGATAATGTTCTCCCAGGATGCCCTCCGCTTCTTCCAGAATATCCACGGGAGCTTCTGAAGGTTTGTGGATATGTTTGTTGGGAACATCTTTTAATTCAGGAACCCACATCCGGAAAGTGCCTTCTTTATCGAATTTTTCACTTTGAAGGGTTGGATTGAAAATACGGAAGTTGGGGGCTGAATCAAATCCGGAGCCTGCAGGTCCTCCCTAATAAGGACAATGATGCGTTTTGTCATGATTATCCCTCCGTTTTAGTCGAATACGACAATCCTTTACCAAAAGTATAGTAAAATAAACAGGGTGATACAAAAATCGATGGGCTTGATCGAAACGTTTAAATATTCTTGAAAATGGAAATGAAATTGGTGTAATATTACACTATGAAGAGAGTGAGGTGTGAATCGATGACAAAAGAAGAGATCGTTCTAATCATTTCAGATAAATTAAGGCTAATACGAACAGAGGCAGGTTATACACAGGATAAGATGGCGAACATTATCGGATTATCCAAAAAAACCCTTGTTCAAATTGAAAAAGGCAGAGTCATGGCCAGCTGGACCGCGGTTATTGCCATCTGTGCATTGTTTAAAGATAGTGAAACCTTAACCACGAGTCTTGGGGGGGAACCCCTTGAAATCATAGAGACCATTTCTCGGGAAGGTATTGATTATCGGAAGGAAAAAACGTTAGGCGGGAAGGTCTGGTGGAAAGATGTAAAGAAGAATGATGAATACATCCTTCAGCAAAACCTTTTCAGTCAGCACTTCAGAATTTTGGACTTTGAGGACTATCGGATATACAGCAGCTTTGACGAGAAGAACGCCCATAAACGTTTTGATGAGTTAACTGGTAAGTAATACATATTTAAATGGAGGGACGGACCTTTTAAAGGTCAGTCCCTCCATTTGTTCCATTTATTTTACGACCAGGACGCTGGTTTCGCAGTTTTGAGTAACTTTTTCACTGACGCTTCCGAGCACCCATTTTTTCATGCCGGATTTACGGCTGCTCCCGACTACTACCAGGTCTGCCTGGATTTCTTTGGCATATTCACATATGCGTTTTGCTTCTGAACCGGATAGGTGAATATAGTTTGCTTCAATCCCGTAAGGAGAAAGTTTTTCTTTAGCATTTTTCAAAAAGTGATGTGTAGAGGAGGGAGTCTTAATTTCATGACGTTCTTCCTCCGTAGTATGAACCTTGTTGTCGGGTGAAACCGACAGATTTCCCATATAATTGTTATCAAAACCAGGTGACGTATCCGCTAATGCATGGGTAGGGGTATAGTTGTCATGACTTACATTTGCTACCTTTTCATCTGATATATGGAGTACGGTTAATTGTGTATCTATAGAACTTTTTATTAATTTTTGTACTTCATCTAAAGCTTTCTTGCTTCCATCGGTTTCATCGTAGGCTAACAAAATATGTTTATACATTAAAATCACCTCATCAATAGGATATCTATTATTTACCCAATATTAAGTTTTTTAATCTTTTTCAGGAAAACGGTGAATGGAATGCAGAATATATAGAAGCAGATTCAACATTGGCTTAATAACGAAAAGAAAGAGCAGAACGGGGGAAGATCCGTTCTGCTCTTTCTATTTGATAAAAATTTATATAATAGCAGGAATAATGTTCAGTTTGAATGGTTTTGATTACAGCATGCTGATAATCCAACCAATGACAACAATTGCTCCAACGACCATTAAGATTGTACGTATCATTATAATCACCTCGACTTATAGTATCAATGAAATATGTTTTGTCTTTCTAACCGGTTAATGTAAAGTTACCCTGTCAATCCATAGTTAAAACCTTCTCCGTATTATTATTTAACCAGGCCAATCCTTCGGGCGTTATTTCTGTTCCAATTCTCCCTCTTTGGATCAATACATACCCAAGATCCTGGAGTTCGTTTAGTCTTGTCCTGATTTGTTGAACGGATAGAGGAGTGGAGCCTTGTAGCAGGGAAGAATAAATCTTTTATCTGCTGGCTCGTTTTCCTTCTTCGAAAAATTCAACTAAAGCGATAAGGATATTCACATACTCCCCGGTTTTAGTCATTGAGATAGCAGGAGGGGAAAAGGTACCCTTAGTATGCTCCTTTTCGGTGAAATTATAATCATTTTTTGGTAATTGATGAACCGTTAACCGATTTTGTCCTACAACGGTGATCATGTAAAGAAGTGTATTCTTAAGTTATTCCACTCCAAGGTGCTTTCTTCAATGCATCTAATACAGCAACGTCGATTGTATTGATTTTGCTTTGTTCCATACGAAGGAAATTCGCGATGAGAAGGGGGATATCTTCAGAACCTAGGGGCTTTGGGTTTTTTCTAAGAATTAGAAAGGGATAAAGATGGTCTGAACGGATAACTGCGATATTTACATTTTAACGGCAAAAGTTTGGATATAACGGCGAAATTATAAATATATCGGCGAAACGGCTTCTCCTGACCTTTTGCTATCAGGGAGAGACTAACTCCCAACCCTATCCGACCACAGACGGAGGAAAAAACCACCAATAGACCCTTAGGTTCACATGGTTTTCCCTTTAAGATAAAGATAGTTAATCATTGATGGGAGACGGTTATTCATGAAAAAAATGATTGAAATCTTTAAGAATCCAATTTTTCTAAAGTTGTTCTTTGCTAATTTCACTTCGCATATGGGAAGTGTAATTGGTTTGACAGCTTTTATGTTTTATCTTCTGGACCGGTTTTCAGAACAGCCCATGTTTGCGTCGATTACGGAAATGATGTACTCACTTCCTACTCTTCTCGTATTCTTCCTGGTGGGGGTTTTAGCTGATAGAATGGACCGGCAAAAAATTGCCTACCACTGCGATACGATCAGTGCGTTCCTTACACTTTTATTGTTCGGGGCCATCTACATTGGCTGGCTACCCCTCATATTTGCCATCTTGTTTCTAAGAAGCGGCGTCCAGAAGTTCTTCTTTCCTGCTGAACAAGGGATACTGCAAGGAGTGCTTTCAAAAGGTGATTATTCAACGGCCGCCGGCTTGAATCAAATGGTAATGAGCTTGTTTATGTTACTTGGAAATGCTGTTGCCATCTTTGTATATTGGACGGCGGGGATCTACGGTGCGATTGCAGTCGATTTTGTTACATTTGTTATTTCTGCCATCTTAATCAGGAAATGTATCATTCCTGAAGAGGTTCGTCTTCCAAACGGCCAGCATACATGGAAAGACTTGAACATTCAGTCTGTGACGAAAGATTTTACAGCGGGGATGAACTATATCCTGAATCATAAGCTGCTATTATCCTTAATTGGAGGGTTTGTCGTATTTGGAATTGTGAACGGAGGATTCTCGGTCATTCCTATTTTTATATTGAAATATAAATTAGCCCCAGAGTCTTATGAAGAATATTCGATTCTATTAGGTGTCGCATTCGGGGCCGGTATATTGATTGGCAGTATCTTCTCTTCAATGCTTTCTCAGAAGTTTAAGTTTCATGTGTTGATTGTTGCAGGGCTGGCTATTTCCGGAACGTTTATCATCGCAGCATCTTTTGCGTCTGCGACTTGGATCTTCCTCACGATCATCTTTTTCGCTGCATTGGGGTTACCTCTTGTGAATATTGCAATCGGGGGATGGATGCCGAGCATAATTGACCCGAAAATGATGGGCAGGGTGCAAGGATGGATCAATCCTCTTATGATGCTGTCACAATCGATTACCCTGGGAGTGATTGCTTTGACATTCCCTACCGTCGTAACCGTTGAAATGCTCTACTGGCTCGTTGGAGGATGTCTAATCATAGTAGGGATCTTCTACACCATCATTCTTCCTAAATATGTAAAGGAGGAAAAAAAAGCTCAGCCTGCTGCTCTGAATAGCTAAGTGAGATTCCCTCGATGAATAGGAAAGAACTATTCATCGAGGGGTATTTTTATTTCAAAAAAAGTATAATGATTTTATGAACGATTTTTCCCGTTGTGCGTCTTATGAATGAACTCGCAGGCTGGGGCGAAAAGAAAGGACAGTAAAGGATGGAAGAGAGAGATCTGATCAAACGGGCGAAAAAAGGGAATCACGAAGCCTTTGCTATTCTTTTTCGAGAACATTATCCTTTTCTAGTGAAATACTTAATGAAAGTGACAATGAATCGCGATCAAGCAGAGGAGCTTGCACAGGATACGATGGCAAAATGTGTAGAGAAGATTCATCAATACAACGGGAAATCAAAATTCTCATCATGGCTGATTTCCATCGCAACCAATCGTTATATTGATCTGCAGCGTAAAAAGAAAAGAGAACAGAACTGGCAGAATGAAGAAGTGAACGTTAGAAAATTAAAATGGGAGATGGAGTCAAGGAATGAAGAATGGAATGATGTGCTGACAGCCTTATCCACACTTTCAGAAGATATCAGGCTCCCTATCATTCTGAAACATTACTACGGTTATTCCTATGAAGAGATTGGTCAAATGACAGAAGTGCCACCTGGGACAGTGAAATCACGGGTTCATCATGGGATCATCCGGTTGAGGAAGGAGTTGAAAATAGATGAACAACCATCAGGAACATAACGATGAATTAAAGAAATTACTGGAGGACGGATTCCAGTCAATTGATGAAGACATTGACGAAAGCACCCCGTCTCTGCAGTGGTTTGAGCAATTAGTAGAGAATCAGCAAGTGGAGATTAAAGCCAGGTTTAAACGAGATCTCACCATATTTCTTCTTCTTGCCTGTTTTATCTTGACTGTGTTTTCCCTTACGTTATTTCAAATGCCAATTCTATTTCTTCTCCTTCAAGTTGCCATCTTTGTGGGAGCCTCGATTTTTACTGGCATAACATATACGAAAAAGGTGAAAAGGATATGACAAAAGAAGAGCTCTATATCTTACCCCTTGTCATTCCGATCCTTCTGACTCAAAGTATTTACCTGTTTATCGATGCCCGGAAGAACGGACATAATTATTGGTTCTGGGGGATCTGGGGATTGATTCAGTGCCCATTTCCACTCATCTTTTATTTCATATTTGTAAAGAAGATTTGGAGAAAATTTAAGGCAGGGGAGAGGGAATCATGATTATTGTGACAACCGATTTTGTACCAGGTAAGGATGTAAAAGAATTAAGAGGATTTGTAAGGGGAAGTACCGTCCAAGCGAAGCATATTGGCAAAGACATCATTGCCGGTCTTAAAACCATTATTGGCGGAGAAATAAGCGAATACAGTGAGTTGATGGAGGAAGCAAGAAATCAAGCGATTGATCGTATGATGGAAGAAGCTTCTCAAAAAGGTGCAAATGCCGTTATTGCCGTTCGTTTAGAAACCTCAGCGGTCATGCAAAACGCTTCTGAAATTATTGCTTACGGAACGGCTGTGGTCGTGGAATAATTCTGCATTTGTGGTTCACTAATATTGTGGAAAAACATATAGTATATAGAAAATTATCAATAAAAATAATATTGACACAATTCGTGGCGTATAGTATGGTTATTAATGGAATAAATAATAAAAATGAATGGAGGGTTTGTGATGATGAAAGTGTATACAATTCATGGAGTACCAGCAGTGTTCAATACCAATTTCATATCATCACATAACCAGTAACTCCTTAATCATTCTGTCATATGAATATTAATGGCACAGGTTATGCAAATAATCTGTGCTTTTCTATGTCCAAAAACAAAGACGGACGTTTTTAAGGCGCAACAGATTGGTAGGGATCCAGAAGGAATCCCTACGGATCTAGTGAAAAAAGCCTTAAGCGTCTGTCTTTTTTTTCGTTTAGGTGTACCCAAGGACCAGCCTTGATCACATATAAAACCTAATTTCAGAAGGAGGAAATGATTATGTTAATCGTTCAAATGAAGAAGATGATGTCTGCTGTGGAGACAGAAGGCGGATAGTGAAGAAAGTCAACAAGAGGAGGTAATGTGGAATGTTTAGTATTTTTAAGAAATTATCGTGGTTTTTTATTGAAAATTGGAAGAGATATACGGTGGCGATCGTTCTATTGACGATTGTCGGAATCCTTGATGTGATTCCTCCAAAGCTTGTAGGGAATGCCATTGATGACATTCACCTGGGTGCGATGACGTGGGAAGTCGTAGGGAATTATCTTTGGCTGATCGCCGGTATCGCACTCATTTCGTACGCAATGACGTATGTGTGGATGTATCAATTATTTGGAGGTGCCTTTCTCGTTGAACGTAAGCTTCGCGGTAAATTTATGGGACATTTGTTAAAGATGACTCCGACTTTTTTTGAAAAGAATCGTACGGGAGATTTAATGGCAAGGGCAACGAATGATCTGAAGGCCATCTCGGTTACAGCCGGTTTCGGAGTATTGACACTAATCGATTCCAGTGTCTTTATGTTAACGATCCTTTTTACAATGGGGTTTCTTGTCAGCTGGAAATTGACTATCGCGGCGATATTGCCGCTTCCGATCATGGCTATGTTGATGAAGGTATACGGTGCGAGGATTCATAAGCGATTCACGGAAGCCCAGGATTCATTCGGTGACTTGAATGATAAAGTGCTTGAGTCGATTGCAGGTGTCCGTGTCATTCGTGCGTATGTACAGGAAAGAGCGGATGAGAAGCGTTTCGCTGATATGACTGAAGACGTCTATAACAAGAATATTGGTGTGGCAAAGATTGATTCCCTCTTTGAACCAACAATCAAAGTCCTTGTCGGGTTGAGCTATTTGATCGGACTTGGTTATGGAGCATATCTCGTGTTTCATCAATCGATCACATTGGGAGAGCTTGTTTCCTTTAACGTGTACCTCGGGATGCTGATTTGGCCGATGTTTGCCATTGGGGAGTTGATCAATATCATGCAGCGCGGGAATGCCTCACTTGACCGGGTTCAAGAGACCCTTGATTATGTGCAGGACGTCCAGGATTCTGAGAACCCTCAATGGATAGATTCTCCTGATCATATAGGATTTAAGGATGTGGACTTTCAATATCCGTCCTCACAGGTGTTGAATCTGTCCAATATCAATCTTAATATCCATCAGGGAGGCACTCTTGGAATCGTAGGAAAAACAGGAAGCGGAAAAACGACCTTTATCAAGCAGCTCCTCCGTGAATATCCTGCCGGAAAAGGTTCTTTATCCATAAGAGGGGTCCCGATCAGTGACTTGACCATTCAGCAGGTAAGGGATTGGATCGGTTACGTGCCCCAGGATCATATCCTTTTTTCAAGGACCGTTAGAGAAAACATTCTGTTCGGCAGACATGATGCGACTGAGCAAGACCTGGAACAAGCCATTGAACTGGCTGATTTCAAAAAAGATCTTGAAATGCTTCCGGACGGATTGACCACCCTTGTAGGAGAAAAGGGTGTGGCCCTTTCAGGTGGTCAGAAGCAGCGGATTTCGATTGCCCGGGCACTGATCAAAAATCCGGAAATCCTGATTCTGGATGACTCGCTATCGGCTGTTGATGCGAAAACAGAAGCGAAGATCATTGACAATATACGAAAAGAACGTGAAGGAAAAACAACGATTATTACGACTCATCGTCTCTCCGCCGTTCAGCATGCAGACTGGATTATCGTGTTTGAAGATGGGAAAGTGATAGAAGAAGGGGTACATGAACGACTCCTTGAAAACGGTGGTTGGTATAAAGAACAATTCGATCGCCAACAAGTTGAAGATTCCTCACACGAGGAGGTGGGCGCATGAACGTCGGAAGAAGACTAACCGAATATGCCCTTATTTATAAAAAAATCATTATTGCAGCCCTCTTGATGCTGAGTGTGTCAGTAGCGGCTGAACTTGCAGGCCCTTTTATTGCGAAGAAACTGATTGATGATCATATACTTGGAATCGAATCCACTTGGTATGAAACGGTGGAGGGGAAAGAAGCTGTATCCTATAAGGAGAAATGGTATAAACGTGATCAATATTTTTCAGAAGGGGAGACGAGAAAAGAAGATATACGTATCTTACAGGTCGGGAGAGAGTTTTATTTCGTTCCTTCCACCGTCTCCTTCGACGGAGAAAGGTCGGTCAAGTCAGGTGAAATGACGATTACGAAAGGGGATGAGTCGGCAACTTATCCCGCCGAGAAGTTGACCGGAGATGAGCTGCTGCGTTTTTATAATCCTGAAATCCCGAAGATCATTAAATTGATTGCCTTCTATTTTGGGCTGCTTGTAGTCGCAGCTTTTTTCCAATACGGTCAGCGATACTATTTACAAAAGGCAGCAAACCGGGTCATTCAGAAAATGCGTAATGATGTGTTCCGGCATATCCAGAATCTCCCAATAAGCTATTTTGATAATCTGCCGGCAGGAAAGGTCGTAGCGAGGATCACAAACGACACCGAAGCGATCCGGGATCTGTATGTAACAGTCTTATCAACTTTTTTCTCCAGTACGATTTACATTATTGGAATATACATCGCACTCTTTATACTTGATGCAAAATTAGCAGCCATTTGCTTGATCCTGATTCCGATTCTGGTTTTATGGACGTACCTGTATCGTATCTATGCATCTAAATACAATCATATCATCAGATCGAAAGTGAGTGATATCAATGCCATGATCAATGAGTCGATCCAGGGCATGAACATCATTCAGGCTTTCAGCAGAGAAAAGAAAACGAACGAAGAATTCGAAGAGTTGAACGAAACGCATTTCAAGTATCAAAATAAACTCTTGAGCTTGAATTCGATGACATCCCACAACCTGGTCGGGGTGTTGAGAAACATCACCTTTGTCGCATTCATATGGTATTTCGGAGGCGCTTCTATGGGAGTGGGATCGGTTGTCACATTGGGAGTGCTCTATGCCTTTGTCGATTACATCAACCGGTTGTTCCAGCCAGTGACAGGAATCGTCAATCAGCTGGCAAACCTTGAACAGGCACTTGTGGCAGGGGAGCGGGTTTTTCGCCTGTTGGAAGAGACCGGAACCCCGGTTGAAGATGAGAAAATGAGCAGGTATGACGGAAATGTCAGCTTTGAACATGTCTTCTTTGGATACAAGGAAAATGAATACGTGCTGAAGGATATCACGTTTACCGCAAGCAAAGGCGAAACCGTTGCCCTAGTGGGTCACACAGGTTCAGGGAAAAGCTCGATCATGAATCTATTGTTCCGTTTTTACGATAGCAATGAAGGGAAAATCCGGATTGACGGAAAAGACATTGTAGATATTCCCTATCAAACGATTCGTGAGCATATGGGAATTGTCTTGCAGGATCCTTATTTGTTTACGGGAACCATCGCATCCAATGTAAGCTTGGATGACCCCAGAATTTCAAGAGAACAGGTGGAAGCGGCGCTCAAAGCCGTCGGTGCTGAAAAAGTGTTCAAAAACCTTGAGAACGGCTATGACGAACCGGTGATCGAGAAAGGAAGCACCCTTTCTTCAGGGCAACGTCAACTGATTTCCTTTGCAAGGGCCCTTGCCTTTAATCCAGCAATCCTGATTTTGGATGAAGCGACGTCGAGCATTGACACAGAGACGGAAGCAGTCATTCAGGAAGCGATGGAAGTCTTGAAAAAAGGCAGAACGACCTTCATCATCGCACATCGACTATCTACGATTAAGAATGCCGATCAAATAATTGTAATGGATCGTGGAGAAATCGTGGAGAGGGGCAATCATGACGTACTGATGAAGCGGAAGGGCCGTTACTATCAAATGTATCAGCTTCAGCAGGGATCGAAAGGTGAAATGGCAGGATAAAGAATGAAGGCATCTGACGATTGTAGTCAATGCCTTTTCTTTTTAAAATATTTTTATCCAGAAAAAGGATTTTTGTAACCAGGACAAGAAAAGTAAAAAGATGCACAGATATGAGAAGGGGGAAATCATGAAGGCGCTCCGTCAATTACTGCTGATTATTATAGGGTTCATCTTGATTAGCGTGCTGCCCGTTTTGTTTTATGGAGGTGGAAGCGCTGAATTATATTATTTGATGATGAAGGATGAAGGAAATTCATTTGGCTTTTATCCGAAAGAGTATTTCCTAGGAATTTATCACGTATTTACGCGGATCTTTCAACAGGATCAGTGGATTTTGTTTGTGTTGAATAAGGAATATCCACTTCAAGATGTTCTCGCTGAACGTTATTTCTACTCCATGAAGGTATTCATATTTTCACTGGGATTGGCTGTGGGAATTTCATTCGTAGTGAGTTTATTCATATCCCTTTCTTCCAAATGGATGCAACATGCATTCTTAAGTCTGGTAAATATCCTTGAATCGTTTCCGGATGTGTTCATCATCATCGGTATCCAACTGGCTGTAGTGATGTATTTCCGTAACACGGGTGTGTTAATAGGAGATATTGCGATGACGGATGAAAAATTATACCTGTTGCCCGTCACCTGCTTAACGATTGTGCCGACCGTATTCCTAATTAAAACCATCGTCCTCCTTTTGAAAGAGGAAGACCAGAAACCGTACATAGAGCTTGCCAGGGGGAAAGGACTCAATGCGATTCAAGTGTTAGTGACCCATGGTTTCAGGAACGTGATTTACAGCTTATTCTATCGGTCCAAAATTATCTTCTCCTTTATGTTATCCAATCTGTTTATTTTAGAAAGGTTGTTCAATATGAGGGGGATCATGGATTTATTGATTTGGTCGAGTGGATTCACATTCGTGATTATTTCCACGGTCATTTTTCTGCCCTTCTTTCTAATCTTTACCCTAATCGAGATCCGAATGAAGAAGAACATCGGATTAAAGGAGGACGGGACCTATGCTTAAAGATCTCTGGAGGCAGCCTCAGTTTCTCATTGGGTTTATATTCATAACGGGACTTTTAACGCTGAGTTTTTTGTACGAACCATTTATAGAAGGAAAGGTAAAGATGTATAGTTTCTTTGAATATAACGGCGAAACTGTGGGACCTCCGTTCACACCGGCTGAGTTGCCGCCGTTCGGTTCCGATCGATTAGGTCTTCCACTATGGTCATATGTCATTCAGGGGGCGAAGTTTACCATCGTCATAGGATTGATCATAAGCCTTTTTCAAGTCATACTGGCTTTTTCATTGTCAGTGCTCTTTATAAACTTCTTTCAAAAAGTGCAACAGGCATTTGAAGAGTTGGTAGAGTCCATGGTCTATATTCCTATGGCTGTCATTGCCTTCATGCTCCTGTCTCCAATCAGTTTCGTCATCGATGAGCCAGAGAAAGCGTTTGTGAAAGTGTTAAGTATTCAAATCTTCATCCTGACGCTGATCGGTATCCCGCCATTGATTGTAGTCCTGTCTAAGGAAATCAAGAAAGTGCTACAGGAAGAGTTCGTGCTGAGTGCTAGAACGTTGGGGGCAAGTGGCTTATCTTTGTATCGGAGGCATGTCCTGAGAAATCTATTCCCGCGTCTGATCCTGTTGTTTTTTCAGCGGAATGTGGCGGTACTGATATTGTTCGCCCATCTTGGCTTCCTTGAGATTTTCCTTGGAGGTGCGGTAGAGAGGGAAATCATGATGGGAGTAACCCGATTATTTTCTCTTTCCAATGAATGGGCCGGAAATATCGGGAAAGCCTACTTTGAACTGATGGTGGCTCCATGGATCCTGTTTGTCCCCCTCATTGCCCTATCATTCACCGTGCTTTCCTATAATCTCATGGCAACCTCTCTTCAACGGGTCCTGTTGGGAGACAGGGGGAGGGTGAAAAGAAGCAGGAAAGCAGATGAAACACAGAAGGTATCCGTGGAGGGTGTGGAGAAAGAAATGTTTGTGGTAGAGTCTCAGGAGACATATAAGGGGTAGTAGGAGCAATCGGATAGACCCATCATTTAAACATAAATACAATTTTCTGCTAAGAAAACAGGACTTTTGTGGGATTTTGTCGTTTTAAATCGAAATTCTCTCTATATCAATGTATAATTTAATTGATAAAAAAGTTTCATAATAAGGGAGGATCCTATGATGGGATGGGTAATAGCCATTATGTTTGGTACAGCAGTTGTGCTGCTCATTTTATCGTTTATTAAAACGACACAATCCAACTCACAACTTGAGCAACAAATAGAACATGTTTCAATTTCAGTATTGAATGAAGTACATGAACTGGAGAAGCAGTTACGGAATATTCAATTAGACGCTGAAATTACAGCACAACAGTCTGGGGCAGCACCAGCGGAATCGGATGAAAGATTTATGCTGCGTGAGATACTTGACTTACATAAAAGAGGGTATTCTTTTGAAAGCATTGCATCAAAAAAACAGCTCACACCGAATGAGGTAGAGCGCATGCTTGCTCCTTACATGACAAGGAAGACTGAAAGGAGCTTAGTAGCACAATGAGAGTGACGCCTAATTCATTGCGCAGTTTTGCTGCAGGTCTCTTAATTGCAACGACGTCAATCGGTGCCGTTTATATGTTTGGTCCTTCGGAAGCCAAGAGTACAGAGAAAGTGGAAACCGTTAAAACGGAGAAGCTTACAGAGGAAGAAATGGTGAAACAGCTGACCTCCAACGGCTTTGTTATACATACAGAAGCAGAGTGGAACAAGCAGCTTTCAGCCATGACCGAGAAACAGGAAGAGAAAGCGGAAGATAAGAAAGAGGAAAAGACAGACGATAAGGTCGTTTACCGGACCATATTGACTGTTTCTACAGGTATGACAAGTATTGATGTCGGAAATGCCCTGGAAAACGCAAACATCATCAAAAGCGGCCTCGACTTTTACAAAGAAGTTGAAAAGCGCGGACTTGAAAATGATTTGCGCCCAGGTACTTTCGAAGTCGAGAGCGGAATGACAACAGACGAAATCATTTCAACGATTTTTCATTAACCTGAAACTGAAAAACTAAGCTACAACTAGAAAAACTTTTTGTATAGAAAACAAAAAACCTTCTTATTTGGATGATTAGAGCTGCAAAGAGCTGGTTACCAAATTAGGAGGCTTTTTGTTTTATACATATTCATGGAATCAGTTTTTCCTCTGTTGATTATTCTGTATTAGCCTTTAAAAGGCGGAGGATTTTTGTGTTCTGTTTTTTTAGCTCATCTAATTTCTGTTGAGTATTTACAAGTTCACTTTCTAGGGAACCGATTGATTTTAATAGGCTGGATGTTCCTATGCTGGCTTGATGTACATCGGAAAGCTTGCTTATGTTTGAAAGGAAAGAAAGGGATGTGGGGTTGACCAGATTTTTTGACAATTTGATCAGAGAAGAAAGATTTTCATCCTTCATCAGCTTACTCCCTTCAATTTCATTTGAATTTCCTTTCGTTTGATTCATCTCTTTTTCATTTAGCATCGTCTCAGCAAGGTTCATGATGTTGCTGATATCTAAGTTTTCCAATTGTTTTTTTAAATCATCATTCACTGACATCTTATCCTCAAAACCTTTCTATTAATATTTGTACTCCCCGTCAGACCGGTCTGACAGGGGAGTGAGAGTGTAAGGCATTCGATGTTGAATTACAGGAGACCATTAAGCCCTTCCTGCACTAATAACTTCACCGATGCAGCTATAAAGGACATCAGCAAGAGCTTCCTGCCCTAATAAAATAGCCACAAAAAGAGCAAGTGCGAGTAATAGCACAACTAGTGCTGTAATAATCATTCCCTCACCCCCTTTCTACATGGAAGTCAGGTAAAATTCGAATCTTACACAAGCATCTTATGCGAAGTGGCAGGACAAGCTTCAGCTATTCCCCTATATAAAGAAATTATGGGCAGCCCTTTTGTATTGGTATAGTGAAAATGTGTAGAAGAAAAAATTTAATAGGTCACTGAACGAAAGTAGAGATCATATTTAGCAGTCACGCTAGTGAAATTAGCCAACTAGAATAATGCGTGGATAAATCTACTGAAAAAGTGATGCAATTTTAAAGTAAGGCTTAATTAGAGTAAACTGCTAGATAGAAAGAATAGGTAGATGAAATGACATGAGTAGGTCATCCCAGGGGGGTGACGGGGCTAAAGATAACGTTTTTCAGTAGAAAATAGTAAGAGGATAGCACGCGTGCTATCCTCAAATTATTTAACTAAACGGATTTATGGATAAAAATACTCTTAAAGGAGAGCTTTTGCCAATGAGGCGGCAAGTATCCCCATTTATTTTAGTAACAAATCCCCACACGTCTCCTGATGTAGCGATCATCTTGCAGTTGTTGAAAGATAAAATCCCCAGTATCATACATGGAGATGCTTTTTCCTTCTTCAGGAAGGACATCCTTCTCTGTCCGGTATTCTCCAAGTCGCTCTCCATCAGGTAAATAGGTAGGACAAACAATCGTCCAATCCATTCCTGAAGCTTGTAAGATTAAATAGGCCCTTAAATGGTCCTCGGCAGCAGTCGTGCTTCTTCGTTTAGATTCACTAGACTGAAATCGATATAGACCCGAATCCTTTTGGGCTTGAAGGATTCCTGCTGTACCACAGGTAATGATTCGTTTCACACCATGATGCCTCATTGCTTTTAAGAGGATGGGCATGCTCCATGTGAGTACGTCATTTTTATCCGTATTCAAGCAGCTGATCACCGCATCGGAGCCCTCAATGGTTTTCATTACATCTACTTCATTCAATACATCACCAACAATATCCATACCAGATGCTTGCCCATCCATTTCTTTTCGAACCAAGCGAATCACTTCATGTGTGGAGTTTGCTTGTTGATAGACAACAGAACCGACTCGCCCCGTACTACCAAATAAAGCGATTTTCATCATTATGACCTCCCGTTTCCCAATAGAAATAGTTTATCGCAAAATCGTTATTCTTTACATGATTGAGCCTATCAGAATACATACTAATAAATGTGAAGAATGAAAAAGTCTCGAATTGAAAACTTTTGTATTGACTTATTCCTCGTATCGTTTTATGATGACAATCATAATAGTTTTAAATCCGATAAGAATAGTGGGGGTTTTACAATGGGAAAATGGAAATTATCCATCATCATGCTAATTGCTTTATCCATGGTATTAGCTTCGTGTGGCAAATCTAATGATAAAGAAGAATCCAGTGGTGATTCCAAAGAAGGTTCTGAAACATCACTTTACGATCAAGTGTTAGAAGAAGGAGAATTACTGGTTGGAACGGAAGGTACATATCCTCCTTTCACATTCCACGACGAATCCGGGGAACTGACTGGGTTTGACGTAGAGATTGCCCGTGAAGTAGCAAAGCGCCTGGGCGTTGAAGCTAAATTCCAAGAAACTCAATGGGATGCTATGTTTGAAGGTTTAAATTCTAAGCGTTTTGACGTAATTGCAAACCAAGTGGGAATTCGTGAAGATCGCCAGGAGAAATATGATTTCTCAACACCTTATATTGAATCAAGTGCAGTAGTGGTTGTATCGAAAGACAATAAGGATGTTACATCATTTGAAGACATCAAGGGATTAACTTCTGCTCAATCACTGACAAGTAACTACCGCGAGATCGCAGAAAAAAATGGTGCAGAAATCCAAGGTGTAGAGGGACTGTCACAATCCATCCAACTCCTTGAACAAGGCAGAGTGGACGTGACAGTGAACGATAAAATCTCTATCCTGGATTATTTAAAGAAACAGCCGAATGCCAATGTCAAAATAGCGGCTGAAGCTGAAGATGCCGGTCAAAGTGGTCTCATGTTCCGTAAAGGTAACGACAAGTTAGTGGAAGAAGTAAACAAAGCGTTAGAGGAAATGAAGGAAGACGGAACGTACAAAGAGATTTCTGAGAAATGGTTCGGAGAAGATGTATCTCCTAAGTAGTATCTACCAGGATCCTGAAGCAATGATTGATATTTTACAAAGCTCCCTGCTTCCAATGCTAGAGGGAGCTTTGTATTATTCTATCCCTCTGACGCTGATTTCTTTTGCTTTAGGAATGATCCTGGCCGTCCTTACAGCCCTTGCCCGATTGTCCAATGTATCGATTCTAAGAGGAATTGCACGATTCTATGTATCGGCCATTAGGGGAACACCTTTACTCGTTCAATTGTTCATTATTTTCTACGGCTTACCGACACTTGGAATAAAGTTTGATCCGTTCCCGTCTGCCATCATTGCTTTCTCATTAAATAAAGGTGCCTACTCCTCTGAAATCGTCCGTGCAGCGATTCAATCAATTCCTAAGGGCCAATGGGAAGCGGGATATTCAATTGGTATGACGTATTCACAGGCCCTAAAGAGAATTATTTTGCCGCAGGCAACCAGAGTATCCATCCCACCGCTATCGAACTCTTTCATTAGTTTGGTGAAGGATACCTCGCTTGCTTCATTAATTCTCGTAACGGAAATGTTCAGAAAAGCACAGGAAATCGCTGCCACAAACTATGAGTTCCTGCTCATGTACATGGAAGCTGCCTTGTTGTACTGGATCATTTGCTTTATTCTATCCATCATTCAAGGGCGTATTGAGACAAGACTGGACCGATATATTGCCAAGTAATATTAAAGGAGATTGAATATGATTTCCATCAAAGGATTAACCAAACGATTTGATCAATTAGAAGTTTTAAAAGGAATGAATGTAGAAGTCAATAAAGGACAGGTGATCGTCCTGATCGGCCCATCGGGTTCAGGAAAGACAACCTTCCTGCGTTGTTTAAATGCACTGGAAATACCGAATGACGGAACTGTTTCAATAGGCGGGACTTCCGTTGATTTCAATAACAAGGTTTCCAAGCAAGAGCTTATTAAACTTAGACGGAAAACAGGCATGGTGTTCCAAAACTATAATCTGTTTCCCCACATGACCGCACTGGAGAACGTAATGGAAGGGCCAACAGTCGTCCAAAAACGCAACAAGTCCGAAACAAAGCAAAAAGCGATCAGACTGCTTGAAAAAGTAGGACTCGGTGACAAAGTGAACTACTATCCATTCCAGCTCTCAGGAGGACAACAGCAACGGGTTGGAATCGCAAGAGCATTAGCGATCGAACCGGAAGTGATGCTCTTCGATGAACCAACTTCAGCACTCGATCCTGAATTGGTAGGGGAGGTTTTAAAGGTAATGAAGGACCTTGCTGAAGAAGGAATGACCATGGTTGTCGTGACTCATGAAATGAGATTTGCCAAAGAAGCAGCTGATAAAGTCATCTTCATGGATGGCGGATATATCGTTGAAGAAGGCTCTCCTCAAGAAGTGTTTGAACACCCTAAGAACGAACGTACGAAACAATTTCTGAACTTAATACAATAAATTGTACAAGATGAATGAGACTCATGCTCATTCATCTTTTTTTTAGGGTTTTGGTCATAATGTTAGGTGAGACTAATAAACTTTTCAGAAAAAGGTTAGTTCAACAGGATTAGTGGAAATATGGTAATAGAAGAGTCATTTAAGGGAGGAACAAGTATGGAATATCGTTTAGAACATGACACAATCGGAGAAATGAAGGTACCCAAGGAAAAATATTGGGGAGCACAGACGCAGCGAAGTAAAGAAAACTTCCAAATCGGTACAGAGAAAATGCCCATTGAGGTTACATATGCCTTCGCACAGTTAAAGAAAGCAGCCGCAGTCGTCAACCACTCACTTGGTAAGCTTTCAGATGACAAGAAGAAGGCAATTGGACAGGCATGTGATGAGATCCTGGAAGGAAAGTGGGATGCCCATTTTCCCCTTGTAGTATGGCAAACAGGAAGCGGTACACAATCTAACATGAACATAAATGAAGTCGTTTCTTATCGAGCGAATGAAATTCTCAAAGATAAAGGATCGGATGAAAAAGTCCATCCGAATGATGATGTGAACATGTCCCAAAGCTCCAATGATACATTCCCTACAGCCATGCATATCGCAGCGTATCAAGAGATCGAATCAAAGCTGTTTCCTGTCATTCAGGAATTCACAGCGACACTAAGAGAAAAAGAAGACCAATTCAGTGACATTATTAAAATTGGCCGTACCCATCTTCAGGATGCAACACCCTTGACGCTCGGTCAGGAAATCAGCGGATGGCGTGCCATGATGGAGAGATCCTATAGTATGCTGAGAGAAAGCGTTCATCAATTAGTCAATCTGGCTATCGGCGGGACGGCTGTCGGTACGGGGATCAACGCCGATCCAGAATTCGGTGACAAAGTGGCAAGACAATTAGAAGCTCAAACAGGCATCAAGTTTGCCTCATCTGATAATAAGTTTCATGCCTTAACGTCCCACGATGAAATCGTGTACGTACACGGAGCTGTAAAAGCACTGGCAGCAGATCTGATGAAAATAGCCAACGATGTAAGGTGGTTAGCGAGCGGTCCCCGTAGTGGGATTGGCGAGATAACGATACCTGCCAATGAACCAGGAAGTTCGATCATGCCGGGTAAAGTGAATCCGACCCAAAGTGAAGCAGTGACGATGGTAGTGACACAAGTATTTGGGAACGACGCGGCCATCGGATTTGCCGCCAGCCAAGGAAACTTCGAACTTAATGTATTTAAACCAGTCATCATCTATAACATGCTGCAATCCATACGACTGCTTACAGATGGAATAAAGTCCTTTAACGATAAGTGTGTAAAAGGACTGGAAGCGAACGTAGAGGTAATAGAAGACTTTGTTCAAAGGTCCCTTATGCTCGTAACGGCATTAAATCCTCATATCGGGTATGAAAAAGCGGCTGAAATAGCCAAGAAAGCTCACAACAATGGCTCTACATTAAAAGAAGCAGCCATCGAATCAGGATACCTGACAGAAGAGGAATATGATCAGTGGATCGATCCGGCAAGCATGGTTCATAATAAATAATAGGAAGAGCTGGCTCCTGCTAGGGTCAGTTCGTTTTAAATATGAGAGACAGCCAAAATGAAAGCCCCCGGCCAATGACCGGGGGCTTTATCCATTCATATGAAATTGCTGATTATTTTTGGAACCCGCCACCGATTTGTTGTTCAGCCATTTGAACCAGGCGTTTAGTGATCTCTCCACCTACAGAACCGTTAGCACGAGATGTAGCATCTGGTCCTAATTGTACGCCAAATTCAGAAGCGATTTCGTACTTCATTTGGTCGATTGCTTGTTGAGCTCCTGGAGCTACTAGTTGGTTAGATGAATTGCTGCGAGATTGTTGCTGTTGCATAATCTGTCATCTCCTTAAAATGTATAAGATTTTTTGGTTGGGTTAGCTGGAATTGCACCAGCCCGCTATTCCATGAGCGACCATCTTAGTATGGTGTAACCCATCGAGTGGGGTGAGAGAATGCTTGTTGCTGCCTTGTTACTAGGTATTATGGTTTTTTTGGGGCAATATATTCAACGTGGTGACAGGGAATTTATTCCTACTAAAAACCTATAAGTTTTCTACATAAATCATCGTGATTGTAAAAAAGATACCACTATACAATGAATTAGATTGAAAGTATGGTGACACAGCATGAAAGCTTGCGCATTATGTAATGGAATCGTTGAATACAGGGGACTTTGCCAGAAGTGCGGGGACACTACAACAGATCAGGGAAGATATTATGATTTTTATGATGAGTACAGTGCGTATATGGATATACAGCATGTACAATTAGCCGATGGCATTCCGAATAGCAGCTGCTCTGATACTTGCCTTCATCTTTTCACATGCATTCGGTGTGGGGAAGAAGAGGGGAAAAGCATAGATTTGACAGAGTTTTAAACGATAAAAAAGGCTCTTTTCGTAAAGATTAGAGAAGAAAGTAGTAGTTGATTTCCGATGCAGGATGCTCGCTTTCCGTGGGGCGGGCGGTGAGCCTCCTCGGCTGCGTCTGTGGGGATCTCACCTGTCTTGCTCCGACGGCTAGCCCCTCGAGGTCATAAGTTAAATGGGCCAAGAAGGCAAAAAGGCGCCTTCCCTGCCCATTCACCTTATGCTTGTCGGGGCTGAACAAGCACCCTTCACTTTTCGGACTGTCCCGCTTCTCCCGGAGGAGTCGAGCACCTGCAGCGAGAATTAACTTTCTCAGCGTGAGTTTTTTAATAAAATCTAAAATGAATATAATAAACTTTTTTGAAAACAACTTTTTTTAAAGTGAGCAGTGGCAGATTTCTGCTTGCGTACTAGAAATTCTGTTTGAGTAGATTGTTTTTGGTCACTATTAAGCTCTGTCTGTCACAAACTTTCTTATAGATGGTGAGGGAAACTGCGCAGACTCCGCTAGCTGCAAGCGGAGTCTGCGCAGTTCCCCTCATCTTCTAGCACACACTGTTGACAGAGCCCCTGGCTGACCTTATGTTACAAAACAACAATCTTTGTGAGAAGAGCTATATAAAAATGCCGCACTCCTGAATGAGTGGGGCATTTTTTAAATTAAGAAATAAAAGCTTTTATTTTACCGAATTCTGGATTCAGATTCTGAATCAAAGAAGTGAGCTTTGTTCATATCAAAGGCAAGTTCAATTGTTTGACCGGCAGCGATATCGGTACGAGAGTCAACGCGGGCTACAAACTCCTGTCCTTCTAATTGAGAGTAAAGCATTGTTTCAGCACCTGTTAATTCAGATACTTCAATTTTCGCAGTGATTTTCGCTCCTTGTGCAGTATCTAAGAATAGTGGCTCATCATGAATATCTTCAGGACGCACTCCCAGAGTGATGCTCTTGCCTACATGACCTTGTTCGCGAAGCACTTTCATTTTCCCTTCTGGTACAGTAACTTTGGTATTTCCAATTACGAATTTACCATCTTCAAGGGAGCCGTGGAAGAAGTTCATAGCAGGTGATCCAATGAATCCGCCTACGAAAACATTTTCAGGCTTGTCGTATACTTCTTTAGGAGAACCAACTTGTTGGATGACTCCATCCTTCATGACAACAATACGTGTTGCCATTGTCATTGCTTCTGTTTGGTCATGTGTTACGTAAATCGTTGTAGTTTGTAAACGTTGGTGAAGCTTGGCGATTTCTGCACGCATTTGAACACGAAGCTTAGCATCAAGGTTGGATAATGGTTCATCCATTAAGAACACTTTCGCATCACGAACGATGGCACGGCCAAGTGCTACACGTTGACGCTGACCACCTGATAATGCTTTTGGTTTACGATCAAGCAGTGCTTCAAGACCAAGGATCTTAGCCGCTTCTTGAACACGTCGGTCAATTTCTTGTTTATCGAACTTACGTAATTTAAGACCAAAGGCCATATTATCATATACGCTCATGTGTGGGTATAGTGCATAGTTCTGGAAAACCATGGCGATGTCACGGTCTTTTGGTGCCACATCGTTTACACGCTTTCCATCGATAGAGAAATCTCCTTTAGAGATTTCTTCTAGTCCAGCAATCATACGCAGAGTCGTTGACTTCCCGCAACCTGAAGGTCCTACAAATACGATAAACTCTTTATCTTGAATATGAAGATTAAAGTCATTTACTGCCGTTACTTTACCATCATAAATTTTGTGGATATTTTCTAATTTTAATTCAGCCATTTTCCCTTCTCCTCCTTGAAATGCAATCGTTTTCATCTATAACTCTATTGTAGAGAAAGCGGATTCAAAATGATATGGTCAACCTGCACAAAGTTCCTTAGTCCTTTTTATGCAGGTTGTCAGATTGAAAGTTCAAGCATGCAAAATAGGCTAAAATTCCACCTTGAAACGTTTTAATATCAATATTGGTTTTTTCAATGAACTTATCAATTCGATATTGAACGCTGTTCCGATGCATAAATAGTTTCTTGGCAGTCTGACTGATATTTGATTGATGTTCGAGAAAAGCCTTTACAGTGTGAATCAATTCAGGATCTTCCTGAAAGGTGTCAGACACCTTTGTGAAAATTTGTTTTTTCCATTCCTGCGGTAAATGATGCAGAGTAAATTCAGGCAGGACCGTCACCACGGATTGAATAAATGCCTGCTTCTGCACCGTTCTGGAGAATGAAAACAATTCCCGCTCATATTGAAAGGTGAGAGGGAATTGTGGATCAACCTCATGAAATTGTCCTATGAAATAAGAAAGACTGACGAAAAAGTCCGACTCAATAACATGGGTAATCGATAATAATTGCTCTTCATCCAAATTCCATTCATTTTTCTCTTCAATGAGCAACCCCATATTGTCATCTTGCAATACAAGAATTGTGTTGAGGGGTAAAAGATGTTGAAACGCCTCTTTTAATAGAAGCTGGTCTAAACTCTCCTTCATCGAAAATTGAATGATACGGAATTCACCGGCTATATTTGAAGGAGTTGGTCCATTCTTATATAAATAGGTGAACCATTCCATTGAGTAGGGAGAATCATTGACTGATCCCGATGGATGTTTAAACTCTTTGAACAAGCAATGCAATAACTCCATTTCCACTTGAGTGATCTCACTTCTATCAATGCCTATGTATTCATCATTTGCTTCATTTGCAAACCAAATCTTGGTAGCCTCAAGACTGGTTGGATAATGGTTTTGGATTATGGCAGTAGGAAATTTTTTACGTAAAGATGTAAACATGTCATCCCTCTTTGTTCATTATTATAGTAAAAAAGGTTATAATGTCTATTGTACTGAAATAGCTGGATTAATCAAAGTGTGCATGATTGCAAATAAACGCTAATTTTAATACTATGGAAGAATGAATAAATCATTGCGGGGTGTCCTAAATGGAATATACTAAAGAAGTTACGAATCGAATGAAACGTCTTGAAGGACAAGTGCGCGGCGTGTTGAAAATGATGGAAGAGGAAAAGCACTGTAAGGATGTTGTGACGCAATTATCTGCCGTACGTACTGCAGTTGATCGTACATTAGGTCTCATCGTTGCGAAAAACCTGGAAGCCTGCATACGTGAATCGGAAGAAGAGGGCAGCAATGCAGAAGAAGCTATTCAAGAAGCCGTCAATATGCTTGTCAGAAGTCGATAAATGGTAAAAGCTGCCGAAGGATCATGATCCTTTTGGGCAGCTTTTTTGTTTGTTGTCCAGCTCCGGTGGCTAGAGGCTCGAGGTCATAAGACGAGAATGCCAAAAAGGCAAAGAGCGCCTTTCCGGCACTCTCGTCTAATGCTTGTCGCCTCTGGGCAAGCCCCCTCCGCTTTTCTATTTGTCCAGCTCCGGTGGCTAGAGGCTCGAGGTCATAAGACGAGAATGCCAAAAAGGCAAAGAGCGCCTTTCCGGCACTCTCGTCTAATGTTTGTCGCCTCTGGGCAAGCCCCTCCGCTTTTCTATTGTCTAGCTCCAGCGCCTAGCCCCTCGAGGTCATAAGTCAGTCGTGCTAAAAAGGCAAAAAGCGCCTTTCCAGCAAGCCCGCCTTATGCTTGTCGGGGCTGAACAAGGCGCTTCCGCTTTTCTATTTTGGCGGTTCTTCATGTTCTGTGATTTCGATTGCTTCTTCGATGTTGGTCGTGTTTTCCCTCATGTGGACGGAACCCCCGGACATGCCTTCGTTGATAAAACGGTCCACATCGAGAAATACTTTTTCTTTTCCTTCGTAATTGGTATCTTGAAGGAATTGATCATCTTTTTTCATGCTCATCAGCCTCCTTACTTTAGTTTTGGAAAGGAAGCTGAAGTTATGCATGAGGGCTCATTAATTTCTCTTTTTCAGGTGAATGATGTACGTTCCATCAATCATAAACATGGAATAGCATCAGTTCATGAAGCTGCTTCTTAAGGGTGTCTTCCTTATCAGCTGGTGGAGTGGCTCCGGTCCATTCAATTTTACCGTCTTTATGGTAATTACCTTGATATTTTGTCCCGCTGAAGTAAAAGGAAAACATCCAGCCGGGGAGCTGTTTATTTTCGAACATGCTTTTATATTGAAAATGTTGAATCATTTTTCATCACCTCCATTATTATTGTAAACGTTTGAATACAAGCTGTGTAGGTTTGGGAGTTAAATGTATCATAAATGGTATTCTCCTCTAATAGAATTTACTGAAGAGATAGAGGAGGGACGAGAATGAATTCGTTTATTCGTGATTTGCAAAAGGCGATCAGTGATGAATGGACAGCCTATTATTTCTATAAAGAATTAAAAGGGCGGACGAATAATCCATTATATGTAGAGTTTATCGAACATGCCCGGAAGGATGAAAAAGAGCATTATGAAATGTTCCAATACCTCCATTATTTACTAACGGGTGAGTATTACGATCATAAGAAAGAGAAGGTAGGGTTTACAACTTTTAAAGAAGGAGTCCTGCGGGCACTGAAGGATGAGCTTGAGGCTGCAGAACTATACAGGGACATGCTGATGGAGATTCCGAATCAACAAGCCTATAAGCCCCTTTTCATTGCCATGACTGATGAAATGGAACATGCTACGCGATTTTCTACTATCTATAATTCATTAAGGCAATGAATGAAAAAGGTTGAACCGTCTGGATTCAACCTTCGTTATTTTTAGAACTGAGTGTGAGGAATGTGCGGACAAGCTGTTTTCGCCGTTTGTTTTCAATTTCTTCTTCATCAAAGCTCATGGGCTTTGAATTGATTTCAAATAATACAAACCCTCCTTGTTCCCGGGGAGCTAAGTCGATGGAGAACTCTCCAACATACCCAAAGGATTTAGCAAGCTCTTCCCCACAGGTTTGAACGATCCGTGAGATTTCCTTTTTGGTATGAGCATCTGAGACTTCTTTAAGCGAAATAATCTTCCCCCCGGTAGGTACATGAGTAGTGACTTCCTGTCGCTGTGACATGCGGACGCCAATGCCTATTAAACGAAAATCTTCTCCTGTGTGAAGGACTAAAATTCGAAAGTCATAACGATGATCATGCAATGTTTTACAGGAAACGGCTTCCTGCATGATCCACTGATTACTATTAAACCATTCGCTGTAAGATTGAAACAGGCGGGATACGTTTAAAAACCTCTCCATTTTTTTGATGCTTTTGCAGAGAATACGTCCATTGTCATCGATCTCGATGAGTCTGATTCCTTTTCCTTGCGAAGCGAGAGAGTGTTTCACATACATTTTTTTGTGTGTTGTGAGAAAGTTGGTGAAGGACTCTTCATTTGTGACAAGTTCAGTTTGAGGCAAGTATGGATCGAGTTCACGGCTTTTGGACAGAAGCTCATATATTTTCCATTTGTTAAAGAAATGGGGGTTGAAGAAAGGGATATTATGTTCCTTGATAAAATGGAGGAGCTTCTCATAGGTATGATTTTGCTCAGCATGCCTCGAGGGAACGCGATTGTATATGACGTTTGGAACAGGAAAGAGGCATTTCACCCATTTGTTTAATGGCTGATTGTACATGATCCCAGAAATGGAATCACCGAAAACATCTTGTGGAGAGAAGACAAAACAGATTCCACCTGCCTGTTCAACGTCCAGTTGAATCGATCGAAACAATTCAAAATTCCCCATGTATTTATTCCTTTTTTCCTTACTTGCGACGATTCCGATCAGGGGGACCGCCGGAATGTTCTTCTGATGGGGTGAGATGGTGAATTGATAGCAATCTTTTGATTCCTTAGAAGAAAGCAGAAATGAATTCTTCGCAAACCCATATGTCGTTATAGATTCTTCCACATGAAAAAAGGTTTTCTTCACCCGATCATAAAGGATGTTCATGGAATCATTTCCTCAGGATGGTTCAAGCTTTGTTGAGTGAGAAAGATCCCGAATGATAAGGCAAGTTTTCTTGTTAATAAATCAAAGCTCTTCAAATGGGGGTGGGAAAAAATAGACCTTCCCGGCTTAGAGTTTGCTTCGAACATCCAAATTCGGTGATTTTCGTCCACTCCGAAGTCAAAGCCGATTTCTCCAATATATCCTTCCAAATTTCGTTCAATGGCATGTGATAGTGTTAACGCTGCGTCCTTTAGTGCACCCTCAATAACTTCTCGAGCTGCTTCGTCTGGAAAAAGCTCGGATAAAATTTTCACTTCTCCACCGTTATTCGCATGGGTGGTCACACTTCCTGATCCTGCCACTTTACCAGCTATTGCACTTACTTGCCAGACTCCATCCTCACCTTTATTCGTATGAATCCGGAAGTCGATTGGCCGATTATTTTCCTGCAACAGGGAAATTCCCTGCTGGACAATAAAAGTGTCAAGATTTTGATTCTTAAAGACCATATTGACAAGTTGCTCCAAGGACTTAAATTTCAGTAAGCGATTTTTACGTTCTGCATCCCTGAACCGGCAATAATATTCTTCGGAAGAGCGGTTATACGTAATCTTATGGATCCCGTTCCCGAGACTGCCGTTTTTCGGTTTAAGATAAATATGATGGTAGGAGGAAAGCATTCGTTCCATCTCATCAAATGATTGAAATGAATGTGTTTCCGGCAGCAGGTGCTGGACTGAAGAATCGTTTTCCAGTCGTTCAAACAAATCAAGCTTATTAAAAAAACCTGGATTGTACCAGGGAATACCGTATTCCCTCTGTAGTCTTTCTTTGATGTCCTGGTACGTTTTCCGCTTTTCACTGCGGCGGTTCGGTAGTCTGTCATAGATAACATTGGGAAAAGGAATTTCCTCGATTTCCCATCCTTCTCCAAAGTGAAAATATCCCTTTATCAGTCCGTTCTCCCAATTAATATGACGCTCTCCAAACACAAAGGGAATGACTCCAAGGGATGATTGAACAGATAAGAGCTTTTTGAAGAAATAGGAGCGCTCACCAATCGGGCTTAAGCTAAAGCTTGTGAACCCTGAGGTGAATATGCCAATGAGCACCCCTACATATAAACAATCCTCTTTACAAAAGAGAGAAAGGGAATTTACTTTAGAAGGAAGATGTAACTTCCCGGCTAAACCAGAGCTAATGCCTATCACGTTACGTCCATTCGGATGTCGCTTGCATTCCGCGGATTGCCGTGCAGTTCCAAGGATTACTGTATGAGGGAACGTTTTTTCCTCCATCTTAAAACCAGAGGGGAGATAGATTCGGCTTTCTTCCTCTTGGAATTGTTCTATTTTGTACGTTTTAAGCATTAGAAATCACCTCGTCTTAAGGATGTTAGTGATTGTGATGCCAAGAACTCACAATAATCCAATGGAGCTTTGTATAAGGATGGCAGTTTCTCATGTCCTAATGCATCTACTACCTTATGTCCTGGCTTGGAGTTCACATCCAGAATCCACATTGATTGATCTTTAGCAATCATAATATCAACTCCAATTTCAAACAGGGTTGAAAAATGTTCTTCAAGTAATAAAGGCATTTCTTCCATAATGTCAGTGAGTTCTTCTTCAATATAGTCCCAAGAAGAATCATGAAGTGTCTTCCAATCACTGTATGATTTATATGAAGCCCCTCGACTGATATTGGTCAGAATTGCCTGCTGTTCCCCTACGCGGATCGCCCGCTGAAATTCTCTCCATTCTCCATAAGCGTTTTTATTCAAAAGAATGCGCAAATCAAAAGGAGCATCCTCTTTCGTCAGATTGAGAATCCGCTTTTGACAAATGAATGTATGCTGCAGGAGGATTCGGTTAACCCACTTGATAAAGTTCTCTTTACTGGGGAAGGATTGTTCCAAGATCCCTTCCTTTTTCGTTGTTCGAACGACTATGCCCCCCTGGCTTTCCACAAGATGATAAATGGCAAATCCATGAGCACCATCGATTGGTTTGATGATTATATCTTTATGTTCAGTAAGTAGATTTAATAAATGATTTCCATCGGTCACAAGATACGTTTCGGGAATATAAGGGGAGATGGACGTCTTTTTAAGTTTTTCGTAAAGATGCCATTTGTTTGGTAAGCCATAGCCGAGAAATCGAATGTGTCTTTGGTTTTTTAACCACTGAACGACGGCCTTTGCCTGTTGGGACTGTATATCCTTTTGGTAATACGTACGGTCGTAGATATATTCTGGAATCTCAAAGGCTTCATTTTCCCATGATTGTGACTCTTTATTGAAATAGAATCCATCCACCGTTTCGTTTAAAGGAGAGATTCCTTTGGGGGAGAACAGATAAAGATCAATAGGATAAGAGAGGGATTGTTTCGCTATTCCAAGAAAGTAGCTGTTCGTTACTTGCGGAGTAAGGGTCATAATGCCCAATGATTGGTTCATCGTTTTAATCCTCCTTGTTCATCCATTTTGTGAAACTATATTCATAGAGTGCTTTAACCGACGGACGAATCCGGTCGTTTTCCAAGTATGTTCGTTTAGAAGGTTTGGAATTGACTTCGATCAGCCATGGCTTCCCGCTTTCACCGATGCCAACATCAATGCCAAGCTCGGCGAAATGCCCTTCTACCGCCTCAGAAAGGAGTCTGGCAGAAGACGTACATAACTCCTTCATGTCATTTAGAATTCCGACACTTTTCTTAGGTGAAAAAAGAGATTGAAGGATTGGAAGAGGTTTTTCGATTCGTCCTCCCTGATCGACATTTGCCACGAATTGATCATGAGAAGCAATCCGGGCAACAGAAGAAACGATTTCCCAGTTTCCCTTTCCATTCAAGTGACAAAGAAATCGAAAATCTAATGGTTGCTCTTCCACTGTAAGAAACGGAATGGTTTCCTGAACCAAATAAGAAGAAGGGTTGCACCAGGATCGTATTTGTTTATAAAGTGCAGAGTAGGTTGAGAAAGAAAGTGTACTCTGTGATGTGAAAGAATTTTGGTACATGATAAACTCGTTCTCTCTTTTTTGAATACGCATGATGTAACGACCCTTGCTTCCATTAATCCCTTTAACGAAAACATCCTTATACAAGGAAAGCATTTCTTGCAATGAATCGAATCCCTGCACGGTTTTAGGCAAGTGGTGGGCTAAGGATGGGCTATCTTTCAACGCAATGTAAACCTCATCCTTTGATAGAAATCCAGAATTGAAAACATGAATGTCCCGTTCTTCAGATTGAGTAAGCGATTTTTCAAAGGAAGGGGTTCTTTCTACCTTTCTTGAATGACATCGATTGTAAATGATGTGAGGAGCGGGAAGGGTTTTAAGCTCCCAGTCTTGATCAAGAAATACAACCCCTTCAGGGAGGTCTCCAACAAAAGAAGAGAGCGGAATAAGATAAAAGAACCCACCTTTTCGTTGAAACCAGCTCTGACACTCTGTAAAATAATCTTTTAAAGAGTGAGAATGTAATGTATTGAGATCGAATTGGTTAATTAATAGGGCCACAACCGGTCCCATATGAATGATGCTATGCCTTGAATCGATGGATATCCATATTTTTTCCAAATTCGGTATGGAGGAGAATAATGAATCGCTTGTTTCTAACATAATCTGTAAAGAATCAGATGAAGCCTCCCTACATGTGACGTTAAGAGAAGAGTTTCCACATTTCAGCGTCATGTTCCGTTTAAAAGGATATTGATTCATCATCTGCTTCGGTATATACAAGTGATGATGATCATGATGATGTTTATGCGAACTAAATGAACATTTTATCTTCATCAGGCATTCCCCGTTTGCATAACCCGTAAGAATGATTCTATAATGATTTATTGGGCTAATGTTGATATAGCATTCTATGTAAACCCAGGCAAAATGTTCAAACAAGAGAGGTAGAAAAGGAAGGTGCAATCATGCTGGATGCTTTCATCCTAATACTGTTCATGGTTTTGATTGGAGCCCTCATTGGAGGAGTCACCAATTCATTAGCCATAAAAATGTTATTCAGACCTTATAGGGCTTACTATATCGGGAAATTTAAAGTACCATTCACACCCGGGTTGATCCCAAAACGCCGGAGTGAATTGGCGGAACAACTCGGAAAAATGGTGGTCGATCATTTAATCACGCCTGAAAGTCTTCAGAAGAAAATGATTAACGATGATTTTCAAAGGGATGTAACCCACTGGCTAGCGGAAGAATTACAGCCTTTCTTCTCATCGGACAGAACGGTGAATGAGTGGCTGGATATCCTGCAAATCCCTGTATCCTCCGATCGTCTTAATGATTGGCTTGAAGAGTGGGTAGCTGTAAAAATGAAAGATACGAAAGCAGCTTACACCTCTAAAAAGCTGGAAGAGGCTCTTCCTGAAAAGTGGCAGGAAAGAGTCGAAGAAAGTATTCCGAAGCTTGTTGACTTTATCGCAAACCGTGCGGAAACCTATTTCACAAGCCCTGAAGGAAAAACGAAAGTGAAGATCATGATCGACGATTTTCTGAAAGAACGGGGCATGCTCGGAAACATGCTTGGAATGTTCCTCGGCAACACGTCTGTTGCGGATAAAGTACAGCCTGAAATCGTAAAGTTCATTAAGCATGAAGGAACCCAGGAAATCCTGTTCAATCTGCTGACAAAAGAATGGTCCAAACTGAAAGAAATGAAGCTTGATGAGTTCATCGATAGATTACCGGAAGAAGACTTGATTCAAACCGTCCAGGCATCTCTGGTCAAACTCGTCAACATCGAAGGGCACCTATCCAAGCCGCTAAGCCACTGGCTTGAGCCTCACAAAGATCCCTTCTTCAATAACCAGCTTCCGAAATGGGTGGATAGAGGGACGGACCTCTTAGCGATGAAGATTCCGAACCTGATGGAAAAGATGCACCTGCAGCAAATTGTGCAGGAGCAGGTTGAATCTTTTTCAGTTGGAAGATTGGAAGAATTGGTTCTCGGTATTTCCCGTCGTGAATTCAAGATGATTACTTACTTAGGGGCATTACTTGGAGGAGTGATCGGAATCGTTCAAGGGATCATAGCCCTCTTTATCTCTTAATTCAACAGGGCCTAAGGGTCCTTCCTAGAATTTCACTCTATAGTTTGTTATAGTGGTGTAGGAAACATAGAGTGAAATTACAGGAGGTACGTATTTTGGCTATTAACTTATACGATCAAGCGAACGAATTGGAAAGTGCTTTACGTCAAAGCGATGAATTTCTACAACTGAAGAAGATGTATGACGAAGTAAACAATGACGAATCTGCTAACAAGATGTTTGAAAACTTCAGAAACATCCAAATGACACTTCAACAAAAACAAATGAGCGGTGAAGAAATCTCTCAAGAAGAAGTAGAGCAAGCTCAAAAGACAGCTCAACTTGTTCAACAACACGAAAAAATCGCAAAGCTTATGGAAGCTGAGCAACGCATGAGCATGGTCATCAATGACTTGAACAAAGTCATCATGAAGCCACTTGAAGAACTTTACGGTTCAATGCAGAAATAATATGGGTACGAAAAGGACTGACTTCCGGATCGGGGGTTAGTCCTTTTTTTGTGGATATAGTAGGGCAACAGATAAGACAGGATTTTGACTTTTGGTGCCTGTTTAGAGTGTTGGCTTTGTTAATGAGTGCTGATTTTTCGTATTTTACCAAACGACGTATAAACTCGTCAAAAAGACGCAAAAAATAATAAAAAGACGCAATAACCATCAAAAACGACGCATAAATTTGAGGCGGGAATTATTGAAAGTTAATTATGGATGAAATGAAATGAGTAGGCACTTTTTCATAAATCCGCTAAAATAAGAACACTTTTCAGTTCTAAGCGATACTCCAGTAAGAACTTCTCATCTAGTTGAATAAGTTCTACCAGCTACTCCAAATAATTTGCGAATTGCTCCCACCCCTTGTCATATTTGTATCCCCTCTTTCATAAAAGTAAAGAAAGGGAGTAGACAACATATAGGGGGGACACCAATGATGATCTATAGAATGTTAGCGTTAAATATTGATGGAACGATTGTAAATGAAAACGGAAAAATTGCAAAGGAAACAAAGGATGCAATTGAGTACGTTCAAGATAAAGGTGTACCGGTCACATTGGTTACAAGCAGAAGCTTTGCTTCAGCAAAGAAAGTAGCCAAAGCCCTTAAGCTCAAAAACCCGCTAGTCACACATAGTGGGGCCTACATTGCTGGAGAGCTTGAAAAACCGATGTATGTAAAAAAGATTGCCGAGGACATTACGTATGAAATTGCTCAATTCCTTGAAGGTTTCTCAAGCCAAGTAGCTCTATCCCATGAGAAGCGGTCCATCATTGGCAAAGCCAATTCCCAGGCAAGGGATATGGCCAAAGTCTCTTGGCAAAGGGAGTCAAAATTACTTTATAGTAAGCAGTTTGTGGATCGTGTGAGTGATCATCTCTTGGAGAATCCAATGTCGGTTCCGAAGATATCGGTTGTCATGGAGCATCGTGAAGATGTGTGGGACGTTGTCGCTTCTCTAAAAGGGATGTATGAAGAAGTGGACGCCATTCCGACATCCGATTATAAACTGGATATCGTGCCAAAGGGCGTATCGAAGCTTCGAGGGTTGATGTATCTGTCTGAACACCTCGGAGTGAAAAAGGATCAAATCGTGATGGTCGGATCGGGGCTGGATGACATCGACTCCTTGGAATGTTGTGGTCTTGGGGTTGCTATGGGAGATGCCCCAAGACCGGTGAGAGATGCAGCGAACTGGATTACACGGAGCCAAAGCGAAAAAGGCATCCCATACTTTGTAACAGAGCTATTCCGCAAGCAGCACCCCATTCCATTCCTGAAGAAAATGAACATCATTAAATCATAAACCGGATACACCCCGCGTTTCTATTGGAAAAGCGGGGTGTTGTATTTATTTTAGTCAGCCTCCCTGCCATTGACCATTCCCACCCCATTCTGTACACTTATAAAAGCTTATTAGATTTGGTGAAAGGTGATTAGAACGTGAATGTTTTAATAAAAGGAATCGAGGATGAGCGTTTTGAGCGCCCCCTGCGATTGATTGCGAATTTATTTTTTGAAGAATCCGTGATTCACTTTGGCCGTTGTGATGACATGGATCTTCAAGTCAAAATAGAACTTTCAATAGAAGAAAAGATAGAAGCGAAAGCCGTGTTGACAAAACCGTCTTCTGATGAATCATACACTGCGACCTATGAACGTGGCTGGACATCATATGAAAATGAAAAAGAACGCTTCAAACAGCTAAAAAAAGCAGTATCTCATGTGTATCTGAATGTTCTTCAAGACCTGACGGGAATCAGGCAAAAGTGGGGGATCTTAACGGGGATCCGTCCTACCAAGCTTTTACATAAGCAAACTCAGCTTGGGATCCCCCAGGAGGAAATTCAAGCGAAATTGAAGGAAGAATACCTCATTACCGACGAAAAAATTCAGCTGATGCAAAACATCGTGGACCGTCAGTTGTCGGTTGTACCGGATCTCTATGATCTCCAGAATGAAGTGAGCATCTATATCGGAATCCCGTTTTGCCCTACCAAATGTGCGTATTGTACATTTCCTGCATACGCGATTCTCGGTAAACAAGGGAGGGTCGATTCGTTCCTGGCCGGGCTTCACTACGAAATCCAGGAAATGGGACGCTGGCTCAAAGAGAATAACGTTAAGATTACGACGATTTACTATGGTGGAGGGACACCTACGTCCATCACGGCAGAAGAAATGGATGCCCTATATGAAGAAATGTATCGATCATTTCCGGATGTGGACGCGGTAAGGGAAGTGACGGTAGAAGCAGGGAGACCGGATACGATTTCTCCAGATAAACTAGAGGTACTAAAGAAATGGAATATCGACCGCATTTCCATCAACCCTCAGTCGTATACACAAGAAACATTAAAAGCGATCGGCCGCCATCACACCGTGGAAGAGACCATCGATAAATTTCATTTATCCCGCAACATGGGAATGAACAACATCAACATGGATCTCATTATCGGACTTCCAGGTGAAGAGCTTCCAGAACTTCAGCATTCTTTGGATGAAACCGAAAAGCTCATGCCGGAATCGTTGACGGTCCACACTTTGTCCTTCAAGCGGGCGTCTGAAATGACGAAGAATAAAGATAAGTATAAAGTGGCAGACCGGGTGGAAATCGAGAAGATGATGGGTCTTGCTGAGGAATGGACAAAGGCTCAAGGCTATGAGCCCTATTACTTATATCGTCAGAAAAACATTCTGGGTAACCTCGAGAATGTCGGGTATGCTCTCCCCGGACAGGATAGCCTCTATAACATCATGATCATGGAAGAAGTCCAAACCATCATTGGCATCGGCTGCGGGGCTGCGAGTAAATTCATCGATCCGAAGACCGGAAAGATCACTCATTTTGCCAATCCGAAAGAGCCAAACGCCTACAACCTGGGATTCAAAGAATATACCGATAAGAAGATTAAGATCCTTAATGACTTATTTTCATAAAAACAAGCTGTTCAGAAAACTTCTGGACGGCTTCTTATTTATATCTAAGAAACGTGTTGGTATATGTATAATTAACGGAATTTTTCAGCAATACATAAAGGATTACTTCTGAAAAGGTCGAATTAGTAAGGTAGACATAGAAATTTAGACAATATTTTTGTAAACGCTTACTAAAATTGAGGGGAGAGATCGAATATGATGCAAACACCTCTGCTTTTGACACAAATGATTGAACGAGCCGAAAAGTATTTTCCTAACAAAGAAATTGTTTCACGTACTGAGTCCGCAATAAGCCGCTTCACGTATAAACAGTGGGGAGAAAGAACACGAAGACTTGCAAGCAGCCTATCAAAACTTGGGGTTGAAGAAGGGGATAAGGTCGGGACACTTGCCTGGAACCATCATCGACATCTTGAATCCTATTTTGCGATTCCGTGTAGTGGGGCCGTCCTACATACGATTAATATTCGCTTATCACCTCAGCACATCGTATATATTATCAATCACGCCAAGGACCAGGTATTGCTCATCGATTCAGACATCGTACCACTTATCGAAAAAATCAAAGACCAGATACCGACGGTCAAAGCCTTCATTGTAATGACCGATGGAGACTTGCCGGAAACCACTTTGGAGCCGGTTTATCATTATGAGAGATTGCTGGAGGAAGGCGATCCTTCTTTCCAATTCCGGACAGACATTGATGAAAATGCCCCTGCCGGTATGTGTTACACTTCAGCCACAACCGGAAATCCTAAAGGGGTCATTTATTCTCATCGTGGAATCGTCCTGCATGCCATGGCGCTAGGGCTTGCTGATACCACTGGTGTCTGTGAAAGAGACGTGGCCCTGCCGGTCGTACCGATGTTTCATGTAAACGCATGGGGACTACCATTTGCCTCGGTGTGGTTCGGGACGAAGCAGGTTCTGCCTGGGCCATATTTCACTCCTGGATTGCTGGCTCAGTTAATGCAGGATGAGAAGGTTACCATCTCTGCAGGGGTCCCGACCATTTGGCTTGGCTTGCTTCATGAATTAGAGAAAAATGAATATGATCTCTCCAGCCTTCGTTCCGTTCTTTGTGGAGGTTCGGCTGCTCCTAAAGGAATGATTAGAACCTTTGAAGAGAAATTCGGTATTCCGTTCATGCATGCATATGGAATGACGGAAACAAGTCCCCTTGCCGTGATTGCTGCTTCGAAAAGCTATCATGATGATCTTTCCGCTGAAGAAAAGCTTGAATTGAAAGCAAAACAAGGGATCCTCGTCCCTGGATTAGACATGAAAATCGTCGGGAAAGACGGAGAAGTGGCTTGGGATGGAAAGGAAATGGGAGAGCTTGCCCTGAGAGGCCCATGGGTTGCTTCTGAATACTATGAAGATGACAGAACACAGGAAGCATTCCGTGATGGCTGGTTGTATACAGGTGATGTGGTCACCATCGACGAAGAGGGCTACATTAAAATCGTTGACCGCACAAAGGACTTAATCAAATCAGGTGGAGAATGGATTTCTTCTGTAGACATTGAAAATGCACTCATGGCACATGAACATATCTTCGAAGCAGCGGTAGTTGCAGTTCCCCATGAGGAATGGCAGGAACGCCCGATCGCTTGTGTGGTGTTAAGAGACTCGGGAAAAGGAAAGGTATCCAAAGAAGAAATCATGGACTTTTTGAAACCACAGTTTGCCAAATGGTGGCTGCCGGATGAAATCCTGTTCCTTGATGAGATTCCAAAAACGTCAGTAGGGAAATTTTTGAAAAGAGCCTTGCGGGATCAAGTGCAGGATAAAATGAAACAAATATAAATCGTATGAGAGGTCGGTCAGAAGTCGACCTTTCTTTTGAATTATTATACTATTCGAAATAATGATTCCTAAAAATAGGTTATTACGCTATGCTAGAAGAAAGGGGAGGGATTTTTTTGACAGTGTCAAATCAATACGAAACAGTAAAATTACATAAAGAAGGTAAGGTGGCAAGGCTTCAACTGAATCGGCCTCAATCACTGAATGCGTTGGATGCAGGGCTTATGGGAGAGCTCTTGGCTGCATTAAAAGAAGTGAAAAATGACCCATCGATTTCTTTATTGGTCCTGACAGGGGAAGGAAAGGGGTTTTCTTCTGGAGGAGATATTAAATCCATGCTTTCATTAAGCGGAGAAGAACAGTTCTCAAGTATTATGGATACCATCAGTGAACTGGTGATGACGCTGTACACCATGCCGAAAATTGTTCTAACAGGTATACATGGTGCTGCTGCAGGTCTTGGTTTCAGCCTGGCACTTTGCTCTGACTATATTTTGTGTGAAGAAGACAGCAAGCTAGCCATGAACTTTATCGGCATCGCACTGATTCCGGATGGAGGAAGTCATTTTCTTCTGCAGGAGCGCCTGGGAACACATAAAGCCAAACGATTGATTTGGAACGGTAAAGTATTGGAAGGGCAAGAGGCCCTTATGAAGGGACTGGTTGACGAAGCGATTCCTTCCGGAAAATTGGAAGAAGGTATCGAACGCTATACAAAACAAGTATTAAGTGCACCGACGAAAGCGATGCTGAAAACGAAAGAAGTATATGTCACATTAAACAAAGACAGACTTCAGCGTGCACTTGAGCTGGAAAAACAAGGGCAATGGCTCATGCGTCAAACCTCGGATCACCAGGAAGGCATTCGTGCATTTGTTGAGAAAAGACGACCTGAATTTAAGGGAGAATAATAGTTGAAGAGAACTAACCCGATGGGGTTGGTTCTTTTTTTCGTAATACATTCCTTTTAATAAAAAAATGCATTACAAGCCACTGGATGTGACCCGCAATGCAGAATGCAAGTCTTACACATGAAACAACAATAGTTTCCCCAGAGGAGAAGTGCAGCGATGAGTATGATCGAAATAGCCCTTTTCTTCTAACATGGATTCTCCCATTTTCTTTGCATCGCTGTCGGATGAAGCTTCGAATGATTCATCCAGAATCTTTTTTCCGTCTTTTTCAAAAACCGTTAATTTGTATACTTTCATTGTGATATACCCCTTTGTATAGAATTCATGTACTCTTTTATTTTTTCATATTATCATTTTTTTGGAAAGTCTAAATAGTTTGATAAAGAAAAAAGGATGGAAAATGAAACCTTTTTTGGATAAGATCGTAGAGTACTAGAGAGAAAAAGGATACTCGTTTATGGGTATAGGAGGGAAATGCTGAAATGAGTTTGAGTATACAACAGGTAACCAAACGGTTTGGACAATTTACAGCAGTTGATCAGCTGTCACTGGATATCCCACCGGGTGAAATGTTTGGGTTCCTGGGCGCGAATGGGGCCGGGAAGACGACGACATTTCGAATGGTGTTAGGGTTGTTAGATGCAACGGAAGGGCAGATTACGTGGAAAGGGAAACGGGTCGATTATTCCACAAGTCCAGAAATTGGGTATCTGCCTGAAGAAAGAGGACTATATCCGAAAATGAAGGTGAGCGATCAGATCGTCTATCTGGCACGTCTTCGTGGGATGGAGAAAAAGACCATTCTGAAAGAACTGGATTACTGGTTGGAACGATTCAATGTTCCTCAAAACGTCAACAAGAAAGTAGAAGAACTTTCAAAAGGAAATCAGCAAAAAATTCAGTTTATCGCATCGGTTATCCATAAGCCCAGTTTACTGATTCTCGACGAACCGTTCAGCGGTCTCGATCCGGTTAATGTTGAACTGTTAAAGGATGCGGTCCGGGAAATTAAGAAAAATGGAACCACAATCGTGTTCTCCAGTCACCGCATGGAGCATGTGGAGGAGCTCTGTGAAAGCCTATGCATCATGCATAAAGGGCGTCCCGTGGTGCATGGTGGCTTGAAGGAGATCAAGCGTTCCTTTGGTAAGAAGAATGTGGTGATTCACTCCGATTTTGATCTTCTATATTTAAAGGAAATGAAAGGCGTGACGAAGCTGAAAGAAACAACGGAAGGAGTTCTTCTGCAAGTCGAGTCTGAGGCTGCTGCCCAAGGTGTATTCCATGATGTTGTTCAAAAGGGATTCCTTCGAAAGTTCGAATTGGAAGAACCTTCCCTGAACGATATCTTCATAGAAAAGGTGGGAACTTCTTATGAATAATTTCTTCTTGATCCTTAGTCACTCCTATTTATCAAAGCTTAAGGCAAGATCTTTTATCATATCCACCGTCGTCATTGCCGCTGCCCTTGTATTACTGGCCAATTTTGACAGTATCATTTCGAACTTTAGTGATGATGACACGAGTAAAATAGCGATTCAGGACGAAACGGGCAAGCTGTATGATCCGCTTGTGCAGCAGCTGGAGATCATGAATAGCGAGATTGAGCTGGAATCGACAACTCAATCGATAGAAGAAATCGAAAAGAAAATAGAATCTGAAGAATTAAAGGGACTACTCATTTTGAGTGAAAGCGCTGAAGGTCTTCCGCAAGCTCTGTATAAATCCAATTCATTATCAGAGTCCAATGTGACAGGGGAATTACAAGTCGCCCTGCAAAATGTAAAGTCCTCACTGGCTGCAAGTATTCTGGAGCTTTCAGGGGAAGAACTTGCACTGCTAAGCGGCCCTGTTTCCTTTGAGAAGGAAGCCCTTGTTGAAGGAGCCAAGTCTGAAGAAGAACTAAGTCAGGCAAGGGGTATTGTATATGTTCTATTATTCTTTATTTATTTCTCTGTCATTGCTTACGCCAACATGACGGCCATGGAAGTCGCGACAGAAAAAAGCTCCCGGGTCATGGAAATCCTCATATCGAGTGTATCCCCAGTGAAACAAATGTTTGCCAAAATTATTGGAATCGGACTCGCAGGGTTAACACAGTTAGCTGTAATCCTGGCAGTAGGCTATTTTACAATGATTCAAAAGAAAGATGAACTGGTCGGGGGGTTCTTTGAAGGATTCGGATTTGAATCTCTATCTGTAGGTGTCATAATCTATGCGGTCATTTTCTTTTTATTAGGGTATTTCCTGTATGCTACCCTGGCTGCATTATTGGGATCTCTTGTCAGTAGAATCGAAGATGTACAGCAGATGATCATGCCGATGACCTTCCTGATCATGATTGGATTCTTCATCTCCATGTTCGGTCTTGGGAATCCGGAATCCAGTTTTGTGACGATTACTTCGTACATCCCGTTTTTTACACCGATGGTTATGTTCCTTCGTGTAGGGATGCTGGATCTTCCAGTGTATGAACCAATCATAGGAATTGTGGTCCTTCTTGCGACAATTATTATTCTTGGAGTATTTGGAGCAAGAGTGTATCGCGGAGGAGTGCTCCTATACGGAAAATCTAATTCATATAAAGATATTAAAAAAGCAATCGATATTACATCGAAAAAATGATTTGTAAGAGCAGGCTGTCTCCGTCGTCAGGGGCAGCCTTTCTCTATGAATCGCGTAAAATGTTAATACATACTGAAATTATCTCCGGTTTTAGGATATAATGAAAGAATATAAGAACGTATATTCGTAGTGCAGGGAGGGAACTTCATGGGGAAGATTCGGTTTTTTCATGTAGCAGATCTACATCTGGATAGTCCTTTTATCGGACTAAAACATTTACCGAAAGAAGTGTTCGAAAGAATATATAATAGTACCTTTGCCTCTTTCGAAAAAGTGGTAAGGGAAGCGATTCAAAGAGAAATTGACTTCATGATCATCAGCGGGGATCTATTTGACGAAGAAGATCGCAGTATTCGGGCGCAGGCTAAATTATTGAAGCAATTCAATCTGTTACATTCAAACAACATTCCTGTATACGTCGTTCATGGGAATCATGATCATCTTGGAAGCTATCGATTAGAGCTCGATATGCCGGATAATATACATATCTTCAGCGCAGAAACAGAAGTGAAACAGCTTACTGTAAAGAATGGGACAACAGTAGATATAGTCGGATTCAGCTATGGTACAAGACATATCCAGGAAAGAAGGATTGCTGATTATCCTAAACGTTCCGATGACCTCTATACGATAGGCATCCTCCATGGAAGCGAAGGAAGTGTGCATTCTTCACATGAAACGTACGCGCCTTTTGCGATAAGGGAACTATTGGAGAAGAATTATCACTACTGGGCTTTGGGACATATCCATGAGCGGCAGATTCTGCACGAAGAGCCTTACATAGTGTATCCAGGTAATATCCAGGGAAGACATCGGAAAGAAACAGGTGAAAAAGGATGTTATGAAGTGGTGCTTGATCATCACCATACAGAATTAACATTTATCCCGACTCACGACTTGATGTGGAAGACATGCACCGTATCCCTTCAAGGTGTTCAGCGCTTTGGGGAGATTTTCCAACGTATCCAGCAAGCTCTGGAATCTCTTGAAGAAGGGGATGTGTTGATGGAGGTTATCTTGACGGATGATGAATCACTCCCTCAAGACATGGCGGGTAAAATAGAAAATGGTGATCTACTGGAAGCATTGCAATCAGAATACGAGAGTCACCAGGGTTTGAAGTGGATTCATTCCATACGATGGAAGCATACCCAGGCGAGTCGGGGCATTGAACAGGATCCGTTCAAACAGGAAGTAATGGAGACCCTGGAAAGCATGGGTGAAGAAGAGTGGAAGGGTGCCCTGGCAGAACTGTATGAGCACCCTTCTATTTACCGCTTTCTGGATCCCCTAAAGGAAGAAGAGAAGAAATCTTTAATAGAAGATACAGAGCACTTGTTACAAAATAAAGGCTGAACGTGGAGGTGAATGGGGTGAAACTGCTCGAACTTCATATTTATGGATACGGAAAAATAGAAAACAAGCACTATACGATTGGTGACCTTCAAATATTCTATGGGGAAAATGAAGCTGGTAAATCAACGATTATGTCGTTCATACATAGCATTTTGTTCGGGTTTCCGACGAAGCAGCAATCCCTGCTCAGGTATGAACCGAAATCTTCTACAGAGTATGGCGGGAGAATCTTTTGCCGGATGGAAGAACAAGGAATCCTCAGTATCGAGCGGGTTAAAGGGAAGGCCACAGGGGACGTGACCGTTCAATTCGAGGACGGAAGAACCGAAGGAGAAGAAACCCTTCAACAACTGCTCGGAAATATGGACAGGACAACTTACCAAAACATATTCTCATTCAATCTGGAAGGGCTGCAAAACATTCAGCGCCTCAAAAAAGAAGAACTGAACCGCTACCTATTCTCTGCAGGCTCTACAGGGACGGACCTCTTGTTACAGATGGAACAGAATTGGCAGAAAGAAAGGGAGCAGCTGTTTAAGAAATCGGGAAGAAAGCCGATGGTCAACGCAGTGCTGACACAATTAAAAGTCCTTGAAAAACAAGTAAAGGAAGGAAAAGAAAAAAATGATCAATACCGTCCTCTCATAGCAAAGCAAAAATCGTTAGAAACCCGGATTTCATCCATGGAGACAGAAAAGGCATCTCTTGCTGAAAAGAAAGAGAACCTGATTTCAGTTAATGAAAACTGGGATACACTCACTAGCTTCAAAAGAGTGAAGGAGCGCCTTTTCCAACAGGAAATTATTGAGTTTCCTGCAAAAGGATTAGAGCGTTTAAACGAGCTTAAAACTGAAGAAAGACAAGTGTCGGCATATCTTGAAACCTTGGTGACGAAACAAGAAAAGCTCCACAACAAATTAGAATCAGAAGTGATTGATCCTTCCTTAAGTGAAGACATACCTTTTATTGAAAAGATATTGTCTCAACAATCCTTTTTTCTGAAATGGAAAGAAGAAAGCAGTGAACGGAGCAGAGAACTAAAAACGGTGCGTAGTAAGATCAATGATACGATCCGTGAATTGGGATTAACAATAGAGATCGAGGCCATCCCTGCAATGGATACAAGCTTAATGATGTCTGACCGTATTCAGCAGGCACTGGATCAGCAATCAAGGCTCCTTCATGAACGGGAAAGCTTCCAGAAGCATTACGAAGAGGAGGAAGAAGAACTTCACAACATCGAAAGGAAGTGTGATAGCTTAGAGGATCGGCTGATGGAAGAAGATGAGTATCAAGAATTACAAAGAACAGTGAAAATTGAATCTTCCCGGAGGGCTTCACGGGACCAGGCACATTGGATCAACCTACAAGTGAAAGAGGCAGAAGAACGTTTCAGCAGAAAAAAGTCCTCCTTCTCTCGGCAGTTTCTCTTAATAGGTGCAGCACTCCTTCTTTTATTCGGGATTGGGTCATGGGCAATCGTGACCGGTAATGGGCTCTTTGTCGGGATCTGCTTGCTTCTTCTCATAGTATTGGGTGCAATGGGAATGCAGGCGAGGGGGAGTCTGCAAGAAGAATCCAGCACCCTTCAACAAACAAAAGCAAGAGCAAAAGAGTTTCAGGCTGAAGGTCAAATGGAATTTCACTCTTTGGATAAGGCTGAGCAAAGCTTAAAGCAGCAAATGGAATTGAGAAACGAGTGGAAGCAGCGAATTATTTCATTAGAAGAGCAACAGACAAAACTTCAGAAGCTCCATGAAAAACAGAAGGAAGTAGAGAAAGAAATTGTTTTAGGAGAACAAAGGTTATCCGGTCTAAAATCAGAGCTCTGTTTACCTTCTGATTTTCACTGGAAATGGCTGCGTGATGCGTTTGTCAAAATGAAAGAGACCGTCTCGAATTATGAGGCTTATATCCAACTTAAAGAAGAAGAAGACCATGTGGTCCGAAAATTAAATGAGTTTAGGGATCTTTGTCAGGAATGGTTCCACCGCCACTCTCTCACGTTTACCACAGTGGAAGAGGCCATGATTAAACTGAAGGGGATCATGCAGGATATTGAAAAGAAAAGCCTTATAATCAATAGCATCAAAACGGAGCTCGAGCCTCTTTCATTTGAGATAGAGAAGCTAAGAATTGAAGGTGGAAAGATCCGTGAAGAGGTTGGAACCCTTCTTCAATCTGCAGGATGCATGGAAGAAATAGAATTTCGTGAAAAGGCACTTCACGCCGAAGAGAGAACTGAACTTTCGGCTCGATATAATGGAATGAAAACGAGGCTGACCGAACGAACACTCAACACGTTTCTTCAGTTTGATTCTAAGGAAGATAGCAAAAAGGAATTAAATTGGGTATCGAAAAGAGTCGAAGAGCTTTCAACTGAGCTCTCTGCTTATCAAAAAGAGCTCGCTTCTATTTCGTATGAAATAAAAGTGCTGGAGGAAGGAAAGAGCTACTCCACAATCCTTCAGGAGTTTCAAAGCAAAAAGGCTGAGCTTCAAGAACTGGCGTATGACTGGTCCAAATATACGTTAGCAAAAGTGTCCTTAAGAAAAACAATGGATCTTTACCAAAAATCGAAGATGCCTAAAGTGATGGAGCTTGCAGAAGAGAACTTTAGAGAGCTGACGGAAGGGCACTATCTACGTATTTTCTTACAAGTTGATGAGATGATCAGGGTAGAGAGGAAAGACGGTGCAGTCTTCCATGCAGTCGAGCTCAGTCAAGGAACGAAAGAACAGTTATACATCTCCATTCGCTTTGCCCTCATTCAATCTTTCCGGGACAAGTACCCATTGCCGGTACTGATCGACGATGGAGTAGTCAATTTTGATCGAGAAAGAACGAACGCATTTTTAAAGCTGTTGAGGAAAATGGCAACGAACCATCAGACTATCTTCTTTACCTGTCATCCTCATATAAGAAATGAGTTTACAGAGGATGAAATGATCGTGTTAAAGCGAATGGAAAAGGAATCGATTCGGAATGCATGATTCTTTAAAGAATTTGAATTGGCAATAATTTCTCAGATTCGTTACAATACTACAAGGAGTTTGTTTGCACGAAAAAAAGTAGCATGGGAATGAAATGAGAGTGAGAAAGAAGGAACACATAGTATGACAAAAACAAAAGGGTCCAAACGAAATCGGGGACCACTGGCACTACTAAGCTTCAACTTATTTATCGTCATGGTTGGAATCGGGCTGGTCATCCCCATTCTTCCTTTCTACGTAGAAAAATTCAACGCCAATGCTCAAACGCTTGGAGCGTTGGTGGCTGTATTTGCCTTTATGCAGTTTTTATTTGCTCCTATTTGGGGACGGTTATCCGATCGAATAGGGAGAAAGCCATTAATCACCATCGGCTTGGTTGGCTTTGCCATAGCTGAATTCATTTTTGCCTTCGCTGTAGGATTATGGATGCTATTTCTGTCCAGGATCCTCGCAGGCATTTTCGGCTCAGCACTAATGCCGACTGCAATGGCCTATGTATCAGATGTAACGGATGAGGATAATCGGGGTCAAGGGATGGGGATCCTGGGTGCAGCCATGGGTCTTGGTATCGTCATAGGGCCAGGAATCGGAGGATGGCTGGCAGAAATCAATCTCTCCTATCCGTTTATCTTTGCCGGGATCGCCGCTTCCATTGCTGCCATTGTCTCGGTCATCATATTACCGGAATCCTATCCAAAGGAAAGAAGAACCTTTGACCCGAACGAGAAACGTGAAAACCGCTTCGTGGTCATGAAGAATGCGGTGATGAGTCCGGTCGGGTTTCTGTTGGTACTCGTATTCATCATGAGCTTTGGATTGGCGAATTTCCAATCAATCTTCAGCTACTATGCACTCGAACGATATGGATATGGTCCACAGGAAGTCGGGATCATCATTTTGATTATTGGTATCATCGGTACCGTTGTTCAAGGAGTGGGTGTGGGAAGGGCGACGAAGATCTTCGGTGAGGAAAAAGTCGTAACCGGCTCATTGCTCCTCAGTGCACTGGGATTTGTCATCATGACATTTGCCACCAACTTTGTAGGGATCCTGATTACAACCGCTGTTTTCTTTGTTGGAAACTCGATGCTCCGTCCATCGTTGAATTCCCTTATTTCAAAACTGGCAGGAGAACGACAAGGGACCGTCATGGGGCTGAACAACTCGTTTCTCAGTCTTGGTAACGTCGCTGGACCATTACTTGCCGGCACACTGTTTGAGTGGAATATACATATTCCCTACTTCTTCGGAGCATTCATTATGCTCGTTGGGCTGGTAGCGACGAAAGTTTGGATTAGCAAGAAACAAAAAAGAGCATTGGTGAATTAGGATGGAACCGTCTCCACGTGGGGGCGGTTTTTTGTTGTGAGAAGCGAGAGGGACGGACCTCTGGAATTTGATCATAGTTTAGCACAATCCTCGCCCACATCTCGCTCCAACCCTTTCCACCCCTGTACTCTATCGAAATATGATATACTGAAACTACTAATATAGTTGGACGGAGGAGAAGAGATGTCTGGGATTACACATTTTAATGTCGGAGAAACTATCGAATTACCCCTTTTAATTAAACAAATGACCAAAGGCACGACAAATACAGGTAAGCCGTTTTTAACGCTGATTCTGCAGGATAAGAGTGGAAATATGGAAGCTAAGCTTTGGGATGCTTCTGAGCAGGATGAGAAGGCATATCAACCTGAAACGATCGTGCAGGTTGTTGGAGACATACATAGTTACCGTGGAAAGAGTCAGCTCAAGATCAAGCAGATTCGCCCGGCTTCCCCGGCAGATGGTTATGCCATTTCAGACTTCCTGGAAACGGCGCCAGTAAGCATTGATGAAATGACGAGTAAGATCACTCAGTATATTTTTGAAATGAGAAATCCAAATATTCAACGCATCACAAGACACTTGATAAAAAAATATCAGAAGCCTTTCCTGGAATATCCGGCGGCTACTAAGAACCATCATGAATTTGTGTCAGGCCTTGCGTATCATGTTGTATCGATGCTGGACCTCTCGAAAGCCATTGCAGGACTATACCCATCCCTGGATTCAGATCTATTGTACGCTGGGGTCATTCTTCATGATTTAGGCAAAGTCATTGAGCTTTCAGGCCCAACCTCTACTACGTATACGATTGAAGGGAATCTGATCGGTCATATTTCGATCATGGTGAACGAGATTGGAAAAGCTGCAGATGAGCTTGGAATTGAAGGGGAAGAAGTGATGATCCTTCAACATCTCGTATTGAGTCATCACGGAAAAGCGGAATGGGGAAGTCCTAAGCCGCCGCTCATTCGTGAAGCTGAAATCCTTCATTATATCGATAACGTGGATGCAAAGATGAATATGCTGGATCGTGCATTGGAACGGGTGAAACCAGGGGAGTATACAGAAAGAGTGTTTGCCCTTGATAATCGTTCATTCTATAAACCGACTTTTCATAAATAGGTAACCTCTTAGACCCCGGATAATGGAACGGGGTCTTTTTAGTAGAAAAAAAGGTTAAATCTAGTTATGTTTTATCTCTTCATTACATATAGTGTTAATAAAGAGGATAAACCTATAAGGAGATGAAGCAAATGACACTACCTATTTGGATGTACTTGGTTGTAGCAGGGATTTTCGGGAGTGCCTTTATGACGATTAAATCAGCTAAGGAAGAAAAGAGTATGGAAGATGAGTGGATAGAGAAAGAAGGAGAAGTCTACATTCATCGTATGGAAGAGGAGAAGGAGAGGAGACGTCAACTAACGTCTTGATCATAGAGAATAAAAAGGACTGACGGAATGGATCCGTCAGTCCTTTTTGGTCTACTCTTGAGCAGGTGCTGGAGCTTCTTCTCCTTCGGGTACAGCAGGGGCTTCTCCGCCTTCAGGTGCAGCCGCAGGGTTCAGCACTTGATCAAATGCTTTTTTAAGATCTTCATCTTTAATGTTTAAGTCAGCTTTTTCAATTTCAGCTTTCATCGCTTCCTGGATTTTTTGAGGATCCACTTTTGAAAGCTTCAGTTCTTTTTCGATTTCCTTTTTCATCTCGTCAAAGGATTTCTTTTCTTTTTTATCTGTCACTTCAATGATGTGGTAGCCATATTCTGTTTTGATAGGCTCACTCACTTTGCCTTTTTCTAAAGTGTCCAGAGCTTTAGAGAATTCTGGTACGAAGTTTTGACGACCAGCATTGTCTACCCAGCCTAAGCTTCCGCCATTTTCAGCAGAACCAGGATCTTTAGAATATTCTTTTGCAAGTTCTTCAAACTTTCCACCATCAGCTAATTTTTGTTTCACTTCTTTAGCTGTTTTTTCATCATCGACAAGAATGTGACGAACTTGAATGTCAGGCTTCCATGTCTCGTAGTATTCCTTTACTTCTTTTTCAGTGACTTTCACGTCAGAAATCGCTGCTTTTTCTTGAAGTAATTGAAGCTTTAGGTATTCTTTAAACGATTTTTCATCAAGATTATATTGTTGTAAGAACATTTCAAATTGAGGTCCCAATTGATCTTTCGCTTCATTCAGCTTTTCGTCAACTTCCTCTTTCGACACGTCATACTTTTCTTCAAGTACTTTCGTGTAAACCAATTCTTGAAGGGCTTGTTCCATTTGTGGAGTGAATTTTTGCTTCATTGATTTGTAAAGTTCATCTTTTGTTACGTCTCCAGCTTTTGTTGTTGCAACAACGTCACTGTTTCCTTCAGCACCGTCTCCGCTGCATCCTGCAAGTCCTACGACTCCCGCAGCCAATGATACTGAAATGATCCATTTTTTCATGGTGACCAACTCCTACAATATATTCGTTTGGTGGCTTGTCAAATTTCTACAAAACATACTATAACACACTTTTTCCATGAAAAAAAATATTTTCCATATTAATCTTCAGAAAAATGGGCATTTTACACACCCATTTCCTAGGTTCCTTCATATGATAAGAGCGAAGAGAGAAAAGGAGGTAATAAATATGAGCTGTGAACACAATTCCGGATTCGCGTTAATCGTAGTGCTGTTCATCTTATTAATCATCGTTGGTGCCGCATTTATTTGCTAAAAAAATTAAATTTATGACATTAGCCTAAACCAAATGGCAGCTAACTTGAATAAGATAAATTAGCGCTTCAAAGGAGGTGGAAAGTTATGGGTCACGGACACGGCGGAGGTTTCGCGTTAATCGTAGTACTGTTCATCCTGTTAATTATTGTAGGTGCAGCATGGCTATAATTTAGCCTCAGGGTTTAAAGTTATCTGATAAAGACTGTAGAGGGGGCAATACCTTAAGAAAGGCGGCCCCTTTTGCTATATTCATATTTAGGTGGCTTTTTCATACATGAAAGGAGGAAGCGCAGATGTCAGGTGCTTACGGCGGAGGATTTGCGTTAATCGTTGTACTATTCATTTTGTTAATCATCATTGGTGCAGCATACGTTTATTAATTAAACGGTGACTTATAGAAAAACAAAGCAGATCCGGATTTTCCGGATCTGCTTTGTTAATTATTCTTTTCTAATTGTCCAGCTCCGACGGCTAGAGGCTCGAGGTCATAAGTTAAACCTACCAAAAAGGCAAAGAGCGCCTTTCCGGTAGGTTCACCTTATGCTTGTCGCCTCTAAACGAGCCGCCTCCGCTTTCTAATTGTCCAGCTCCGACGGCTAGAGGCTCGAGGTCATAAGCTAAACCTACCAAAAAGGCAAAGAGCGCCTTTCCGGTAGGTTCACCTTATGCTTGTCGCCTCTAAACGAGCCGCCTCCGCTTTTCTAATTGTCCAGCTCCGACGGCTAGAGGCTCGAGGTCATAACAGGGAAATCCCCAAAGGCAAAGAGCGCCTTCAGGGATTTCCCTGTTATGCTTGTCGTGGCTAACCAAGCCGCCTCCGCTTTTCTTCTATGTAAACAATATTTCTATATAAGAAGAGACCAGTAGTATGGTGATTAGGATATTGATGGTTCTAAACACCTTTGGTTGGCGTTCTTCAGGTATTTCTTTTTGTAAACATAATGCGTTTGTCATTTTATTTATATAGAATAAGATGAAAATAGCAAACACTAAAAACATGGAGATCATCCAAACCCCTCCCCGTTATCTCCTTTAAGCTATACATTACCAAATAATTTCTCTAATTGGTAGCGAGAGTATTGCATTAATCATGCAAATAAGGCTTTTTGCATTCTTTTTTACATTACATCCAAGTGCAAGCAGGAATTTTCGATCAGTAAATGAAAAAAGAATCTTCGTGAAAACACCTAAAAAAACAGAAGGATGATTTCTTCCATCGAGTGTATGTTTCAATGGCCATCCATCATCCTTACTGATAAATCAATATTTCGTATCCATCATCATTCTCTTCAATTAATGCATTCTTTGGTGAGTCCATTAGTTGCTTTGCATATATAAAGTCAATGGCGCAGATCCCTGAATGAAAAGCAAGCAGCATTGTAAAGTAATGAGAATAGTGCGGGAAGTGGATGCATCCGTATAGCAAAATCCCGTTCAGTACAAAGAATGGTGCCACCAGGGCAAGCATGTAACGGTATTTTGAGATAGGCTGATCCACTCGCAAAGAAACGATCGGTAAAAAAAATAGTTTCCGATTGCATCTACACTTCATTTTTTTCACAAAAGGTAGTATAGGTACAATGTGAAAAAACTTATGCAACGGATAGATACTCAACATTCCTATAAAGAACACAAGGAAGTGGTTATCATAGAAAGCACTTGGAAATAGTAAGTTAATTGGTACGTATATTAATGAGAATACCATCATCATGATGATAGATGAAAGTAAAAAGACTCGGTAAAATCCGAATTGTTTTTCCAGATTGATTGTTTTCCAGCAATGCATAAAAAAATCGCCTCCATTAGACGAATAGATCATAGTTAAGTGCCTAACATACTTTATTACGATTGCCGGAAAAAATCAATACATTTCAGGCTGATTTTTTCATATTTTTTAGAAGAACTTTTTGGGAAAGGTATGTTATAGTTTTGTACAAAGAGAGTATGAGAATTTTTTGCAATGATTGAAGGGTGATTAAGATGAATGATTTAGTGAAACGTATAGAGAAACTCGAGTATTATCAACGGTTAATGGCGGAGATGATGCCCGAAAATGGTTTTCCTTTTCATCGAATGATTATTCGTAAGGGTTTGTCGGAAAGGGAAGTGAAGGAGTTGTTTATCACTTGTGATAGGTTGAGCATGAAACTCCAAAAGCAAAAAGCGGAAGGATTCGTGTACAATATTCCGCTTTTCAATGAGTTTGAAGAAGAGCTTCATTCAAAGCTGAAGGTTCATGAAGTGGTTGATAGCTGTTTAGCTCAAGACATTTATCCAGCTTTGATGAAACAGTTAAAGAAGAGCTTGTAGATTAAGCCAGTTCTTCTTCATCTTGAAATAATTCTCCCAGTTTTCCGTTATCATCAGAAAAATCATTTTCAATGTTATGAAACGATTTTTCGAATATCTCCATAAAATCATTTCCATATATATTTCGCACGACGGTCATCATTTCAATCATTTCAGGGAACTTTCCATATAATTCCCGTAATGGGGAAACTCCCTGGAAGATTGAGTGACTCTCAGGCTTATAGTTCTTCATTAACTCAAGAAGTATATTTTCCCCTTTAGCCGTCAATTGAATATAGGTGTTCCGTTTATCGTTCTCCCGTTTAGAAAACTGTAGTAATTCCCGTTCTTCTAATTTCTTGGAGAAGTTAAATGCAGTTGAAACATGCATAACACCAAACTTGGCTACGTCTGAAATGGAAGCACCCTTTAAATGATACGCAATCCAGAGAATATGATGTTCGTTGATATTTAAGTCGTATGGCTTGATCCATTGCTGCCAGTCCTTTTCTATGGCCTTCCACAGAGCTTTACTAAGCTGAGCCATCCTTTGACTGAAGAGCATAGCCTCTTTCAAAGTAAATTCTCTTTCCTTCATCTCATTCACCCACTTTGCTAGAAAATCTTTTTAAATCTAAGTAGTACCAAAATGACTTACTAAAACAACTATCACAAAAAAGAAAGCGCTTATATTTTATTATGCCAATAAAGTAATAATTAATAAAGGTTAAATTGACAAAATTTTTCGAAGTATATAATTTTTGATTGGGACATACTGTGAAAAACAAAGGTTGATGGGCAGATGGATACTGTAATGACGGGATTTACACATGTAATTATTATATTGAAAGAAAAGAAGGGGGATCATACTTTTTTTTCAAAACATGTTTCTACAGAATCGATATAATCCCTTTTCCAACCAAAAAGCCCCACAGTCTTCCATCACCATTAGTGAAAAAAGGGCTGTGGGGATCTGGTTATTGATTCGGTGTATTTGCTGAGTTAATCGATTTTTCCAAGTCTTCAATGGTTCTTTGGATGGATTGGATTTCTTCCTGAAGTCGTCGATTATTTGGCTCTGTCGAAGCCTGCCAATGTTTGAAAGAAGCTTGAAGATCTTTCGAAAGTTGCATGACCGTTTCTTTTCCTTCCTGAGACAGGGTGCCGATGGATTCTTTCAATTCACCAATATTCACCTTCATCTCGTCAATTACTCCAGTCCAGTCATCTTTCTTGTCCTTGATTTGTGCCCGGATTTCTTTCCCTGATGAAGGAGACGTGAGAAGGGATGCTAATCCTCCAACCACTCCACCGATAAATAGCCCGTAAGCTAGGGATTTTTTGTTCACTATGATCACCTCGTTCTTCTATTTCTATAATACTCTATTTCTACAATCAACATGTATTCTCCTTTTCCCTTTTATAACAGATTAAAACAAGTCAATTCATAACTTTCTTACTTGCAGCATAAAAATAAAGGTAAGAGGTGGAGTAAAGGAGGGATTCTAATCAATGGACGGGATAATCTTTGGTTTCTTTGCTCTCTGTACAGTACTATTTCTAAGTATGGTGTATAATTTCATTTCCATTCAAAGGCCGGGTATGTATCCTCCTAAGAATATATTAAAAAAGCGTGCTGCCATAATGGGGTCCGGTGGGGTGATTACCTTTTTGATTGGAGTACTCTTATGGGTTGCAGTCAAGTAAGATATAGAAAAAGCCCTCCATTCAGCTGGCGATAGCACAATGAATGGAGGGCTTTACTATGATTAAATTAGGATAGCTGTTCTGTTGTGACAGCTTCTCGAATGGTTGAACGTTTTAAAATCCCGTTAATGATTGGATACACCACAAACATTGCCCCGGCGTTAACAAGTGTAGCTGGAAGTACGACTGCTGCAAATAGAGCAAAGAAAGCTCCAGGCAGACCGACAATCACATAAGCAGAAAATAAGAATATACTTCCTGATACGAGTGTACCAATAGCTGTTAGAACAGAAGCTCCTACAAGTGAACGAGTGATTTTTTTAGTAGCCAGGAAAAGGCCGTAAAAAACGAATGCCGTGATCGGTTTATCGATCAGGTTAGGTAAGAATCCTCCAGGGAACTGTGTTGTCAGACCTGAAATGACTCCAGTTAATAAACCTAAAAGTAATACGTTTTTCTTAGCTGGAAATAATATAATGCCTAGAAACATCATCGTCAGCATCATGTCCGGCTTCATTCCTAAGAAAATTCCCGGGATCACTGTGTGCAGGACGGCTCCGATCCCTACTATTAATGACAGGGATACAAGTGTTTTTGTATTCATTTCTCATCTCTCCTCAACTAAACTATACTATTTGCTTCTCCTAATGTGCACTGTTGCCATTAGCGAAAAGATAGGTACATTATAACATACCGAGTATTGTTGTCAAAGATTAATTATTCTGAAAAAGCCTGATCCCCATTACCTTCAGGGATCAGGCTCGATTTTTATGAAAGATGCTGTGCAATGGATTCAGCTATTCCTTTCAGGTCTTCTTGAGTGTAGTCATCATTATGTGTCTTCCAAACGGCTCCAAAGCCATCTCCCTGGCCATAGCGGGGAATGAAGTGCATGTGGAAATGGAAGACGGATTGTCCTGCTTCTTCACCTGCGTTGCTTAACAAGTTCATTCCAATAGGATTAAACTCGGCCTTTATACTGTCAGCAATCTTAGGTGCAACGGAGAAGAGGTGGCTTGCCATATCGGGAGTCAGCTCATAGATGTTTTCTTTATGTACCTTGGGAATAAGTAATGTATGGCCTTTCGTCACTTGGCTAATATCAAGGAAAGCAAGGACATGCTCATCTTCGTACACTTTCATAGCAGGGATTTCACCGTCTATAATCTTGCAAAAAATACAGTCGCTCAACTTTTACTCCACCTTTCAGTAATGGCATTTTTATGTATTTTATCATGAATGAGAAAATAAATGAAGAAGAGACAGGAACGATTTTCCTGCCTCTCTTCTTGAAGGGGTAATACTATAAAGGTTTATATGTCAGGCTTCATTCTCCTTGATAAACACCTCATTCGCTAGTAGCTTTTGTAGTGATACATTCTTACGTTAGAATGAAAATTGTTCAATGCGACCATCCCCTTATCTTTTCGCTATTTAAGCAATTCAGACAATAGAAACTGTTAGCCGTCTTGGACAAACACCTCATTTGCTATAAGGATGATATGTGTAAACCATTAGAAACATGAATGACTTTGTGCAATGTGACCATCCCCTTATCTCCTAAGCTTGATAAGCTAATAAAGTAAGTTGATTCAGTCAAAATGTGCTTTAACAAACACCTCATTTATCAATTTTTTGAACAAATGAATATGGTGTGTGTGTCATTCACTATAGAAGACGACAATCCTTACAGCCGCAAACAATAGTGAAATCGGTTAGCTGGTCTTTAACAACCATCCCCTTTTTCTTATTGCTGGCCCCTTCAAATATTATGATGTTCAGATTCCGTATTGTTATGAATGCTAAAATATGGAATGGAAAGTTTGTTTAACCATGCCTTTACCATGAAATTTTGATAAAATAGAGAAAAACATGTAGAAGAGAAAGGACGTTGCTGCTCGTGTCATTATTAGAAATCAAACACCTGGTTGGTGGGTATACCCGAAAACCGGTCTTAAAGGATATAACATTCTCCATACATTCAAATGAGATTGTCGGATTAATCGGCCTGAACGGAGCAGGGAAAAGCACGACTATCAAGCATATAATTGGTCTCATGGAAGCAAAGCAAGGAGAAGTGTCCATTAACGGTCATACCTTGAAGAGTGATGCCGATCAGTATCGAAAGCAGTTTTCATACATACCGGAAACACCGATTCTTTATGATGAGCTTACCCTTGAAGAGCATTTAAAACTTACGGCCATGGCTTATGGATTATCAGAGTCTGAGTATAAAGGAAGAATTGATAAACTATTGAAGGCCTTTCGTATGGAGAAGAAGATGAGCTGGTTTCCTGCTCACTTTTCAAAAGGAATGAAGCAAAAGGTAATGATCATGTGCGCCTTTCTTATTCAGCCCAGTCTCTATATCATTGACGAACCGTTTGTTGGATTAGACCCACTAGGTATTCAGTCGCTGCTGGATTGGATGCAGGAGATGAAGCAAAACGGTGCTGGAATTCTGATGTCGACGCATATTTTAGCAACGGCAGAAAGATATTGTGACTCATTCATCATCCTTCATGAAGGGAAAATTCGTGCAAAAGGAACGCTTCAGGAGCTACGTAAGGAATTCTCCATGCCGGGTGCAACGTTAGATGATATTTATATCCAGCTGACAAAGGAAGAATCCCATGATGAATAAGGTGGAAAGCATTTGGAAGAAACGAATCGTAGAGTATAATCTCGAGCTTCAAAAGTACTTAAAATACATGTTTAACGATCATTTATTATTCGTCCTGATTTTTGCATTGGGAGGAGCAGCTTATACGTATAATCAGTGGGTGAAAAGCCTGGATCCGGCTTTTCCTGCACCTCTCATCATGGCGGTGATCCTGGGCCTCCTATTGGCATGGAGTCCCGTTTATACGTTTCTGAGAGAAGCGGATGCCGTGTTTCTTTTGCCGTTAGAGGGCCGCTTATCAAGTTATTTCACCAAATGCATCTTGATTAGCTTCATGTTTCAATCGTACATTCAACTGCTCGTACTGGCTGCACTGATGCCAATGTATGTATCGGTATCCGGGAGCAGCTTTGGAAGCTTCTTTCCGTTACTTGGCTTTGTATTAGCCTTAAAGGTATGGAATTTATATGTACGCTGGTTTATGCTGCGCTTTCAGGAAAAGGAAGCTCATTGGACGGACAGCTTTTTGCGCTTTTTATTAAACGGTGCTCTCGTGTTCTTAGTATTATCAGGGGCTGCTATCTGGATGGTCATCGTCGTTGTCTTCATCATGCTCGGATATGCGCTCTACTTTTATCAGGCAACAAAGGGAAAGAATCTTAAATGGGATTTATTAATCACTTTAGAGCAGCAGCGAATGCTGATCTTTTATCGGATCGCCAATATGTTCACGGATGTACCTAAGCTGAAAGGGAAGGTGCACCGGAGAAAATGGCTTGATGGACTTGTGCGGACACCTTTCTCTCAAGCATCGACGTATCGGTATTTGTATCTTCGGTCGATGGTGAGAACAAGTGAATATTCGGGTCTTTACATTCGGTTAACCTTGATCGGTGTGCTGTTAATTTATTCGAATTCTTCTTTTATCTTCAGTATTCTGACGGCATTAGTGTTCCTTTATTTAACAGCTTTTCAGCTGATCCCTTTGTTTAAACGGTTTGATTATAAAATCTGGGTACTCATTTATCCCGTATCACGGGAATTAAAGAAATCCTCTTTTCAAAAAATCATGAATCAGTCCATGATGATCCAAGCGGTTGTGTTTTCCCTTCCTCTATTCTTAAAGGGGGCATGGATAGAAGGGCTGATCACGCTACTGGTCGGGTTGTCATTTTCAATTCTATTTAGTCAGTTTTACTTAGTACAGCGATTGAAGAAGATGGAAGAAACATTATTTTAGTGAAACAATCCGGCAGGAAAAAACGTATAGAAGAGTAAACAGATAAAAAAGGATGGTGGTTCAGTGTGAACCATGAAAGAGAAGAGCTCGATTCCTGGAAACGTAAGTTCAGTAGAAAATCTTCCATCTTCCAACGTTTTTCTAAGCAAGCTCAAACAAAAGTGAATCAATGGATCCCTGAGAAAGCACATAAAGTTGTAACGGAAAGTATCAAGAAGATGGTAGAAGTAACGTTAAAAGGCAGCGAGTGGGTACCCCTTCAGCAGGTCTCTGTGACGTCTTCACTGAAGGAAAGAGAAGGGCTTATGAAGGAACGAATGGAATTTCACCGGAAAGCTGCTACGATTGAAGGAGCAGGTACAGGTGCAGGCGGAATCTTTCTCGGCCTGGCAGATTTTCCGTTACTTTTATCAATCAAAATGAAATTTCTGAGCGAATGCTCTGCCATTCATGGCTATGATACAAAACAATATGAGGAACGCCTGTTTCTACTTTATGTCTTTCAGCTTGCATTCTCCAGTGATTCTCATAAAAAACATGTCCTCGACATCATCGAAAACTGGGATGTGGAAAAAGAAAAACTGATGGAATTGGACTGGCGAACTTTCCAGCAGGAGTATCGGGATTACATTGATTTCGTGAAATTGTTTCAACTCATTCCCGGGGTAGGGGCTGTGGTGGGAGCCTATGCAAACTATCAACTTCTTGATCAATTGGGGGAAGTGGCAAAATATGCTTATCGGATTCGGTACTTTCATGATTTAGAATAGTAGTGATAGTAGTGAGGGAAGGTCGACGTGATAGTCGATCTTTTTTTTGTGAGGGATATTGGTAGGGAAACGGAATACAAACGCATCTTTTTATTTCCTCTGAATATTCAGGTATAGTTAGAAAGTGCATTATCATTATTGTAGTGAGGTGTGAAATAGATGAACAAACGCAAGAAAGGATTGAAAGTGTTAGGTCTTATTCTATTCTCATTCTTCTTCTTTTTAGCAGGGGTGTTTCACTTTATTGAAGCTCAAGGATTCGCCAAAATGATCCCTGAATTCATTCCACTAAGGGAAGAAATCGTGTATATTACGGGAATGATCGAGTTTATATTGGCTGTACTCCTGCTCATTCCAAAGACTCGTGAAAAAGCGGGGATTATCACAGCGATTTATTTAGTTCTCATTTTACCCGCAAATATTTATGCGGCCATTAAAGAAATTCCTGCTCCAGGGAAAGAAGAAGCAAATGTTGTGCTGCTTTGGGTGAGGTTATTATTTCAACCGCTCTTGATCTGGTGGGTCTTGGTGGTAAGTAAGATTGAAAAAAATCATCGTTTTTATTAAGAGTAAAGGATCAGGCCATTATGGCAGCTGATCCTTTTTTATGATTTACTTTGTAAGCGTCTCTGTGACAGAATGCCTTTCTTGATATTGAATGGTAGCAGACGCCAGTGATTTAGCGGCAATCAGAAGAGCCTTTTCGTTAATATCAAACTTGGGATGATGGTGGGGGAAGGCAACTTCAACATTTTCCGGCTTGGCTCCCGTAAAAAAGAAGGTACCCTTTACATGTTCTAAGTAATGGGAGAAATCTTCCCCGCCCATTTGCATTTCAATTTCTTCCACTCTATGAACTTCATCGACTGTATCCACACTTTGAATCAACAGCTCCGTTTCCTCTGCGTGATTCACGACAGCAGGATATCCGCGTTCATACACATATTCATACTCACAACGGGCTGAAAGACATGCCCCTTTCAGGATCTGTTCGATTTCATCTTCGATAAAGTCTCTGACCTCAGGATTGAATGTACGGACTGTTCCAATGAGTTTAGCGGAATCAGCAATCACGTTAAATGCGTTATCTGCCATGAACGAACCGATTGTCACGACGGCAGGGTCAATCGGATTCACTCTTCTGCTGACAATTTGTTGAAGCTCGGAAACAACTTGAGCTCCAATCACGATGGAATCCTTTGTTTTATGAGGTTGTGCCCCGTGACCACCGGAGCCCTTGATGACGATTTCAAATCTATCAGCAGCAGCCATTATTGGACCTGGTCGATATAGAATTTTTCCGAGAGGTTCACTTGACCATAAATGAGTTCCGAAAATAACATCCACTCCATCCAGGCAGCCCGCTTCAATCATGGGTTTCGCTCCGCCTGGTGCATATTCTTCCGCATGCTGATGAATCAGCACTATAGTGCCGGATAGCTTATCGCGCATTTCATGCATGATTTTACCCAATACTAATAGAGTTGCTGTATGACCGTCATGGCCACATGCATGCATGACGCCTGGAACGGTGGAGCGATATTTCACATCCTTTTCATCCTGGATGGGGAGGGCGTCAAAGTCTGCCCGAAGAGCCACCGTTTTTCCCGGGAGAGCTCCCTCGATTCTTGCTACTACCCCATTGCCACCGACTTGTTCCTGGATGGGAACCCCGATTTTATTGTAGTAATCAGCAATGTATGCAGCTGTATTTTTCTCTTGGAAGGATAATTCAGGATGTTGATGGAGAAACCTTCTGATCTCAACCATTTCTATCCAACGTTCTTCTAATTTCTGATATAATTCATTCAGCAAGTGCACAACCTCCTAATATTTGATGAATATTACGAATATTATAACACTAAATAGGAAGAGGGAAGTGGGTAATTAGAGTGAAATTCAAGGAGGATCAAGATGAAGAAGTTTCAATACATAACGGCCATCATTTCATTTGTACTGTTTATGACCATCGTACATTTTGTTTTTTATGAGATGGAGATTTTAGGTGAGGATTATCTCTTGTCGAACATGAGCAACCTTCACTTTATTGAATTGTTTTCCGTAATTGGTACCGAATTAGTGATTGGGATCGCATCCATCGCCCTTATTTTATATCTTTGGTGGGCCAAGAAGGACTTTGTTGGAATCATTACCGTTGTTGTGCTGGTAGCGGGAAGTAACGTGCTGAATAAAGCAATCAAAGGTTTGATGGAAAGAGAAAGACCTCCATTTCCACACGGGGAAGAAGGGTTCAGCTTTCCCAGCGGCCATGCCATGGTGGGGCTGGTCTTCTTACTCGTCATTGCATACTTCATTAGTAGAGAGATTTCTTCTACTGGAATGAAAGTGACCCTCTTTATCCTTGCCATCATCCTTTCCCTGCTGACAGGACTCAGCAGAATAGTGGAACAGGCTCACTATCCATCAGACGTCGCAGCTGGATACCTACTGGGTTACTCTTTTTTTGTACTGTGTATCTTTCTTTATGAGAAGCGGCCGAAACAGGAAAAATAGAGGGACAGACCTCAAATAAGGTCCGTCACTCACTATATTCAAATCAACAACATCGCTACAATCGTGGTTGCCACTAATCCGATGACGACAGGAAGCATGTTACGTCTTGCGAGTTCGAATGGATCGACACCGCAGATGGCGGCAGCCGGGATGAGGGCCCATGGAACGAGTGTTCCACCGCCGACCCAGATGGCTGCGACTTGCCCTAGGGCAGTAAGGGTGGCAACACCTGACCCAATGCTATCTGCGAATAGATTGGCTACGGAACCGGCTAGGGAGATTCCGGAAAAGCCGGATCCGTCAAGTCCTGTAATCGCTCCAACGGTCGTAAGGGTGATCGCCCCGACTGTTGTAGAGAGGGGAACGATGGCAGCAAGAGATGCCCCGAGGTCATTGACGATTCCTTGTGACGTTGAAGGAAGGAAGTCGCCGATAATCGTTTGAAAACCTGAATCTCCCAAGTAGAAGAAAGCAGCGATTGGAATCACGGGACCAAACACTTTAAATCCAAACTGAAACCCGTCAATCATGAAGCTCGTCGTTTTCTCCAATCCCTTTCCTTTATAGGCAGCCAATGAAATCAAGAGAAGAATGATGATGGATGTTCCACCAATCAGTGCGGTAGCATCTCCTCCTTGAAGATCAAATAGAACCATGGCGGTAATATCCAGGGCAAATAAGATAGGGATAAGAATGGCAATCGCTTGTTTCCATCGTGTAGATAACAGGTTAGGTGACTCCTCCTGATCCTGTCCGATGGACGCAAGGGAGCTCGAATCCACCGAGAGGATTCCTTTCTTCATATCTCTTTTAAGGAAAAGGAATGCAGTAACGGTTGTGACGACACCCATCACGATAATAAGGGGGATACTTGCAGAAATAACATCTGATACAGGTATACCTGCTGCGTCGGCCGTTAACTTCGGAGCTGCCTGAATGACAAAGTCACCGGAAAGGGCGATACCGTGACCGAATAAGTTCATGGCCATGGCAATTCCAAGAGCGGGTAATCCGACTCGCAAGGCAACGGGTACTAACACGGCACCCAGGAGAGCTACTGCAGGCGACGGCCAGAAGAACCAAGATATAAACATCATGACAAGACCGATTGTCCAATAGGCAAGGGCCGGTGTCCTGATGAACTTCGTAAACGGGCGAATCATGACATCGTTAATACCGGTAGTAGTCAGTCCTTTACTCATTGCTACGATTATGGAAATCACGAGAATGGTAGATAGCAGTTCGGTGATGGCGAATATAAAGCTATTAAATATACTACTAATCGATCCGCTTAACGATCCTGTTGCCACCAGGGCAATACTGAAGATTCCCAGGATACATACGATCGTTGTATCTTTACGGAAAATCATAAATAGGATGATGAATCCTATGAAAGCTAAATAAATCCAATGAAGAGCTGTTAAATCAATCCCCATTAGAAAAAACCTCCTCTAAATCGTTCCTCAAACTTTAGGCATTTGCCCTGATCTGTACTATAGATTATGAAAATAGTGAAAAGGTGTGATACAGGGTAGGAACATTTTTTTCCGTCTCGAGACCGAGGCAGAATCATACCGATGCTCCTCATTACACGAGAGAAAGCAATCTATAATGAAAGTAGTAACAGGAATTTATTCATTAATAGCGAAACTAATAGTAGATGTGAAGGTGGTGCTGGCATGAGGTATAAGGGAAGAAAACAATGGTTTTTCTCGTTCCTGTTGATGGCGATAGGACTGTTGTTATTACTATTGAATATTGGTGTCATTTCCTTGGAAATAACGCAGATATTTGTCAATATTATTCCTATAATGTTATTACTCTTCGGCTTGAAGTGGACAATAGACAGCTTTTTAAAGAAGAGTTTCGGGAAGTTACTGTTTGGATTGTTCAGTATGGTGTTGGGAACGCTGATCATTCTTGATGGATACGATGTAGTGGATTTCGAATATGCAAGCTGGTGGAAACTGTGGCCGCTCTTTATTATCGCAATCGCCATTCATCGTGTTATCAGAAATAAACCAATCAGAGTAAGTATAAGCAACGAATATCCATTTGAGAAAACATCCCAAATTGGTTTTGAGAATGAGAGAGATAAAACCACTCCCAAGAAGAATAAGATGAACAGAGGTTTTATCGTCGGAGATATTCGATTTTCCGAGCCAAACTGGCCCCTTGAAAATATGAAGCTTTACAATGCCATTGGAGATTACTATTTTGACTTCAGTAAAGCCTTTATTCCTGAAGGCGAAACGCCTATTGAAATCAAAGGCTGGATCGGCGATGTGAAAATGATCATACCGGAAAACGTACCTGTGGAAATCACCTTGAAGGTACAAGTCGGGGATATTAAATTATTTGACCAAAAGTCGGCAGATATTCGTTCTGAGCTTTATTACCGTTCACCGGAATACGAACAGGCAAGTAAGAAAATCAAGCTGGCTGTTGACGTGAAAATCGGTTCGATTCGAATAAACCGAGTGTAACGTAAGTAAAAGGAGGGGAGAATTTGAACAATTCCTCGAACATTCGCAATTGGATCTTTAAAAGCTTTTTTATGATGTCTGTCATGGCTATCTTGCTTTTCTTTATATCTCTGCAGGTCTATTTGTACTTCTCTGAAGGTACAAGTATTTCTCTTGAACTATCGATTTATTTGACTATATGGTTAGCCATCATCCTTCTATTATTAAGTATTTATTTCGGATTTCGTACGGGGTATATATTCAAAGGGAGAATCGATGATATTTCTACATTCGTGACCCTGTTAAGAAGCGGGAAGTTTTCTGCAAGGGTGGATCGCTTTGAACATGATGAGCTTGGAATATTATCTGATGAATTAAATCAACTTGCTGTGTTCATTCAAGAACAGGTGAAATCATTGCAGAGGTTGGCCGATGAAAAATCTGAGCTTGCCGATCAAGCTCACCAGGCAGCTGTCATGGAAGAACGGCAAAGACTGGCGCGGGATCTGCATGATTCAGTCAGTCAGCAATTATTCGCGTTAAACATGCTATCTTCTGCCGCGCAAAAAAGTATCGGGACAGACTCAAAGAAGGTTGAAATGATCGTTAAACAAGTAGCAGACATTGCGGGAAAAGCACAAGGGGAGATGAGGGCTCTTCTTCTTCATTTACGACCGATTGATTTAAAAGGGGAAAGTCTTTGTGAAGCATTAACCATTTTAATTAGAGAATTAAAAGAAAAAACACAAATCGAGATCGAAGCAAGTCTCGATGGGATTGAGAATCTTTCAAAGGGAACCGAAACCCACATGTTCAGGATTATTCAGGAGAGCCTTTCCAATATCCTTCGTCACTCTGAGGCAACGAAAATAAAAATTGTAACGGAGAAAAAGGAGGGATATGTCACTTTGTACATTAGTGACAATGGAAAAGGTTTTAACCCGAGAGAAAACAAGATGACATCTTACGGACTTCAGACAATGAGAGAGCGTGCCGAGGAAATCGGGGGATTGTTTCAAATTCGTTCTAAAGAGAAAGAAGGAACGTATATTGACCTGCGGATTCCAGTCTAAACCAAAGGGGGAAAACAGGTGGATAAGGTAAAGGTGATGATTGTAGATGATCACGAAATGGTTCGATTAGGAATGAAAACCTATTTGCTGACAGAGGATCGAATTGAATTTCTTGGGGAAGCAAAAAGCGGAAATGAAGCGGCTCAGCTTGCGAAGCTATATAAGCCTGATGTGATTCTGATGGATTTATTAATGGAGAACGGGAATGGTATCGAAGCCACAAAGAAGATCTTAACCTTTCATCCACACTGTAAAATCATCATACTTACAAGCTATTATGATGATGAAAAAGTGTTTCCTGCCATTGAAGCAGGAGCTCATAGTTATTTGTTGAAAACGGCAAGTGCCGAAGAAGTGACATCGGCTGTTTATAAAGCAATGAAGGGGGAGTCCGTCATTGCCTCCAAAGTAGCGGATAAAATGATGAACCGATTCCGCCCTCAGGTAAGAAAGCCTCATGAAGAGCTGACGTCGAGAGAAATGGATGTATTGAAATGCCTGGGAGAAGGAATGACAAACCAAGAAATTTCAGAAGAGCTTTTCATTGGGATTAAGACCGTCAAAACTCATGTAAGTAATATCCTGAGCAAACTTGCAGTGACCGATCGAACACAGGCAGCGATTTATGCGAATCGGAATGGGATATTGTACCGGGGGAATAATAAAAAGTAGGTAAGCTTTACGATAAGGACTGGGGAATTTTAAAACACGCAAGAGGGGCTTAGTCAAAGGGAATGGAATCACTCCCCTTGACTAAGCCCCTCTTGCGAGAACAGAAAAGTTACTTAGAAAATAACAGGTTTACTAAATTTGAATCGTGAAGATAGTATGGATTCTGTTGAAGAGATGGTGGCGAATTCATGATGAAGATTAGCCAGTGACAGCCCGTGAACAATTTCAGCTGAAAATAAAGAACCATCATACGAATACGTTTCAAAGCATGCTGTGGCATCAAAAGGAACAGTCACATCATAACCTAAGTTCCCAGCCATGCGAACCGTAGTGGATACACAGTGATTCGTCGTGAAGCCCATCACTACAAGGGATGTGAACTTTTCCCTTTTTAAATATAAATCCAGGTCCGTATCGATAAATGCGCTGTTGACGTGCTTAATGATTTGCTTTTCGTTTCTTAAAGGACGGAATTCGTCTATAAAATCGAAACCTGCTGAGCTGGAATGCAGTTGTGAATCCATATCATTGGAAGAATGCTGTACATGAACGACAGGGCATGCCTTTTCTCTCCAGGCGCGAAGAAGCTGATAGGCGTTTTCTTCCATACCAGGATTATTCCGCTTTCCCCATGAAGGATGACTAAATGCCTTTTGAAAGTCAATCAGAAGCAAACACGTTTGACTCATCGGTACTCAACTCCTTTCACATAGGGTGTGTTGTAAATAAATGCAAAGAAAATATCTATGACCAATACGATAAAGTATACTGTTAATAATTTGTAATTATGTATGTACACTTTAACTGTAATTGTTAAGTTTGAGGGACCGGTGAGTGGCTGCCATTCTAAATAAAAAGCTGCCTGAAAATCCGGCAGCTCATGTGTTACTCTTCACCTGTTACATGGTATTCACTTGCATAGGAAGCGCGAGGGAAGATATCTTTTTTATTATCAATTCCTTCTTCCGTTCCACGCTTTTCATGTGCTTTCTGGTATTGCTTGGATTCCTGCCACCCTATGAAGCTTTTCTCATCTTCCCATAAAGTCATAATCACATATGTATCTGTATCTAAAGGACGAAGAACCCTGATAGCCGTAAAGCCTGGAACTTCTTCAATCAATCCTGCACGATTTTTAAAACGGTATTCAAATAGTGGGCGACCTTCATCTGTAACAGGAATGTTATTGAAAACTACATATCCTTTATTTTTAAGCTCACCTGATTGATCGACAATTTCATATTTGCGGGGGGATTCAAAGACACTCTTACCATTTGTCTCGTGAAGCAGCATGGCATCTTTCCCTTGCATTAAGATCATTTTTTCATCTGAATGCCGATCCATTAATTTTTGTAGAAATTCATGGGTTCCCGTTGTTATATACACCTTCATCCATATCACCTCAATTAATTAGTTACCTCTATTATACTCTTCCCTAATCCTTTGCTCATGTAACATGATTTCTGGATATTTTTTCATCTAACTTGAAAATCGGCAAATTTATGACATTTTCCCTTGATAACTATACAATTCTCTTTAAAACGTCTATAGTTTAAAAGGGCTACAAAACGTACGGTCATATTTAAGGTTCTATTCGTAAAGGATCTGTCTTAGGCTCTGTCAATCAATGTGTGCTGGATGGTGAGGGGAACTGCTCCGCTTGCTATCGTTCGGCCGAGCCTCCTCAGCTTAGCCGAACGGGGTATCGGCACGCCCAAAATCCGCCGGAGTCTACGCAGTTCCCCTCACAATCTATAAGAGACTTTTCGTGACAGAGCTAAAAGGTGACAAAAACAATCTAATAGAAACTAGAACTTCTTGTTCTCAAAAGGAAATGAACCACTGCTCTCTTTAAAAGAGATTGTTTTCTAAAAAGTTAGTGTTTTTATTTAGATTTTATTAAAAAACTCATAATGAGAAAGTTGATTGGAGCGGAAGGTGCTCGACTCCTGCGGGAGAAGTGGGACAGTACGAAAAGCGGAAAGGGCTTTGCCCAGGGGCGACAAGCATAAGACGGGTCTGCTGGAAAGGCGCTATTGCCATTTTGGCAGACTTGGCTTAGGACCTCGAGCCCCTAAGCCCTGTAGCTAGACAGGTGAGACCCCGCAGGCGAAGCCGAGGAGGCTCACCGCCCGCCCCGCGGAAAGCGAGCATCCTGCAGCGGAAATCAACTACTACTATCTTCTTGAAAATAGCAACAAACTTTACGAAAGAACCTATTAAAAATAGGACAATTTCAGAATCTACTCTAATTAGTATACAATGGGAATAATGGAGTTACATAGAAAGGTGGACGAAAAAAGGTATGAAGCAAATGAATGATACATTTTTACGAGCAGCAAGGGGAGAAAAGACGGACTATACTCCGGTTTGGTATATGAGACAAGCTGGGCGTTCACAACCTGAATACCGCAAAATCAAAGAGAAGTATTCTCTGTTTGAAATTACACACCAACCTGAGCTTTGCGCCTATGTGACAAGGCTGCCGGTGGAACAATATGATGTGGATGCAGCGATCCTTTATAAAGACATTATGTCACCACTTCCTTCTATTGGAGTGGACGTTGAAATCAAATCAGGAATTGGCCCTGTAATCGATAACCCGATTCGTACGACAGCAGATGTTGAGAAGTTGGGAGAAATCGACCCTGAAAATGATGTTCCTTATGTATTAGATACCATTAAATTATTGACGCAGGAGCAACTGTCCGTGCCGTTGATCGGTTTTGCCGGTGCACCTTTTACAATGGCAAGCTACATGATTGAAGGCGGTCCATCGAAAAACTATAATAAAACAAAAGCGTTCATGTATGCAGAACCACAAGCCTGGTTTGCTTTAATGGATAAACTGGCAACTATGACAGTAACGTATGCGAAAGCTCAAATCAAAGCAGGAGCGTCTGCTTTCCAAATATTCGACTCTTGGGTCGGGGCATTGAATGTACAAGATTATCGTACATTTATTAAGCCGGTCATGGAGAAGATCTTTACAGAATTGGAGGCAGAGAACGTACCATTGATCATGTTTGGTGTTGGTGCAAGTCACTTGGCGAATGAATGGCATGACCTTCCTCTTGATGTAGTTGGATTAGACTGGCGCCTGCCGATTAAAGAAGCAAGAGATAGAGGCATTTCCAAAACGGTAATGGGAAATCTGGATCCTGCGATTCTGTTAGCTCCTTGGGAAGTGATCGAAGAAAGAGCCAAAGAGATCCTTGATCAAGGAATGGAGCTTCCTGGCCACATCTTTAACTTAGGACACGGGGTATTCCCGCAAGTTAATCCGGACACATTAAAGCGTCTAGCAGCTTTCGTACATGAATACAGTGCCAGGTAGAGGACATTCATACGTGTGTAACCATGGATTCATATGAAGAAAACATGGCACAATAATGGAATGTATGATACTGATAATGAGGTGAAATGGTATGACAAAGAAAAAAATGGGTCTATTGGTGATGGCCTATGGAACTCCCTATAAAGAAGAAGATTTGGAACGTTACTATACACATATCCGACATGGAAGAGCTCCTTCAGCTGAACTGCTGGAAGACCTCCGTGGACGTTATGAAGCGATTGGTGGGATTTCTCCACTGGCAAAAATCACCCTGGATCAAGCGAAGAGTCTTGAAGAACATTTAAACAGCATTCAAGATGACATTGAGTTTAAAATGTATCTTGGTCTGAAACATATCGAACCTTTCGTGGAAGACGCTGTTGAACAAATGCATAAAGACGGTATGGAAGAAGCTGTTTCGATTGTACTTGCCCCTCATTTTTCAACGTTCAGTGTTAAATCCTACAATGGACGTGCGAAGGAAACGGCAGAAAAGCTTGGTGGACCACACATTACATTCGTGGAGAGCTGGTATGATGAACCTAAATTCATTCAGTATTGGGTGGATAGAGTAAAAGGAACCTATGCAAGCATGTCAGATGAGGAACGCAGCCATGCTGTCCTGATCGTATCCGCTCATAGCCTGCCGGAACGTATCCTGCAGTCAGGTGATCCGTATCCAATGCAATTAGAGGAAACAGCGAAGATGATTGCAGAGGGCGCAGGTGTGGAGGAATATGCAGTAGGCTGGCAAAGTGAAGGAAACACTCCTGATCCCTGGTTAGGTCCTGACGTTCAGGATTTAACCCGTGACCTATTTAAAGAAAAGGGGTACAAGACATTCGTCTACACACCGGTAGGTTTCGTATCCGATCATCTAGAAGTGCTATATGACAATGATTATGAATGTAGAGTGGTAACAGATGATATTGGAGCTTCGTACTATCGTCCGGAAATGCCGAATGCCAAACCTGAATTCATCGATGCAATGGCAGATGTCGTGTTAAAACACCTTAAATAATTTCTCGTTTTTGGCTGAAACAAAGGAAGGACTGAGGCACATGAGTTTAAACTCACCGCTTTAGTCCTTCTCTATTTTTCAATAAGATATATTGTTAAAGAAGGCGATGAACGTGTTGGAACAACAAAATAAAAGAGTCACAATCATAGGTGGAGGGATCACCGGATTAACGACGGCGTACTACCTACAACAGGAAATAAAAGATAAAAACCTTCCCATCGAAGTGAAGCTTGTGGAAGCTACCCATCGACTCGGAGGAAAAGTGCAAACCTTGAAAAGGGACGGGTATGTTATCGAAAAGGGACCGGATTCATGTTTAGCCAGCAAACCAGAAGTCTCCCGCTTAGCGGAACGACTGGGAATCGAGGATACGCTCATTCGTAACCGTAAAGGCACATCCTATGTGATAGCGGGCGGTGAGCTTTACCCGATACCCGGGGGATCCATCGTAGGTATTCCAACCCAAATCGCTCCTTTCATTACGACCAGTCTGTTTTCGTTGACAGGAAAGATGAGGGCTGCTGCTGATTTCGTTCTTCCCCGATCACAGGAAACGGAAGATCAGTCACTGGGCAAATTCTTTCGAAGAAGAATGGGGGATGAAGTTGTTGACCATTTAATTGAACCCCTCTTAACAGGTATCTTTGCCGGGGATATCGATCAATTAAGCTTAATGTCAACCTTCCCGCAACTCTATGAATTAGAACAAAAACATCGTAGTTTAATAGCAGGTATCAAAAAGAGCGGTCAATCGGCAAACTCGAATGAAGAAGGGAACTTCCTGACATTTACAGGAGGGCTTCAATCTCTCATCGATGCCATGGAAGCAGGACTGAACCCGAATACGGTATACAAGAGCATGAAAGTAACCAACATAGAAAAAGAAGACAGTAATGTTTACACGATTACCTTCACAAACGGTGAGCAGTTGGAAGCCGACAGCGTAATCGTCACCACACCTCATCATGTAGTTCAATCCATGCTTCCCTCGTCTCCTTTTTTAACCTTTTTAAAAGAAATGCCGGCTACATCCGTGGCAACCGTAGCAATGGGATTCTCACAAGATGCTATCAAAAAAGACATCGCCGGAACGGAATTCCTTGTATCAAGAAACAGTGACTATTCCTTGACGGCGGGAACCTGGACCCATAAAAAATGGCCACACACTGCCCCGGAAGGAAAGGCACTATTGCGATGCTACGTGGGGAAATCCGGTGATGAAACCATCGTCGATTTATCTGATGATGAAATAGAGCAGATTGTCCTTGAAGATCTGAGCAAGGTCATGGATATAGAGGGTACTCCTGAGTTTACAATCGTGTCCCGATATAAGAACTCCATGCCTCAATATACAGTAGGCCACAGGGAACGGATCCAGGACATGTATGAACAGGCTGAAGCAAGCCTGCCTGGATTATTTATCGCCGGGAGCTCTTATGAAGGAGTAAGTATTCCTGACTGTATCGTACAGGGGGAAAAGACTGTATCGAAAGTAATGGAGTATCTGAAATAGGATTATGGAGGCCGCCAGGATTGGCGGTCTTTTTTGAATCTAATAGGAAGGTATTCAGGCGAATTTTCTTCAAGCTGAACAAAAAGAAAAACACCTCCTGCAGACAACAGGAGGTGCACTACTCACTTCACAACCCGATACCGGGAATGCTGCAGCATCCAATTCTGTGGAAAGGCAGAACCGAGTACCCAGTAGCTTAAGCCTTTGAGCTTATAGTCATCTACCGTCTTTTGTTTAGCTAGCATGCTTCGTGCGTCTTCAAACCAGACTTCATGCTTTTGGCCGGTTTCATCCCAATAGGTGAAATAAGGGGATTGATATACGTCGTTGTATTGAATCCTTACACCATATTTGCTTGCGAGATCAAGTGCTCCTTGAGGGGAGACCGTTTTGGCGAAGGTTCCATCGACCCATGGAACTTTCCAATCGCGCCCGTAGAGGGGTGCTCCCATCATGATTTTGTTTCTCGGGATGACGGTAACGGCATAATCAAGTACTTTCTTCACTTCATTAATCGGGGCAATCGCCCATGGTTTGCCGCCTGCCCATCCCCATTCGTATGTCATGATGACAACAAAGTCGACAATTTCTCCGTGAGCTTTATAGTCATGGGCTTCATATAATAGTCCTTTTTGATCAGCTTTAATTTTAGGTGCAAGGGCCGTCGACACAGAGTATCCTTTAGGTTTTAGTGCTGCAACGGTTCTTCTTAAGAAAGTATTATAATTTTCCCGGTCTTCAGGATATACATATTCGAAATCAAAATTTAATCCTTTATAGCCCTTCATCTCCATTTTCTTTACGATAGATGAGATTAAGGTGTTTTGCAGAGATTCACTTCTTAGGATGGTGGCAACAAGATCAGAATCGAATTTTCCACCTGTGAAATTCGTGAGAACCAGTAAAGGGTCGACGTTTTGGTTGTATGAGGCTGAAATAAGCGCACTATCATTTAACTCAGTGACCGAGCCGTCTTTTGTAATGGAATACGTAAAGGGGGTCAGGTAGGTGAAATAGCTGCCCAAACCGTTCACTTCCGCTACACCTTCACTATCTGTCCGGGTAATGTAGGCATTTACTTCCGTCGTGAGTTTTGTGTTTGGAATCCTGAATTGCTGGTTTGGATAAATGAGAGAAGGATTCGCAATAGAATTGGCATTTAATATTTCCTGTAGCGAGACTTTATAGTTATAGGAAATGGTATAGAGAGATTCACCTGACTTTACTCTATGAATAAAGGAAGGCATAACGATCAATTGACCGACGAAAAGCATGGTAGGATCAGAAATCTGATTGAAATCGATCAGTTCTTTTAAACTTATAGTGTACTTTTGGCTAATGCCATACAAAGTGTCTCCTGGTTGCACGATGTATTCTTTTAAAGGTTCCGGAATGAGAAGACTTTGTCCAATCACGAGAATATTGGGGTTTTTCAATTGATTTCCGTATGAAATTTGATTAACGTCGACACCATATCTTTGTGCGATCGACCAAAGAGAATCCCCGCTTTTGACAACATAAATATTCATAAGACACCTCCAAACAAACCTAATCTCTATAGCCTATTCAGAAGGGCTTATTCTATATGAAGGATGAATGGTATACTATAAGAAAAAAATCACTTGTGTTTTGGCAAGAGATGTGATAAATTTATCAATGTTAATGAAGTGACTAAATTACAAATTTGGTCAACTGGTCATATTAAGGGGTGAGGTCATGGCGATTGATCGAAAGAAACAGGTTCTGGAGGCTGCGACGAATTCGTTTTCACTGTTTGGCTATAAAGCAACGACGATGGATCAAGTGGCAAAATTAGCGAACGTGGGAAAAGGAACGATTTATACGTTTTTTAAAAATAAGGAAGAATTGTTTGATGAAATTGTATCATCGTTAATCAATGAAATGAAACGGGAAGCCGAAGAAGTGATTGATCCGCAGGAAACCTTCACGGAAAATGTTCATCGTGCATTGTTCCGCATGCTTGAATTCAGGAAAGAGCATAAGCTGACCATCAAGCTTTATCAAGAAGCCCGGGAAATGGGAACTCCTGCTGTATCAGAAGTCATTGATCGCATGGAGAAAGTGGTCATTGAATTCTTGAGTCAACGAATTGAAAAAGCGATTGCCTCAGAAGCGATTAAGCCATGTAATCCTGAAATGACCGCCTTTGTTATGTTGAAGATGTACGTTTCACTTATTTTCGATTGGGAACGAGCACATGGTCCCCTTGATAAAGATGAAATTGCCAATCTCTTTGAACTATATTTAATTAAAGGGTTATCGAATCGATAGTCCTTCATTTTTGGTAATGAATGACTAAATGAATGAAATGGTCATTTATTTTTCACTAAAATGACTAGTCGAACTAATTGGTCAATAATTCAGATTCAGAAAAATAATAGGAGGAAAAACATGAAGAATTCATTTATTGGTTCAGAATTCAAAGCGATTTTCAAAAATAAGAAACTTCTCATCCCGATTCTAGCCGTTCTTTTCATCCCTGTTTTGTACAGTGGTATGTTCTTATGGGCATTTTGGGATCCATATGAACAGTTGTCAGACTTACCTGTGGCGGTTGTAAACAGCGACCAGGGAGCAGAGTTTGACGGAAAAGAATTGCATATTGGAGATGAACTTGTTGATAAACTGAAGGAGAGCGATCAATTCGACTTTCATTTTATCGATAAAGAAGAAGGCTACAAAAATTTAGAGAAGCAGGATTATTACATGCTTGTTGAGATCCCGGAGGATTTCTCTGAAAATGGAACAACATTATTAGAAGATAATCCTAAAAAACTTTCTCTGAAATATGTGCCGAACGAAAGCTTTAACTTCCTCTCGGCTCAAATCGGTGATACAGCGATGAAAGAGATCAAAGCAAGCCTTTCGAAGTCTGTTTCTGAAACATACGCTGAGACCATGTTTGATAAAATTAAAGAAATGGGAGATGGCTACCAGACGGCCAGTGATAAAGCTGGAGAAATCAATAATGGTGCGATCGATTTATCTCAAGGTGCCAATAAGTTAAAGGATAATTTAGCCGTCTTAGCCGAAAAGAATATTGAGATGAATGACGGTGTGGCGAAAACGCGTGCAGGTGCCGGTGAACTTGCCAAGGGTTCTAAAGAATTATCGGACGGTGTAGGTGTCATGAAGGATAAATCCCTACAATTGTATGAAGGCACAAAAGATGTCCAATCAGGGATTGATGCCCTTGCAGCAGGAATTGATAAAAGTAAGGCTGGTTTAGAGCAGGTGGATGCAGGTCTAAATAGCGCCGTGGACAATACAGCCAAACTGCACGCAGGATCTCAAAACCTGGCAGAAAAAATCGGTGCTCTCCAGGGTGGAGCCGATAGTGCGAAAGCAGGCGCTCAAGCCATTGGAGCAGGGGCTACAAAGCTTGAAGAACAACTGGCACCATTTATGGGAAGCCTTCCAGAAGAAAAAAAGGCAGAGTTACAGGCTGCAATCGATCAGATTAAGCAGGGGGCAACCGGTCTTCAAACGGGTACCGGGGCTCTAAGTACGGGTGCATCCGAGCTTCAAAAAGGAGCGAATTCTCTGGCTGGAGGAATCGGGGCATTAAATGAAGGCCAAAAGGAACTTCAAGGGGGAGTAGGACAATTAGTAGCCGGCTCTGCTCAATTGGATCAAGGATCCAACCAGCTTCAAGCAGGTCAGGGTGAAGTTGTGAAAAATTTTGGCTTATTAAACGATAAGCTTGGTGAAGTGTATCAAGGAACGGTAAGTGTTGCTTCAGGAGCAAATGAATTAAGCACAGGTCTTAACAGAGTATACAATGGTTCCACTCAATTAACGGAAGGATCTAAAAAACTTGCTGATGGTTCAACAGAGTTAGCAGAAGGTTCAACGAAACTATCAGATGGAACGACAGAATACGAAACGAAATTAAAAGACGCGGCCAAAGAAGCCAACAGCGTAAAAGCCAATGGCGATACGTACGACATGATGGCTGCCCCGGTAGATGTGAAAAATGAGAAAATCAATCATGTGCCAAACTACGGAACTGGTTTTGCTCCTTATTTCTTATCTCTCGGATTATTTGTCGGAGCACTATTAATTTCGATTGTGTATCCATTGAAAGAACCAGCAAATCGTCCATCAAGCGGGATCAGTTGGTTCCTGGGTAAATTCACTGTTCTTACAGTAGTTGGGATCATTCAATCATTGATTGCAGCAGGTATATTGCTGTTGGGATTAGGTCTTGAAGTGGAAAGTGTACCATTATTCTTACTTTCTACGATTATTACGAGTCTTACATTCCTGGCCCTCATTCAAATGCTTGTAACGATATTAGGTGATCCGGGACGCTTTGTAGCGATTATCATATTAATCCTTCAATTAACTACAAGTGCAGGGACATTCCCATTAGAATTAATCCCAACTGCATTACAGCCAATCAGTGCATTGTTACCAATGACATACTCAGTGGCAGCATTTAAAGCGGTCATTTCAAGCGGGGACTTTGCATTCATGTGGCAGAACCTCTTCATCCTGCTGGGATACTTCATTGTATGTGTCGCAATGACGTCTTTATTCTTTGTAGGACTATTCAAGAAACAATATACGAACACAGTAGAAGCATAAGGAAAAAAACGGGAGATGTCACACAAATCTCCCGTTTTTTCTTCATAAAATGGACAAACCATCCGTAAGCATGAGAGTGTATACTAATTGGTGAGAAGTACATAATGGTGAGACACTTAAAAAAGAAGAATGTTTAAAGGAGAGTTTGGGATGAAGAAGGTAAGCTTGTTTGTACTGGTAGGCTTTCTCGCATTGTTTATCGCTGCCTGCGGGAATTCAAATGAAGATAACGGAGCAAAAGAAGATGAAAAATTGGAAGCTATTGAGGCAAAGTTAGACGTGCCTGAAAAAGGAGAAAAGGGAGAAACCGTTTCTCTTTCCACTAAAGTCACACAAGGTGTTGAGAATGTAGAGGAAGCCGGTGAAGTCAAATACGAGATTTGGAAGAATGACCATAAAAAAGAAAGTGAAATGATCGAAGCAAAGCATGATAAAGACGGTGTATACAAAGCTGAAAAGACATTTGAAGAAGACGGCGTGTATACAGTGCAGGTCCATGTAACAGCCCGTGATATGCATACCATGCCGAAAGCTGAAATTGCGATTGGTGAAGTGGAGGCAGGGGAACATGGAGAGGAAAGCGAAGACGGTCACCATGACCATCACGAAAGTACAGTATCCATCCATCTTATGAAGCATGATACGATTAAGATGAATGACGAAGCAGAAATGAACGTTCATGTGGAAAATGAAGAAAAAGCATTAGAAGAAGCAGAAGTGCGTTTGGAAATTTACAAAGAGGGTCAAGAAAAACACGAATGGGTGGATTTAACAGAGGGTGAAGCTGGCAAGTATAACGGTTCGTATGCTTTCCCGGAAACGGGTACGTATAATGTACAGGTTCACGTGACCAAAGAAGAAATTCACGAACACACTATGCAAACAGTTGAAGTACAATAAACATAAAAAGGATGCTCTCACATGAAGAGCATCCTTTTTATTACCCCTTGATTCCTAATTTTTAATACTCGTAATCAGTCGTACATTTTTCGCAATAAATGCCGTAGCATTCATGCTGTTCTTCAATTGTATCTCCACATTGTGCACAAGACTTAGGCGGCAAATTTCGAAAGAACTCCACAATATTTTTTACCATGTTAATCACCCTCCGTAAATTTGTTTTCACCCATCAATTGTTCGTGTTATATAACTGATGTGTTAATTTATTTTATTGTATTATAACAGTATGAACTTCGTCAACAATTAATTCAAAAATAGGCGAAAAAAATGAAAAAATAGGCACAATGAAGTATAGTAGGGTTACATACTAAAGTGAGGGGCGAGGTTCAAAAGATGAAGCTAACCGTTATTGGCCAATGGGGCGGCTATCCGAAGGCAGGAGAAGCGAGCACCGGGTATTTACTTGAGCATAATGGCTTTAAACTGCTTATTGACTGTGGCAGTGGTGTACTATCCCATCTGCAATATCACATAGAGGCAACAGATTTAGATGCGGTCCTTCTGTCCCACTATCATCCAGATCATGTAGCAGATATAGGTGTACTACAACACGCTTTATTGATTCAATACTTCTTGGGGAAAAATAAAGGTACATTACCTGTATATGCCCATAGAGAAGATCAACGGGGCTACGATACGCTTACATATAAAGATTTAATGAAGGCCAATGAATATAAGGAAAATACATCATTATCGATTGGCCCTTTCACGGTAACATTTGTGAAGGCCAAGCATCCCGTACCATGCTACGGAATGAGAATCGAAGCAGACGGCAAATCGCTGTTCTATACAGCAGACTCGGCTTTCATAGAGTCATTTGTTCCATTTGGGAAAGACGCAGATGTACTGCTCTGTGAATGCAATTTCTATGGAGGGATGAATGCCTCGAACGCTGGTCACATGACGAGTCTCGACGCCGGGAATCTTGCTCAAAAAACCAATGCCGGAAAGCTCATTCTCACGCATTTACCTCATTTCGGCGAACTGGAGCAATTGGTAACGGAAGCGAAAACCATCTATAACGGCGAGGTATTATTAGCGAAAAAAGATATGGAAGTAGACATTTAGGAGGAAGAATGATGTTATTTATTGATAATAAAGGGATCACGGATCCAAGAATCAATCTTGCTATTGAAGAATATGCACTGAAGAACTTAGAAATTAATGAGAGTTATTTATTGTTTTATATTAATGAACCTTCCATCATTATCGGGAAAAACCAAAATACGATCGAAGAGATTAATACAGACTACGTGGAGAAGCAAGGCCTTCATGTCGTTCGCCGCCTTTCCGGTGGGGGAGCGGTGTATCACGATTTAGGAAACCTGAACTTCAGCTTTATCACGAAAGATGACGGAGAGAGCTTCCACAACTTCAAAAAATTCACAGAGCCTGTTGTAACAGCCCTTCATAGGCTAGGGGTGAAGGCGGAGCTTAGTGGACGTAACGATATTATCGCAGAAGGCAGAAAGATCTCCGGTAACGCCCAGTTCTCCACTAAGGGCCGGATGTTCAGCCACGGAACGCTGTTGTTCGATTCCGAAATGGAAAACGTCGTGTCAGCTCTACGGGTGAAAAAGGACAAGATTGAATCAAAAGGGATTAAATCGATCCGAAGCCGTGTGGCCAACATTTCTGAATTCCTGTCAGAAAAAATGACCATCGAACAATTCCGTTCAACTCTTCTGGATTATATATTTGACGGCAGCGACGTAGAAGAATACGTCCTGACGGAAGAAGACTGGAAGAACATCCATGAGCTTTCAAAAGAACGCTATCAGAACTGGGATTGGAACTACGGTAAATCACCGAAATTCAATCTTCAGCATTCTCACCGCTTCCCGGTCGGATCCATCGACGTTCGTCTGAAAGTGAACAAAGGAAAAATCGAAAACTGTAAAATCTATGGTGATTTCTTCGGAGTCGGGAATGTTGATGACATCGAAGAAAAACTAATAGGCACCCGCTACGAAAGAATAGACATTGCCGGGGCTATGGAAGGTGTGGATATTCAACACTATTTCGGGAATGTGACGAAGGATGAATTTGTGGATTTGGTGTATTAAAGATTAATGACCCTCCTTTTTATGGAGGGTTTTTTTTATTTTAAAAAAATTATAAAAAATATCAGATTTTTTAAAAAATTCTATGAATATTTCACATTATGAAATTATCATAAGTTTTATCTTTTAAAAAGCTATAGTATGGAGTCAGATTAAGAAATGAGGAGGTGGCATGTAAAATGGATATTCGCGATTTAAGAAATTGTTTTGGTAAGTTTGCCACGGGAGTAACGGTTGTTACTTGGAAAGGCGATAACAATCAGAATCATGGTATTACGGTAAATTCGTTTACGTCTGTTTCTTTGGATCCTCCATTAGTATTGGTATCTATTGATAAAAGAGCCAAAGCCTACGAAAGAATGAAAGAAAAGTCATTTGTTATTAATATATTGGCAGCTGGTCAGGAAGCGGTGGCTTGGCAATTTGCCGGAAAAGAACAACAAGGATTGCAAATCGAATGGGAAGATACCGAATGTGGTCCACTTATCAAAGGTTCATTAGCTACAATTGAATGCAATCCCTGGAAGGAATATGAAGGCGGAGACCATGTACTATTTGTGGGCGAAGTTCAAAATTACCATTACGAAGAAGGGAATAGTTTAGTGTTTTTCCAAGGTAAATTCTTAGAAACAAATTCAATCGATCACTACGTAAAAAAATAGTAGTAAAGGGGGATGTATAAATGACAATTCGTACTGGTGCCCAGTATATAGAAGGTTTGAAATCTCGACAACCAGAAGTTTGGCTAGGAGGAAAGAAAGTAGAGAACGTTTATGAGGAAGAAGTATTCCGTCAGCCAATCCATGAAATTGCAAATCTCTACGATATTCAAAATGACCCAAAATACAAAGAGGAAATCACCTACATATGTGAAGAAACAGGTGAGCGATATTCCCAGGCATTTAAAGTACCTAAATCGTATGAAGAGTTAAAAGCAAGAAGCAAGCTTTTTGAAGTTTGGGCTAAAGCAACCTTTGGGCTTATGGGAAGAACACCGGACTTTCTTAATGTAACGATCACTGCAATGGCCAGCAATAAGTGGTTTCTAGAACAATACAATCCGGAATGGGCAAAGAATATGGTGAACTACTACGAATATATTCGGGCCAACGACTTATTCTTGACTCATGCCATCATTAATCCTCAAAATGACCGCAGTAAAGCCTCTCATGAACAGGAAAAAGAATATACACATCTAGGGGTTGTAGAAGAAAGACCTGATGGTTTTATTGTAAGAGGAGCCAAGATGTTAGCCACACTAGCTCCAATAACAGATGAAGTGATCATTTATTCATTTCCAGGGTTTCAGCCGGGCGATGAAAAGCATGCCATTGCATTTGCTTTGCCTATAGACACACCGGGGCTGCGAATTATTTGTAGAGAGCCGATGCAAGATGGAAAACGATCTGTATTAGACCATCCACTCGCTTCCAGATATGAAGAAATGGATGCATTACTTGTCTTTAATGACGTATTTGTTCCAAGTGACCGTATTTTTATCAATCAGAATATTGAAGCTGCTAATCAATTATATCCAAAGACTGGAATTGGACAGCAACCTGCTCATCAATCAGGGGTAAGAGGATTAGTAAAACTGCAATTTGCTTCTGAAGTAGCAGCAAGAGTGGCAGATTCCATTGGTGTGGATGGATATTTAAACGTTCAAACACAATTAGGGGAGCTTATGCAGTCTGTTGAAGCAGTACGGGCATTATTAAGAGTGGCTGAATACGAATATGAAACGACGTCAATCGGTGAAGTGAGACCAGCTGGTACACCTCTTGAGACCGTTCGTGGGATGTTGCCTAAGCTTTATCCTCGTGCCATTGAAGTGATGCAAACTGTTGGTGCTGGTGGATTATTGATGTCACCTACATTCGCTGATTTTGAACAGCCTGAACTTCGGGAAGATGCTCAGAAATATTATGTAGGACGTGAAGGGGTAACATCAGAAGAACGGGTTCAATTATTTAAACTTGCATGGGATTTATGTGGTGAAGCATTTGGACAAAGGCTACTGCAATATGAGCGTTATTATTCAGGAGATCCTCTAAGAAGACTGGGTCGTTTCTATGCAGGATTTAAACGGAACCACTCTTTTGAAATGGTTGATGAGGCATTAAAAGGGTCCAAGGACCTTCAAGGACAACCGACCCCATAAATGTAAGCGCTTTATTTTGTTTGGTTGGAAGCAGGTAATTCAACAAGATTTGTCAAAGTTCTTAAATTGGTGCTCTTGGCCAATAGTAGGATGAGGGGGATAATAAGTGATTTCTTCTGTGAAAAAGATTTCCAAAATTCTGAATTGTTTTACCAATGACGAACCGGCATTAGGCAATAATGAAATTGCCGAAAGACTAGGAATGAATCCAAGTACTGTCCATCATTTAGTGCGAACCCTATGTGAAGAGGGAATGCTGATTCAAGATAGCCGAAAAAAATACCGATTAGGCTGGAAGCTATTAGAATGGAGCAATCACGTAATGTATCAGCAGGATATTTATAGTGAGGCAACTCCATTTTGTGAGAGTCTAATACGAAAGTTTCACGGTACTGCCCATATTGGTATGTTCGATTCAGGAGAAGTTCGATTCGTTTTAAAGGTGAAATCCAAAACTTCACTTCCAGTACCAACATATGTCGGGGCAACGAAACCGGCTTATTGTACGAGTACGGGAAAGATTTTGTTAGCTTATAACCCTTCGTTAATTAAACCTACCATTGCCAAGGGTCTATTACAACGTGCACCTAATACAATTACCTGTATTTCAAAATTAAAAGAAGAATTAAAGCAAATAAAAGCCCAGGGGTTTGCGATTAGCAATAATGAGAATGAACTAGGGCTATATGGTATAGCGGCACCTATTCGATCATATACGGGTCAAACGATCGCTGCGCTTAATATGGTTGGACCGATCACATATATGAATGGCAGCAATCGTAATGAAATGATTAGAAGTGTGGTAAATACAGCTGAAAAAATTTCAAAAGATATCGGCTATATAAGCAGTGTATTGTAACAACTACAATCATTCAGGAGGTTATGAAATGACTACTCAATCAAAATCATTTTTAAAAACAAGGGTTCTGGATTTATTGAAAACAATTGAAGATAGCAAAGATTTATTGAAGCCACCAGTGAACAATAAAGTGCTTTGGGAAGACTCTGAATTTATTGCCATGTTGCTTGGAGGACCTAATAAACGTCGTGATTTCCATGTGGATCCATCTGATGAATTCTTCTATCAAATTAAAGGCAATGCATACGTAGAATGCATTAATGATGAAGGAAAACGTGAAGTGGTAACTGTAGCCGAAGGTGAGATATTTATGCTGCCGGCTAATATACCCCACTCTCCTCATAGAGTAGCAGATTCCTATGGAATTGTTTTAGAAAGAAAAAGGGACCAAGGAGAACTTGAAAGCTTTGTATGGTTTTGTGATAAATGTGACCATGAAATGCACCGTGCGACTGTTCAACTGACAAATATTGAAACACAGGTGAAAGAAGCGATAGAACATTTTAATTCAAGTGAAGATCTGCGTATTTGTGAAAATTGTGCGTATAAAATGCCCCCTGAAGCTGAGGAATGGAAATGAGAGTAGATTTTCATACACATATCATTCCAAAAGACCTCCCTGATTTTGCTGAAAAATATGGAGGGAAATGGCCGGTTCTTCATCAAACATGTGCGTGTGGAGCAAGTATTTTAGTAGAAGGAAAGATATTTAGAGAAGTGACTGATCAAGTGTGGAGTCCTGAAAAGAGAATACAGGATATGAATAGAGAAGGTGTAGACATTCAGGTGCTTTCTCCCATTCCCGTCACGTTCTCATACTGGGCAAATAAGAATGCAGCACTTGAAATGGCACGGATTCAAAATGACTTTATTTCAAAAACCGTTCAAGAGCATCCCTCCCGTTTTGTAGGATTAGGGACTGTTCCCATGCAGGATGCAGCAACAGCAGTAGCTGAAATGGATCGTTGCATAAATGAATTAAATTTATACGGAATTGAGATAGGTACAAATGTAAATGGCGAAAATTTAGATGCTCCTGAATTCCTTGAATTTTTTGAGATGGCTGAGAAATGGAATGTACCTTTATTTATTCATCCGTGGGAGACGATGGCTAAGGATCGAACACCACGACATAACTTTATGTATACCATCGGAATGCCGAGTGAGACAGCTCTTGCCGCTGCCAGTCTTGTTTGGAGCGGTGTGATAGAGAAATTTCCTAATTTAAAAATTTGTTTTGCCCATGGTGGAGGGTCGTTCCCATACATTTTACCAAGACTGGATCAAGGGTGGAAAGTGTGGCCGCAATTACGATTAACAACGCATCCACCAAGTCATTATGTGAAGAATTTCTATTTTGACTCCTTAAACTATGATTCTTTAAATGTGAACTATCTAATTGATCGATTTGGTCATGAGAAAGTAATGATGGGGTCAGATTATCCATTTTTATTAAGAGAGATTCCACCAGGAAGAGTAATAGATGGGATGAACGAATTAACAGACGTTCAAAGACGAATGATCTTAGGTGAAAATGCGTTGAGATTCTTAAATATAAAGGAGTTAAAATCTGACTATGGAACAAAAACTAATGACACCAGAGGAGAAACTTCAAAGTCTGGGACTTAAGCTTTCTCCTGTACGTCCTGTTGTGGGGAATTATGTTAGTAGAGTTCGTATTGGCAACCTGATTTTCACTTCTGGTCAAGGGGTCGATGAGTATCGTGGAAAGATTGGCAGTGACTTTGATGTACAGGAGGGTTATCTGGCTGCCCGTCAATCCATGATGAATCTATTAAACGTATTGAAGGATGAACTAGGAGAACTTTCTAGAGTTAAGAGAATCGTGAAAATATTAGGATTTGTCAATTGTACAGAGAATTTTATGGATCAGCCAAAAGTAATGAATGGTGCGTCTGATTTATTAGTAGAGGTTTTTGGTGAAAAAGGTAAGCACGCCAGATCAGCTGTGGGGATGGCCCAATTACCTGGAGGAACAGCCATTGAAATTGAAATGATTGTAGAAATTGAAGACCCATTAACTTAAATGAAATGAAAAAAGGTGACAAACATGTCACCTTTTTTCAAAAATAATAACGTGTTAATAGTAGCAGGGGGGACTTTCAGTGCATTTAAAAGAAAAATCTAATCAGAAAGTTAGACCAATAGATTGCAGACATTTCATTAATGGTGAATATAGAGATTCATTTGATATGAAAACATTTGAAAATATTAATCCAGCTACAGAGGAAATAATTGGAAGTGTATCGGAAGGCGGGAAGAAGGAAGTAGATGAAGCTGTAAAAGCAGCCAAAACGGCTTTACAGGGACCTTGGAAAACCTTCTCTTCAAGTCAACGTTCTGCCGTTTTAAGACGTATTGGCGACCTGATTCTTGATCGGAAAGAAGAATTAGCTGCACTTGAATCCATGGATACCGGAAAACCTTATCAAATGGCACTTGAAATCGATATTCCAAGAGCTGCCTATAACTTCCATTTCTTTGCAGACTACTTGACCTCTATGGGAACAGAGGCATATCAGCAAGATCAACAAGCCCTTCATTACTCCATTCGCCGGCCAGTTGGTGTAGTGGGTATGATTAATCCTTGGAATCTGCCATTATTACTTCTTACATGGAAGATGGCACCTTGCCTTGCAGCTGGAAATACAGCAGTTATGAAGCCTGCTGAGTGGACTCCCATGACAGCTACGGTACTGGCAGAAATATGTAAAGAAGCTGGAGTACCAGACGGGGTAGTGAATCTTGTTCATGGTTTTGGACCTGGCTCAGCAGGGGCTGCCATTACCGAACATCCTGACGTTGATGCTGTTACGTTCACAGGGGAAACCAAGACAGGAACCGCTATCATGAAAGCCGCTGCACCTTCATTAAAGAAACTTTCATACGAACTTGGTGGGAAAAATCCTAACATCATTTTTGCAGATTCCGACTTGGATGAAGTGATTGAGACAACACTTAAATCAAGTTTTATGAATCAAGGGGAAGTATGTCTGTGTGGTTCCAGAATTTATGTTGAAAGTTCGGTATATGAATCCTTTTTAGAGAAGTTTGTTGCCAAAACAAAAGAGCTAACTGTAGGTAATCCATTCCGTGATGAAACCAAAGTTGGCGCAGTAATAAGTAAAGAACACTATGAGCGAGTGTTGGGCTACATACAATCAGCCAGAGATGAAGGAGGAACCATCCTTGTAGGGGGAGGTCGTCTTCAGGAAGAAGACAAAGGGTATTTTATCATGCCGACGATCATTGTTGGCCTTGATAAAGATGCAACTTGTGTTCGTGAAGAAATATTTGGACCGGTGGTGACTGTACTTCCTTTTGAAACGGAAGAAGAAGTCATTGAACAAGCAAACGATACTCATTATGGACTAGGGACGACGATTTGGACAAACGACTTAAGAAGAGCCCATCGAGTAGCTCACCAAATAGAAGCAGGAATTATTTGGGTGAACACCTGGTATTTGCGAGATCTGCGCACTCCATTTGGAGGAATGAAACAAAGCGGTATAGGCAGAGAGGGAGGCATGCATAGTTTCGAGTTTTATAGCGAGCTTTCCAATATCACGATTAAATTATAGAAAAAGGTGGGCTGTCCATGTTTGAGCAAACAATTAGCGAAGAAATCAAGAGATTTTCAAATCATCTTATAGAAGCTGAGAGAAATAGAGAGGGGAGTAAACCTTTAACAGAATTAAAACCATCCATCACGATTCAAGAAGCCTACCACATCCAACTAAAAACGATCGCTAGGAAAGTCGAAACGGGTGCGACCATAGTGGGCAAAAAAATTGGTCTCACTTCCATCGCCATGCAGGAACTACTTGGTGTCAATGAACCAGATTATGGACACCTTCTTGATGAAATGGCCATTGAGAACAATGGAACTGTGTTGAAGCCTCAAGTTCTTCAACCTAGAGTGGAGGGGGAAATCGCTTTTGTCCTTAAAGAAGAGTTACGAGGTCCTAACGTAACTGCAGAAGGTGTATTGAAGGCTACGGATTATATATTACCTGCATTAGAAGTTGTTGATAGCAGAATTACAGATTGGAAGATTAAATTACAAGATACGATTGCCGATAATGCTTCATCAGGATTATTTGTATTAGGGAGTAGACCAGTTTCCATAGAGGACGTCAATTTAAAAGAAGTAGGGATGAACTTCTATCGTAATGGTGAACTGATGAATACGGGGAAGGGTTCAGCAGCACTAGGAGATCCAGCATATTGTGTAGCGTGGCTTGCCAATAAACTTCATGAGTTTAATTTGACACTGGAACCTGGGGAGTTGATCTTATCAGGAGCTTTATCAGCAGCTGTATACGCACATCCCGGTGATGATTTCTCTGCCGTGTTTGATGGTCTAGGAAAGGTTTCATGTACGTTTGAAAGGTAAGGAGGAAAAGAAATGAAAACGAAAGTTGCCATAATCGGGTCTGGGAATATAGGTACAGATTTAATGAAGAAATTGCTTCGTTCAGATGTATTGGAATTAACGGCAATGATTGGTATTGACTCAAATTCAGAAGGATTAAGAATGGCACAGGAACATGGTCTTTCAACATTTTCGAATGGGTTAGATGGATTTGTGGAAAGACATGAAATCGCAGAAATATTATTTGATGCGACTTCTGCAAAAGCGCATTACAATCATGCAGAAGTATTGAAAAAACTTGGTAAGAAAGTGATTGATCTTACACCTGCTGCCATCGGTCCCTTTGTTGTTCCACCTGTAAACCTACACGAGCATTTACATGAACAAAATGTAAATATGATCACTTGTGGAGGGCAAGCGACCATTCCCATCGTGCACAGTATAAATTCAGTGACTGAAGTGGAGTATGCAGAAATTGTTGCTACAATTTCCAGTAGAAGTGCTGGTCCGGGCACAAGAGCTAATATTGATGAATTCACAGTAACAACAGCTAAAGGTCTTGAAGTGATTGGAGGAGCTGAAAATGGAAAAGCGATTATCATTCTTAATCCAGCTGAACCTCCAATCTTAATGAGGGACACGGTTTATTGTTTAGTAAAAGGAAATGTAAACCAAAAAGAGATTACTCAATCAATCAAAAATATGGTACAGAGAGTGAGTGAATATGTTCCTGGATACCGCCTTCGAACCGATCCTATTTTTGAAGACAATAAAGTAACGGTTTTCCTTGAAGTGGAGGGTTCTGGTGACTACTTACCGAGTTATGCCGGAAACTTAGATATCATGACTTCGTCTGCAGTGAAAGTAGGGGAAGAACTAGCTAAATTTGTAATGACTCAGCAGGCATAAAATTCACCTCGAGTAAATGAGAAAGGAGAATGAGTGTGATGAATCGGGATATTACTGTGACAGAGGTAGCTTTAAGAGACGGAAGTCATGCTATCGGTCACAGCTATACAGTCGATCAAGTAATAAATGTAGCCAAAGCCTTAGATGAAGCGAACGTTCCTTATATTGAAGTCTCACATGGAGATGGTTTAGGGGGTTCCTCCCTGCAATACGGGCTTTCAAAAACAAATGAATTCGATTTGATATCAGCTGCTGTTTCGGTATGCAGACAAGCAAAGATAGGGGTTTTGCTCTTACCGGGAATAGGAACGGTTAAAGAATTGATTACGGCAGAGCAAGCAGGTGCAAGGCTCGCTCGTATTGCTACCCATGTGACAGAAGCTGATGTATCAAAGCAACATATCCAAACAGCAAAAGAATTGGGTATGGAAACGGTCGGTTTCTTGATGATGGCTCACATGGCACCTATAGACAAATTGATACAGCAGGCGAAATTAATGGAAAGCTATGGAGCGGATACCATTTATATTGTAGATTCTGCAGGGACCATGCTTCCTCATGAAGTAAGGGAAAGAGTGAAAGCATTAAAGCAAAGCCTCCATTCAAATATTGGATTTCATGCCCATAATAATCTTTCATTGGCGATGGCCAATACTCTTGTAGCAATAGAAGAAGGAGCAACCTGGGTAGATGGGAGTGTCCGGTGTTTAGGTGCGGGTGCTGGAAACACCCAAACAGAGGTTCTGATCTCGATACTGGATCGCATGAACATTGAGACTGGAATCGATCATTATAAAATGATGGATTTGGCAGAGGATATTATAGCTCCCATTCTAGAAAAACCACAAGAAATTACAAAAGGGAGTTTAATTCTGGGTTATGCAGGTGTCTATTCGAGTTTCTTACTTCATGCACAAAAAGCGGCTAGGAAATTCAATGTAGATCCAAGAGACATTTTAGTGGAATTAGGTAGAATGGGTGTCGTAGGAGGACAAGAAGATATGATTGTCGACGTCGCCAGCGAGTTATCAAAGAAAGCTACTGTAAGGTAGAAAGGAGCCGAAAATGGAGACTAAAACGCAGAACTTAAAAGAATTAGCGGAATACATTGATTTTCATCAAGTGAAAGGAATTGAGATGGATAAGATTACACTGGCTTATCCCAACTTAACAGTTGAAGAATCTTATGAAATTCAGAAATTATGGGAACAATGTGCCCTTCAAAGGGGAGATCATAAAATTGGATGGAAAATGGGTTTAACGAGTGTAGCAAAACAAAAATCGGTTGGTGTGAATGAACCAATTTATGGGAGACTAACTCAATCAATGGAGATCAATCAAGAGTCTCTCTCTCTTCAAGGATTGATTCATCCCAGAGTTGAACCGGAAATTGCATTTGTAATGAAGAAAGCTTTAAAGGGGAGCAACTTAACACCTCGGGATGTTTGGAGTGCTACAGAATTTATCATGCCTTCAGTTGAGGTTATTGATAGCCGATATAAAAATTTCTCTTTCACGTTAGTGGATGTAGTGGCAGATAATGCCTCCTCTTCTCGTTTTTTACTGAGTGATCAAGCATATTCTCCTTTGAACTATTCCCTTGAAAATCTGGAAGTTTCCATGTTTAGAAATGGAGAAAAAGTTCAATCTGGTCTAGGTTCCGCTGTTTTAGGGCACCCTGTCAAATCCATTATTGAATTAGCCAAAATGTTGGATCGAGTTGGTCTGGGAATTGAAGCAGGGATGGTTATTTTAACGGGAGGAATAACCGAAGCGATCAATATTTATGATGGTGACTCTTTGAAGGTTGATTTTGGTCTCCTTGGATCCATTGCTTTTAATGTGTGTAATGGGAAGGATGAATAAGGGTGCCGATTGCTCATCTTCATATTCTCGAAGGCAGGAGTCCCGAAGTGAAAGAAGAACTTGTAAAATCTCTGACTCTTTCAATTTGTGAATGTTTAGAAACAAAGCCTGAACAAGTTAGAATTTTAATAAATGAAGTTCCAAAGGGGAATTGGGCAGTTGGTGGTACGTTGAAAGGATAATTAAGCTTTGTACGTAAGGGACTTTATTTTTTTGGAGGTGCTACTGGTGCAAATTCTTCATGTGAAGTCATTGACATTGCCTAGATCGGTTATGACAATAGGGGCATTTGACGGTGTACACAAAGGACATCAATCCGTGATTACTCATGTCGTACATGAAAGCGGAAAAAGAAGTATTCCAAGCGTGGTGTATACTTTTGATCCACCTCCTCGTGCTTATTTCAAGGGTGCTAAAATGCTTACCACCTTAGATGAGAAGTTGGAACGTATAGAGTCTCTGGGTGTTGATTATGCCGTTATAGCCAGTTTCAATAAAGAGTATCTAAAACAATCTTCTTCCCGATTTATAAACACTCTTATGAGTTTCCACCCGGAAGAAATATTTGTTGGGAACGATTTTAGATTTGGAAATGGCAGAGAAGGCAATGTGGAAACGCTCAGGCAATCTTTTAAAGTAAGCACAATGAATCCTGTTTGTTGCGAGCAAGGAACAGTAATTTCCTCAACAAGAATCAGAAAGCTTATCGAGCAAGGGAAAGATTTCGAAGCTAGTAATCTGTTAGGGTTACATCTGCAACTTTAGAGAATGCATTCATTGGATTTTCAATAATTGAAAACGCTTTAATAATGAATGAGGGGGAAATGAAAGTGAAAAGTTTGAAAAAATGGGGATTAAACTTGTTGGGTCTTCTTCTTGTATTAGGTGTATTGGGTGCCTGCGGTTCCGGAGAATCAGAAAAAAGCAGTGGATCTGAAGATAATAAGGACAAAACTTATAGCTTTAAATTAGCTCATATTACACCACCGAGTCATATGTGGCATAAAGGGGCGGAAAAATTTAAAGAAGAGCTCGAAAAGAGATCAGAAGGTCGAATGAAAGTAGAAATTTATCCATCAAGTCAGTTAGGAACAGAAGCAGATATGGTAGAACAAATCGCTGCCGGATCAGTTGATTTTGGTCTGATAACAGCTGCATATATGAGCTCAAGGGAACCTTCATTTGCTGCGTGGTTTACTCCTTATGCGTTTGAAGATTTAAATGCGGCAAATGAAGCAAGAGATTCAGAGGTAGCAAAGAGTATTCTCAATACGATAGATAAGCAAGGTTTAGTGGGCCTGGACTATTTATTCGCCGGCCAACGAGTGATGTTGTTTAAAGATAAAGAAGTAAAGAACCCTTCAGATATGGAGGGGTTAAAACTGCGTGTTACACCTAGTCCACCAATGCAGGATTTCTATCAATTCTCTGGAGCTTCTACCGAGGGGCTTCCATTACCGGAAGTATATTCTGCCGTTCAAACAGGCGTGATTGATGGAATGGACATGGACTTGGATGCAGCCATCACCAATAAATATCATGAAGTAGTTAAATATGGAGCGGTGACTAATCACATGGTTTGGCCTGCAGTGGCGATGATGAATAAAGGAACATTCGAAGGACTGTCTGAGGAAGACCAACAAATTGTCCGTGAATCCATGGCGGCAGCGGCAGATTTCGCAGCAACTACAAGAGCTGGACAAGAAGAAGAATTTAAACAAACTCTAAAAGATGAAGGTATGAAAATCTACGAACTTGATTCTGAAGCATTTAAAGAACAGATGAAGCAGTTTGATGAGAAATATGGTCCGACAGATCCACTTATTCAAGAGTTTATTGATACCTTCCGTAAATAATAGATTAGCAATAGGGGGTCAAAATCATGAAAGCGATAAGTAACGGCATTTCTTCTATAGAAAAGATACTGTCAATGATCCTGATGTTTTCGATGGCCGTTATCGTAACGTTAGCAGTCGGTTTTCGTTATATCCTTAATTCCCCATTATCATGGGCAGGAGAAGTGTCTATATTTCTCCTGATTTGGATTAGTTTTATAGGAGGGAGCTTGGGGCTGAAGTATAAGTCCCAGGCCTCCGTCACAATCGTATTAGAATATGTCTCTTCAAAAGTTAAAAGGATCATACTTATGTTAGGGCATATGATTATGCTCGTTTTTCTCGTTCTCTTAATCTATTACAGCATTACTTGGATTTTATCACCTAGTGTTGCCTATCAAAAATCCACAGCCATGTTAATACCAATGTGGATTCCTTATTCAGCAGTACCATTGGGTCTTTCATTTGCAGGTATCCATGTATTATCAAACCTCTTTGATTTGGTAAAGGAGGGGCAGTAATTGACAATATTAGTGGTCTTTTGTTTCTTTATTCTCCTCTTTATGTCTGTACCTATCTCCCTTGTACTGGGGATCACAACCGTACTCTATTTTCTAGTAGTAGGAAACGTAACACTTTTGTCCTCTACACCCATGAGACTATACTCAGGGTTGGATAATTTTGGTTTATTGGCCATTCCTTTGTTTATGCTGGCTGGAGAGTTAATGAATGGTGGTGGTATCACCACAAGGTTAGTAAAGTTTGCAAGAGTCTTAATAGGTCATGTTAGAGGCGGACTCGCGTATGTCACGATTATTGCTAACATGTTCTTAGCTTCCATACTAGGATCAGCTAATGCTCAGGCGGCCATGATGAGTAAAGTCATGGTTCCCGAAATGGAAAAAGAAGGTTACGATAGAGAGTTCTCGTCAGCATTAACATTAGCTTCTTCTATAGTAGCTCCAATCATTCCGCCCAGCATGATCTTTATCATCTATGGAACTCTATCTGGTACTTCCATTGGTGGTTTGTTCATGGCTGGAATCATTCCAGGTATCATGTATGGAATCGGTTTTATCAGCTTAATTGCCTTCCTTGGATATAAATATAATTTTAAGAAGACGACAAGAGCTTCTGCTAAAGAAATTATGAAGAGTTCATTAAGTGTTCTCCCGGCATTACTTGTTCCATTCATTATTATATTTGGAATACTGAGTGGGGCATTTACAGCTACGGAGTCTGCTGCTATCGCCTCACTAGTAGCCTTTATTGTAGGAAAGTTATTCTACAGGGAACTAAAGTGGAGAAAAATCCCTGGTATTTTAGTGAATACCGTGACGGCAACAGCGACGGTTACTTTTTTAATTGCAATGGCCAATATCTTTGGCTGGATGATAGCATTTGAACAAATCCCACAAGCGATCGTAACGCAAATGACATCCTTATCAGATAACCCATTTGTGTTCCTGTTATTGGTGAATATACTCCTGCTATTACTAGGTGCGGTACTGGATGGAATAGCGGCCTTAATCATATTAGTACCTGTTTTTATGCCTCTGATCACGGCATTTGAAATCGATCCGATTCATTTTGGCGTCATCATTTGTATTAATCTCACCATAGGTCTTCTCACACCTCCTGTAGGGACAGGTTTATTCATTGTTTCCTCAATTGCAGATGTGAAATTTGAAAGGCTGGTAAAGGCAACCATGCCATTTCTCATGATGGGGATATTCATCTTATTTATCATTACCTATTGGGAAGGGGCAGTGATGTGGATCCCGAATATGCTTGGACTATAAATGCCATGTCAAGAATTTTAATCAGAGGGCAGTTTTCTAAAAGAGAGAGCTGCTCTCTTTTTTTTAGTCTATAGGAAAATCCCCCCATTAAAATATAGGTCTAAATATTTATGTGAAATAGTGAATATTTATTCTATTATTATACTATTACATAATTTGGAGGTACATAAATGAAGCAAAAGATTATTGCAGGAATTGCCAGTTTTACTCTACTATCCACCACACCATTCAACGTTTTAGCAGAATCTCCTCAAACGACGATTCAAAACACTCAACTCGATGAGAAAGAGAAAAGCTTGTTTAATAGCGAGCACTATGACTTTGTGAAGTACTCTGAGATTGAAGGAAAGCTTGAAGCGATCGCACAGGAAAGCAATCGTGTGACGGTCGAGAAGAGCGAAACAAAATCAGCAGCCGGTCATGATATGTTTGTAGTGACCGTTTCGGATGCGAAAGCGAAAGGGAAGTATGGTCATTATAAAGGTCTGCGTAAGAAAATGATCCAGTCGCCTGATAAAGCACAGGACTTTATCGATAAGCACCCTGATCTAAAGGTTCCGGTGATGATCAATGCATCCATCCATGGAACAGAGTTTGTTGGAACCGATGCAGCTCTGCAATTAATCGAGCGCTTTGCGACGGAAGATGATGAGGAGACAAAAGGAATTCTCGAAGATCATATCCTAATCTTCAATGTGGTAGCGAACCCGGATGGGCGTATTGATGCTACACGTTTCAATGGGAATGGAATTGACCTCAACCGTGATTTCATCACTCAATCCCAGCCTGAAACAGAGCATATGGTAGACCTGATCACCGAATGGAATCCAATGGTATTCCTTGATCTGCACGGATATGTGAGAGGGTATGGCGGCCCGACAAAGCCAGGTTTGATAGAGCCTTGTACGCCGCCTCATAATCCAAACTATGAATATGATTTGTATTCCAAATGGGCATTGAATCAAGCGGAAGCGATGGAATCCAATATCGTTTCGAATAAAGAAAACTATGAAAATACTCATACGGAATCATCAAACGTAGATTATCAAGATATGGAAGGGACTTATATCCCGCAACGTGATGATGCTGCCGGATGGGATGATTATCCGCCGATCTTCACACCAATGTATGCCATGTATCACGGGGCATATGGGTATACCCTTGAAGCGCCGACCAATGATTGGGACGGGGTTCAATGGACATATGATGCCGTGATGGGTGCACTGGGTTATGCGAGTGAAAACAAAGTGGATATGGTAAAAGATCAGATCGAAGTCTTTAAACGTGGTGTCCAGTTCGACCACCCGTTCCATACTGAAGGCCATTTTCCATCTGCTTATATTCTGCCAAGTGATGAACAGGATCAAACGGCTACTTTGAAAGCCGTTGAGCATCTTCAAGATAATGATATTGTCGTAGAAGAAGCTCAGAAGGATTTTACGTTTGATGGAGTGACGTATCCTAAAGGGACGTATATCGTACCGATGGATCAAGCAAAAGCCGGCCTTGCAAACACGATGCTTTGGGACGGGGAAGACATCACTGAAGACACACCGAGTATGTACGATATCTCTGCCTGGAATCTGCCTGAATTATGGGGCTTCGATGCAGTGGAAGTAAGCAGTGACACTGAACTGAATGTAAAATCGAAACAAGTAAGAGCACTGAATGAAAGTGGAGATGTCATTGGGGACGGACCTTATGCGATCCCGAATACCTCCGCCAGATCGATTGCGATTGCCAATCAATTATTAAATAGCGGGCACACTCTTCACCGAGGTGAAGATGGAACATTGTATGCAGGTGCCGAAGCCAAAGCTGAACTGGCCGACCTCGTGAAAAATACTGCTGTCACGATTCCTTCCCAATCCGTACCGGAAGGAGCGAAAGAAATTACGTCCCAGCATGTGACCCTCTTAAAAGATGGAGGAATGAACAAAGCTCAATCCCACTCTGGAACGAAGCTGGCACTTGAACGTCTTGGCTTCACAGTGGAAGAAAAGACTCCCGAACAGGTAGCAGAAGAGGGTCTTGGTTCAACGGATGTGTTTATTTATAACGGCAGATCGAATCTCATTTCCTATCAAAATAGTGTGGCCAATTCGGAATTCGGATTGAAGGATGCAGCGCAATATGAAGCATTTAAAGCGAATGTGGAAGGTTTTGTAGCGGATGGCGGGCAATATCTTGCCATCGGTGCCGGTGCATCCCTGGCCACGACAAAGCTTGGATTAAGTGATGTGAAAGTGGAAACAGGCGGCTCCAACAGCAACGGTATCGTTCAATTATCTCATACGGATTCTACTTACACAGCTGGTTACGAGACAGAAGACCTTGGATTTGTTTATCAACCAACATGGTACACAAACACAGGAAGTGCAGCCATTCTATCAAGCTATCAAAATAGCAGTGATTTCTTCCTGGCCGGTCACTGGGAAGACAGTGAAGCGGCTCAAGGGAAGCCAGTTATCGTGAAGGATGAAAATGTATTGTTAATCGGACTCGAACCAACTTTCCGTGATCATACGGATTATCTGTTCAGACTTGTTTCCAATGCTATTTTTGCACAATAAGAAAATGGAAAAGCCGTCCAAATTGGGCGGCTTTTTTTCTACAAGATACTTGTATTAATACTATTCTTTATATAGAATATATTTTGAATACTTTTAATAGTTTGATGAATGACCATTCATTCAGTTTATCTGAAAAGGGGAGGGATACAATTGAATATCGCAACACGGTTAGACCAAATCGCTCAAGAGAAAGCAGATAAAACAGCCTATCATTTCTTAAATACCTCCAGTACATATGGGGAATTAAATGCAGCTGTATCAAAATTTGCAAGCGGCTTAGAGCAATTGGGTCTGAAAAAAGGGGATCACATCGCGCTTGTATTAGGGAATTCACCACATTTCGTCATTGGATTGTATGGGGCACTACGAATGGGGTTAAAGGTGATACCAATCAATCCGATTTACACACCGGACGAAATTGGCTACATCCTGAAAAATGGTGACGTGAAAACCATCGTCACTCTTGATTTGCTATTCCCATTAATTGAAAAGATGCAGCATCTATTATCCGGTGTCGAGCATTTCATCCTGTGTGAATCAGGGGATGAACGGGCGAAGGATATTGATTTAGAAAAAATCTCGCTCGCTTATCCTAAAATGAAATCGTTTACAGGTGTTCTTGGAAAAGGCGATCCTGCGTTTAAGGGGGAGGATGTGGATGAAAATGAAGTTGCCATCATCCTTTACACCTCAGGAACGACGGGGAAACCGAAAGGCGCCATGCTGACGCACAAAAATATTTATTCCAATGCAACCGATGTCGGCAGCTATTTACGAATGAATGAAGACGATCGCGTCATAACAGCCCTGCCAATGTTCCATGTATTCTGTTTGACAGTGGTACTGAATGCGCCATTGATGACAGGGGCAACCCTTTTAATCGTTCCGCGCTTTAGTCCAAAAGCCATTTTCGACCTGTCGAAGACCTATGAGCCAACCTTATTTGCCGGCGTACCAACCATGTACAACTTCCTGTTCCAGTATCCTGAAGGAAATCCTGAAGATTTATCATCTCTCCGTCTCTGTATTTCAGGTGGCGCTTCCTTACCAGTTGCACTCTTGAATAACTTTGAAAAGAAATTCAACGTCATGATTTCTGAAGGCTACGGCTTATCCGAAGCGTCGCCCGTGACATGCTTCAACCCGCTGGATCGACCAAGAAAGCCGGGTTCAATCGGAACATCGATCATGAACCTGAAGAATAAAGTCGTCGATGAACTTGGAGAAGAAGTTCCAGTCGGACAAGTCGGCGAACTGATTGTCAAAGGCCCGAATGTCATGAAGGGCTATTACAAAATGGAAGAAGAAACAGCGGCAACGATCCGAGACGGCTGGTTACACACAGGTGACCTTGCCCGGATGGATGAAGAAGGCTACTTCTATATTGTGGACCGTAAGAAAGAACTGATCATCGTCGGGGGGTACAATGTCTACCCGCGCGAGGTCGAAGAAGTGCTATACAATCACCCTGGAATCGTTGAAGCAGCGGTCATCGGTGTCCCTCATCCGGAACTGGGTGAAGCCGTCAGCAGCTATGTTGTCAAAAGTGATTCATCCTTAACGGAAAAGGACGTGCTTGAGTATTGTAAAGAGCATCTTGCCAAATACAAACTGCCAGCATCGATCGAGTTCATTGATGAGTTGCCGAAGAATACAACAGGGAAAATTTTAAGAAGAGCACTGAAAGAACAAGTGCTCCAGTCATAAAAAAAGAGGATGCTCAGTTGTTTACTGAGCATCTTTTTGTATTTAATTCATCTTTTTACCATCTCACAAACCCATCTCCAATATGGGTAGCGGTCACGTTCAGTTTATGCACACACCAGAGAGGTGTTTAGGCTAAAAAAAATGAAAGGGTTTTCTCGGTTTGTGTCGAATCATACATTAGGAGGAAACACTTAAAAAAAGGGGAGAACAAACATGGAATCGATCTTACTCGAACAAAAAGGCAACGTCGCCACCGTCACCATCAACCGACCGGAGGCAATGAACGCCTTTAACTACGATACACTGAACGAACTCCAGCAGGTAGTCGAAGCACTCCGCATCAATCCGGACGTCAGAGTCGTCATCTTCACAGGAAGCGGAGAAAAAGCCTTCTCGGTTGGAGCCGATCTCAAAGAACGTAAAACCCTGACCGAACAACAAGTCATCCGCAACGTCTACAAAATCGGTGAAGTCTTTCAATCCGTCGCCACCCTTCCACAACCGACCATCGCCGCCATGAACGGCTACGCATTCGGCGGTGGAATGGAACTGGCACTGGCCTGTGACTTCCGAATCGCAGTAGCAGGCACCACAATGGGACTGACCGAAACGAGCCTGGCCATCATCCCGGGAGCAGGCGGAACCCAGCGTCTCCCACGATTAGTAGGAGAATCCAAAGCACTGGAACTTATTCTGACGGCTAAGCGATTAACTTCAGAAGAAGCGTTGGAAATCGAACTCGTTACAAGAGTAGTAGAAAAAGAGAATTTCTTAGGTGAAGTTCATGCATTTGTGGAACCTATGTTAGCTAATGGCCCGATTGCCCTGCAGCAAGCAAAGTTTGCCGTGAAGAATGGTATGAACGTAGACCTGCAGACCGGATTGCAGATTGAGAGAAAAGCGTATGAGATTACAATTCCTACTGAAGATCGTGTGGAAGCATTGTTGGCGTTTAGTCAAAAGCGGAAGCCGGAGTTTAAGGGGAAGTAAGAAGATTGGTTAAAAAGAACTCCTTTATGGGGGTTCTTTTTGTTTGGGGGTAACTTTCTGTTAAATGGCCAATGGGAAAACATTGTATTAAGATATTAAGCAATAAAGGCAATTACTGTTCTATTTAGTTACTCCTGAATAGGGCTGTAGTGTTGAATAACTTATAAATAATGGGGTGCTATGTTCATATGGCCAAATTTCTCAAGTATACCACTGAGAAATTTGGTCTTTTTATATTCACAAGTTGGATAAATGATTACACCTCAAGTCTTACCTTAAGGTAGTCCCTAAGCCGTTAGAGAGAATATTCATTTAATGGTAAATTTATGTAAATAACATATGGAATCTGAAGACGGATTTAAAAGGGGGATTAAGGATTTGAGAAAAGTACTTATAGCTTTATGCTTGTTTTGCCACATCATTTTTTCTTTTCAATTCCATGCAAGGGCAGAGAGTGATAATCAAATAGAACTCTTAGAAAGATTTATGAATGAATCGATGGAGGAGTATGGAATTCCAGGGGCTTCTTTAGCGATTATTCAAGAGGGAAAGCTCATGTTTCAACAGAGTTGGGGGGAACAAAGTAAAGGAGCTCCTGTCACGAAGGATACGCTGTTTACGATCGGTTCTGTCAGCAAGCCTTTAACCAGCCTTGCTATCATGAGGTTAGTCGATGATAAGAAGATTGAACTTGATCAGGAGATTGATCATTATTTGCATGCCTTTCATTATAATAGAAATCGATTTGATAAGAAAATCACCATTAGGCACCTATTAACACATTCAAGTGGAATCACCTCTTATGATGGGTTGGAAATTGCAGATCGTAATTTGCGAGGGAAGAATGCAATAGATGTAGCGGTTCAAAAGCTGAATAATGTTAATTTGAGTTATGAGCCAGGAGAAGTACACCAATACAGTGCTGCGAATTATTTACTTTTAGGAAAAATCATAGAGAATATCACAAAACAAACATTTTCTGAATATATGGATGATGAGATATTCAGTGTGATTGGGATGGATCGGACCGTATCGAATTTCGAAGCGGCTAAAGTATTGGGATATCAGCCCGGCTATCAATCATGGTTTGGAAAGCCCATGAAAAGTAGAGGTTTTTTTGATGATAGTGGGGCCCCATATGGTTACATGGTTTCTACAACGGGTGATATGTCAAAGTTTATTAAATTTCTCTTGGAAGGTGGTGGTGACATTCTATCTAAGGATTCATTCGATACTTATACTTCACCTCATTATCATAGAAAAGAAGATATGTATTATGGACTGGGCTGGAGAATCTCTACAGAGGTTGATAATTCTTATTATTTTCACGGCGGAGAAACACCTGATTCCCGGGCTGAATTATTCATAAACCCCCAACAAGACTATGGATTTATCCTACTCACAAACAAAAACAACTTCTCTGAAGTCCTTTCAACCGTTTGGATGAGGGATGGAATCAAAATGATTGTGGAGGAGGGGAAGTCCCCGGAAGTGCAGCAATTGAATCACCACATGCAATGGAACACTTTAATAGTAGTCCTTTTTCTTCTACTCTTGTCATCCTGGAACTTATATCGACTAATAAAGAAACCCAAAATGAAGTCGAAGGTATGGAAATTCATTGGAGTGCTATCTATACTGTTATCAATTATTATGGTTCCACTAATAATCTATCTGTTCAGTTCACCCTGGAATACAATCAATCTATATGCACCTGCTACCGCTATTCTCATCAAGGTTTTAGTTGGTATACTGGCAACGAATGGAGTTCTTTTGTTATTGGTTATGTATTTCAAAAAGACACATTAAAGCTCTGTCATGAAAAATTCTTATAGATGGTGAGGGGAACTGCGTAGACTCCGGCGGATTTTGGGCGTGCCGAGACCCGTTCGGCTAAGCTGAGGAGGCTCGGCCGTACGCTAGCTGCAATCGGAGCGGTTCCCCTCACCATCTAACACACACTGGTTGACAGAGCCGCTGGTAGCTCTCATGTTATAAAACATTTCAAAAGAAATTAAGATAATTATTGAAGACATTTTCTTTAGGAGCTTATCAGAAAAAGATAAGTTTTCTTTTCACTGCAAATAATCGTTGAGTTAATTGTATTGATTTGAAATAATTGGAATAGGATATGTGATTTTAATTAAGTGTAAAGAAAAAGATTGCTATTCTAACATCATATCGAGGTGATCAAATGTATACCCATAAAGAAAGAGAGTTAGCCTTTAGTAGTACAATCGAAAAGTTAAAAGTCTTCAGATTTGATAGAAGGAATCGTTCAGTTGGGATCAGGGGTGATGGGATACAAGGATGATCTTTCAGACATAGACCTGATGCTATCCACTCCAACAGTAGATGATGTAGAAAAAGCAAGGGGATTTATCCGTCAATGCTTTTCTTCACTCCAATCAATTTATATCAAGGAAATACAACTAAGAGAAAATATATATCTAGCAATAGTCTTTATGGAGAATGGATTGGAATTCAATGTGTCCATCCTGCCAACGGAGCTATTAAATGTAAAATCTCCATTGTGGAAAGTAGTCGTTGATAAGTCAGGGAAAGTTTCTGGGAAAATGCAGATTGAAAACGAACGCTTTACTACTAATCTTAATAATAGTTATGTTGGCTATGATATTCCATTTGAATTTTTTTATAGCATGAGAAAATTACTTACGGAATTAAAGCGTAATAACGTCATCTATGCGCTCAAGATGCTTGAGACGATGAGGGATGATACTTTACATATTCAAGCCATGAATGAGAATAAAAAACTTCACCAATTTAAGACATATGAAACATTGAGTCCTCAGTTCATTATAAGGTTCCTTGAAACGTATCCAAGTGAATTTACTAATGAAGGGGTATTAATGGCATCGGATAAATTGAAAGAACTATTTATTGAAACAATTAAACAAAATAGTGTTATTTCATTTGATGAAGAAATGCTTCAAATTCTGAGGTGATTGAAGGATAATACGAGAAAGCAGAACATATCACGCAACTAGAAAAAATGATATAACAAAAAATGAAAATCTTCATTTAAACTAGGAGGTTCCAACTTGGAGCCTCTTTTTCACATTGCCCTTTTTAAACACCAAAAATCATGTAAAATAAAGAATCATACTAAAAAAACACTGGAGTGACTCCTGTGAAAAAGAAACAGCTTAAACTAAGTACCATCATCATTCTCTTCGTGTGCATCGTTGTCCTGGTATCACTTGTGATAACCGACTTGCTTATTTCCAGGACGATTAATGACAACATAGAGTCTAATATTGAAGAAAAGGCGAAAATCGTTTCCCGGACGGTCGCTCATTCCACGATTGTGAAGAGCGGTTTAGAAGGGGAAGGGAATGCAGATCGAATTCAGGAATACACCCTTGATATCCAGAAATCAGCAGAGGTTCTGTTTGTAGTGGTCATGGATATGGAAGGGATACGTAAATCTCACCCTGATCCTGACCGTATCGGCAAGCATTTTGTCGGCGGGGATGAGAAAGATGTGCTCCAAGGGAAGGAAACATTGTCTATTTCAGAGGGGACTTTGGGCAAATCCGTCAGGGCATTTTCTCCTGTCTTTAACGATGAAAATCAACAGATAGGGGCTGTCGCAGTAGGGATTTCCCTGGGTAGCGTGGAGGAAGCATTGGATCAGAGTCACCTGAATATTTTAGTGGGATCCATGATCGGGATTATTGTTGGAATCATTGGGGCGATTATTATAGCCAGATACATAAAGAAAATTTTATTTGGGTTGGAGCCGATTACGATTGCGAAAATATTGGAAGAGCGGAATACGATGCTCCAGTCGGTACATGAGGGGGTGGTGGCTGTCAATAAAGATACAACCATCTCATTAGTGAATAAATCTGCCCTCAAAATATTTAACAAAGCGGGACTAAGCTCGGATCCGATCGGAATGCCCATCAAAGAATACATGCCACACACCAGGTTGGAAAGAGTCATCGCAACGGGGAATCCTGAGCTTGACGAGGAGCAAACCATCAATGGGGTATCTATTCTGGTAAACCGTGTTCCGTTAATCGTCAATGGTGAAGTAGTCGGTGCAATCTCTACCTTCCGTGATAAAACGGAAGTGAATCAATTAGCAGAGCAGTTAACGGGTGTAAAATCGTATGCGGAAGCGCTTCGTGCCCAGTCGCATGAATTTATGAATAAGATGCATGTGATTCTGGGATTGGTGAAGATGAAGGATTACAATCATTTAAATCGTTACGTGAAAGAGCTTGTTTCCTTACGAGTCGATGAAGTGAGCGCGGTGACGTCGAAAGTGAAGGATCCTGCTTTGGCTGGTTTTATCATGGGGAAACTGAGCTATGCGAGGGAAAAGAACGTTGCATTGACCATTGAATGTCACGACTTTATCCCGGAACCCAAAGATCCTACTGTTACACATGAACTGATTACCGTGATCGGAAACCTCTTGGATAATAGTATTGAAGCCACGATGGATGGTGACGTAAAGGAAGTGCTGATGGAGTTATTTTATCAGGACGAGCAATTTGAAATGGTCGTGACGGATACAGGAGAAGGAATGCCGGATGAAATGGTAGAGGATATCTTCATCAAAGGATACTCTTCTAAAGGGGAAGGAAGAGGATACGGTCTCTTCTTAGTGAAAGAAAGTCTCTGTAAACTGAATGGAACCCTGCATGTTGAATCAAAGGTAGGCTCGGGAACGACGATGATTGTTCAAGCTTCATATAAGGAGGGGATGAAGAGTGATTAATGTATTGATTGTGGAAGATGATCCGATGGTGGCCCAGTTTAATCAAAGGTATCTGGAAGAGATCAAAGGGTTTCATTTAATCGGGATTTCGAATTCGATTGACGATGCCATGGTGAAAGTAAATGAGTATAAGATTGACCTGATTTTATTGGATGTTTATATGCCTGGGAAACAAACGGGGATGGACTTATTAGAGCAAATACGGAAGGATCAGCGGGAGACAGATGTCATCCTCATCACAGCGGCATCAGAAGTCGATAATATCCAGAGTGCCCTTCGCATGGGGGTAGTGGACTATTTGATCAAGCCTTTTGAATTTGAACGGTTTAAAAAAGCATTGACGACTTATCGGGAGGGTAATCGTATGCTTCAAAAGCAATCTACCATCGATCAGAGTGAATTGGATTTACTTTTACTTAGGGATGTACAAGAAGCCGGGGAGAAGGCACCCCTTCCTAAAGGATTGACGAGCAGTACATTATCGTCTATCTACGACGAGATTGTGAGTTTAGAAGGAGAGCCGTTTTCAACAGATGATATCGCAGACGTTACATCCATTTCACGGGTGTCAATCAGAAAGTACCTCAGGTTTCTGAAAGATATCGGGGTGGTGGATGAAACCCTGATCTATGGTATCGGAAGACCTGTCTATCAATATACATGGAACAAACTGAATAGCTCACGAATTCAAAGCTATTTGTAAGCAGCCCATCCGGCTGCTTTTTTTAATTTCAAAAGTCAAACAATAGTTTCATAATCTATGAAACGATAAAGCGTTTTCATATGATGGATATACATTGTAAGCGATTACGTTAGGAGCGATTGGATGACTCGAAAGAATTTAAAGGAAGAAGCCTTAGCCATACATGAATCTCATGCAGGGAAAATTGAAGTGGTGAGTAAGATTGATATTTTATCTGAAGAAGATCTTAGTCTTGTCTATACACCGGGTGTCGCCGATGTATGTAAGACGATAGCCGAAGATCCTGAACAGGCCAATACGCTGACATCGAAAGGAAACATGGTGGCCATCGTCACAGACGGTACAGCTGTATTGGGTCTTGGTGATATCGGTCCGGAAGCAGCGATCCCGGTCATGGAAGGGAAAAGCATGCTGTTTAAGAAGTTCGCCGATATAGATGCCTTCCCCCTTAGTTTGGATACGAAGGATGTAGATGAAATCGTCACGATCATTAAAGCCTTGTCTCCTTCTTTTGGAGGGATCAATCTGGAGGACATTTCAGCACCGCGCTGCTTTGAAATTGAAAAACGGTTAAAGAAAGAGTTGGATATTCCGGTTTTCCATGATGATCAGCATGGTACAGCCATCGTCGTCCTAGGTGCATTAGTCAATGCGCTGAAGGTCGTAAACAAATTATATAAGAAAGTGAAAATTGTCATCAATGGGGCGGGGGCAGCTGGAATCGCGATTGCGGAACTCCTATTATTCGCAGGTTATGAAGATATTACTCTCGTAAGTTTAGAAGGTGTCTTGTGCAAGGGGGAGAAATGGATGAATGCTACCCAAGAGGATATTTCTTCACGCACGAACCTGCTAGGGGTACGAGGTGAATTATCGGATGCGATTAAAGGGGCCGATGTATTTATTGGTGTTTCGGGACCCGGAGCCCTCAAGAAAGAGTTTATTAAAACGATGAATGAGCAGCCGATTGTGTTTGCCATGGCCAATCCGATTCCTGAAATTTATCCGGAGGAAGCATTAGAAGCAGGCGCAGCGGTAGTGGGGACGGGGAGGTCAGATTATCCGAACCAGGTCAATAATCTTCTCGCTTTCCCTGGGATATTCAGAGGAGCGCTGGATGCGAAAGCAAAGGACATTACGATGGAAATGAAAGTGGCCGCTTCCTATGCCATAGCCGATGTGATCAGCTCTTCTGAATTGAGCCCTCAATATATTATTCCGAAGGCGCTTGATTCCCGTGTGGCAGAAAAAGTCGGGGAGTCTGTGCGAGAGATTGCATGTAAGAAAAGCAAAGCAAACAGTTCAGTTTCGTAATTATTAAAACGACAAAGGGGATGAACAAGATGGGACAAGTAGCATCAACACTTTCATATAAGAATGAGAAAACAAAAGAGAATGTACCGCTTACGAAAGATCGATCGCTTCAGATTTTCAATATGCCGATCCTTTGGTTCCTGGTCTTTACGGGTATCACGCTTACAAGCTTGTATACGGGGAACCTTCCAGGAGGCATGATTGGAAGTCTTCTCGTCATGATGGTCCTTGGGGAATTATTTGGATGGATAGGAGATCGTACGCCAATCGTGAAAACGTTCCTCGGCGGAGGAGCTATCATTGCGATCTTTGGATCTGCTTTTATGGTTTACGCAGGTTTACTTCCGGAGGCCGCCGTCACGTCCATGACCGACTTCATGAAATCAGGCGGATTTTTGAATTTCTATATTGCTGCATTAATCACGGGAAGTATCTTAGGAATGAATTCGAAAGTATTAATTAAGGTGGGGCTGCGCTACTTCCTGCCGATTTTCGGGGCGGTAGCAGGAGCTGTGATTGTTGCAGGGATTTTTGGATCCCTTGTTGGTTTTACGCTGCAAGAGGCTGTGCTTGTTATTACCATGCCGATCATGGGTGGTGGAATGGGGGCAGGGGCCGTTCCCATGAGTCAAATCTATTCTGAGATGATGGGGAATGATCCGAGCTATTATATTTCAATGCTCGTGCCGGCACTGGCATTAGGGAATGTATTTGCAATCATTTTAGCATCGGTTCTTGATATCATCGGAAAAAAAGTACCTTCACTAAGTGGAAATGGTCAACTTATGAAAGGTTTTACCTACGAAAAAACAAAGCAGAAGTATAACATTGAAAAGATGGGAGTTGGCTTACTCGCTGCCCTGACATTCTTCACGGTTGGAACATTGCTGGGGTCCGTTCTTCCCCTTCATCCATATGCCATCATGATCATTCTTGTGGCTGCAGCGAAGATTTCAAACATGATCCCTCAAAATGTCGTAGAGGGAGCCAGTCAGTGGTATCAATTTGTAGCAAGTAACTGGACGTTCGCTTTATTATTTGGGATCGGTGTCGCGTACACAGACTTAGATACCGTTCTTGCAGCGTTGACGCTTCAATATATCTTGACTGTATTCGGAGTCGTTTTAGGAGCGATCATCGGTGCGGCGATCCTTGGGAAAGTCGTTGGCTTTTACCCGATTGAAGCAGCGATCACTGCGGGATTATGCATGGCGAATATGGGAGGAACAGGGGATGTTGCCGTGTTGTCAGCATCGAAACGAATGGAACTTATGCCATTCGCTCAAATCTCTTCTCGATTAGGCGGAGCATTGATCCTGCTGTTAGCCGGATTAATAATCCCGCTGTTGTAAATATGGTACACTTAGGCTTGACTCTAGTAGTCAAGCCTATCTTTCATTTTAATAGATTGTGGTGACGTAAATGGACGTAATATTGATTGTACTGCCAGCATTACTGGTCTTTGCTGTTGGATATATCGGCCAAAAGAAACTTGGTTTCGAGATCAATTCGATTTCGAAGATGGCCATTTACTTAATGTATCCATTTTTGGCATTTAAGACATTTTATGAGAATGAAATGAATATGGATTATCTTTACATCTTTCTCTTTTGTATCGCGCTTTGTGTGATTTTGATTGTTTCTATTAAAATAGTGGCTAAGTTTAGAAACTATTCAAAATCGAAAGTGTCGGCCATGATTCTATCCGGGGTATTCATGAACAGCGGCAACTATGGAGTACCGATCATCCTCTTTGCTTTCGGTGAGCTCGGTTTTCGCTATGCGGTCATTATGATGGTGATCCAGTCATTTCTGATGAATACAATAGGCCTCTATTATGCTGTCAGTGGCAGCGATAAAAAGAGGGAAACGAGCGAAACCTGGATGAAGATCGTCAAGATGCCGATTCTGCATGGTGCTTTTCTTGGATTGAGCTTTCAATTGTTGCATCTTGATGTGCCGGTGTTTATGAGTCAGACCATTGATCTAATTTCACAGGCAACGATTCCTACGATTATGGTGGTGTTAGGGATGCAATTAGCGACATTGGGAGGGAAGAAAGTGGAAAGAAGCGCCCTTTCCTTTATTGTGATCATGAGAATGGTAGCGTCACCCATCATAGCACTGGTCGTCGTTTCCTTCCTTCCTATTTCTACCATGCTGGGATCGATTCTCATTATTTTGGCAAGCATGCCGACAGCTGCGAATACTACGATGTTTTCATTGCAGTTCAACACAGAACCTGATTTAGTGTCGACAAGTACACTTGTCACTACACTTATGAGCATTGTGACGATCCCGATCATGTTGGCTCTTGTATCCTTATAGAAACGAAGCTATTGAGATTCCTCAATAGCTTTTTTAGATGGAGGGAGTGAGGGGGGGAGCTATCTTTTTGACAACTGTCGTCGAATCTATTACTATTGTAAAATAAATTCCAACCAATTCAATCAGATTAAGGAGGATTATTCATGGCTGGCTATGTGCAACCGATTAATGAACAAAAGGGCCCAGAGAAAGCGAGTATGCAATTGAACCCACCACAGACATCTTTAGTGGCTGGCGGTTTAATCGTTACAGCGATTCTTGGCCTATATTTACTCTTTACACAAGACATTGGCCAAACCGTGTTACTTGTTCTAGGGCTGCTGTTAGGATATACATTATTTCATGCACGATTTGGATTCACTTCTGCTTTCCGCAGAGTGATGTCTGTAGGGAATGGGCAGGCACTGCGGGCACATATGGTGATGCTTGCCGTTGCCGTAACGTTATTTGCTCCGATCCTTGCGACAGGGTACACATTCTTTGGAGGTGAAGCGGCAGGTTATGTATCGCCCGTAGGTGTAAGTTTACTAGTAGGTGCCTTCCTGTTTGGGATTGGCATGCAGCTTGGAGGAGGCTGTGCTTCAGGTACCCTTTATGCAATCGGCGGCGGCCGCTCCGTTATGTTTATCACCTTGCTATTCTTTATTGTCGGTGCCACAGTCGGAGCCTATCATTTTCCATTTTGGACAGAGGCAATGCCGTCCTTTAAACCTATTTCATTAGCAACCTCTACCGGATTAGGTTATTTTGGGGCATGGGTCGTTTCGATTTTATTCTTTGGCTTCATTGCGTGGATTACACTGCGGGTGGAGAAGAAGAAAAACCCGCCCCGCATGGCGGCGCTTCCAACGGCAAAAGGATGGAAACGGATTTTACGTGGATCTTGGCCCCTTATAGCAGCAGCGATTGTTTTGGCTGTGTTAAATGCTCTTACTCTAATGACACGAGGGAATCCTTGGGGAATCACTTCTGCCTTTGCTCTATGGGGATCAAAGGTTGCCGGAATGTTTGGAGTCGACGTGGCAAGCTGGGGATACTGGACAGGAGCCAATGCAGAAGCTCTTCAAGCATCGATCTTTGCCGATTCCACAACGGTATTAAACTTTGGTGTCATCCTTGGAGCATTTCTTGCATCTGCTGCAGGAGGCCTGTTCCGTTTTAATAAAGTTACTGGGAAAAATGCCATGGCGTCCGTCATTGGTGGACTGCTGATGGGATACGGTGCCCGTTTGGCATTCGGATGTAACATTGGTGCTTACTTCGGAGGGATTGCTTCCTTCAGCCTTCACGGGTATATTTGGGGAATTCTTGCCCTTGGAGGTACGTTCCTTGCACTTTATCTTCGTCCGATGTTCGGATTGTCGGTGCCGAAACCGAAGGATACATTTTGCTAGCTAGATAGTTTAAAAAATCCTGCATGTAGTTTCACATGCAGGATTTTTTACATTATTCCCCGCCATAATAAATAACCATCTGACACACTGCCTCATCACCTGAAGCATTCACATATTCATGTCCGGAGTCGGCGGCAAATCTGATCGAGCTGCCTTCCGATAATTCATATGTTTCTTCAGCAATCCTTAGGGCAATCTCTCCTGACAGTACGGTAATGTATTCCTCTACTCCCTTCGTATGCCCTTCATTCCGATACGAGCAGCCAGGCTTCATTTCAACCCGGTAGCTTTCCCATTTTTTCAGGGGATCGAAAGGGAAGATGGGATAAACGATGTAATTTCCGTTATCTTCAAAAACAGGCTGAACGTCTTGATAATGAATGATGGATACTTGATTGCTTGGCTTTTCAATCAGTGAAGAGAAGGATACCTTCAAGCCATTGGCGATCTTCCATAGAATCGCGACTGTCGGGTTCGAATCACCACGTTCAATCTGACCGATCATCGCCTTGCTTACATTGGTGCGCTCTGCCATCTGCTCAAGACTGAAGCCGCGCTCTCTGCGGATCTTCCGTATATTATCACCAATTTGAATCGGGAAATTTTCCATGCCAAAACTCCTCTTGTATACTATAGTGTCTATATGTATAATATAATAAATTATCAAAAAATTAAATTAGTAAATTACTTCTATTATAAAGGATGTGAGAGGATGGAGGCACTGCTTTCTACGAAAAAAGTGAGTGATTTTCGCCTGGGGTTACAGGGAGGGCTCAGCATTGCCATCGGATATATGCCTGTAGCATTAACCTTTGGGTTGTTGGCACGGACAACCGGCCTCACGGTCACGGAAACGGTACTGATGAGCATGCTCGTGTTTGCAGGGGCTGCTCAATACATATCGCTGAGTCTGATTGCGGTTGGTACTGGTATCATTGAAATTATTCTTACCACGTTCATCGTAAACATCCGTCACTTCCTGATGTCGGCTTCTTTAAGTGAAAAGCTCGAGGAAGACCGTCTATTTAAAAAGCTTTTTTATGCGTTTGGGATTACGGATGAAACCTTCACGGTCATCAGTGTCAAAGATGGCAAGGTAAGAACCGGTTTTGCCGTCGGGGTTATGCTCATTTCATACGGGAGCTGGGTCGTGAATTCAGGAGTGGGGTACTTTATTGGGGAAATCCTCCCCGAATTTCTACAAGCGAGCATGACGATTGCTCTTTATGCCATGTTTGTGGGACTCCTCGTTCCTTCTATGAAAAAAAGTGTGAAGGTCACGTTTTTAGCTGTAGTGGCTGGTGCGTTGAATAGCATACTTCTTTTCACGACGAATCTTTCAAACGGCTGGTCAATTGTACTTGCTACGCTCGTTTCGGCCGTGATTGTGGAATTGGTGGTCATGATGAAGGGGGGAGCGAGATCGAATGAATAGCGCGATTGTTTTGATGATCATCGGTATGGCGATTGTCACGTATATTCCCAGAATGCTTCCTTTCCTCGTATTTAAAGGGAAAGAACTGCCTCCATTTCTTCAAGGGGTATTAAAGAATGTTCCCTTCGCCGTATTGGGCGCTTTAATTTTTCCAAGTATCCTGTTGATTCAAGAGGGGAACCTTATGTTTGGAGCCGTCGGGACGGCAGCCGCATTTGTCATTGCCTTTCTGGGTGCCAACGTCATCCTTGTGGTGATTGGGGCGATTTCTGTCCTGTCTTTGTATTCGGTATTCTTGATGTAAGCCACGATTTGGGTCGTGGCTTTTTTTGTTAGATGGAAAGGTGCGGAGTGGTTCTGAGGTATGCCGAATGTTGAAGAATGGCAGATAAATCTTTGAAATGGCAGATAAAATTTTATTTTGGCAGATATAATGATAATACGGCAAATAAATTTATAATATGGCACGTAAATCCCCAGAAGGGCAAATAAACGATTTTCCACATCAAGCCCGTCACTTTCACTGACATGGGTTTAGGTTCTAAATCTTTGGACAGGGTATTACATATAGTAATGAAGACGAGAAGGGAGGAAGTATGTTGGTTAGAAAATGGGCGTTCAGGTCGATTTTGGCTTATTTGCTATTAGGCTTGTTTCTATATGTGTATTTATTTTTCATGGCGGATTCTACTTTACCTGACATGTACAAAGGAAGCAGTGCTGATCCAGCCACCTTTATGAATGATAAAGAAATTATGCTGAGTGAGGATTTCTCGAAAGTCAAGAACCTCTTGTTTTTCTTATCCACTCCTTATGAATGGTTGTTTTATTTCCTGATCCTAATTCTCGGGGTCTCGCGTGTGTTCGAGAAGTGGGCGAGGGGAACGGTGAAAAATGGTTTCCTGCAAACGGCCATTTATTTGTTCTGGTTATCGATTGCTTCGTTCCTGGCCATTTTTCCACTGCAGTACATTTCGTATAGTATTTCGAAGAGCTACAATATTTCCACCCAGACGTTCTCCATGTGGATGAAGGATGAGATCACAGATTTCTGGGTGAATTACCTCCTCATGTTCATCATAGTATCGGTATTATATGGATTGATGAAACGATTCAAGCAGCGCTGGTGGTTAGCTGCCTGGGCATTGTCTGTACCCTTTACGATTTTCATGATGTTCGTGCAGCCGGTTTTGATCGACCCGCTATATAATGACTTCTATCCACTGAAGGATAAAGCGTTAGAGGAACAAATCCTGAATCTTGCCGACAAGGCAAACATTCCAACGGACCACGTATTTGAAGTCGACATGTCGGAGAAAACGAATTCACTCAACGCTTATGTAACCGGAGTCGGATCCAATTCCCGGATCGTTCTTTGGGATACCACCCTCGAAAAATTAACGGACAAGGAAATCCTATTTGTGATGGCCCATGAAATGGCTCACTATGTGGAGAAACACATCTATATCGGCATTGGCATCTACCTGATCCTATCCTTCTTCGGGTTACTCCTGACGGCTAAGTTGATGAGAGGGATCGTCGCCAATCATAAGGATGACATGAAAGTATCGAGCGTGTCGAACTTGAGCTCTTTACCTCTTTTCTTAATGATCACTTCCATGCTTCTGTTCACTGTCAGTCCCCTTAGCAATTGGATCTCCCGCTACCAGGAAACGAGGGCTGACCGGTATGCAATAGAAATGACGGGCGACAAAGAAGCCGCTATCTCATCTTTCCAAAAGTTATCGAAGGTGGGGCTATCTCAGGTCAAACCGCCTCTACTTGTGAAGGTTTTCCGTTACGGTCATCCGACCATGCTTGAACGACTTTCCATGTTGGAACAGTACGAAGCGGAGAAAAAAGAAGAATAAAGAGAAAAGCCTGGTCCCGTGGGATTAGGCTTTTTCTCTTTTACTGATAATCAGGTTCTTGGCTTTCTCTGTCATATAAGCAAAAATCACATCTTTATGATGCAGGTTCGAGTTGGTTAATTGAGTTTCCAGCCATTTTGTCGATTTTCCAAGAAGCTTAAGGTTCCGCGTTTGGATTTTACCATCCACAATCACTGAAATCGGCAATCCCTCGTCATCAATTTTAAGGTTGAGATGCTGGACGGTAACAGGGGTGTTTTCCACCCTCGGAATGATACTCACTTCACCGATCGGCTCGAGCATGGCGTAGTCCACATCTGATATCTTCGGGTAACCTTGAGAGCGTAGAATAGAGGTTAATTGAATAAGCGAGATTTTGGATTTCTCCAGATTATCCTCTAATATCTCCCCATTTTTAATTAGTAAGGTGGGTTCTCCCAAGAAGAAGCGATTTCCCCATTGACTTAGGGTCAGGTATGAGAACAGTACATGAAGCCCCACTAAAATGACGAGAGCCGCGATGGTTGGCCAGAATTCCGTGGAGATCAGTGGCTCAGAGGCAATGGTACCAACGATAATAATCGCCACAAGATCATAGGGAGTCATTTGTACAATTGTGGATTTTCCCATCAGTCGCATAGCGGCAATGGTAATTAAGTAGAGGACAAGTACTTTTATTAGCAGGATCATCATATTCGCTCCAAAGTGTATAAGTTAGCTATAGGGTTTGCTATTTGAATGGAAGTCATGCATGAAATGCAGGGACCAATGGCCCGTCCATTAAAAAAGGAATAGCTGACTCATGTATAGAGTCAGCTATTATTTATCATCCGTAGCTTAGGTTCAGTTCGTTTAATTCCTTTGATAATTTCATGAACAGAGGTTTATTTTTCTGATCCAGGGCGGCGTCAATGTCTGTCAGGAGTTTTGTCTTGCGCGTCGTTAGAAGGCTTTCATGCAGCACCATGTCGATATAGATCTCCATCACACTTCTCTCAGCGGCTTTCTTACGGGTCATGGCAGAAGCTTTCATTATTTCGGTATAGGACTTTTTGTTTTCCATATACGGTCACCCCTGAATTCTTTTTATTAGTATATGGGGTAAGTAGTGAAAATTCAACCAAAAAATTAAATATTCTGATAATTTTTTATCCGTAATAGAGTGGCGTATAGTTAATTTCAGAATTTTTAAAAATATACAAGACAACCCTCGAAATTTATGGTATTATTTTGGTGAAAAATGTAAACGGAGGCGATGAAATGAGAGAAAAATCTCGAATTATAGAAGAATATGAAGTGAATCCCCATACGATGATCCTGCAGCCAATTGAGTACGGTGCCAGGACATTTACCAAAATCATAGAGGTAGATGACGTGCTAATCTCCCCATTTAAACCGTTTGATATTTTAAAGAAGAGCTGTGAATTCTTTGGTTCCTCCTATGAAGGAAGAAAAGAAGGCACCAAAAGACTTACGGGTATCATCTACAAAGCTCCCATCATGGTGAATCCTCAAATGTCCATTTATCTATTTCCGACATCTTCTCCTGTCAAGCAAGAATGCGCCTGGATTTCCCATTCACATGTTCGCGGGTATGAACGATCGACAAATGGATCAACACGGGTCTTTCTTCAAAACAATGAGTCCTGCATGGTTCCCATTTCATACAGTTCCTTTGAAAATCAAATGCTTCGTACTTCTGACTTGCGTATCGCCTACACACAGCGTGTCGCAGAAATGGAAAGTAAATATAATACGAAGGTTCAAACCGAAATGAGTACTATCAAAACGTTTTACCTAAATCGAAATATCAAAAAAAACGATGCGTGAGATGAATCACGCTTCTTTTGTTGTATCTGTTTTCGATTCCAGGAATCGGCGATACAAATAATGTCTCATTAAATCCTCCACACGGTTTCGAAGGCGCGGATTAAAGTAATTATGGTGCTCCTCATAACCCTTATACAGAAACATATACATCGTGAAGGCATCGTCTGATTGAATTCGCTCAACCTTCATCTTATTGGTCCTCATGTACTTTTTGACATGAGCGAGTTCTCCTTGGATGACCTTCATCGTCTCCTCAATCATTTCTAAATACGGTCGTTTTAATTTAAACGGGCTGCTGTCTACGATTTGCAGATCGCGATTCAAAATCGTCAGCACCATCGGTAAATATATCGCCTGTTCTAATATGTTCCTGTCGTTCTCGGGGATCCTTGTCATATGAAAAGACTCCTTTTCACTTTAATACAGAACAAATGTTCGTATTTTTATTTTACGTGGAATTTGATTTACTTTCAATAGGGAAAGTTGGGTAATTTGAATTTGTTTCTATTATGAAGGACAGATCGGATTTTTATCCATAAAGGGAAAAGTATTTCTAACGTCGAAATAACAAAGAGAATAAAAGAAAGGAAGGTGCCAGAACATGAATAAAGGAATCAAAATTCAGGATCTCTACGAGTTAAAGGCCGTATCCGATCCAAGATTATCTCCAAGTGGAGAAGAAGCCGTTTATGTCAAAACCATCATGTGTGAAGAAAAAAATGAATATTTCTCGACCTTACATAGCATTTGTCTGCAAGATAAGATCACTCGCCAATGGACTTTCGGAGAACAAAAGATTTCAACTCCTAGATGGTCACCTGATGGTAGAAAGATCGTCTTTGTCTCGAATCGCTGCGGTGTGAATCAACTATACCTCATCCACAGGGATGGAGGGGAAGCAGAGCAGCTGACGGATTATCAAAAAGGCGTTTCGAATCCTGTTTGGTCTCCTTGTGGTGAAAAAATCGCTTTCTCGATGCGGTTGGAAAAAGGGGAGACGTTTGAAAGGAAGGAAAGCGAAGAAGAGAAATTAAAGCCATTCGTTGCGACAAGCATGAAATATAAAAGTGATGACCGAGGTTTCAATGACAACTGCTACTCGCAGATAGTAGTGGTGGACGTGGCGTCGAAGGAAGTAAGAAGAGTCACGGATGATGTCCATGATTACACTCTTCACTCCTGGTGTCCCGACGGTAAGCACATTGCGTTTTCAGTGGACAGAACAGAGGACAAAGATTTCTCCTTCCAGTCTGATTTATTTATTTTTCACCTTGAAACGAACGAATATAAGAAGATTAATGGAGAATCGGGGTACTACGGAGAAGCAAGCTGGTCTCCCGATGGAAAGCATCTAGCCTATTTAGGACATAGACGTGATTATGAAAATGCGACACACAATAAGGTATGGTTGCATCACCTTGAAACCGGTCAATCCGTTTGCCTGACAGAAAGCATGGATGTACCTGTAGGAGACTATCTCAATAGCGACAGCATCCAAGGCTCATCTCAAGCAGGAATCCTGTGGTCGCAGGACAATGAAAGTTTCTATTTCCTGGCGTCTGATTCAGGAAACACGGTTCTTTACTACGCACACATTGAAGGGGCCATCTACCCCGCATTGCTGCAGGAGGAGCAGCATGTATACGGATTCGACTTCGATTCAACTCGACAAGTGATGCTGATTGCCATGAGCAAACCGACAGAACCCGGTGAATTATATACTCTTCATGTTCCTAGTGGTGAGCTGACGGAAATAACCAGCCTGAACGGGGACCTGCTGGGGAATCGTGAATTGTCCTCTCCCCAATCGTTTATGTACAAGGGTGCGAAAGACTGGCCCGTTCAAGGCTGGATCATGAAACCACTTGGGTATGAGGAAGGAAAGAAATATCCCCTCATCGTTGAAATACATGGCGGTCCCCACACCATGTATGGGAACACTTTCTTTCATGAATTTCAAGTGCTTGCAAGTAAAGGCTACGCAGTTTTATATGTAAATCCAAGAGGAAGCCACGGCTATGGCCAAGAGTTCGTCGATGCCGTAAGAGGCGATTACGGCGGCGGGGATTATAAAGACATTATGGCAGCTGTCGACTATGCACTGGAGGAATTTTCGTTTATTGATGAAACCCGCCTGGGAGTGACCGGTGGAAGCTACGGAGGATTCATGACCAACTGGATCATCGGTCACAGCGACAAGTTTAAAGCAGCCGCCACCCAGCGCTCCATCAGCAATTGGATTAGTTTTTACGGAGTGAGTGATATCGGCTACTATTTTTCAGAATGGCAAATCCAAAGCGATCTTGGCGACATCGAAACCCTTTGGAAGCATTCACCCCTTGCGTATGTGAAAAATATGAACACCCCCCTATTGATTCTTCACAGCGAGAAGGACTATCGCTGTCCGATAGAGCAAGCCGAACAACTATTTATCGCATTGAAACGTGAGAAGAAAGATGTGAGATTCGTGCGTTTTCCAGAATCCAATCATAATCTGTCCAGGACTGGAAAGCCTTCTTTGAGGGAAGCGAGATTACAAGAAATTGTGGATTGGTTCGGAGAGTATCTATAGAAGAGAAGGCTGTCATTTCCAGATGGGGATGGCAGTTTTTTGTTAGGGAGAAATGGGGAATGAAGTCTGAGATTTGAAAAAGAAATGGGGACGAGGGTGGAGCGCCTATTTTGAAAGTCGATAATATATGGGGGGAAGTCGATAATATCGACCGAACGGAGCCGGGGAACCCTGGACTGGATTGTCCTTGAGAAGGGATTTATCTGACCTTGTGCAAAATCCGACAAATTTCGCGAACGAACGTACGAATTCTAATCCAGAACCCATCCCCCAAAAAATACCCACCCGAAACGTTTACATCCCCCCACATTAGGCAAGGTTATAATAATAAAGCCAACAAGAAACAACAATGTGGAAATCCTGATTCGGTGTGATATGATGAAAATAGTTAGTAACGATATAACGAAATGAGTTTATTTGTTCATGGTCGTTTAAGGGGAAACATATAATATGGATATAAATAAGATAAAAGACTGGTTTACACTTGAAAATATGATGGACCTGATTCAGCAGTATCGTTCATTTGGACCGATTCCAGGGATCCTGCTGCCGCTGTTGGAAGCATTTCTCCCGTTCCTGCCCCTGGTTGTGTTTGTGACGGCCAATGCGAATGCATTCGGGTTATGGTGGGGATTCCTGTTTTCATGGATTGGCGCTACGCTTGGTGCACTTATTGTGTTTCTATTGGTACGAAGATATGGGGAAACACGATTCTTCCGCATTCTGAGAAAGAACCGCCAAGTGAAGCGATTGACGAAATGGGTAGACAAGCATGGGTTTGGCCCGTTGTTCATTCTTTTATGCTTCCCATTTACGCCGTCTGCCGTGGTGAATGTGGTGGCGGGATTGTCGTCGATCAGCATCGCTCAATACATGCTCGCTGTGGTTACGGGGAAAATGGTGATGATTTTCACCATAAGCTTTATAGGATATGATATTATATCATTAGTAAGACAACCAATACGTACTGTAATCGTTGCAGCCATTATTTTTGTGCTATGGTTTGTAGGGAAACGAATTGAGATACATCTGAATAAGAAAATGGAAATAGACCAACGAATTGAACGGAAAAAGCAGGAGGAATCAAATTGAGAGAAGAGGTAAAAAGAGAAGGACTCGAATGGATTAAAGCCTTGGGGATTGGACTAATCATCTTTATTATCATTCGAACCTTTCTCTTCTCCAACTATGTAGTCGAAGGTGAATCGATGATGCCAACACTACAGGATGGAAATAAACTTGTTGTGAATAAAATCGGTTATCATATTGGAGACTTGGATCGCTTTGATGTTGTTGTCTTTCATGCGAATGAGAACGAGGATTATGTGAAACGAATCATTGGACTGCCCGGTGATAAGGTTGTTTATAAAGATGATAAGTTATATGTTAACGGAGAGTACTATCCTGAACCTTACTTAGAAAAATTCAAGCAGGAGTACATCGGCAACAAGCTGACGGGAGACTTTACCCTTGAAGAAATCACGGATGAGCAAACGGTTCCCAAAGGAAAAGTATTCGTTCTTGGAGACAATCGTCGGGGAAGCATGGATAGTCGCTACTTCGGGTTTATAGACCGGGAACAGATTGTCGGAAAAGTGGACCTTCGTTATTGGCCTATCAACGAATGGGATATACAATTCAGGAACTAAAGATATGGGAATGCTGTTCGATACATGAACAGCATTCTTTTTTTTTGCGAAAGATTCTCCATTATGTACTAGTTGTCCTCCTGTGATCCATATAAATATGGTGGAATAGTAGGAAAATTCGTTCATTTTGAGGGTGGTAGTGTGAAAATAGAAATACCCAATCATTGAAACTAAGTTTGTGCCGCCTGTTGTCAAGGATTCATATATTAGGCGTCCAAGCTTAATGAAAAAAATGAGAATGGTTACAAATTATAAGCTGGTGATCGGAAGGCGGCACGGTGACTGCAGGGAGTTCTTCAAGCCTGAATGATGGAGGGGTGGCACTGATTCTCATGAGTGAAGAAGAAGCTGAACGAAGAGGACTTCAGCCTTTAGGAAGAATCGTTGGATATTCCGTAGCAGGCGTCGATCCAAAAGTGATGGGGATAGGACCCGTGCCCGCTATTCAAAAAGGTTTACATACAAGAGAAAATTGGTCTTTGGATGATATTGATCTATTTGAAATCAACGAAGCTTTCGCAGCCCAGTATTTAGCTGTTGAAAAAGAGCTGGGCCTGGACCGTGAGAATATGAATGTCAATGGCAGCGGAATCAGTATCGGTCACCCAGTCGGCTGCACCGGTGCACGACTCGTTGTGTCTTTACTGTATGAGTTGAATCGCCGTGAATTAAAAAAAGGAATTGCCTCATTATGTGTAGGCGGTGGCATGGGCGCTTCGGTATTGGTTGAAGGGATGTAAGAAGAGGAAGGGCTAGCTCTGGATGGGGCTAGTGCTTTTTTTTGTGGGATTTTAAAAGAACGTCTCTCCCCCAGCAACACCCATCACAAACCCTATGAAATTAGACTCATTTTCACGCATTTACACAAAATTTACCCTATTTTGATAATATGTGATGTACGCTAAATGTATAGTCATATTAAGAGGGGGCGAAGCGATTTGAAGGTTGTAAACAAAAAGTTCATCAGCATTTTTTCTATTTTAATTATTTTTATGATTGCGTGTGGTCAAGTATCTCCAAGTCAAATGAGTGCAGCGGGAAATGGGACGTGGAGTTCGCCATTTACTGTTGATCAGGCATTATCCAATCAGAATGGTTCCACTCAGTCAGTGGAAGGGTATGTGGTCGGGCAGCCAACCTCTACGTCATCCGTTGTCTCGAGTAACTTTCCAAACGATTATGCACTTGCCTTAGCGGATTCCCCGTCTGAATCCAATACGGATAAGATGGTCTATGTTCAAATTCCATCTTCTTACCGTTCAAACTTTGGATTGCAAAGTAACCCAGGCCTAATGGGTGAAAAAATCAAAGTGACGGGCAGTTTAACGGCATATTTCTCTCATTCGGGAGTGAAGTCGTCGTCAGCATTTGAATCCGTGGAAGATGGCGGCACTGATCCGACTGATCCTCCAACCGATCCGCCAGGCTATGAAGAATACTACAACACCGCTGAAGGAAAAACGGGATCATCTTTAAAAACAGCACTACATAACATCATTGATGATCATCAAACTCTTTCCTACAGCGATGTATGGGGAGCATTACGTAACACGGATGAAGATCCGAACAACCCCAATAATGTGATACTCCTGTACTCAGGCCGCTCCCAATCGAAAACGACAAACGGCGGTGGAGTAGACGACTGGAACCGTGAGCACGTGTGGGCGAAATCCCACGGTGACTTCGGAACAGCGCAAGGGCCAGGGACGGACCTTCATCACTTGAGACCGACAGATGTAACGGTCAATTCTACAAGAAGTAATCTTGACTTCGATAATGGTGGGACTCACCATGGTGAAGCACCTGGCAACTATTATGATGGGGACTCCTGGGAGCCCCGAGATGAAGTGAAAGGTGACGTCGCCCGTATGATTTTCTACATGGCGGTCCGCTATGAAGGGGACAGCGGGGAACTGGATTTAGAGATCAATAACAACGTCAACAATGGAAGTGCCCCTTATCACGGGAAAATGTCCGTTCTCCTTCAATGGAATGAACAGGACCCTGTCGATGGAAGGGAAATCAGACGCAACGATATCATTTTTGAACAATATCAAGGAAACCGAAATCCATTCATTGACCACCCTGAGTGGGCGGAAATGATCTGGTAAGCAGCACGGGGCCTGGAATCTTCCAGGCTCTTTTTTTATGTGGAAGGTTGGTTACTCTACTGTAACTCATTTGTAACCTCCACCATCTATCATAAAAGCAACCATCCAAAGGAGGAGATGAATATGGAAAGAGTCACAGATTGGTTGCAGAAGCGATCAATGATCGCTCCTGAACACGTTGCATTAATCAATGCTCCTACCAATGAAACGATCGACTACCGCACTTTAGATGAGTGGGCGTCTAAGTGGGCTCAATATATGCAGGACTCAGGAATAACAAAAGGGGACCGGGTGGCATTCATTTCCACGAATCATACGGTCTGCTTCGAGCTCTTGTTTGCCTGCGGAAAAATCGGGGCTATATTTGTACCTCTTAATTGGCGATTATCCGCTTCTGAAATTGGGTCGATCATAGCGAATTGTACACCCGGCCTCATTTTATATAATAAAGACTTTCAATCTCTTGTTTCGGACCTTCCAAACACAGCCGAACGAGACTGTATTGATAAAGTCACAGCCTTTGTTTACTCTCAAAAACAGGGTATAACCTCAATCTGCTGCTCTGTCAGCCTCGGACCCTTGGGTGATAATCTATACGGGTGGAACGACGGGATGTCCCAAAGGAGTGGTTCTTTCTCATCAATCGATCACTGCTAATGCCCTGAACACTGTGATGAGCTGGAACTTGACAGAGGAGGACTCCACGTTGACGTATTTGCCTACCTTTCACACGGGAGGGCTAAATGCCTTGTCGATCCCTCTTTTGATGGTGGGGGGAAGTCGTGATTGCTGAAAGGTTTGACCCCGATCAAGCGATACATGTCCTGAACGAATACGGATGCAGCATCGTTCTCCTTGTCCCGACAATGTATCACTTGCTTATGGAAAATGAGGATTTTAAACATACTCCATTTCCGAAAATGAAAGTGTTTCTTTCAGGATGAGCCCCGTGCCCCGGAAAAGTATATGATTTCTTTAAGGAAAAGAAGATTCCGTTTAAAGAAGGCTATGGTTTAACCGAAGCGGGACCTAATAATTTTTATATCGATCCTTCCCGGATGAAAAAGGGTTCGGTGGGTAAAGCGATGATGTTGAATCGGGTAAAGGTGATTGATGAAACCGGAAATCCTGTCGGTCAGGGAGAAGTGGGAGAGTTGTTATTAGGAGGAGACCATTTATTTAAGGAGTACTGGAAGAATCCAAAGGAGACGGAAGAAGTTCTCAAAAACGGGTGGTTACATACCGGGGACCTGGCGAAGTATGATGAGGATGAAGATTACTATATTGTTGGGCGAAAAAAAGACATGATCATTTCCGGGGGAGAAAACATTTATCCTCAAGAGATCGAGCATTGGTTATGGGAGCATCCAGCCATACTTGAGTGTGCGGTCATGGGACTGCCTCATGAAAAGTGGGGAGAGGTGGTCACGGCCTTCCTCTCGATTCGAAACGGCGCAAGCATGTCGGCGGAGGAGGTGAGAACGTATTGCTTACAGAAGTTTGGTAAGCTTAAGATCCCTAAGGACTATCATTTCATCGAAGACCTTTCGAAAACCGATGTGGGAAAAGTGAATAAAAAGGCACTCACGAAACTTTTTCAAGGGCAATAAAGGAATCGGAGAGAAACGCCTCGAAATACATACGTCGAGGTGAAAAAGACATGAAACGGTTATTAACGGGTAAAAGAATTTATCTTTCCGGTTTTCAGGAAGAAGATGTTACGGCCATAAGGGAATGGAGTCAAAATGAAGAAGTTCAGAGATTACTGGATGCTCTCCCCCACAAGCCGAAAGCACAGGAAGATATTAAAAAATGGATGGGGGATCCGGGAGACAACGCCTATCGTTTTGCTATTCGTTTAAAAGACGATGGAAGAATCATAGGCTTTGTTGAATTGGACGGGATCCTATGGACGCATCGTGTCGGATGGGTCTCCATCTCAATTGGTGACGAACAGTCCTGGGGCAATGGATATGGCAAGGAAGCCATGAAGTGTTTGCTGGCGTACGCTTTCCATGAGTTGAATTTATACCGACTCCAACTAACGGTATTTTCGTATAATGAGAGGGCGATCCGTTTGTATGAATCACTCGGATTTACGAAAGAAGGAAGCTACCGTCAATTTTTACAAAGGGACGGAGATCGATATGACATGGTTTTATATGGGATATTAGCAGATGAATGGAAAGGTATTGTGAAAGAAGGATAATGATGTCCTTCTTTTTTTGACGTGTTAGATGTAGAGGGAGAACGAGCGTTCAATCAATTTCCTTTATTTGTGAAACGACGCATAAACAAAGGAAAACGACGCAAAAAACGAAAAAATGACGCAATAACCGTTCAAAACGACGCATAAACTTCGAAAATGACGCATAAAGCCAATACCATGTAGTCTTGGGGTTTGTGTGATGAGGAAAAACTATCAGGTTGACTGGATTTTTCTGAGCAAACAACGAAAAACGGCAGGAGGAATGTACATGAACAACTCAGGCTTTAATCACCTGACGATTGACACGGCTAGTTTGGAAGACGCCCTCCTCTTTTATATCAACATTCTTGGGGCAAAGCTAATACATAAGGGGCGGAGGGATGCTTATCTGGAATGGGGTCCCATATGGATCTGTCTCCAGGAAAAAGACAGCCTCGAGACGTCCAGGGGATATGGGATCCATCACATCGCATTTTCAATCGATGAAAAAGGATTTCTTGAAGCAGTTCAACGATTGAAGGAAAAGGAAGTGCATATTGTAAGGGGACCTTTAAAAAGAGGGAAAGGGTGGAGTGTCAATTTCCTTGCCCCGGACAATGTCCAATTCCAGCTACACACCTCGAATCTGCAGGAAAGAATGGAGGTCTGGCGCTAATCCCCAGCTTCCATCTCCTCCGCTCAACATACAACAAGCCTCCCATCCAGGCATGAAACAAAAAGCATCCCAGTAACAGAAACAACGATTGTACGTAAGTAAGCTGCATGATGACTAGGGGTGCTATGCTTGTTCCACCTAATAAAATAAAGGAGTACAGGCTGAGTGCCTGGCTGCGGTCATCTCCACTCATATCTCCGATTAGGGTAATGACGGTCGGGATCAACAATGAGATCGCAGAAACAAACAGGACTGAAGAAAGAACGATGATGAAGGGTTCACTCATGTGTACATAAAGAAAAGCAATCAATACACTCGCAATAGAGATTGTTACCCCAATAAAAAGAGTTTTATAGACTCCGATTGCTTCAAGAAGGCGACCGGTAAAGAGTGATAAGCTGACACCAATCAATCCGACTGCCCGGAGTAGAAAAAGTAGATTGGAATCACCCAATAAGTACCGTGTTAAGCTGTCATAATAAGCAACAAAGGAGGCGAGAAGGGTGAACACGATGCCGTAGCAGTAAAGGAGTTCCTTTCTCAAAAGGAGTTTATAAATCGTGACGATCTGGTATGTGACAGAAACGGATCGAGTGGATGTAGCGGGTAGCGTTTGTTTTCCTATTAAAAATAAGGAGACGTACACCATTGCGAAAAAGAAGAATACAATCGTCCAGTTGCTGTAGCGGGTGATTCCTTCACTGAGTAATTGACCGAGGATGCCGGAGAACAGAAAACCGGAATTGATAAAAGCGAGAAGCAGCGTTCTCTTTCTTCCAGAAAAGAAAACAAATCATACGTATAAGCAAAGGCGACGGGGGCAAAACTCCCCAAACAAAAGCCTTGAATTCCCCGTATGAAAAATAAACTCCAGAAATCACCTGCAAGCCCCACCAAACCTGTTGAAACAGCAGAGGCAAGCATTCCCCAAACGAGAATCTCTTTTTTTCCAAAACGATCTGCGCTATTGGCAAAGGTTAGAAGTCCACAGGCGTAGAAAAAGATAAATGAGCTTCCTGCAATAACGACTTCACTTTGTGCTATGGAGAGGGAGGAAGCGATATTCCCGTAAATGGGAATAAACGTGTAAATATTACAGGCTACCATAATCGCCATCACAACAAGAACAGAAGCGACTCTGTTAAAATATTGATTCATCAGCAATCACCTACCTCTTTTTACTGTATGCAGGTGTTCCAAATATTTTCAATAAAGATTGAGACGGGAAAGATTTGTTCCTGTGTACTATAATGAACCTATACAAAAATTCAACCTGCCTCATGGTTACAATAGATTAGTATTAGAAAGGGAGTGAGAGGATGGCTGTACGTTTTATTCTCGGGCGCTCTGGTACGGGGAAAACCCATCGCATATTAGATGAGATGAAACAGAGCTTATTGGAAGCGCCGAATGGGGATCCCATCATCTATATCGTACCGGATCAGATGTCATTTATATCGGAATACGAGCTTGTCAACACACCTGGATTAAACGGGATGATTCGTGGACAAGTGTTCAGTTTCACCCGGCTCGCGTGGAAGATTCTGCAGGAAACGGGCGGAATGAGCCGCTACCATTTATCAGATGTCGGCTTAAATATGATGATTCGGAAGATTATCGACGAAAACAAAGACCGTCTCCATGTTTTCTCGAAGGCCGCGGATAAGCCGGGTTTCATTCATCATGTAGAATCCATGTTGACTGAATTCAAGCGCTATTGTATTTCGCCTCAGGATCTCCAACAACTTGATGGAGAAGACAAGCGGGATTCGAAGGTGTTGAAGGATAAGCTTCATGATCTTGAACTGATTTATGAGAAATTCGAGGAGAAGCTCCTCGGAAAATACATTGATTCAGAAGATTATTTTCAGCTGTTGGCTGATAATGTGAAAAACTCTGAGCTTCTTAGAGATGCAGAGATTTACATAGACGGCTTCCATAGCTTCACGCCCCAGGAATATCTGATAATTGAACAGCTCATTCAGCACAGTAAGACAGTGACGGTTGCCCTGACAACCGATCCGGAGCAGCAAATGGGAGCGATGAACGAGTTAAGCTTATATCGGATGACGAACGAAACGTACCATACTCTTCAGGATATATGCTATGGAGCGGGGAAGTCCATAGAAGAAGATGTGTTAGTGAAGCCGATTCGCTATCATAATGACACGATGCTACATCTCGAACGTCATTTTGAGGACCGGCCAACTGTTCCATACGAAGAAGCAAAAGGCTCTATTGAGTTTCTGGAAGCCTCTAATCGTCGGGCAGAGGTCGAAGGGATAGCAAGGGAAATACGGAAGCTTGCCCGGGAAAAGGGATATCGCTACAAGGATATAGCGGTACTGGTTCGAAACAGCCAGGATTACCGTGATAAGGTCGAAACGATTTTTCAAGATTATAGTATTCCATTTTTCCTTGATCAGAAGCGGACAATGTTAAATCACCCATTAATTGAGTTGATCCGTTCCACTCTGGAAATTATGAACACGAACTGGAGATATGAGCCTGTCTTCCGGGCGGTGAAAACAGACCTGTTGTTTCCTTATCAAAAAAATCCAACCGATTTGCGGGAAAAAATGGACCGTTTGGAGAACTATGTGTTGGCTTACGGAATCAAAGGCGATCGCTGGACGAAGAAAGATCGCTGGAAATACCGTCGCTTCCGTGGTCTTGAGCATGTGGACGCACCACAAACCGACCGTGAAAAGGAACTCGAGCATGAGATCAATGAGCTTCGTTTATTTATTTCTGCGCCGATCATCCGTCTCGGAAAACGATTGAAAAAGCAATCCACGGGACGGGAATTCTGTGAAACTCTCTATCTGTATCTGGAAGAGTTGGATATTCCGGCTAAGCTTGAACGCATGCGTATTGAAGCAGAAGAAAAAGGCGACTTGATTGCGGCAAGAGAGCATGATCAAGCGTGGTCAGCCGTAATGGACTTACTTGATCAATATGTAGAAATGCTTGGTGATGAGGAAGCGACAATGAAGAAATTCTCGTCGATCCTGGATGCAGGTATGGAAACGATGCAGTTCTCGTTAGTTCCCCCTGCCATTGATCAGGTCATTATAGCTGATCTGGAGAAATCAAGGCTTGGTGACATTAAAGCAGCCTTTATCATCGGAGTGAATGATGGGGTTCTTCCGGCGAAAATGAATGAAGACGGAGTCCTGTCTGATGAAGACCGTGAATCGTTGATCAATTGGGGCTTCAAGATAGCTCCCAGTAACAGGACGAAGCTGTTGGACGAGGAGTTTGTGGCGTATAAAGCCTTTACGACCCCGAGTGAGCGTTTATTCATCAGCTATCCGATTGCCAATGAAGAAGGAAAAGCGTTATTACCATCCTCTTTCATAAAAAGGCTGAATGAAATGTTCCCGGATGCAAATACGAAACTTCTTATTAATGAACCATCCGAGCTTTCTGAAGAAGAGCAGCTACACTATGTTTGCCACCCTAATGTAACAATTTCTCATTTAACGTCGCAATTACAGTTAAAGAAGCGCGAATATCCGATCTGTGACTTCTGGTGGGATGTGTATAACTTCTATGCAACGTCAAACGATTGGAAATGGCATTCACAGCATATTTTATCCAGTCTCTTCTACCAGAATCGGGCGAATCAGCTTTCAGAGGATACGAGCAGGGATCTGTATGGTGATCATATTTTAGCCAGCGTATCCCGAATGGAGCTGTTCCATAGTTGTCCGTTTTCTCATTTTGCCAGTCATGGGTTGAAACTTAGAGAGCGGGATTTCTTTAAACTGGAGGCACCGGATATCGGGGAAATGTTCCATTCCGCTCTTAAATGGATATCGGAAGAAGTGGAACGTCATGGCCTGACCTGGGCATCATTATCAAAAGCCCAGTGTCTCAAGCTCGCTAAAGAAGCCGTCATGATGCTCGCCCCGAAGCTTCAGCACCAGATTCTATTAAGTTCAAACCGCCATTATTATATCGCTCAGAAGCTGGAGCAAATCATAAGCCGGACGAGTCTGATTCTCAGTGAGCATGCCAAGGCGAGTGGATTTGTGCCTGTCGGGGTGGAGCTTGGATTTGGACCGCATGCGACCCTGCCTCCGTTTCAGTTCCAGCTGAGGAATGGAACGAAAATGGAGCTTCAGGGAAGGATCGACCGGGTTGACAAAGCGGAAGATGCAAGTGGAGTATACCTAAGAATCGTTGATTACAAATCGAGCGCGAGAGATTTGGATATGACGGAAGTGTACTACGGATTGGCTCTTCAGATGCTGACGTATTTAGATATTGTGTTAACGAACTCTAAGCAATTTGTCGGGAAGGAAGCGAAGCCTGCAGGCGTACTCTATTTCCACGTTCATAATCCTATGATCAATAGTAAGAAAATCTTGACGATGGATCAGATTGAAAAGGAAATCTTTAAGAGCTTTAAAATGAAGGGACTCGTTCTGGGAGACTCGGACATCGTTCGGTTAATGGATCAAACATTGGATACGGGGAGCTCAGATATCATCTCGGCCGGGATCAAGAAGGATGGATTATTATCCTCCCGGTCAAAAGCTGCTTCACAGGAAGACTTTCACTTTATGCGTCAGCATGTGAGAAAGCTATATGAAGCGTCAGGAAACCGAATCGTTTCAGGTGAGACCCATATTACTCCTTACAAGCTGAAGGACCGTACACCATGTCAGTTCTGTTCGTTCCGTTCTGTTTGTCAATTCGACCAATCCCTTGAAGAAAACGAGTACAGAGTGCTCCCGACGGCAAAACCGGAAGATCTATTAAGGAAAGTGAGAGAGGAGGTAGAGTCCAATGAGTAATGGTACGATTCCAGCAAAGCCTGATCATGTTACATGGACAGATGATCAGTGGAAGGCGATTTGGGCAAAAGGTCAGGACATTCTCGTAGCAGCTGCTGCAGGATCAGGGAAGACCGCAGTTCTTGTAGAGAGGATCATTCAGAAAATCCTATCTGAAGAAGACAGAATGGATGTGGACGAACTATTGGTTGTAACCTTTACCAATGCATCGGCCGCTGAGATGAGACATCGGATTGGGCAGGCATTGGAAAAGGCGATTGATGAGGATCCCCATTCCCATCATTTAAGAAAGCAGCTGAGCTTACTGAACCGTGCTTCCATTTCGACTCTTCACTCGTTTTGCCTTGAAGTGATTCGTAAATATTATTATCTCATCGACATTGACCCGGGTTTTCGGATTGCCGATGAAACAGAAGGGGATCTGATCAGGGATGAAGTGCTTGATGAGCTGTTTGAAGAGGAATACGGAAAAGAAGGCAATCATGATTTCTTTACACTGGTAGATACATTTACCAATGATAGAAGTGACGGGGCCCTTCAGGATATGATCCGTAAGCTGTATGACTTTTCACGTTCCCATCCGAACCCGGACGAATGGCTGAGAGGGCTGGAAGAGATGTATGACATCCAAGAAGGTGTAGAGATCGATCAGCTTTCCTTTATTCAGCCGCTCCTGACCGATATTCGCTTACAGCTTTATGGGGCGAAAAGCTTGTTTCAGCGTGCATTGGATTTGACACGGGTTCCTGGAGGTCCGGCTCCGAGAGCTGAAAACTTTCTAAGCGATATAGAGATTGTCGAGAGCCTTGAAGAAAGCCAGCACATTTCATGGAATGCTTTATATGAAAGAATTCAAACCTTACCCTTTACAAAGTTAAAAGCTTGTCGAGGGGATGACTATAACAAGGATATAGTAGATGAAGCGAAAAAGCTTCGGGATCAAGGGAAGAAAACGTTAGAAAAACTTCAGGAAGATTTTTTCTCAAGAAGACCGGAGTCATTCCTTGAGGATATGAAGAAGATGAGAGACGTGATTCACACCCTGGCAGAAGTGGTGGTGGAATTCGGCAAACGTTTCCGACAAGTGAAAGAAGAAAAGGGACTTGTTGACTTTGCCGATTTAGAGCATTTTTGTCTCGATATTTTAAGAGACCCTGCATCAGATGCTTTACTCCCTTCAGAAGCTGCAAAGCAGTATAAAAATAAATTCAAAGAAGTACTGGTCGATGAATATCAGGATACGAATATGGTTCAGGAGTCGATTCTTCTTCTTATTACTGAAGAACGAGAAGAAGTAGGGAACCGTTTTATGGTAGGAGATGTAAAGCAGTCCATCTATCGCTTCCGATTGGCAGAACCGAATTTATTTTTAGGAAAGTATACCCGCTTTCTTCCTGTAAGCGGAGAATCGGGATTGAAGATCGATCTATCTCAAAACTTCAGAAGCCGGAAAGAGGTATTAGAGGGAACCAACTTTTTATTTAAGCAAATTATGGGGTCCTCGGTTGGTGAGATGGAATATAACCGGGAAGCAGAACTGGTGAAGGGTGCTCCTTATCCTGAAGAGAAAGAGTATCCGATCGAAGTAGCGATTATTAATCAGGAATCAGAGGAAACTTCATCGGGTGGTGATGAAGAGGAATTGTCCATTTTTGACGAGGGTGATATTGAGAAATCCGTGCTTGAAGCCCGCTACATGGCAAATAAAGTGAAGGCAATGATTGAAGAGCGAACACCGATCTATGATGCCAAAACGAAAACAGAGCGTCCGATTCAGTACAAGGATATTGTGATTCTGCTTCGTTCCATGCCTTGGGCGGCAGAAATTATGGAAGAATTCAAACGGCAAGGAATTCCGATTTATGCAAATCTATCCACTGGTTATTTTGAAGCAACCGAGATCGCGATTATGCTTTCACTGCTGAAAGTGATTGACAACCCGTATCAGGATATCCCCCTGGCATCGGTTCTTCGTTCACCGATTGTTGGACTGGACGAGCAAGGTCTTGCAAGCATTCGGATTCATTCGAGAGCGGGAACGTATTACGAAGCCTTGAAGAAATTTGCAAGTGAAAAACCAAGTAACGCACGTGAAGAAGAAACATTTGAAAAGGTCAAAGTGTTTCTGTATCACCTGCAAAACTGGCGGACAAAGGCTAGACAAGGATCGGTTGCAGAGTTGATTTGGCAATTGTACCGGGACACCCGATTCTATGATTATGTTGGAGGAATGGCCGGCGGGAAACAGCGTCAGGCAAATCTTCGGGCACTATACGACCGTGCCCGCCAATATGAATCAACATCCTTCAGAGGGTTATTCCGCTTCCTGCGATTCATTGATCGGATGAGGGAAAGAGGCGATGACCTCGGGGTAGCAAGAGCACTCAGTGAACAGGAGGATGTGGTCCGCTTAATGACGATTCACTCCAGTAAAGGTCTTGAGTTCCCGGTTGTCTTTGTCGCTGGCACGACGAAGCAATTCAATCTCATGGACTTGAACGCCTCCTATTTATTAGATAAAGATCTGGGTTTGGCTACAAAGTATACAGACCCAGGGAAGCGAATCAGTTATCCATCCCTTCCCCAGCTGGCATTTAAGCGGAAGAAGCGCATGGAGGCCATCTCAGAGGAAATGCGGGTGCTCTATGTGGCGTTAACCCGTGCAAAAGAGAAGCTATTTTTAGTGGGAACCGTCAAAAGCTTAGAGAAGTCACTTAAGAAATGGCGGGGGGCTTTAGGTCAGACAGAATGGTTGTTATCTGACTATGACCGGGCCGGGGCCAGTTCCTATCTTGATTGGATAGGTCCGTCCCTCATGCGACACCCCCATTGTGGAGAGCTTGGGGGAGAAGTGGCTCTGGAGGGAAGTGCGATCAATGACGAGATTCTAAAGCATCCTTCTTGTTGGAATATCACGACGATTCATAAGTCGGAACTTGTTGCAGAAGAGGAAGAGGAATTGAGTGAAGAGGGTAATTGGAAGGAGAAGGTGAAAAGGGGGGAAGAGGTGGAGATACATTCCTCTCATAAAGAAGAGGTATTACACCGCTTATCATGGCAATATCCACATCTAAGTGCTACAAACCTTCGCTCGAAGCAATCGGTTTCTGAGCTGAAGCGAATGGTGGAACTAAGGGATGAAGCATCAAGTATCGATATTCTTCGTCGCCATCAAAAGCCAGTGTATAACCGGCCACAATTCATGCAGTCCAAAGAACTGTCACCTGCTGAAAGAGGAACAGCCATGCATACAGTCATGCAGCATATTTCGTTTGCGGATGGTGTACCTGCAGAAGAAGATGTAAAAGAGTTGTTATCGACGTTAGTGCATAAAGAAATCCTGACGGAAGAACAGGAAAGGGCAATCTCGTTAGACAACATCGTTGGATTCTTCCAAAGCGACCTTGGGAAGCGTTTGGTTCAGGCAGCGAATATCCAACGGGAAATTCCATTCAGCATGAGTGTTCCTCTGAGTGAAATATCGGAAACAGGTGAGGGTGCCCCGGAAGAAACGATCCTCGTTCAAGGGGTCATTGACTGTGTATTCCGGGATGAATTGGGAATTGTGTTGTTGGATTACAAAACGGATGGCATACATGATCGATATAAGGATGGTTTTGCAGAAGCAAGACCGATACTTGAAGAGCGTTATAGGGTGCAAATTGAATTATATACCCGTGCATTGGAATCGATTTGGAAAGAAACAGTGTCTGAAAAGTATCTTTACTTTTTCGATGGAGGGCATGTCTTGGAACTATAAAGAAGAACCACTTTGAAGCACTTGCCTTCAAAGTGGTTTTTTTAAAGTGATAAAAATAGGGAATATCTATACTAAACACATATAGGAAGTGCTTGAGATGAGTAAAAAAACGATTGCTATGTGGATTATGCTCTCGTCAGAATGTAGAAACCACGATTCATCACCTGACACCTAAAGAGGTGGGGGAACATTCCTTCCCGCAGCACAACTTTGTATTCCGTGTCATGAGCAAATTCATTCCCTCTATACGAAGGATGAATTGGGCGTAAGATTGAACACCATCGAAGACTTGAGGGGGGATGAAAAGATTCATAAGTTCATTAAGTGGATCCGAAAGCAGCCCTCCACTAAATTGGTGAAAACGAGGAAAAGTATCGAGCGTCAAAAGAGACGATAAGGAAATCAAAAAAACAAAAAGCCGCATAAGGGCTTTTTGTTTTTTAATTATTTCCGGTGATTGGTTGATCCACGACATTGCAATCAAACGTGGTACTTACGCTGAAGACATTATAGCTTAACTGAAATGGACCAGTATTAAAGCCGCCGGCACCACCGAATGTCTTGGTTGCTGACTTAGGTGAAATAATGGCCGTATCTCCAAACTGAACATTTCCTCCACCAACGTTAAGAATAGCGACAGGACCTACTAAAGCGGGCATAATCAACATCCTCTTTTTATTTGTCTATATGGTTAGCCTATGTGAACTTGCAGGGAAGGTTCTTCGGTCAGCCTTGAACAGAAAAAAACACCGCGCATCAATTTGATTCATCGATCGTTTCAAATGTTTGAGGAGTCTCGTCTTCTTTATTTTCCAACTGCCGGATATTTTTCACCCTTGCTTCCATATACACATTGCAGGTATTCCCTACATGAATAATGGAAGAAGAGGAGGTCGCTCGGATATTCATGTTTTCGACCTTGATGGGACAAAGGTTGAGGCGGCTTACTCGGATGTCGGGATTGATAGTAGGCAGGTCGATCGGATTGTGGAAAACTTCTGAATCGAAGCTTCCCTCACTCGTCAGGAAAAATTCTTTTTCACGTTGTACTGCAAAAGCCATTGAGCGAGCGCAAATATTTTGGGAATCGCCAATTTGATAAACCGAACTAAAGGCCAGAGTGATACCATCAAGCTTGTTTACGATGGAATATCGTTTCATCATGATTTATCCTTCAGGGGACAGAGGGACAAATGGGCCGATGATCAGGGACTCAGGGGGGGTATCGAATGCAGATGCCAATTGAATGATATCAGCATCTCCAACAAGCACGAGGGAAGAACTCGCCACCCCTGCAATATCAATATTTCCAACCGATAGTTCACGATTGATGACCTGGAGGTTCATTGTTCTTCATTCCTTCCATATTATTTGGGATTTGTGACATAAAGGAGAAGAGGGCCGTTTCGATATCCTTTTTGATTTTGCTGATGATTTTCCGTTCCCATTCTCCTTCTTGGTGTTTTGATTCAATATAGGGGATGTTCTGTAAATAGAAATCGATTCTTTGTGGCATCTGGTTCAATAAATCCTGCTGGATCATTTCGTAGTAAGATGGATCCAGTGACCGCTGAAATTGCATTTCATTATCCTGAATAAGGCTTGGTAATTCTGAATCGATATACGCTTTAATTTCTGCAGTAATCCTTTCTTTATAGGGCTTGATGTCCTTTATTGAATTTACATCCACATTTTGCTCGACGGCCAGATCCTCTATGGTTTCTTTTAAGTTATTTGGATTCAATCCAATATTCAAGGTGCCATCAAGAGATTCTACTTTGAGCTGATCAAATTTGTATTCGATTCTTTCAACATTGATTTTCGGAGCATCCCTTAGAGTTATTACCTCTTGTGACAGCTCATTCACTTTTTTTTCCAACGCGACAATTTTCGTGTTCAACATCTCGATATACTGATAAAGTTGTTGTGGGGTCATATAGTAATTGTTCATACTGTCACCTCTTTCTTTTGTCGCGATTAAGGCTAACTTGGCGATTGCAGGGGAACGAGGGGGGTTACAGAGGGAGGTGGTTCTCCATTACCGTTTTTCTCCGCTTCTGGAGCAGGCTCCGTGAAGCCCCCTGTATTATAAAGAAAGTTATTTGTTGTGATTTGACCGCATGTTCCAATCTGAAGGATGGAAGAATTGGACATCCCCCCGATTTTAATAAATTGAATCTGTATGGATTGTTGAATATAATAATTCGTCATTCGGCATCACACTCATAGGTTAAAGTTTATTCCTTGATCCGATCCATCATCGTCCACGGTATAGGTCAAGGAGCTTTCATTGTAGACTGAAATCCCCTTTCCTGTTATGAACGAACCAGCCCCTGCGAAAGTCTTGGCTGTGGAAATTGGACTAATGTTAAATACATCTCCAATATGGAAGACCGCACTTGAACCGACGCTTACGACTTGAGCAATTCCTACGATTGCGGGCATATCAACTCACACCTTTAAGACAAAGTTAATTATTGTTATTCTATGTGAGAGGAACGAATAGGTGATAATCGCCTAAATTCATATTTAGAGTTAAAATGGAACAGAGAATATTTTTTCGGAGGAACTGTACATGAACACGTTATCGCCAATTGAGCATTCAGAACGTATTGTAAGTCTTGATGTGATCCGGGGTTTTTCATTGCTTGGGATCTTTATCATCAACATGATTTCCTTTCATTCCCCATTTCTGTATCTTGATCCGTATTCCTGGTGGAAAACACCTGAAGATGTCGCCTTGTATCCATGGATTGATGTATTGGTTCAAGCAAGCTTCTATCCTCTGTTCGCCATGATGTTTGGGTACGGGTTAGGTATTCAGCAGCAAAGGGCAACTGCTAAAGGAACGTCTTTCTATCTCTTTGGAATCAGAAGGCTTCTTATCTTATTAGTGATTGGCTGCATTCATGCTTTCCTTATTTGGTCGGGAGATATCTTAATTAATTATGCCGTATTCGGGCTGCTGCTGCTCGTATTTATGAGGCTGTCAGGAAAGGGATTATTGTGGTTAGGGGGATTATTATTTCTGCTGCCTCAATTATTTTTCAGTATTCTGCTCGTATTAATGACATTCGCAGATCCGACTGGTGTAACTCAGTTCACTGATATCCAGTCGCTTCAGGATTCTGTCGCTGCATATGGATCCGGAAGCTTCAACAGTATTATGGAGCAGCGCTTTCAGGACTGGTATGCTGTGAATTCACCAGGCAACCTCATATTCTTATTACTTTCTATCTTACCAATGATGATGATGGGGGCAGGGGCTAGTAAACTGCAACTATTGGAAAAGATAAGAGATTATAAGAAGACATGGATTGTGATAGGAAGCAGTACTTTAGTGATTGGAATTTTCATTAAATCTCTCCCATTATTCATCCATTCTAATTTTGCTTATGCGTATATTCAAGACTTTTTGGGAGGTCCGTTCTTATCAGTATCTTATGCAATAATCCTTTCATTATTATTGTTGAATGAAAAAATCATGAAAGGGAGCAAGCCTTTAGCCTCAGTCGGGAAAATGTCCTTGACGAACTATCTCATGCAATCGATTATCGGCACCCTGATTTTCTATTCGTATGGATTTGGATTGTATGGAGAAGTGACGTTAATGACGGGGACTTTACTGGCGATTGGCATATATGCTATCCAAGTAATCCTTTCAGAAATCTGGTTATCCAAGTTTAAATACGGTCCTGTTGAGAAGTTGTGGCGTGTATTAAGCTATGGAAAAAGCACTGTTGTTAAAAAGGGAGAGTTATAGTTTCTCAATCAAACGAAGGGGATGAGTAAGGGATGAAATTTGTTAGCTTTCAGGTTGGGGATAGACAGACGTATGGCGTGGAACGAGATGCCAGAATTGTAGAGTTAGCAGGTGTGCACGGCTTACCTCAGGATTTACTTGGCGGGATAGAACGGGGGGAAGGCTTTCTTCAAAAAGTAAAAAGCATCCTTCAGGACGTTTCCGTAGATATCCCGTCTTATTCACATGATGAGGTTAAGTGGCTTTCACCGCTTCCAAAAGTGAAGAGGAATATTATGTGTGTAGGAAAAAATTATCGTGATCATGCCATTGAAATGGGTGGGGAGCAGGATATCCCGAAAGACATCATGATTTTCACAAAAGCGACCAATACCGTAGTCGGTCATGAAGAAACGGTGCTGCATCATGATGAAATAACGGAGCAGCTTGATTATGAAGGGGAGCTTGCTGTCGTAATTGGCAAGACAGGGAGAGGGATTTCTCCGAAAGACGCCTTAGAGTACGTATATGGATATACGATACTCAATGATATAACCGCCAGGGATCTGCAGAAAAAGCATGGCCAATTTTTTATAGGTAAGAGCCTTGATACAACATGTCCGATCGGTCCGTATCTTGTCACGAAGGATGAAGTCGTCGACCCTCAGAATCTATCAATCACGACGAGGGTAAATGATGAAACCCGTCAGTCTTCGAACACAAGTGATATGATATTCAACATTCCCACCATCATTTCTACGTTATCAAAGGGGATGACTCTTGAGCCTGGTGATATTATTGCTACCGGGACACCTGCTGGAGTTGGAAAGGGCTTCAAGCCTCCGCTTTTCCTGAAGAAGGGTGACAGAGTGGAAATCGAAATTGAATCTCTGGGAATTTTGACAAATCAGTTACAGGCCTAGATAAAATTTCTGTTGAAGTAAAGACTATGGTAATATTATGAACGTAAACTATCTACCTGTAGGAGGTTCATTATGTTTGATAATACACATGCTCATATTACAACTTGGGTGATTGCGATTATTCTTTTCTTTGTAGCAGTTGGCTTACATAATGCAGGAAAGAAAAAAGGCATGAAAGTTGTACATATGATCTTACGGTTATTCTACCTGCTCATTATTTTAACGGGTGCCCTATTATTCTGGAAGCATCAAGGAATTGATCCTGCCCTTTATGGAATTAAAGGATTGGTTGGGATTTGGGTCATCGGGATGTTCGAGATGGTCTTGGTTCGCACGAATAAAGGCAAGAGTACGAAGGTGTTCTGGATTCAATTGATCATCGCTTTAATCATTGTTCTTTATTTGGGATTACGTTTGCCTCTGGGCTTGAATTTCCTTGGATAGAGAATAATAGAAAAAAAAGCAAATGTATGTCGGATACCGGCAGGCATTTGCTTTTTTTCTATTTGGGTTTATGAATGGATTAAATATTGAAACTTTCAATCACAATTCGTCTCCCCGTACTTAAAGTGAATTCAAAGCGGTCCCGCTTCTTTTTGTAATAGGTGAAGTGATGCTGGACAGCACATACTTCTACACCGTTATCGAAGGTGATGAAGTTAACTCCTTCTTTGATCTTTTGATTACCAAGGAAAACCAGGTGGTTATGGCAAAAGATACTATCATAAATAGAATAACCCAGATTGTTTAAGGCAGTTGTAAACTGATGAAAAGCATCATCAGAAATCTCTTCCAATAAATTCTCCAACGAATACAATATATTCTTCTTTATTTGAATTCGTTCGCCATTCTCGATTCTTAATCGTTCATACGGGGTAACAATAATTCCATCTTCCAACAAAACACCTGCAAGCCAGTCTCCATCTCTATATACTTTCAATTCATGATTGAGGTAAAATTCGAGCTCAGACTCTTCCTCGGCATCAATTTCGAAAAAGTACCACGTATCATCTTCGAAAAGAGCAGTGCCTTCGGAATAGGACCTTTTTTGGGATTTTAAAATGTTTGATCGAAATGTGTTGCTCAAGTGAATATCCCTCCTTAACTACATTTCTTGTCATAATTATCATATTTCATTCATGTGAAAATTGATTGAGACAATTAACCATTTCCTGAGCGGAACATAGAATAATTTATGTGTCCGTGAGGCCAGTTTGTTTGATTAGAAAGTGAGGATGATCACCATGTGCGGAATTACAGGTTGGATCCATTATAAACGAGATTTGTCTGATCAAAAAGAAGTAGTGGGAAAAATGACAGAAACCCTTTCTAAAAGAGGGCCAGATGAAACGAATGTATGGATTGATCAACATGTTGTGTTTGGTCATAAGCGATTGATTGTAGTAGATCCTGCAGGTGGAAGGCAGCCCATGAGCATTCAGCATAACGGGCACCTTTTCACCATCTGCTACAATGGAGAACTTTACAATACAGAAGATTTGAGAAAAGTACTTATTTCTAAGGGTTATACCTTCAGAGGACATTCTGATACGGAGGTCCTGTTAACGTCTTATATAGAGTGGCGTGAGGATTGTGTCCATCATTTAAATGGAATTTTTGCCTTTGCTGTGTGGGACAGTGAAAAGGAACATGTATTTATAGGCAGAGATCGAATGGGCGTAAAGCCTTTATTTTATTTTGAAAAGGAAGAAGGAATCCTCTTTGGTTCCGAACTCAAAGCGTTACTGGCCCATCCAGATGTTTTGCCCCAGGTGGATCATCAGGGATTGGCGGAAGTATTGGGACTGGGGCCATCCCGTACGCCTGGTAATGGTGTATTTAAAGGAGTGAAGGAGCTCCGTCCTGCTCATGCTTTGCTATTCTCAAGAGATGGCTTAAAAATATGGAGATACTGGAATGTGAAGAGTGAGGAGCATAAAGACTCATTTATTGAAACAGTGTCAAAGGTGCGCTTCCTTTTGACTGATGCCATCGAGAGGCAGCTCGTTTCCGATGTGCCACTCTGTACGTTCTTATCAGGCGGACTCGATTCAAGTGCGATTACAGCAGTGGCAGCGAACAGCTATAAAAAAGAAGGCAAAGGGAAACTTCACACCTATTCTATTGATTATGAAGAAAACGAACAATACTTTAAAGCGAACGATTTTCAGCCTAATTCTGATGCACCATGGATAGAAAAAATGACTTCGGAATTCGAGACTGAGCACCATTGCTGTGTCATCCGCCAGCAGCAATTGAAGGACTATCTGACTGAAGCGGTTCATGTAAGAGACTTACCGGGAATGGCAGACGTTGATTCATCTCTATTATGGTTCTGTCGGGAAATTAAACAGGATTTCACGGTTGGATTATCAGGGGAATGTGCGGATGAAATATTCGGTGGTTACCCTTGGTTTCACCGTCCTGAAGATTTCGACCGCAGAGGATTTCCGTGGATGCGCTCCACGGCTGAGCGTCAAGGTCTTCTAAAAGAAGAATGGAGCAAGAAATTAAATCTGGAAGAATATGTGCTCGAGCAATATGATCGCACAGTAGCAGAAACCCCATTATTAGAAGGGGAAAGTGAAGTTGAAACCAAAAGAAGACAATTATTCTACCTGAATTTAATTTGGTTCATGACGACATTGTTAGATCGTAAAGATCGGATGAGTATGGGTGCAAGTTTAGAGGTCCGTGTGCCATTTGCTGATCATAGACTCGTAGAGTACGTCTGGAACATTCCATGGGAGATGAAAATGCACGAGGGAAGAGAAAAAGGAATTCTGCGAAAGGCTCTTGAAGGAGTATTGCCTCACGAAGTCCTTTATCGTAAGAAAAGTCCGTACCCAAAAACCCATCACCCTGAGTACACGAAGCTGGTCAGTGAGTGGTTGAATGAAATACTCGAAGACAAATCAAGTGTTCTCTATGAATTATTCGATGAAGAAAAACTGAAAGAAATCGTTGCAACAGGCGGATCTGCCTTCCAGGTGCCGTGGTACGGCCAACTCATGACCGGCCCACAGCTACTTGCCCACCTGGCACAGATTCATGTTTGGTTTAAGGATTATAATGTAGAGATTGTGGAATAGTAGTCGTACAAAAAAGGTGAGCTCCTTATATGAAAGAAGCTCACCTTTTTCTCTTTGTAAAATCGTCAACCCCCTAATCAAAAGATATAAAAGAAAAAATCATTTCAACGATTTCGTAAATAAGCCCGTATGGAGCTTTAGTTGCAAGGTATCCATATGAGCTTATTTTTGTTGGAGACCGAAAAAAAGAGCCGCTCTGGGCAGCTCCAAATCTGATTATATTGTGTTTCGTTGATTCATGGTTTCACTCACTTTACCTGTTCCGATCGAATTTAATCGTTCAACTAAATCAGATCCAAAAGGAGAAGAGGAAGAAACGTTTGATTCTAATACAGTATCCTTTAATTCATAGGCATTCGACCCATGCTCTGTAAAGTCCAGTCCTGAAAGCTCTTCTTCACGTGAAACGCGAATACTTGATACTCTAGTTACGATGAACAGGAACCCTCCGACAGTGACGGAGGTCCAAGCAATAACTGCTAAGACACCGAGGGCTTGAGTGGCTACTAAAGAAACACCACCGCCATATAATAAGCCGTTTGAAACATCAAACAACCCAACTGCTATTGTACCCCAGATCCCGCAAATTCCATGTACGGCAATGGCACCTACAGGATCATCGACTTTAAGTCTAGAATCGATTACGGTGACGGCTTCAACAAGGATCACTCCTGCAATAAGCCCGATTATGAGAGAGCCGACGAGTGATACATTGGCACAGCCAGCGGTGATACCGACAAGTCCTCCCAGTGCTCCATTTAAAGTGAGGGATGGGTCGATTCGTTTAAATCTCACTAACGTGTAGAAAGCGGATGAAAGAATGGCAGCAGATGCTGAGAATAAAGTTGTTGTAATGACGTGGGGTACAAGCGTCGGATCAGCGGCCAAGCTGCTGCCACCATTAAATCCAAACCAGCCGAACCAAAGGATGAATACCCCAAGGGCACCGATCGGGATATTATGACCAGGAATAACATTTACTTTACCTTTATTGTATTTGCCAATACGTGCTCCAAGGAAAAGCACCGTAATGAAGGCTCCAACAGCACCTGTTAAATGAACGACAGTAGATCCGGCGAAATCAACGAATCCAAGCTCTGAAAGCCATCCGCCACCCCAAATCCAATGTCCGACAATCGGATAAATGATTCCGGTCATGACAATGGTTAATAGAATATAACTTTTAAGCTTCATTCGTTCAGCTACAGCACCTGAAATGATCGTTGCACATGTAGCGGCAAACACGGATTGGAATAAGAAGAAGCCGATGTCTTCACGTCCTGAAAGGAAAAAGCTGTCAGTCCCAATGATGCCTCCGGATGTTCCTCCAAACATAAACCCAAATCCTACAATGAAAAACAGAACAGAAGCAATGGCTACAGTTAAGAAGTTTTTCATCAGGATATTAAGAGAGTTCTTGGCTCGGGTAAATCCGGTCTCGACCATGGCGAATCCAGCGTGCATGAAGAACACAAGGACTGCAGCAATCATGACCCATAGGGAGTCAACGGATGCTTGAACAGATTCTGCGGTAGGGGCCGCAGCGAAAGCAGTAGTGTTCACAAACAGTGACAGAAGCAACAGAACAGAAATCTTTTTAATCAATGGTATCCCTCCAAAATTGGTTTGGCCAGAGGCTTAGTGATTGAGTTAAAAATGAAGTGATCTATAAAACGGCTTTTTTTCCTCGTTCACCTGTACGGATGCGAATGACATCCTCAACTGGATATATGAAAATCTTCCCGTCTCCTACGGTGTCAGTACTGCAATGTTCTACAATGAGATCAATGATGTCTTCAACCTGACCATCGTCGACGATCATTTCCACCTTTACACGGGGGACTAACTGCAGTTCGAATTTATTCCCTCTGAAAATCCCTTGCTTTCCTTTTTGTTTTCCACAGCCAGCTGCTTCAGATACGGTTAGTCCGCTGAATCCACGAAGGCATAACGCTTCTCGCAGGGACAAGAATGCTTCTGCGCGAATAATCGCTTCTACTTTTTTCATTGGGGTTTCCTCCTTTAGTTTTTTTCCTTCACTTTTAGATAAATGGATTCTTTGATGTTAGGTTTTATGACATGAATAAGTTATATTATTTATCATATTCAGAAAATAACAAAAGTTCAAGTGTTAATTTGTAATGTAAGCGTTTTTATGTAAAAAAACTTAACATGAGTTAAATGGATGCGTTTCCATATAGGGTGAAAAAGAGTCAGCTCGATTGGAGAGCTGACTCTTTTTCAAAGGAGAGAGGTGTAATAAGGTAGCGGCGGTCATATGGACTTGCGCCAAATGGTTAACAGCCACCTACAGGAAGGTCCGTCCCTCTACACTGTAATTTTATTATTTTGAACAAATCGTTTATGGATCCATACTTTGGATCGCCAGCGTTTGAGCATGATGATGCCTCGGAGCCATTCATCGGCAATGAAGGAGATCCAGATCCCGATAAGTCCGAGCCCGAACCAGATTCCGAGTATATAGGAGAGCGTAACGCTTACTCCCCACATGGATAAGATCCCCATATAGACTGGGAAGCGTACATCACCTGTTGCTCTTAGTGCGTTAATGACAACTAAATTGAAGCTTCTGCCCGGTTCGAGAATGATGGTCAGGTAGATTAATGTTTTACCAAGAGAAATGATTTCTTCGTTGTTTGTAAATATTCGTAGCAGCGGCTCTGCTGCGATAGAGAAAATTCCGGCCATAATGAGAGAGATGAAGATAGCAATCTTTAAACTTTTCAAACAACGTTCATAGGCACTGTCAAATTGTTTCGCTCCGATCATATGACCAATGATAATTTGGGTTCCCTGACTGATTGCTACGCTGAATAAAAAGATAAACATCATCAGGTTTTGTGCATATACCTTGGTGGTCAAGGCGTTCGTCCCGATGCTTGCAATGAAATACGTAATGACCATTTGTGAACCATTATAAGATAAATGTTCTCCTGCAGAAGGAATTCCGATGCGAAGTAAATTTTGTACATGAGAAATGGGTAAACGAAAAAGTCTCTTGATTGGAAGAGCGTCAGGGATTCGTTTGGTAATCACGATGATGCTCACAATAAATCCGATAAGTCTCGAAGAAATCGTGGAAATCGCTACCCCTTCTACTCCTAAAACAGGGACACCAAATGGACCAAAGATAAATAAATAGTTCCCGATCACATTGATGATATTCATTCCGATCGTAATGTACATGGCGTCTTTCGTGTAGCCATAGCTCCTCATGATGGAACCGGCTGTCATGATCAAGGCCTGGATGAAGGCGAATCCTCCAACAATTTTTAAATAAGAAGAGGCTTCATTCATCAGGGAACCGGGAAGATCCATTGAAAGCAGAATCGGTTCACTGAAAAACACAAGGGCGATACTCAGGAAGAGACCGAATCCTAGGTTAACGGCAATGGAAACGATGGATACTTCTCCAGCCAATCGGTCCTCCCGAGCTCCCAGATGCTGAGCAACCAGAATGGCAGTACCTGTAGCGACAAATCCAAACATGACAATAATGAGAGAAAGGATTTGATTGGAAACCCCTACGGCTGCAACAGAGTCATCAGAGTACTGACTGAGCATTAACGTATCGGCATTTCCCATCAGCATATGAAGGAAAATTTCAATGAAGATCGGCCAAGTCAAGGCGAAGAGGGTCATGTTTTTTTGATTCTTGCTCATAGATTTTCTCCTTTAGCTGACCAGGGATATGCATCCGGTCATTCTTTATGATTTAAATTGATAAAGGGACTAACCGTTAAGGTGTAGTCCCGATTATCACGAACTAAGCTTTATTAAAATTTCAGGATGGCAAATCCATACCCTTCGAGTGCGACTTCGATGGACTCTGCTTCAGCTGCAAAATCTTCCCCGCTCCACAGATTCATGATTTTCTTTCCTTTTAATTCAAAAGGAAGAGAGAAGGTGGTCGACTCCTCACTGCAGTTTAATAGGACGAATATTGTTTCCTCTCCGTTTGATTTGGTGAAGGAAAGGCAATTTTCATGAAGGTTCACGGGTAAAAACGTCAGATTTCCTTCGTTGCTTAACAGTGGATACTGCTTTCGAAGGGCAATATGTTTCTGTATATGCCCAAAGAGCTCTTCATTATGTTGTTCTTTCTCCCAAGGGAAGCACTTTCGGCACCCTGGATCCTGTTCACCAGTCAGGCCGATTTCATCACCATAATAAATACAAGGTGTGCCTGTGAAAGTGAGCATGAACGTGTAGATTTGTTTTGCACGGCGGATATCTTCACCACACTCAGTCAATACACGAGGTGTATCGTGACTTCCGACAAGGTTGAAATTCACTGCGTTTACATTCTTAGGGTACATATGCACGACTGAAGTCATATTTTCTGTAAATTGAGAAGCAGAAATCGTTTGGTGAGCAAATAGATTCAATAGATTTGTCGTGAAAGGATAGTTCATGACAGCATCGAATTGATCTCCCCGTAACCAGGGCATTGAATCGTGCCAAATTTCTCCTAAGATATATAGATCCGGTTTTATAGCCTTCACTTCTTTGCGGAAATCACGCCAGAAGTGGTGATCGACTTCATTGGCAACATCCAGACGCCATCCATCGATATCAAATTCCTTTATCCAGTATCGGCCAACCTCTAATAGATAATTGCGGACCTCTTCATTTTCAGTATTTAACTTCGGCATCGAAGGTTCGAATGCAAAAGTATCATAATTAGGCGGCTTACTCTCGATATCCAAAGGAAATTCGTTTACATGAAACCACTCTTTATAAGGAGAATCCTCACCGTTTTCAAGTACATCCTGGAACTGGTCAAAATAGAAGCCGCTATGATTAAAGACGGCATCCAGCATGACTTTCATTTCATTCTCATGACAGACCTTTATTAATTCCTTCAAAGTTTCTTTCGTCCCAAACTGTGGGTCGATTTCGAAATAATCAATCGTGTCGTACTTATGATTGGAATGCGCTTTAAATATGGGAGTAAAGTAGATCCCGGAGATCCCAAGCTCTTTTAGATAAGGAATGTTCTGGATCACACCTTCTAAATCCCCTCCGAAGAAATTGGATGGAGTGGGGTCTGTGCTATTCCAAGCCAGTGTCCCTTCAGGATCATTCTCCGTTTTCCCATTTGCGAATCGCTCAGGGAAGATTTGATACCATACTGTATCCTTCACCCAAGCCGGTGCTTGAAATACATCGATGGTATTCAAGAACGGGAAGCAGAAGTAATCCCCGATATCAGTAGAAGGAGCCCCATTAAATCCTTTTTCTCCATAAAAGACTTCCTCCATTTCGTCATGTAGAAGGAAACCATAACGAAGGCGTCTGAAAGGAGGGGAGATGGGAGCAAACCAATAATCAAACAGGTGATCAGTTCCGGTTAAAACCATCTCCTTACGATCATATATCCATTTTCCGTCTTCCCATTGATAAGGATCTCCGTGCAGGAGTGTGACGTTTTCTACATCATTTTTCTTCGTACGAATCCGTATGTGTAATTCATTTTTTGTGCAAGCGTATGCATAGTTATCTTTCGGTCTATGGTATATGGCTTCCAGTAGCATCGTATATCCTCCTCTTATTCATTCCATTTAAAGAGTATTCTAAACCAACAATGTTGTCAATAAAACGTATATAAACTAGTAAAGCATTCTTCTTTCTCTCATAAACGTAGATAATTTTCAAAAAAGTATTGTCAAAGAAGATTTAGTTTGTATAATAAGAAGTAGGTTGTGCAATCGTTTTCACAAAGAATGTAAGCGATATCTTTCGGAATTAAGTCATACTATGTGCAAGCGTTTGTTCAGTCTAACGGAAAGCTCATTTTTTACCATACTTAGGAGGGGTCGAGATGAAGAAAGCGTTATCATTATTGATGGTAATCATGCTTGTACTAGGTGCGTTGGCTGCTTGTGGTCCTAATCGTGAAGAAGGATCAGGAAACAATGACAGCGGAGAGAAAAAAGCTGACGATGCAAACAAACCTGAAAAACTGGTTGTCTGGGAAGATCAAGAGAAAACTGGATGGCTGGATGAAGTAGGTGCTAAGTTCGAAGAAGAAACTGGCATCAAAGTTGAAGTGAAAGAAGTCGAAATGGCTACTAAGATGAAAGAACAATTACGTTTAGACGGTCCTGCCGGAACTGGTCCAGACGTTTTAACATTACCACATGACCAAATCGGTGAGCTTGCTCTTGCCGGTCATATCGCTGCTTTAGAAGTTGAAGGGGATCTTGAAGAGCGTTTCACTGAATCTTCGATGACAGCGGAGAGCTATGATGGAAAACTATATGGTCTTCCAAAGTCTTCTGAAACGCCGGTATTCGTTTATAACAAAGCGTTAATGGAAGAAGCTCCAAAAACAATGGATGAAGTGTACACATTCTCTAAAGACTTCACTAAAGATGGAAACTACGGTTTCTTAGCTCTTTGGGATAACTTCTACTTCGCTCATGCACCAATCGGTGGATTCGGCGGATATGTATTTGCTGAAAATGATGGAGCGTTAGATGCGAACGATCTTGGGTTAAACAATGAAGGTGCTGTAGAAGGTACGGAGTATATTCAAAAATGGTACACAGAAGGTTTATTCCCTAAAGGTATCGTTGGAGAAAATGGAGGATCTGCAATGGACGGTCTGTTTGGAGAAGGGAAAGTTGCTTCTGTCATGAATGGACCATGGTCCTTCCAAGGATATAAAGATGCTGGAATTGAAATCGGTATTTCAGCTATGCCTAAACTTCCAAACGGAGAGCCAATGAAAACGTTCATGGGTGTTAAAGGCTGGCACGTCTCAGGATATTCTGAAAATAAAGAGTGGGCTCAAAAATTCATCGAGTTCATCACTCAAGATGAATATGCTAAATTACGTTTTGAACAAACTCAAGAAGTTCCAACAAACCAAGGGTTGATCGACGATCCTGCGATCGCAGAAAACCCTGGAGCTAAAGCAGTTGCTGAGCAATCTCAATATGCGGTTCCAATGCCGAACATTCCTGAAATGGGAGAAGTTTGGGGACCAATGGCTGACTCACTTCAAACCGTGGTGACAGGCAAACAAGAACCGAAAGCGGCTCTTGATGCAGCTGTAAAGCAAATTCAAGAGAATATTGATGCAAATCACTCAAACTAATGAATAAACATAGCGGTACCTTCTCATCCTGAGAGGTACTGCTATCCTTTTAAAGACCTATTCAAGGGCTTTTTAAGGAAATAAACACTTTTTTTCTTAAAAAGCTCTTGAAGCTTATCAAAATTGTGAACGTAGAAAGGGGAATATAGGATGGAGCAACAATCCTATCAAAAAAAACATAGAAAAACAGCACTGGCCCTTTCCCTAATCCCTGGATTAGGTCAGATGTATCATAGACAGTTTCTAAAAGGCGGATTCTTCCTGATCATGACAGCCGCTTTTATCCTTGTCTTTAGAGATTTAATCGGCTACGGATTATGGGGGATTACAACGCTTGGGACAGACGTTTCATACGGAGACCATTCCATTTTCTTGATGGTATACGGAATTCTGGCAATCATCGTATCAATCTTCGGAATCGGATTCTACTTGTTTAATCTCCGCGATGCTTATAAAAACGGAGAAAAGAGAGACAGAGGAGAGAAACTGAGTACGATTCGTGAGCAGTACAAAAATCTAGTAGACAATGGCTTCCCGTATTTGATCATGTCGCCGGGATTTTTACTACTCGTATTCGTAGTCATCTTCCCGATTATCTTTGTTATCTTACTGGCGTTTACAAACTATGATTTGTATCACTCACCTCCTGCTAAATTAGTCGATTGGGTAGGGATTCAAAACTTTGTTGATATTTTCAAGATTGATATTTGGAGAGAAACATTTATTACCGTGTTAGCCTGGACACTTGTTTGGACGTTTGGTGCAACAACGCTTCAAGTTGCCCTGGGTGTATTCCTGGCAATCCTGGTCAATCAAAAGGATTTAAAGGGAAAAGCAATCATTCGTACCGTATTCATCTTACCTTGGGCCATTCCGGCTTTCGTTTCCATCCTGGTTTTCGCTGGTATGTTCAATGAATCTTTTGGAACGATTAACCGGGATATCTTAGGATTCTTCGGCATTGAAGGTTTACCATGGATGACGGAACCGATGTATACACGAATTGCCCTAATCGGAATTCAAGCCTGGTTAGGCTTCCCATTCATCTTTGCTATGACAACGGGAGTACTTCAATCGATTCCTGATGAGCTTTATGAAGCAGCAACGGTTGATGGAGCATCAGCTTTCCAGAAATTCAAGAATATTACGTTGCCGCTGGTTCTTTTTGCAACGGCACCAATCATCATTACGCAATACACATTTAACTTTAATAACTTTAACGTTATTTACTTATTCAATGGCGGAGGACCTGCCCTGACAGGACAAAATGCAGGTGGAACTGACATTTTGATTTCATGGATCTACAGTCTGACTATGACATCGGCACAGTATTCTAAAGCAGCTGCCATCACATTATTGTTATCCATCATCGTCATTACAGTAGCGATTTGGCAGTTCAAGAGAACGAAATCATTCCAAGAAGAGGATATGATGTAATATGAATATGAAGAGACAGAAACTCATACGTTTAACACTTTCGTACGCAGCCATCGGAATCATGTTTGCCATCATTCTTTACCCGGTTGCATGGATTATCGGATCTTCTTTCAACCCAGGTCAAAGTTTATCCGGTTCATCCATCATTCCCAAGAATGCAACATTGGCACATTATAAAGAACTATTCGATCTGGAACAAAGTAATTATATGCTTTGGTACTGGAACTCGTTAAAAGTCAGTTTATCAACCATGGCACTTACGGTTTTACTCGTCAGTTTAACGGCTTACTCATTCTCACGTTATCGCTTCGCAGGTCGCAAAAATGGATTGATGACATTCCTGATCTTACAAATGATCCCTAACTTTGCTGCCTTAATTGCGATATTCGTATTAGCATTACTAACAAAATTATTAGATACTCATATCGGATTGATCCTCGTATATGTGGGTGGACAAATCCCAATGAATACATGGTTAATGAAAGGGTATCTGGATACGATTCCGAAAGAACTTGATGAATCAGCTAAAATGGATGGAGCGGGACATTTGCGTATTTTCTTCCAGATCGTCATGCCCCTTGCGAAACCGATCATTGCGGTAGTAGCACTGTTTTCATTCATTGCACCATTCGCAGACTTTATCATTGCAAGTATCCTATTGCGTTCAGAAAAAATGTACACATTACCGGTTGCCCTTTATGATATGGTAGCAAAACAATTCGGAGCAGAATTTACAACATTCGCTGCAGGTTCTGTCCTGATTGCCTTACCAATTGCCCTATTATTCTTGTTCTTCCAGAAATACTTCGTTTCAGGATTGACGGCAGGGGGTACAAAAGGATAATCTTATAGGCGTTACTAACAGTTGAGGAGGAGCGGAGATGAAAAGAAGAGTATTATCTCTCATTTTAGTCCCGTTTCTTCTTTTTTACGCCCTTCCGGTAGGTGCAGTTGAAAAAGAAGAACGAAAATGGCAGGATGAGACCATTTATTTTCTGATGGTCGATCGCTTTAATAACGGGGATACGAGCAATGATAAGAATGTGGATACCAAAGACCCTAGAGCCTATCAGGGCGGAGACTTTCAAGGTGTGATTGATAAGCTGGATTATATTAAGGATATGGGATTTACCGCCATCTGGCTGACCCCGGTCTTTGATAATCAACCCCTTGGATATCACGGATATTGGATTACAGATTTCTATAAGACAGAAGAACATTTCGGATCCATCGATACGTTTAAAAAGCTTGTAGATGAGGCACACAAACGTGATATGAAAGTGATGTTGGACTTCGTTGTAAATCATGTCGGACCCGAACACCCTTGGGTGAATGATCCTGAAAAATCGGACTGGTTTCATGAAAATCAGCCGATGAACTTCGATAATGAAGAAAGTCTTCAAAATGCGTGGTTATATGACCTTCCCGATTTAAATACTGAAAATCCCGAAGTGAAAAACTACTTATTTGACGCCGCCAAATGGTGGATCGAAGAAACGGATGTTGACGGCTATCGATTGGATACGGTTCGTCACGTCCCCCAAGAATTTTGGACTGAATTCAGCAATGAGGTTAAATCAGTCAAAGAAGATTTCTATCTTCTTGGTGAAGTGTTCGATCGTGATCCCGGTAAGATCGCGAAGTATAATGATGTAGGAATTGATGGATTCGTTAACTTTCCACAAGCAGAAGAAATGCGTTCTGTATTCCAAAAACCGGATACATCGATGGATCGCCTTTTTAACTTTTGGAAGTACAACGAAACGTATTATGAAGATCCGTATTTAATGGGAACCTTCATTGATAACCATGATATGGAACGTTTCACGAGATTGCTCGTTCAAGAGAAGCTCTTCCCGGGTACCAGATGGAAGCTCGCTCTAACGTATATGTATACAACTCCAGGAATACCAATCGTTTATTATGGATCAGAAATAGCTGTCGATGGTGGGAATGACCCGGATAATCGCCGTTTTATGAACTTTAGGGCAGATGAAGAACTGATTGATTACATCACTCAATTAGGAAAGCTTCGTCAAGATTACCCCGCCCTTACAAAAGGGACGATAGAACCCATCTATGAAAAAGACGGTATGGGTATATTCAAGCGTACGTATGGGGACCAAACGCTCGTGATCGCCATAAACAACACTAGTGAATCTCAAAAGATTGAATTGAGTGAGGAAGAGTTAGCAGAAAATAGTGAGTTAAAAGGGTTATTAACCGCGGACCTTGTACGCAGTGATAAGGATGGAAATTATTCGATCGTAATCGACCGTGAAGAATCAGAGGTTTATTCCCTGAAACAGAAGAGTGGATTGAATTATCCTTACCTACTGGCACTCGGTACTGTGTATGTACTCTTCTTACTCTTTATTTATCTTGTATGGAAGCGTGGAAGAAAGAAAAAACAGTCATGATTTGATCTGGGGCTCTGTCTATGAGCCCTACAATTCCGGAATTTAAGAATGATGAAATGGAAGCGTTTTAATTATTGTATAAAATAGATTGAAGCAGCCCGCTACACCTAAGAGGGTACGCTTTTTAAAAGAGGGGGGTGGAATGAATGGCGGTCACCATCAAGGATGTTGCAAAGCTTGCAAACGTAGCTCCATCTACGGTTTCACGTGTCATTGCAAACAATCCAAGAATCAGCGAGAAAACAAAGCAAAAAGTAAGAGAAGCGATGGAAGAATTAGGATATCATCCTAACTTCATTGCAAGGAGCTTGGCAAATCAATCCACTCAAGTATTGGGGCTTGTATTACCAGGTTCGGCTAGTACTTTTTCACAAAACCCATTCTTTCCAACAGTATTAAGAGGACTAAGTGAAGGGGCACAGGAAAAACAATACGCCCTTCAAATGTCCACAGGCCAATCCGAAGAAGAAATCTATGAAGGCGTCGTCCAAATGGTTCAAGGGGGAAGAGTGGACGGAATCATCCTTCTTTACTCAAAAGTGGAAGATAAGGTGATGAACTACTTAAAAGATCGTGATTTTCCATTTGTCGTCGTAGGGAAGCCTTATAAATATTGTGAAGAGATCACTCATGTGGATAATGACAACTATCGGGCAACGAAGGAAGTAACCGATTATCTCCTGGAGCTTGGTCATGAATGCATTGGTTTTATTGGTGGAGACCTCAACCTCGTTGTAACCGTTGAGCGCCTATTAGGTTATGAGAAGGCTTTGCGTGATGCCGGGATTGATATGAAGGACGAGTACATCATTCATGAAGAATTTCTTCGTGAAGGGGGGCGTGAAGCCATTAATGAGCTGATGCAATTAGACGATCCTCCAACGGCTCTTGTAGTGGCCGATGACTTAATGGCGTTAGGTGTACTGAACACACTGGATGAGATGTGCATCCGTGTTCCTGAAGACATCTCCATTGTAAGCTTCAACAATGTATTGCTGGCTGAAATGTCACGTCCGCCGCTCACGTCTGTGGATATCAACATATTCAACCTGGGAAATGAGGCAGCAAAAAGCCTGATCCAAAAGATTGAGAACCCGAAAGAGCCGATCAAGAGAATCATCGTGCCGCATCAGCTCGTTACGAGATACTCTTGCAGTGTGCGAAAAGTGAAATCATAATAAAAAGCGACTGAAACGTTGGAATCTCCACTTAGTGGAGATTCATATGCTTCAGTCGCTTTCGTTTTATCCGTTAATAACCGTTCCGCCATTAATATGAATCATCTGTCCTGAAACGTAGCTTGAATCTTCGCTTGCCAGGTATACGTATGCAGGTCCTAATTCATACGGCTGACCAGCACGTCCAAGTGGTGTATTCGCTCCAAATTGAGATACCTTTTGAGAGCTGAAGGTGGACGGAATGAGCGGCGTCCAGATCGGACCCGGTGCCACGCCGTTTACCCTGATCCCATCTGATGCAATGTTTTCTGCGAGGGAGCGGGTGAAACTGACAATTGCCCCCTTAGTAGATGAATAATCAATCAAATCTTTATTCCCTTTATAAGCTGTGATTGAAGCCGTATTAATAATGGAAGCCCCCTTTTTAAGATGAGGCAAAGCAGCTCTTGTTAAGTAGAACATAGAGAATACATTCGTTTTAAATGTACGCTCCAACTGCTCGTCACTTATATCCGTCAGGCCTTGTTGGGGATGCTGTTCAGCAGCGTTATTCACCAGGATATCAAGCTTCCCGAATTCCGAAATCGTTTTGTTCACGATGTCTTTACAGAACGTCGAGCTTCCTATATCACCTGACAGAAGGATACATCTTACACCTTCTGCTTCCACTAATTCCTTCGTTTTATTCGCATCTTCATGTTCATCTAAATAAGAAATCGCAACATGGGCCCCTTCCCTTGCAAAATACCATGCGACCGATCGTCCGATACCGCTGTCTCCTCCGGTAACAAGGGCGATCTTTCCATCCAGCTTTCCACTGCCTTTATAATTTTGATCCGTATGAATCGGCTGTGGATTCATCTCATCCACTGTGCCGGGCTGATGATCCTGGTGCTGCGGGGGAAACGTTTGCTTCTGATTTTGTTGTTGTGACAATGAAAACACTCCTTTAATGATTTAGGTTATCTTAGGATAGTGTTTACCCGGAAAATATATTTATTAACATGTTTCTCTTGGGGGATTTATCATAATAATCGGTCAATTGATTGGAAATCCAGTTAATTTGAGGGGGAATTCAACCGATTTTGAGGAAAATCCTGCCGAAACAGGAAAGAATCCAGTCGTTTAATAGATTTATCCATTTCGAAAGCGTCATACTAAAAACAGGCCCCTCCCATGAGAAGCCTGCATGCAATTATTCTTTTTCCATCAACCCGGCACCCTTATACCCGATCATATTCAACAACCCTTTCGGAGAAGAGAATGGAGGGGCATAGCAGGTTTCGATTTCCTGGAGTTCGGTAATGGACAGGCCTCCGTATATGGCTGTGGCAAGAACGTCGATTTGTTTGTCTACCCCTTCGCCGCCCACTACATTTCCTCCAAAGATCTTTCCGGTGTCAGGACAAAAATGGACTCTCACATACACATCATGAGCACCGGGATAGTAGCCGGCATGTGACTTTCCTTCATGCACGGATGTTTTATACGTATAGCCCTTTTCATTTAATTCTTTCTCGCCTAATCCGGTAGATGCAATGGAAAGGTCGAATACCTTCGCAATTGCAGTACCAAGCATCCCCTTGAAAGGTATAGGGTTTCCTGATAGGTGTCTTGCGATAATATAAGCTTGTCGATGGGCAGGCCATGCGAGAGGAACCTGCTTGGGGGTCCCGTCAATAAGATCCATGGACTCTACCACATCTCCTACTGCATAAATGGAGGGGTCGTCTGATTGCATAAACTCATTACTGACGACACCACCTGACTCTCCTGTAGATAACCCGGCTTCTTTAGCAAGAAAGTTATTAGGCTTTACACCTGCCGAAAGGAGAATGAAGTCAGACTGAAACGTCTTTCCGCTATCGAGTTTCAGGGTATTTTCTAATAGCACCTCTTTCAGTCCGTCATTCGTGTACAACTTTACACCTTGCTCGGTTATATGCTCTTGCAGTTTGATGGCGGTCTCTTCATCGATTACACTGATCACATGTTCCGATCTTTCAACCAGGTTGACTTTCATTCCTAAATGAGTGAAGTTCTCAGACATTTCGACTCCTATGAAGCCCCCGCCGATAATGGTACAGTCTTTTGGCTTTGAGGTTTCAACGAATTGCTTGATCCTGTCCATGTCTTCAACAGTTCTGAGATGGAAAGAAGGAATTTGATCAAGTCCCGGGATGTCAGGAATGAAAGGGGAAGCTCCCGTTGCGATTACAAGGTAATCATATGCTTCTTCGTAATCTCGGTTTTTGACATGATCTCTCACACGTAAAGATTTTTTATCACGGTCAATTTTCAACGCCTCATGATGCATGCGGACTTCGATGTTTTTTTTCGTATGTAATTTTTCAGGGGTGGCTGCAAATAGACTTTCACGGTCTTTAATGACATCACCTAAGTAATAAGGCATTCCGCAAGCCCCGTATGAAAGATAGGATGTCTTTTCAAGAAGAATGATCTCTATTTCACTATCCAGTTTTCTAATTTGTGATGCAGTGGTGGCACCGCCGCCCACCGCCCCAATAATGATGACTTTTTTCTTCATGTTTTTCCTCCTAAATGAAAGAAGTCTAATGAATATATTGTACCCATTAGACTTGTTTGAAAAACCGAATTAACGGAAGTTTACGTACTGCACATCGATAGAAAGATCTGCTTCACGGATTGCAGCGATGATTTTTTGAAGATCATCTTTACTTTTTCCAGTGACCCGTACTTGATCATCCTGCACCTGACTCTTCACTTTTACGGCGGAGTTTTTGATGATGGTATTGATTTTTTTCGCATTTTCTTTATCGATACCTTGAATGAGCTTCGCACGCTGACGAACGGTTCCGCCAGATGCCCCTTCAAGCTTGCTGTAGTCAAGGTTCTTAACAGGAACATTACGCTTGATGAGTTTACTTAGAAGAACGTCCTTTAACTGATTCATTTTAAATTCATCATCAGAAACGAGAACGATTTCCTCTCCATCTAATTTAATGTCACTCTTACTTCCTTTAAAGTCATAGCGTGTTTGAACTTCCTTCAACGCAATTTGAATCGCATTACTCACTTCAGACATATCCACTTTCGACACAATATCAAATGAACTCTCTTTTGCCATATGTAACCCCTCCATAGTATTATCTCTTTTCATTATAGACAAGCTTTGAAGGTGCATACAACTTCTATGAATGCAATGGGGAAGATTTTTGAAAATAGGGAATAATGGTGGATAGAAAAAAGATCAATATGGGGATTCAATTATAGAAGTGAGGAGTCGATAATATATTCGGAAAGTCGATAATATATCAGAAAAGTCGATAATAAATGCCTCCAACATGAGCCCAGTCCTAATTTTTCTCTGAAAAAATCCAATTTGAAAATAAAATCGTAAAATTGAAAATAAAAGTATGAAAGTTGAAAACAAATCACTGGAAGTTGAAAACAAATCATGATCCATGACTAACAAGGAGTAGATTTCATCCATAAAACACCTAGTGAAGACCATTTTTCCCTCTTATATACGAATTTCACGTGCGATTTTCAGCCTACTCCACACAAAAAAGCACTAGCTCAATAAAGAACTAGCACTTTCTCTTATCCAAGAGCTGGAGACTGTCCACGACAATCCCTTACAAATGATCCGTCTTCTTAGAATACTGATTCTTCCCGGCTTTACGATTCACTTCTTTGATCTTATTCTTTTCCTGGTGCAGGGCATTGTTGTCTCTGGCCTTTTTTTCGTTATCAGATGTATGTGGCATAGTGATCCTCCCTTCGAGTATAATCTTCTCTCCTAGTATGAGGAAGAGGAGGGGAGTTTATGAGTGTTCGTTTAAGAAAAATATGGCTAAGGTGCCTGTGCCTGTATGAGAACCTATGGCACATCCAATAATACTGATATATACATCTTTTGGTGAAAATTTTTCTTGAATGAGCTTTTTCATTTCAAGGGCAAGTTCTTCGTCGTCTCCGTGGCTGATGGCGATCACTTGATTGGAGAGGTCTTCACCCCGTTCTTCCATCAAGTCGAGAATTCGTTTGAGAAGCTTCTTTTTCCCACGCAATTTTTCAATCGGGACAAGCTTTCCATCTTCTACATGAAGGAGAGGCTTGATGTTTAGCAGTCCGCCAAGAAAAGCTGATGCTTTTGATACTCTTCCGCCTTTTGCCAGGTATTCAAGGTCTTCTACGGTGAATAGGTGTTCCATATGCTCTGAGTGGTAACGGGAGGCTTCGATAATTTCTTCTTTATTCGCGCCGTTCTGAAGCAGTTCAGCAGCCTTCATTACAACTAATCCGTAGCCCAGTGAAGCGCAATTTGAATCGATAATGGTCAAATCAAGAGCAGGGTGTTCCTCTTTCACTTGATCGCGAATCATCACAGCAGTTTGATACGTACCTGACAATTGTGAGGAAAAGGCAATGTAGATACCGGGTTGATTCGATTCTGCAAGCTCTGTGAACTTCTTCAGGAAAAAGTCCGGTGATACTTGAGACGTTTTTGGCATATGCCCTTCCCTTATTTTGTTGAATACGGTTTTCGGCTCGATGGTGACCAGGTCCTCGTAGTCCTGACCATCAATATGTACTTTCAGTGGCAGCAGTTCTATGTTGTGTTGGTTGAAATATGCAGCAGGAAGGTCGCTCGCACTATCAGCAAATAATTTTACTGTCATCCTAATCATCCTTTGACTATTCTATATAGATTTAGTCTAGCTATTTTTCATGAAAATGACAATCTATAGATCATGATTTCAAGGTAAAAAGTATCATTGTTTTCTTAAAGGGTGAATATCACGGGGAGTTTAGTTAAGATGAATTGTGGAACATAGAAAATATCAACTAGATGTGGGAGGTCTGTCAATGTCGAGAGATCATGTTCAGTTAGAAGCGAAGAAATTTTTCGTAGTGTTGGTAGGGGCAGTGCTGGGTGCCATTGCGATGAATTTTTTCCTGATACCGGCAAATGTTTATGCAAGTGGTTTTACAGGGTTGGCTCAGTTATTGTCCAGTGTGTTAAAAGAATTTGCACCATTCAATATTTCAACAGGTATTTTATTATTTATCTTAAATATTCCTGTGACGATACTGGGGTGGCTTAAAGTTGGTCGTTCCTTTACAGTGTATAGCTTCATTTCTGTATTTCTGACGTCCTTATTCCTTGAAGTGATTCCTGTAATTAAATTATCGCCTGATATCCTTCTAAACGCCGTGTTTGGCGGGGTCATTGCCGCTGTGGGAGTTGGAATCACGTTAAAATGGGGTGCATCTACGGGAGGCATGGACATTATTGCCATGATTCTTTCCAGAATGAAAGATAAGCCTGTCGGGTCCTATTTCTTCCTGATGAATGCGGTCATCATTACTTCTGCAGGATTTCTTTATGGGTGGGAAAAAGCATTGTATACGTTGGTAACGTTGTATGCTTCAACTCGTGTCATTGATTCCATTCATACACGCCATGAAAAACTCACAGCGATGATTGTGACAAAGAAATCTAATGAATTAAGAGAAGCCATCCATTCAAAGCTTGTCAGGGGAATCACGACTCTACCTGCAAAAGGGGCTTTTTCCGGTGAAGATAAGGAAATGTTGATCATTGTCATTTCGCGCTATGAACTTTACGAGCTTGAACATACCATAAAAGATGTAGATCCCAACGCATTTACCAATATAGTGCAAACGACAGGTATATTCGGATTTTTTAGAAAAGATTAGATTCTTGAAATTAACAAATACTATAGGTGAACTTGAATAGAAAGGGGTATCACCTTGAAGGCATTTGTTTATATACTTATTAGTTCTTTCATGCTCTTTAGTGTACCTTCTCCGATAAAAGCAGAGAAGGCACCTCTGATCTTTTCTGTAAAATCTTTTCCGGGAGAAGAAGAATCTCAGATCAAGCTCGTTCTTTATAATAATAGTGAAGGGGATAAAAAGATCACCTTCCATACGAGTCAGATGTTTGACTTTACAATCAAAAACAAAGCGGGCCAAGTGGTCTATCGGTACAGTCAGGGGAAATCATTTCTCCAGGCGTTTCAAACCCTTACGTTGAAAAAGGGTGAAACGAAGATTTGGAAAGAAACATGGGATTACAAGCAGGAAGGAAAGCGTGTTCCAAAAGGGCACTATACGATTGAAGCACAGCTGATGGGAGAGGATATGAGTGGATTTGATCATCCTTTGCGAGCTGCGCATTCATTCTCAGTTCCGGAAGAAAACCCGTCCTTTAGAGGAGTAACGGTACGTGAGGTGAAAGGACGTGTTTCCATCAAAGGGCAAGCCCGTGTATCAGATGGCGGCTTTTATTATTCTGTGGAGGACGGACATAGAGTGCTTCTAAAAGAATCCTTATTCAAGGTTAATAAAGAAGCGCCTAACTGGACTGATTTTTCCATCATACTTCCGGAGCTATCAGGGAGTGCGGAGAAGGTCTTTATAAGCCTTTATGAGCGGGATAAAGGGGATGGGAAGATCCTTCACCGATATGTCATTTCCATTCCGTAAAAAAACAGGGTTGTCCATTTTGGACAACCCTGTTTTTCTTTATGACAGGCGGTTTAACTCATCTTGAAGAGCATGAAGCTGCTTTTGTTCTTCGACAGTTGAGTTAGCGTAAGCAGAGGACAACGCGTTTTTCGCTTTATCAATGGACATTTGAGCGTTTTCTCCCGTACTGCATGCTTGTTGGGCAGTATGAACCGCGTTACGGGCCTGTTGGAATAATGGATTACTCATTACTCCATTCCCCCTAGCCCTTCGCCATGTGAAGCAAGCTTTTTAGCCTCTGCTTCAGCATACGTCAGATGGTACGGAATACGTTCATCATGTTTTGTTACAGCGATTTTACCTTGTTGTACAAATCGTTTAGATTTACTTCTACCCATCACTACCACCCCTTTTGCAAGTTGGAACGCATGATGCGCTCCTTTTTAGTATGGCTCATGTGGTGGTGGAATACAGTAAGAAGATATACCCACAGCTTCCAAAAACGATCTGGTTTAGAGATCAAAACGTTTTTGTAGGAAGCGGCCGATCCCGTCGTCTTCATTCGAAAATGTCACTTCATTGGCAATATCTTTAAGGGGATCAATGGCATTCCCCATTGCAACACCAGTGCCTGCATATTCAAGCATTTCAAGATCGTTATCTTCATCTCCGAATGCAATAATCCGTTCTTGCGGAATTTTTAAAGATGAAGCAACTCGTTCAATTCCGACAGCTTTATTCAATCCTGATTTAACAATTTCGATGATGTGCCACGGTGTAGCCCAGCGGCGATGGTCAATCAATTCTGCATGAACATCATCCAAGTGAGCCCGAATCTCTGGAACATCTTCTTCTTCAGCGTGAATGAGCATGGATGTAGGATGATCAGAAAGTACATTTCGGATGTCTCCTGTTGAAATCGCAGGATTGCCCATCATGAAAACATCTATGATCTTTTCATCATGGTAGTGCAGATACACATCATCCATCACTTCGGCAACAATGTTGCGGAAGTTAAAACCGTCACATGCATCAATGATTTGTTTCGCCACCTTTAAATCCATCGGCTCGTGATACAATCCCCATGAATCATCAATAGGGTGATGCACGAATGCACCGTTAAAATTTACTATCGGAGTGGTTAGTTTTAATTGTTGATAATACAATTCACTCGCACGATAAGGTCTGCCTGTGGCAATCATCACTTCATGCCCTTTCATGCGTGCTTTTTTTAATATATCGTGAGTTTTTGATGAGATCTTCTTCTCATCCGTTAATAGTGTTCCGTCTAAATCCAGAACAATCAGATGTTTTTCTTGTGTGTTCATGAATACTAATCCCCAATCTTATTGGTATTAAGGCAATTCTAGCGCTACACATTGAAAGTTGTCTACCGCAGCTTCATATCATTTAAAAAATGTTTACAAACGCTTACGATTTAAATATTATACATACTACCAAATCTAGGATATCATAGTAAAGTGAAATGCATTCAGGAGGGAGAGCCCACACATGATCTTAGTTGATAAATCAACCATTCAAACCATTCCGTTTCTGCACCTTGTAAAGGAAGAGAATGTAGATAAGCAAGTTCCGATATGTTTTTTTATCCACGGGTTTACAAGTGCGAAGGAGCATAATTTACATTACGCCTATTATCTTGCGGAAAAAGGATTTAGAGTGATTCTTCCCGATTGTTTAGAGCATGGAGAACGATCGACAGGCAAATCAGAGCATCAATTAGGACAAGTATTCTGGAAAATCGTCTTAAATACGATTCATGAATTATCGATTATTAAAGGTCATTTTGATGAAAAAGGATTGCTCGTTCATAATGGTGTCGGAGTTGCAGGGACCTCAATGGGTGGTATCGTCACACTTGGAGCGTTGACTCAATATGATTGGATCTCTTCTGCTGTCTCGCTGATGGGGAATCCTACATATGTGAAGTTTGCTCAAGCTCAGTTAGCCCAAGTCGAATCATTAGGACATGAACTTCCATTCAGCGAAGAAGAAATAGAAAACATGTTAAGTGAACTGGCTCATTATGACTTAAGTCTTCAGCCTGAAAAACTTAGCGGCAGACCATTGATGTTCTGGCACGGAAAACGGGACAAAGTTGTTCCATTCAACCTGACACACGAATTCTACCAAAGCATCCTGCCATACTATGAATCCCAGGAAGATCATCTGTTATTTATAGAAGATGATAATGCCGATCACAAAGTAACGAGAGAAGGCGTGTTAAAGCTTGTTGAGTGGTTCGAGAAACATCTATCGGCCTAATGTTTTGTTTTATAAACGTTCTTTTGTTAAGATGAGTAGTGAAAATAGATATGGAACAAGTATAGAGAGCAAAGGAGTGTTAACATGGATCAAGATCTTAAAGATAATTTGATGGGTGCACTGGAACAGGTGGTTGACCCTGAATTAGGAATAGACATTGTCAATTTAGGTCTGGTATATGACGTGGATCTGGATGAAGAAGGTAAAGCAACGGTCACTATGACACTTACATCAATGGGATGTCCGTTGGCTGGAACCATTGTCGATCAAGTGAAAACAGCCTTAAGTGACATCCCTGAAGTGAAGGAAACAGAAGTAGACATCGTCTGGAATCCGCCATGGAGCAAAGACAACATGTCCCGCTATGCGAAGATTGCATTGGGGATTAGGTAACACGAAAAGCGAAGGCGGCTTGGTCAGAGGCGACAAGCATAAGGCGAACCTACCGAAAAGGCGGGTTATTGCCTTTTTGGAAGGTTTGACTTATGACCTCGAGCCTCTAGCCGCCGTAGCTGGACAAATAGAAAAGCGAAGGCGGCTTGGTCAGAGGCGACAAGCATAAGGCGAACCTGCCGAAAAGGCGGGTTATTGCCTTTTTGGAAGGTTTGACTTATGACCTCGAGCCTCTAAGCCCCGTAGCTGGACAAGAAGAAAAGCGAAGGCGGCTTGATCAGACCCGACAAGCATAACATGGAATTCCCAAAAGGAGCTTTTTGCCTTATGGGATTTTTTTGTGAGAGAAGGGATTTCCAGTCGTATATGAAATTAGAAATCGATCACAAAATTTGTCGATTTTTGGAGAGCGGTCGATATATTGAAAATACGGTTGATAAATCCTAATAACGGTCGATAAATCAAACCCTTGTCCCCCGCCACAACCCAAACTCCAATCCACCCACCCACATAACCCCTCTCAAACCAAAAAAAGCCGAAAACACAGTATCCAGTACTGCATTTCCAGCTTTTCATTAATCAATCCGACAAATAGAAACCGAACAGTTCTCACAATCGATATCATCTTTGAGAAAATTCAAGTCAAGTATTGTGATATATCCTTTTTCCCACATCAGGACATTGTCTTTCTTCAATTCACTCAACAACCGATTCACGACTTCCCTTGAGGAACCACAGAAATTGGCCAGCTCCTGATTGGTTAAAGGAAAATCAATCAGTATGCCATTTTCAACGGCTTTTCCATAGCTGTTGGACATACGGATCAGTGTTGAGTACAGGGCACCTTTTTTTCCATGAAGAACAAGATCCCTAAATTTCGTTTGATTTTGTTGATTTTGAATTTGAATCCATTTTAGCCATTGGATGGTCAAGCCGTTATTAACGGATAGCTTTTCTTCAAAGACTTCTTTGGGTAGTACATAAGTCTCCGTATCCTCAAGGATTTTTGTACTGAGCATAAAGTAAGCTTCTTCCGTAAATAACGTTAACTCCCCGATCACATCATCACTTGAACAGTGGCGTAAAGACAACTCCCGGCCATCAGGAATCACTTTGCTGATCTGAACTCGTCCGCTTTTGATTAAGTATAACTCGTGAGCAGGTTTCCCCTCTTGAAACAGAAAAGTTCCTTTTTTAACGGTTTTCAACGTTTTTTTCTCGAAAAATAATTGTTTAATCCCGGAAGGAACTTCAGTTATTTCACTCATGAGATCACATCATTTCCATCGTAATGTCTTATTCATAAAGCTTACCAAAGGAAACAGACAGATAGAAGGGATTTAAGCGAAAATTAATACAGCAGCTCCGACAACGGCACAGTAAATGGCAAAATATTTCAAGTTTCCTTTAGCCATAATATTCATGAACCACTTTAATGAGAAGTATGAAGCAATAAGTGACGCAATAAATGCGACTAAGTAAGGAATGGCCATTGAAGCAAGATTTGGATCCTTGATTAAATCACTTATTCCAAATACCATAACCCCGACACTTACCGGGATATAGAGCAGGAAAGAGAAACGTAATGCCGTTTCGGCTTTCATCCCGCTTGCCATTGCCGCAACAATGGTTGCACCTGAACGACTGATTCCAGGTATAAGGGCTACTGCCTGTGCAAGGCCGATAATGATAGCGTCTTTCACATTTAAGTCGCCATCATTTTTTCTTCCTCGAAGGTTACGGATTAACCATAAAGCGATACCGGTAATAATTAAAGTAACCCCGACAGTCCATACATAAGTTAAATTATCTTCAATCACGTCACCGAATAATACACCAATCACCCCGGCAGGGATCGTCCCAATCAATAAGTAAACAATGAAATGAAAATCACGTTTCGTTTCAGGTGTTTTATGTTTGAAATAGCCTAAGCCATTCACGATCAGGCGCATGATATCTTCACGGTAAATAATGAGTACAGCCACTAATGAAGCCGTATTAACCAGGATTTCAAATGTTAGGGTAGCATCCTTGATTCCAAGGAAATGCTGGGCTAATAGTAAGTGTCCACTGGATGAAATCGGGATTGGTTCAGTAAACCCTTGAAAAATCCCTAAAAATAAGTATTTCATAATCAGATAAAAATCCATTGTGTATCCTCCAAGCTTTTTTTCTCCACAGTTTTTAATTTAACACCATAAAGGGAAAGACTGTAAAGCCTTTTTCCAAATGTTAACCGAACCGTAACTTGTTTATCATATAAAGCATTCTGATATCCTTCATCTGGCATGCATGAATGCTCGTCCTTGTAGAAAAATAGTAAAGAAGCATCGCTTCGAAAAGGAGGGGTAAGAATGGGCCAGTCACGACAGTTCAGAGCTGGAGAAAAAGCACCTAATAATGGAGAATATATCGAAATTGGTGAAACTGGAAGTATGGTGAAAAATCCGCAGAAACTACGATTAAATGCGGGGGACCGATTTCCTGAAAACTCCAACCATAATCGTCTATGGACGTATATGAGAAAACCTTAACCCCATAAGGGAACAAGGATGCCGTGTCGACAACTCTCCTTAACAAGGATGGTGACATCTATCGGAGGCACTCCTTGTTCCTTTTCTTTTCCTTTTTCCACCGAAAGATATATAATAGATGAAAAGGTCAATAAAGGTCAAAATGCGAGGTGTAGCACGATGAATTTTGATAATATGACTCACAGCATTCAAGAAGGATTGGTTTTGGCGGGAGAGACCGCAAAAGAAAGACTACATACAGATATCACCCTTCTTCATTTGTGGAAATCACTCCTCAGTTCAGAAGACAGTTTTCTCCGAACGATCTATGAACGTGCGGGAGTAGATGCAGAAGACTTGAAGAATTGGATTGATGCCAAATTAAACGGTATTCCTTCTGTAGAGGGAGATGGTCTGCAGTATGGCCGATTTTTTGCAAGAGATGTCCATCAGCTCATGCAAGATAGTGATTCATTAAAGAATAAATGGGAAGATGACTATATCTCGATTGAACATCTTGCCCTTAGGTTATTCAACCAAAAGAACCACCCAATTACAACTTACTTAACAAAACATAATGTAACAGAAAAGGAATTAAAGGAGATTATTGAAACGATGAGAGGGGGGAGCAAGGTGACCACACAGAATCCTGAAGTAAAATATGAAGCGTTGAAAAGGTATGGAAGGGATCTTGTTGCGGAGGTAAAGTCGGGAAGATTAGATCCAGTCATAGGCAGGGACAGTGAAATCCGCCACGTGATTCGAATCCTTTCCCGTAAAACGAAAAATAATCCTGTCCTTATAGGAGAGCCTGGCGTCGGGAAGACAGCCATCGTTGAAGGACTTGCACAGAGGATTGTCAGAAAAGATGTCCCGGAAGGATTGAAGGATAAAACCATCTTCGAATTGGATATGAGCGCTTTAGTTGCAGGTGCCAAGTTCAGGGGTGAGTTTGAGGAACGCTTAAAGGCTGTATTGCAGGAAGTGAAAAAGAGTGAGGGACGCATTCTTCTATTCATTGATGAGCTCCATACGATTGTGGGAGCAGGGAAAACAGAAGGAGCGATGGATGCGGGGAATATCTTAAAGCCGATGCTTGCGAGGGGAGAACTTCATTGTATAGGTGCTACCACTCTCAATGAATACCGTAAGTACATTGAAAAGGATCCCGCTTTGGAAAGACGTTTTCAACAGGTGCTCGTTCAGGAACCCAATGTGGAAGATACGATATCTATTCTAAGAGGCTTAAAGGAACGATTTGAAATTCATCATGGAGTAAATATCCATGACCGGGCCATTGTGGCAGCCTCAAAACTTTCCGATCGCTATATATCCGACCGTTTCTTGCCGGACAAAGCAATAGACTTAATCGACGAGGCATGTGCGATGATCCGAACGGAAATTGACTCAATGCCATCAGAATTGGATGAAGTGACACGTAAAGTGATGCAGCTCGAAATTGAAGAAGCAGCTTTAAATAAGGAAAAGGATCCTGCCAGTCTTGAACGCCTGGATCGAATCCGTGAAGATTTAAGTAATCTGAAGGAAAAAGCGAATACGATGAAGTTAAAATGGCAGCAGGAGAAAGAAAGCATCGGGATCGTACAGGAGAAGCGGGAAGAACTGGAGAAGCTGCGTCGCTTACTAGAAGAAGCAGAAAGTGATTATGATCTGAATAAAGCTGCTGAGCTTCGTCACGGCAGGATTCCCGCTATGGAAAAAGAGCTTGTTGCTGTTGAGCAGGAGATGATGAAAGAGCAGGAAGGGCGCTTGCTGCGTGAAGAAGTGACGGAGGAAGAAGTGGCAAATATTGTAGCAAGATGGACAGGGATACCGGTCACTAAGCTAGTAGAAGGTGAACGAGAGAAGCTTTTAAAACTTGATCGCATTCTGCATGAAAGGGTGATCGGGCAGGATGAGGCAGTTCAATTAGTGAGTGACGCTGTTATTCGTGCGAGAGCCGGTATTAAAGATCCGAACCGTCCAATTGGTTCATTCATTTTCTTAGGTCCAACGGGAGTAGGGAAGACAGAACTTGCGAAGACACTTGCTCACACGTTATTTGATAGTGAGGAACAGATCATTCGGATTGATATGTCTGAATATATGGAGAAGCATGCGGTTTCACGCTTGATTGGTGCACCTCCAGGTTATGTTGGTTATGAAGAAGGCGGTCAGCTGACAGAAGCGATCAGACGGAAACCGTATTCGGTCATTCTACTGGATGAAATTGAGAAGGCTCATCCAGAAGTATTCAATATTCTCCTGCAAATGCTCGATGATGGGAGGATAACCGATTCTCAGGGAAGAACCGTTGATTGTAAGAACACGGTGATCATTATGACCTCTAACATTGGGTCCTCTTATCTTCTTGAACGAAATAAGGGAGAAGAGGAAATGGATATAGAAACGAAGAACCTGGTCATGAGTCAGCTTCGTTCCTCTTTCAGACCGGAGTTCCTTAACCGGGTCGACGACATTATTCTCTTTAAACCACTGAGCATTGAGAATATAAAAGGGATTATCGATAAGCTAATAGAAGACTTGCAAAATCGAGTCGAAGAACAGCATATCTCATTGTCATTAACGGACAGTGCAAAAGAATTTATAGCACAGTCAGCCTATGATCCGGTTTATGGTGCACGCCCTTTAAAAAGGTACTTGCAGAGAGAAATCGAAACCAAACTGGCAAGAGAACTGATAGCAGGAAATATCAGGTCAAACGAAACCATCACCATAGACGCTGGGGAGAATGGTTTATCGATCATTTAGGATAAATAAAAAAGCAGCCGGATTTGGCTGCTTTTTTTAGTGCTTTTCGACTGGCTCGTTTGGTATAACAAGCGTGATAAGGAATACTAATATCGTTACACAAACCGATATAATTAATCCTGTTTCAAAGTGAAAAGCAGTTCCATTCATTGAACTTACAACGTAAGTTAACATTTCAGTCAGAGCAAATGCCCAGAAAAACATCCAGAAAAATCTCACGTCAAGTCACCTCATTCCTATGTAATAAACTAATACATTATTAGAGCATTCTAACCAATTTCAATCTTTTTTATCTTACCACAGCTTCATGAATTAATAAATGACTAATCTGTGAAATGTAACCCTTATCATATCCCTGTTAAAACCATTTTGGGATAATCTGTATCTTGACTAAAATTGCAAATATCAGGGGTTCTTTGGGCTATCTCCCTTACAAATGTTGTCTTCTTACATAAACTATAATGACTTACTATGTAAAAGGAGAAATTCTAATGTATCAGCGATTGTTTCAATTAGAGCAAGAGTGGTGCATGATTCATTATCCTGAACGCCCAAATGGATTCGCTGTAATGGTAATAGGGGATTCCCATCACTATGTAGACGATAAGAGCAGCTTTTGGGTTCAACATGAGGCACGCTACAAGTGGATTCAAGAACTGACCGCCAAAGGATACATTGTGTATTATAGTAATCTTTACGGAGCGAATTGGGGTAGCAATCAAGCCGTGCAGTTAGCGAAACGACTTTATCAGCATGTAAAACGAAATGAAATCATTAATGGAAAGATTCATATATTGGCCGAAGGAATGGGGGCTTTGGTATTGAAAAACCTCTATCCGAAAATGGAGCAGGACATTAGAAGTGCTGTTATGCTTGCGCCTTGTGTGTCTTTATATGATCATCTGGAACAAGAGAAGGAACAGAAATTCTTTTATAAAAAGGTAATAAAAGAACTCGCACACACATTTCGATTGAAAGAGGTGGAGTGCGAATCCTTCATCTCTCAACAATCGAAGGACTACGAAGTATTTAAAAACATCTCGATTCCCCTTTACATTGTTCAATCAACGACTCTTAATCGTTATAAAAATCAATTCACTCTCATAAAAGATATATATACGGAGCGTTTAGAAAAAGGCACATCAACGGATTTATTCTTTGTACTCCCTGAAAAACGTGCTTCTCTGGGAAGGAAGTTTGCTTCATACTTTTCTTTACATGAGAAAGAGTTATAACAAACATATTGGAGTGATTGACTTGAATCATGCATTCGTTTTTGCTGCTCAACAGTTTTTGGGATTTGAGCTTTGTGATTCCCTTCTTGAGAATGGATGGACTGTAACGGCAGTGGATGAAAACAAAGAAACAGAGGAGAAGTGGTTAGGAATTGGAAGGAACTCAAACATTCAATATGTTCCTTATGAAGACTGGGATAAGGAAATACAATCAGGATGCAGCGTGTTCCTTCCATACTATGATCAGGTAAGAGAGAATAAAGTGAGTTACTTGTCAGAAGTAGAAGGGCTGCTGTCAAAAGTTGAACAACCCCTCTCGATCATTCGAATCTATTCCAATTTTGACAGAGATCAAAAATGCCAAAAAGGAACCGTATTCTACCTTCCTACTCTGTACGGAATTCACCAGCCTACAGACTTTCTGTTCGCTCAACTATTAAATGGAGAGGATGGTGACTCTCCTTACATTGATGATCCGAGTGGAGCGATCTATGTAAAGGACGCTGCCCGATCTATAATAAAGCATTCATCCAATACAGAAGAAATATATAAGGTGAAAGCTCTCTCAAAACAAAGCTGGAATGAAGCATTATCGTACGTAACGAAGAAGTCTTTTTCTCCCGTCAGAATGGATGCTGAACCAAATGGAAAAGCGCTTATTGTCAAGCCGTCCAAGTCTCATGAATCGGTCATCAAAGAACAATTAAGAGGCATTCATTTGCATGAAATTCAGGAATAAGAAAACTTTTTCTTTCTTTGTGGATAGGGATGAGGGTAAAATAAATCTGATGTAATAATTTTCTATGATTCTTTTTTTAGATGCTGCACGGGCTTTAAAGGAGTTGCTGCACATGAGTAAGAAATTTTACACTATTTTCTTGATTTTTTTACTTTTTGGAATAAGTGGTTGTTCAGCAGGAGACAGCGCTGAAATTGAAAAAGTTGGTTTACTGGTTCCGGAAACCGTAAGCGATGGGGTATGGGGAACAAAAGGATACAAAGGATTATTAAAAATTCAATCCGATTATAATGCAGACGTCTTCTATAAAGAGAGTATACAGAATGATACATCAATTAAACAAGCGGTAAAAGAGTATAATGCTGATGAAGTTACTTTAGTGTTTGGCCACGGAAGTGAATATTCAGGGATATTTAACACCCTTTCCGGTGACTATCCCAATATGCATTTTGTAAGCTTTAATGGAAATGCCACAAAGGAGAATACAACCAGTCTACAATTCAAAGGCTATGCAATGGGCTTCTTCGGAGGCATGACAGCAGCCTATCAATCTAAAACGAATAAAGTCGGAGTGATTGCTGCTTTTGAATGGCAGCCCGAAGTTCAAGGGTTTATAGATGGAGCGAAATTCCAAAAAAGTGAATCTGAGCTTATTATCGAGTATACCAATCACTGGGACGATCAAGATATGGCTTTTGAAAAGCTGGAGGAGTTATTGAATCAACGAGTTGATGTTGTATATCCTGCAGGTGACGGCTATAATGTAGCTGTAATCGAAAAGCTGAAGGAAAAGGGTCTCTATGCCATTGGCTATGTCTCGGATCAATCTGATTTAGGGGAATCCACGGTATTAACGAGTACTGTGCAGCATGCAGATAAGCTGTATAGTATCGTTGCGGAAAGATTCGCTAATGACGAACTCAATTCTGGAAACCTCGAATTTGATTTTGAAGACGGAGTCATTTCCATGGGTAAATTTAGTCCCGTCATTCCTGCTGATTTTCAAGCTGAGATGAAGCAACATGTTCAGCACTACATCGAAACCGGCAAATTGCCGAACGGAAAGGAATCGAAGCAATGAATCAAGACAAAACGATGGAATTCATGCAAATTGCCATGAAGTACTTCCCACAAGCAAAAGAGCAACTGGATCAAGCGGGTGTTGAGTTCACTCCCGAAATGTTGCAACCATTCATGACGCTATTTACACAAGTCATGAGTGAAGCCTATGAATTAGGCAAACAGGATGCCTTACATAAAGAGTGAGTGTACAGTAAAACGGTTCATTGAATTTTTCAATGAACCGTTTTTTTTTATTTTATTTTCCATTGCTTTAAAAATGGACTGATTTTCTTATAAAGTAGTTTCAATTCATCGATGGAATTCATCAAGGAATGAACGCCATCGAGTAATGATCCTCCTTCATTGCTGTCTTTACGCATTTCCTGAGAAGGAGAAGCTTCTCTTTTAAGGGGCCTTCCTCCGTACATCATCTGATCAAATGGATGTAGCTTCTTTTCTTCAGACACATTCTCACCTCCTCTACCTACTATATAACCTATGAGGAGATGGGTTGTACGAGTATAGTCAAGCGCGTAGAAGAAAGAGAGAAGAAAAAATAATTGCAGAAAGTAGAAATCTTCGGTAAAATTAGTACCAAGTCATAATAATTGATAATAAACTTAGGTATAAGAAAAAAACATAAAAAAAAAAGAAAGTAGGGAATGCCGGTATGAATACAGGAATTATTGGAATTGGGCGTTACCTTCCTGAGAAAATCGTAACCAATGCAGATCTTGAGAAAATGATGGATACATCTGACGAATGGATTCGTACGAGAACGGGCATTGAAGAGCGAAGAATAGCAGATAATGAAACAGATACATCAGACATGGCGTACGAAGCAGCAAAAACGGCCATTGCGGATGCAGATATTTCGGCAGAAGAAATTGATCTGATCCTTGTGGCTACGGTGACACCTGACCAGCCATTTCCAGCTGTAGCTTGCTTACTTCAAGAAAGATTAGGAGCAAAAAAAGCAGCGGCGATGGATATAAGTGCGGCATGTGCAGGATTTATGTATGGTATGATTACGGCAAAGCAATTCATAGATAATGGTGCATATAAAAATGTACTGGTTGTGGGAGTAGAAAAATTATCAAAAATCACAGATTGGGAAGACCGAAATACTGCCGTTCTATTTGGAGACGCAGCAGGAGCAGCGGTTCTGGGACCAGTTCCAGACGGTAAGGGGATCCTTGCCTTTGAACTGGGGGCAGATGGATCTGGGGCAAAGCATTTATATCAAGACGAAAAACTGATTATGAATGGCCGTGAGGTATTTAAGTTTGCAGTACGTCAAATGGGTGAATCCAGTATAAATGTAATCGAAAAAGCGGGATTAAACAAAGAGGACGTAGATTTCTTAATTCCTCATCAAGCAAATATCCGAATAATGGAAGCCTCAAGACAACGATTGGAACTGCCGGTAGAAAAAATGTCTAAAACCGTAAATAAATACGGCAATACTTCAGCAGCTTCCATCCCGGTTTCACTAGTAGAAGATTTAGAAGCAGGAAGAGTAAAAGAAAACGATGTAGTCGTCATGGTAGGATTCGGCGGCGGTTTAACCTGGGGCGCTATTATCATGCGCTGGGGCAAATAAATAGGACTCTCTTCTATAACTTGCAGACAAAGGAGATGGAATAAATGAACAAGAAACGTGTAGTTGTAACAGGATTGGGAAGTGTTACCCCGTTAGGGAATGATGTTGAATCAACGTGGGCAAATATTTTAGCAGGGGAAACGGGTGTAGGTCCGTTAACGCGCTTAAATGCAGACGATTATCCTGCCAAAGTGGCAGCAGAATTGAAAGGTTTCAATATCGAGGATTTCGGTGTCGAGAGAAAAGAAGCGAGAAAAATGGATCGCTTCACTCATTATGCGATCGCAGCATCCTTAATGGCTGTCAAAGATTCCAAGCTTGACATTACAGACGAAAACGCTCACCGTGTCGGCGTGTGGATCGGTTCGGGAATTGGTGGAATGGAAACGTTCGAACAGCAATATGAAACCTTCCAAAAACGTGGATATCGCAGAGTAAGTCCATTCTTCGTTCCGATGATCATTCCTGATATGGCTGCTGGACAAGTTTCCATCATGCTAGGAGCAAAGGGCTTTAACTCTTGTACAGTCACTGCATGTGCGACAGGGACAAATTCGATAGGAGATGCATTTAAAGTCATCCAGCGGGGAGACGCGGATGTCATGGTTTCAGGTGGGGCAGAAGCACCGATTACAAAGATGTCAGTAGCGGGCTTCTGTGCAAACACTGCTCTATCGACGAATACAGATCCTGAAAAAGCTTCAAGACCATTCGATGCAAACCGTGACGGATTTGTCATGGGAGAAGGAGCCGGTGTCGTGGTTCTGGAAGAACTTGAGCACGCACTGAAACGCGGAGCACCGATCTATGCTGAAATCGTTGGATATGGCTGTACGGGAGATGCCTATCATATCACGGCACCTGCACCGGCTGGAGAAGGTGGAGCCAGAGCAATGAAAATGGCATTGGAAGACGGTGGAGTCCTTCCAGAGCAAATGGATTACATCAATGCTCATGGAACGAGCACTCCTTACAATGACAAATACGAAACAATGGCAGTAAAAGAAGTATTTGGAGAACATGCATATAAATTAGCCATGAGCTCAACGAAATCCATGACAGGTCACCTTCTAGGAGCAGCAGGAGGAGTTGAAGCGATTTTCACTGTATTGGCGATGAAAGACAGCGTGTTGCCTCCAACAATCAATATAGAAACACCAGATCCGGATTGTGATCTTGATTATGTAGCGAACGAAGCTAGAAAACAGGATGTGAATGTGGCGATGAGTAACTCATTAGGTTTCGGTGGCCATAATGCTACGATCGTCTTTAAAAAATATACCAACTAAGATGAGAACGAGTCTGCTAACACGTTAGCAGGCTCGTTTTTTGTTGTGAACCCTCTTTCTTTTACATATACATGATAAAAAGCCAGGAAAGAGGGATGAAGGTGACCGTTGCTCCTACTGATGAATGGCTGGTGGACTCCATTCATAAGCCTTTAGAGCTTTTAAAGAAAACAATTAACGGAAAAGACGATCAAAAATCGTTTTATCAATACCTTATGAGGCATGGAATGTACAAATCATCACATCATGCCGAAGATATTTACGAAAAGATGAAAGAACATAACATATGGGAACGGTTTTCAAATTATGAAAAAAAGTATCAACGAAAATGGAATGGTCCCAATGTTCCGATTTACTTATTCCCCGTGCAGGAAAAGAGAGGTATGTTTCAATCGTCAATGAAAAAATCAGGTGTATGCTTTAAAGACGAAATTTTCTTTTTTATAACAGATCAAGAAGATACGAAAGAGTACGAAGCTCTCTTTGTTCATGAATACCATCACTGTGTCAGAATGAAATTACTAAACAAAAAAGACACACAATATACCTTATTGGACTCAATCATTTTTGAAGGACTGGCAGAACATGCCGTTAAAGAGTACTGTGGAGAAAAATATTCAGCTTCCTGGACAAAGGCTTATGAAGAGAAAGAAATGTCACGTTATTACGAGAAATGGATTCAGCCTAATTTGGATGTGAAAAGAAGCATTCCCATTCACGATCACTTACTTCTTGGTAAGAAATCGTATCCTAACATGCTGGGTTATGCTGCTGGTTATTACCTAGTAGAAAATTATTTGAAGAAGAAGGATGCAGCTACCATAGCCCTAATAGGAAAAGCATCATCAACCTTCTTACCATAGGAGAATGGGGGATTCAGATCAGTCAGGTATTTTCTGATTCCCAGTAGGTGATGAAAATTGGATCCTAATTTCGTCATATCTTCCATTTACCCTCATAAACTATAGTAAGAATGGACGAGCTAAATCTCTAAATGCGAGGATAGAGGCGGAAGGTATGGTGTTTCGAATGTTTGTATTGTTTATCGGGTTTGGACTGGCTGTTTCAGGAGGAGTGAGTTTAATTATATATTTAAATCTTCTCACCACCGGAATGACTTTTTCAGACTATATTCTTTTCGTATCCACCCGAGTCGAATGCTATTTATTTCTCTTAGGGATTCTTATCATCACGCTTTCGATCTATATCCCCCGAAGGAAAAATAATCATTATCTATAAAACCCTTGTTGAACAGGAATAAATTTACACCGATTTGCCTATACTGATTGACAAATAAGATTGTAGCAAAGCGAGGGGTCAATCATGTTATATCTTCATGATGTATGGGTAAATTGGTTCGAAGGCGAAGAAAATGGCTACAATGTCTGTCATTTTCACGAATGGAGAAAAGAGGACGTTATTGAGTTATTGGATCAAGTTCCTCTCATTAAAGTGGACACTGTTCTATTTCATTACATCGAGAATGATTTATCAGAGTTACCTCAACAACTGCTTAATAATGTCTATCAAAAAGCTTACTTACGAAAAAACCATGAAAGAATTCAACTGGATTATTGCTTCATTGTCACAGATGGGACAGGGATACTCGCAGTGGATACGATTGGGTATACCGTTCCAATTAGAAAAAGCAGGCTGATCCCAAGACAAGAACAGCTCGTCTATGAAATGGTAGAAAGTCATGAAACGATGCATTATGCCATTCAGCCTGAGGAAAAGAGTGAGGATTCCTATCATATTCTCTCACCAAGTCCTTATATGATGAGTGGACTGACAAGAAAAGAAAGGCAGTTGAAGCAATTATTATTTATGGCGCTTGATCAGCTTCACAGCTCGAACAACACGGCCGAAATCCGCTACTGGTATACCGAATGGTCTCCACAGCGATACCGGACCATCCAGGAATTGGACTTTGAAGAAATTTGGCAAATGTTATACGAAGAAACGCAGTTTGGCTGGTCGGACAAGCACTTGACCCTCTGCGAGAACTTAATTAAGGGACAACCCTTCTTTGAAAAACTGTGGGAAGTGGAGAATCGTCCTAAGGTGAATTGATAGGTGGATGAAAACCTCAAGTCTGTGATGGGCTTGGGGTTTTTTGTTTAGGGTTTGAGGGAGTAGGAGATGATGATCGGTCCCAATAAAAAAAGCCCAGAGCCTCATACTGCAAGCTCTGAGCAACAATGCTATTTTCTCTTTCTCTCTTTACGCCCTAATCCCATGGCCTTTTCCATCTTTTTCAGCATTTTGTTTGCTGCAAAATGAGCTTTTTCTGCCCCGCGATCGAGGATATCATCCAGCTCTTCAGAATCAATCAATTCGTAGTAGCGGTCCTGCACGGGCTTAATGGCATTGACGACCACTTGAGCTAAGTCGCCTTTAAAGTCTCCATAGCCCTTACCTTCATACTTTTGTTCAAGTTCTTCTATTGAACTGCCTTCAAGAATCGAATAGATGGAAAGAAGATTTGATACTCCCGGTTTGTTTTCTTTATCATATTTAACGACTCCTTCTGAATCCGTCACAGCACTTTTGATTTTCTTTTCAATCTGTTTCGGATCGTCGAGGAGTGTAATAAATGATTTCTGGTTATGATCGGACTTACTCATTTTCTTCAAAGGATCCTGAAGGGACATAACACGGGCGCCCACTTTAGGAATCCGGACATCAGGAACTGTAAAGATGTTGTTGTATTTATTATTAAAGCGCTCTGCAAGATTTCTCGTTAATTCTAAATGCTGTTTCTGATCTTCTCCCACAGGGACTAAATCTGTTCCATATAGAAGAATATCGGCTGCCATTAATGGTGGGTAAGTTAACAAACCTGCAGAAACAGCTTCTTTCCCATGTGATTTATCTTTGAATTGCGTCATTCTTTCGAGTTCACCGATATACGTCACACATTGCAGAATCCATCCTGCCTGTGCATGAGCCGGAACCTCTGATTGAATGAATAATGTTGATTTCTCAGGGTCGATACCACACGCAATGTAGAGGGCAGCAAGACTGCGAATGTTTTTGCGAAGCTCCATTTTATCCTGGGCTACCGTGATTGCATGCTGATCCACTACACAGAAATAACAATTGTATTCTTCCTGCAGCTCAGTGAATTGCTTCATGGCCCCGATGTAATTCCCAAGCGTAATCGTACCGCTCGGTTGAATGCCACTAAATATTGTTTTCATCTTATTTCCTCCTGTTTTACACAAAATAAAAACCCACCCGTCCTATTGAAGATAGGGACGAATGGGATGATTTCCGCGGTGCCACCCTAAGTACTCAGATGAGTCAGCTTAGTCCATGACGAGCATGGAACCCCTTTAACGTGAGGTTAATCCGTTATATGCTACTCCATTTCACAAATAAAGCTCAGAAGTCCATTCCCTTTCCAATGATTACTTGTTTTCACCAGCCACAAGCTCTCTATAAATCATATAGAAAAGTACTACTCTTCATCAACGCTTATTACTCTCATTAATATATTTTTATTATATGAAAAATAATATGGTAATTCAAGTGTACAACAGATAGGACAAAGCGATAGATAGAAATAGGGTAATGGATCCGATTATCAGAACTGACCTGGTAATGGAAAAAGATCGCTTGACTCCGTATTCCTCATGGGCATCCTTAGTATCGTCCAGATCGTCAAACTGGGAAATGTACTTTCCTTGTTTCGTGCTGTTCCGGAATCTCTTAAGGGCATACACGACCCCATTGAAAAATCCTTTTTGGAATATATATAGGAGGGAACCTGCAGCAACATACGTTATTCCGATGATAAACAAGCTATCTATAATAGAGAGAAGCATGTTTTTTCCCTGAAATATAGCAGTGACGAAGGCGATGATGAAAAACAGCAGGGTAAGTAAGTAGAAAAAATTTAATCGTTTCATAGTTCTCCTTAAAATGATTTTTATCAAAAGTATACATGAAGCCCTAAGAAGATTTCAATCATTCATATATATTCAAGCCATCATGCATTGTATGGTGAGGGAGAACATAAATCCGCATAAGGAGTACACACTTGAAACTTCAGCAAAATCATAAAAATATGAATAGAATAAAGTATGTATTCTATTTTTTATATTTAGTCTTGTATATTTATAATTATAATAGAAACGGAGCTCTTAATTTTTACCTGACAGCCAAAATAAGACTAGGTTATATGCTGGGTAATTTACATTTGTAACAATTGTAATGGGACAAACTCTCTAAAACATTCACCTAAAATCCTTTTATACCAACGTTTTGGCATCAATATACCTACTAATCTGATAATTTAGGAAAAAAACTGTTAAATTCATATTGCAATAATTTCTCTATCATGTATAATAAGTAACAAATCTTCTGAAAATTAGAAGATAAATAAATATGAGATTTTCGAGGAGGTCAATTTCAAGATGAAGAAAAAGTTTTCATTCTTGCTAGTTCTTCTTCTGGCTCTAAGTACTTTCTTAGCTGCTTGTGGCGGCGACAAGAAAACTGAGGGCAATGAAGGAGCATCTGGCGAAGGCGGCGAGTCCGCTGAAAAAAGAGAACAGGTACTTAACTTGCTTGAGAGTTCTGAGATCCCATCAATGGACTCTACTCTAGCAACTGACGCTGTTTCATTCAAAGTAATGAACAACGTATTTGAAGGTCTTTACCGTTTAGGTGAAAATGATGAAGCTGTACTTGGTATGGCTGCAGAAGAACCACAAATCAGTGAAGATGGTAAAACATACACGTTCAAAATCCGTGATGCTAAATGGTCAAACGGTGATGCAGTTACTGCAAACGACTTCGTTTACGGTTGGCAAAAAGCTTTAAACCCTGACACTGGTGCAGAGTATGCGTACATCATGTACGATATCAAAAACGCTGCAAAAGTAAATGCTGGTGAAGTTCCAGTTGAAGAATTAGGTGTTAAAGCGGTTGATGAAAAAACATTAGAAGTTCAGCTTGAAACAGCTGTTCCATATTTCAAAGCTTTACTTTCTTTCGCAACTTTCTATCCTCAAAACCAAAAGTTTGTTGAAGAAAAAGGCGATAAATTCGGTCTTGAAGCTGACACTGCAATTTACAATGGTCCATTCACACTTTCTGAGTGGAAGCATGAGCAAAGCTTCAAATTAACTAAAAACGACGGTTACTGGGATGCAGAAACGGTTAAGTTAAAAGAAGTAAACTTTAACATTGTTAAAGATACTGCTACTGGAGTTAACTTATACGAAACAGAAAAAGCGGATGTCGCTGGTCTTTCTGCTGAATTTGTTGACAAATATAAATCAGATGAAAACTTCAAAACAAAGGCTGATACTGCGGTATTCTTCCTTCGTTTAAATCAAAAGAATGAAGTTATGGCTAATGTAAATGCTCGTAAAGCATTTGATGCAGCTTATGACAAGCAAGGAATGGTTGACGTTCTTCTTAACAATGGTTCTATTCCTGCGTACTTCTTAGTACCAAAAGATTTCGTTTCAGGTCCGGACAATACGGAGTATCGTGAAGCTGTAGGTGATTTCGGTGGTTTCGATCCTGAAAAAGCTGCAGAACATTGGGCAAAAGCGAAAGAAGAGTTAGGTAAAGATTCTATTGAATTAGAACTATTAAACTATGACTCTGACAGCTCTAAGAAAATCGGTGAATTCTTAAAAGAACAATTAGAGCAAAACTTAGAAGGATTAACTGTTTCAATTAAAGCACAACCATTCAAGCAAAAGCTTGAGTTAGAATCTAAAGGTGATTATGATGTTTCATTCGCCGGATGGGGTCCTGACTATCCAGATCCGATGACATTTGTTGACATGTTCGTTACTGATGGTGCACATAACCAAATGGCTTACTCTAACCCAGAGTATGACAAGTTAATCGAACAAGCTAAAGGTGAACTTCTTGATGATCCGGAAGCTCGTTGGCAAGCAATGGTTGACGCAGAAAAGATTCTTTTCGAGGATCAAGCGATCAGCCCGATGTACCAACGTGGAACTGCTTTCCTAGAGCGTCCATATGTTAAAGGTCTGTTACGTCACTCATTTGGTGCAGATGCATCATACAAATGGGCTCACATTGAGTAATCGTTAGCTCAATTAACAAACCTTCAGAGGAGAGTGTATGCGTGAGCATACGCTCTCCTTTTCCAGTGAGTGTCGAAAATTATCAAAAAAGTAGAAATATATTGAATATTTGTCGAAAATCGATATAATTAAAATGTAGAAAAAAAAAGATAAAAAAGGGGGGCTAAAGAATGGTCAGATATACAATTCAACGTATCGTCTATATGATCATCACTTTGCTTATCATTGCAACCGCCACTTTCTTTCTGATGAAGCTCCTACCTGGATCTCCACTACAAAACACAGAAAGGCTGACTCCGGAACAACAACAAATCATCCTGGATAAATACGGTCTGAATGACCCGATGCCAGAACAATATGTGAAATATATGGTTGGGTTGGCAAAAGGTGATTTAGGATTGTCCTTCCAATATGACAATCGTCCAGTAACACAAATTCTTGGAGATCGTATTGGTCCTTCCGCACTTCTTGGATTCCAAGCTATGATATTAGGTACATTCTTAGGGCTACTTATTGGAATTATTGCAGCAATTAAACACAACACATGGTTAGATTATGGTTCAACATTCCTTGCTGTACTGGGTATATCGATTCCTTCCTTCGTATTCGCAGGACTCCTGCAGTATTATGTTGGGGTTAAACTTGAATGGCTGCCGGTAGCATTATGGGGAGAATACAAACATACTATTCTTCCAACTTTAGCATTGACGGTGTTTGTAGTAGCGACCATTGCTCGTTTCATGCGTACTGAAATGCTGGAAATATTAAACTCCGATTATATTTTACTTGCAAAGGCAAAGGGGATTTCCCAAACTTCTACAGTTGTAAAGCATGCTGTTAGAAATGCTTTAATCCCGATTGTTACGATTCTTGGACCAATGACTGTTGGTGTAATGACAGGATCTCTTGTTGTTGAACGTATTTTTGCTGTCCCTGGTCTAGGGGAACAATTCGTTTTATCTATTAACACCAATGATTACACAGTTATTATGGGTATTACCCTCTTCTTTAGTGCTTTATTCATTGGTGTAATCTTCTTGGTAGATATTCTTTATGGAATTATTGATCCGCGTATTCGCTTAGCTGGAGGGAAGAAATAATGGAAGCAAACAAAAAGAATTTAGATCAACTTAGTCCAGAACTCTTCCAACCTCAAAAGGCTAGGGAAGACGAGTCAGAGAAAATTTCGCGTCCGAGCTTAAATTTCTGGCAAGACTCATGGATTCGTTTACGTAAGAACAAAGGAGCAATTGCTGGGATTATTATCACGGCAATCATTTTCTTCTTTGCCGCTTTTGGTCCAATGATGAACGAGTACAAATTTAGCGATCAAAATATCAGGCATGCAAAGCTGCCTCCAAAAATTGAAGCGCTTTCAGGGATCAGCTGGCTCCCTTTTGACGGAAAAGATGCAGATGGTTTTGATGTATATGAAGCAAGACAAGTTAAAGAAAACTATTGGTTTGGTACAGATGACTTAGGACGTGACTTATGGACACGTACATGGAACGGTACCCGTATTTCACTTTATATTGGTATTCTTGCAGCGATCATCGATTTTATCATTGGAATTTCATATGGTGGAATTTCTGCTTATTATGGTGGAAAAGTCGACGATGTCATGCAGCGTATTATTGAAATCCTTGTCGGGATTCCAAACTTAATTGTTGTTATTCTCTTTATCTTGATATTCGAACCTGGGATATTCTCGATAACCATGGCCATGGTAATAACAGGTTGGACCGGCATGGCCCGTATCGTCCGTGGACAGGTACTTCAATTAAAGAACCAGGAATTTGTTCTTGCTTCCCGTACTTTAGGAGCAACCAGCAACCGTTTGATCTTTAAACACCTACTTCCAAACGTAATGGGACCTGTTATCATTACCACGATGTTCACAGTACCTGCTGCGATTTACACAGAAGCATTCTTAAGCTTTATCGGATTAGGGATTGCTCCTCCAAGAGCATCACTGGGATCATTGGTTAATGATGGGTACAAATCAATTCAGTCATTTCCGCATATGATGCTTGTTCCATCAGCTGTCATCTCATTAGTTATCTTGAGCTTCAACTTAATGGCCGATGGTCTGCGTGATGCACTAGATCCGAAAATGCGTAAGTAATGGAAGGGAGATTATGAATATGTCAAAAATTTTAGAAGTGAAAGATCTACACGTCTCCTTCAATACGCATGGAGGAGAAGTTCAGGCTGTCCGAGGTGTAGATTTCCATTTAGATAAAGGTGAAACACTAGCGATCGTTGGTGAATCTGGTTCCGGTAAATCAGTTACTACCAAAGCGATCATGAGATTGATTCCAAACCCGCCAGGCTTCATCAAGGGTGGAGAAATGTTATTTGAAGGTAAAGACTTAGCGAAATTACCAGAAAAGGATATGCAAAAAATCCGTGGGAAAGATATCTCTATGATTTTCCAAGATCCGATGACGTCTCTAAACCCTACAATGACGATTGGTAAACAGATCATGGAACCGCTGGTGAAGCACCAGAATATGAGTAAAAATGATGCGAAAAAACGTGCCATTGAGTTACTTAAACTTGTTGGTCTGCCTAGCCCTGAAACACGCTTTAAGCAATATCCTCACCAATTCTCAGGTGGTCAGCGTCAGCGTGTCGTCATCGCAATCGCCCTTGCTTGTAATCCGAAAATTTTGATTGCCGATGAGCCGACGACGGCATTGGATGTTACCATCCAGGCTCAGATCCTTGAATTAATGAAAGATTTACAAACAAAGATAGAAACTTCCATTATTTTCATCACTCACGATCTTGGAGTTGTTGCGAACGTAGCTGATCGTGTAGCCGTTATGTATGGAGGACAAATTGTTGAAACAGGAACAGTGGATGAAATTTTCTACGATCCACGCCACCCATATACGTGGGGATTGATCGGTTCCATGCCGACAACAGAAACAGAAGGTGAGCAGGAGCTGGTTGCCATTCCTGGGACTCCACCGGATTTATTAAATCCACCTAAAGGGGATGCATTCGCTCTTCGCAGTGAGTATGCATTGAGAGTAGATTTTGAACAAGAGCCGCCATATTATAAGGTTTCAGATACTCATTATGTGAAGTCCTGGTTACTGCACCCGAGTGCTCCAAAAGTAGAGCCGCCTGAAATCGTGAAATTAAGACATAGACAAATGCCTTCTAATTATAAAGAGCCGGTACTTGTTGAGGGGGTTCGTTCATAATGGCAGAAAAATTATTAGAAATTAAGAATTTAAAACAGTACTTTAACCCGGGGAAACCGAATATGGTGAAAGCTGTCGATGATATCAGCTTTGATATTTATAAAGGGGAAACCCTTGGCCTGGTTGGTGAATCAGGCTGCGGTAAATCAACGACTGGTCGTACGATTATTCGTTTGTATAATGCCACGGACGGCCAGGTTCTCTTTAATGGTGAGGACGTTCATGGTAAAAAATCACGTTCACAATTAAAGAAATTCAACCGTAAGATGCAAATGATCTTTCAGGATCCATACGCAAGTTTGAATCCTCGTATGAAGGTCGCGGATATCATTGCTGAAGGTATCGACATTCATGGACTGGCTTCTTCCAAAGAAGAACGCTTAAAGAGAGTTCATGACCTGCTTGAAACAGTTGGTTTGAATAAAGAGCATGCCGGTCGTTATCCACATGAATTCTCCGGTGGTCAAAGACAGCGTATCGGGATTGCACGTGCCCTTGCAGTAGATCCGGACTTCATTATTGCCGATGAGCCAATTTCGGCTCTTGACGTTTCGATTCAGGCACAGGTAGTTAATCTTATGCAAGAGCTTCAGAAAGAGAAAGGCTTAACGTACTTATTTATCGCCCATGACCTTTCCATGGTAAAATACATCAGTGATCGCATCGGGGTTATGTATTTTGGTAAATTAGTCGAGTTGGCTCCAAGCGATGCCCTTTACAAGAACCCGTTACATCCTTATACACAATCTCTATTATCAGCGATTCCGTTACCGGATCCAGAGTATGAGCGCACACGCAGAAGAAAAGAATATAATCCTTCAGTTCACAACTATACAGAGGATGATAATCTTGAAATGCGTGAAGTGGCGCCTGGACACTTCGTGTATTGCTCAGACAAAGAGTTTGCGCAGTATAAAGCTCAGTACAAAAGTTAATAAGTGTAGAAAAGCTCCCTTTAATGAGGGGAGCTTTTTTCATTGAAGAGCTAGCTTTATTCTTTTTTCACATGAAATTCATACAATATATAGAAGATTATTAATTTCCTCGGAAATTTCGACAGATTAAGTATAATATCCCTTTTCTTTCAAGTTATTTCCTTGTTAGAATAGATATGGTGTTACATATTTTACTAGATAGCTTATTTAATAGAGGAGAGGTTAATTTTGAAATGGAGTAAGGTAGCGACATCCTTATGTTTAGTCACATTGTGCGTATTGCCGTTCCAAACAGCGAGTGCAGAAGGAGACGGGGCGGTAGCCCATGAGAAGAGAAGTCTTTCTTTAAGTAAGAAGGAAATTGGAAGTCCGGCTCCAAGATTTGCATATGATTCCGGCTTTAAGTTTGAATATCCTGATGCGGTAAGAGGGGTTTATGTTACAGGTCACTCTGCAGGTGGAGCGAGATTTGACAGCTTAACGAAACTAATGGATGATACGGATCTAAATGCCATGGTTATTGATATTAAAGATGATCACGGATATGTTACATACGAACCCGATGAATCTTCTCCATACGCTAAAGTAGGTCAGCCTTATATCAAAGATCCTAAAGCGATTTTAAAGACACTTGAAGAAAAACAGATTTATCCGATCGCAAGAATTGTGGTATTTAAAGATACGGTTTTGGCGAATGAGAAACCCGAGCTTTCCTTTAAAGATGGAGGTCAGGTATGGAAAAATGGCAGAGGAGAATCCTTTGTGAACCCATTCCTGAAAGAAGTGTGGGATTATAATGTGGGAATTGCAATCGAAGCAGCCAAAATGGGATTCCAGGAAATCCAGTTTGATTATGTCCGTTTCCCAGAAGGCTTTGAAAAACGTGATGATGAACTACAATATAACGGTGGCGAATATGCTAGTCAAGACTCAGATAATGTACAAAAGCGTGTGCAGGCCGTAACAGACTTTGTAGAGTACGCGCATGAAAAACTTGAGCCATATGGAGTTAAGGTTTCTGTGGACATTTTCGGGTATACAGCAACGCTTCCAGAGGCACCTGGGATTGGACAGAACTTCTCAAAGATATCTGAAAACGTCGATGTGATTTCATCCATGATCTATCCAAGTCACTGGACACCGTACTTTGGAATCGCAAAGCCCGATTTACAGCCTTATGAATTGGTTTCTGAGTATGCTAAGCTTGAAAATTCTAAGTTAGCAGAATTAGATAACCCGCCTATTTCAAGGCCATGGCTGCAGGATTTCACTGCTTCCTGGTTAGGAAGTGGAAACTATAAAGCCTACGGAAAAGCAGAAGTTGAAGCGCAGATTAAAGCATTGAATGATCAAGGCATTAAAGAATTCCTTTTATGGGATGCCGGTAATACGTATACAGAAGGTGTAGATTATACACCATGATCGAAAAGACCGACCTGGGAAGTTTCAGGCCGGTCTTTTCTTAATGAGGCTTTTCGATTTGAAAAAATACTCAATCATTGTTATCATTAAAGTATTGGTAAGATTAACCGCTTTCAACCACATTACCCTCTTCATAGGTATTTCAAGCCTATGATTCCGTATTTCTTATCCCACGGATGAGACTAACATCTAACATAAACATTTTTTTTCTGAGAAAGATAATTGTATCCCGTTATTCAATGTCACCCAAAATTCTTTAAAAGGAGTAGATCCATGCATTGGTATGAAAAGTTAAATCAGTATTTCCCGGTAGAGGAAATGAAATCAAAAGAACACCTTGAGTCATTACTCAAAGAAAGAAGCGACATCTATCATAAAGATGAGGGACAATACCACGTACTTATGTATGTCGAACTTGATGATTTTATCTTTATCGATTATCTTTTTGTCTCAAAGGATGCACGCGGCCAAGGCTTAGGTCATAAGTTGCTCGGGAAGTTAAAAGAAAAGAATAAAGCAATTATTTTAGAAGTAGAGCCAGTAGATTATGAAGATACTGACACGGAAAAACGTTTAAAGTTCTACAAGCGTGAAGGATTCGAACATGCTGTCAGCATCGGATATGCACGTCGATCTCTCGCTACTAATGAAATCAATGAAATGGAAATCCTTTATTGGGCTCCAAATAACGAATCAGAAGATCTGATCTTCAATTCTATGAAGAAAACATATGAATTAATCCACACTTATAATGATAAGAAGTTTTATGGTGCGTCTTACCAGCCGGTTGAAGAAGTCTTGAAGAAAGACAAAGACCGTGATGGAGATGTACTGAAAAACCTCTAAACAAAAGGCTCTTTTTGTAAAGATAGTTGCTAGTTTAGAGAAGAAAGTAGTAGTTGATTTCCGCTCTTTCCGCGGGGCGGGCGGTGAGCCTTCTCGGCTACGCCTGTGGGGTCTCACCTGTCCCGCTTCTCCCGCAGGAGTCGAGCACCTTCCGCTCCAATCAACTTTCTTTAGCATGAGTTTTTTTCAAATGGAACCAATATAAAAATTTTAGAACACAATCTCTTTTAAAGAGAGCAGTGGTGCATTTCCTTTTGAGGACGAGAAATTCTGGTTTCTATTAGAATGTTTTTGTCACATTTTTTGTCACGAAAAGTCTCTTATAGATGGCGAGGGGAACTGCGTAGACTCCTGCGGAAGAACGGACGTGCCGAGACCCCGTTCGGCTAAGCTGAGGAGGCTCGGCCGTACGCTAGCTGCAAGCGGAGCGGTTCCCCTCACCAACCCAGCACACACCGATTGACAGAGCCCCTGGCCGATCTTATTTTATAAAACAACAAGCTTTGTGAAAAGAGCCAAACAAAAAACCTCATTGTCCATTCGCAATAAGGTTTTCTAAATGAAAAAATGAAAATGTTCTATATCATGTTTAGGCTCTTTTTGAATCGGGTAAAGCCATTGTAGAAAGAGATTATATAGTGTATGTTAAACCTATGTATAGGAAATTTGACAAATTGGTTAAAACTATGTTCAAGGGACAGTAATTCATGTATAATACATAATAGAGATTTCTTATTTAAACTTATTTTAATTTACAGTCGATGTTTAAATGAAATACTCTATATAATAAAAAATCCTTAAGGGAGTGTGAATGATTCGTGGTTACATTATTCACTTCACCTAGTTGTACATCTTGTCGTAAGGCAAAAGCTTGGTTAGAAGAGCATGAGATTCCATATACAGAGCGTAACGTATTTTCTGAGCCATTAAGCATTGATGAAATTAAGGAAATCCTGCGTATGACTGAGGACGGAACGGATGAAATCATTTCAACTCGTTCTAAGACATTCCAAAAGCTTAATGTAGACTTAGAAACTTTACCACTTCAAGAACTGTTCGAGCTTATCCAGAAAAATCCTGGCCTTTTAAGACGTCCAATCATCTTGGATGAGAAACGTCTTCAGGTAGGATACAATGAAGATGAAATCAGACGATTCCTTCCGAGAAAGGTTCGCACATTCCAACTTCTAGAAGCTCAAAGAATGGTAAACTAAAGTATTCTTGCATTCTCATCATATTATCAATGTTTGAGAATATATAAGGAAAAAGGGGCTGACCCTTTAAGGAACGTTGCGTATCCTTTCGGGTCAACCCCTTTTATATTAGTATAAGTATTAACACTTGAATTTTCTGCAAATATTCGCTAAAATGTCAAAAACACGTTAAATAGTGGGATTTGTGAAGAAAAAAATGGGTGTTATTTTTATTCCATTTTCAGTGTTTATATCATAAAATAGAAGTACAAGGTACAAACTAACCTAAATGTATCTTCTATCTTCACCAGCAACCGAGCAAAATTGCTCAGAGGGTGTAGTCCCTTCACCAACATCATGCAAGAAGGGAGAGGTGTTAATTGGAAATCGAACGCATTAATGAAAATACGGTCAAGTTCTATATATCATATGGAGATATAGAAGATCGCGGCTTTGACCGCGAGGAGATCTGGTATAATCGTGAAAGAAGTGAAGAACTCTTCTGGGAAATGATGGATGAAGTTCATCAAGAAGAAGATTTCGGAATTGAAGGACCGCTATGGATTCAAGTTCAAGCGTTAGATAAAGGGCTTGAAGTACTGGTTACAAGAGCTCAGGTTTCAAAGGATGGTCAACGATTCGAGTTGCCTATTCCAGAGGATAAACTCAAGGAACTTCCTGTAGATGAACGCATAGAGGAACTTCTGGATCAGCATTTCCAAATCAAGCAGGATCAAGATGGAGAAGCAGAAGTGGCACTGGATTTCACATTGAAGTTCAATGATTTCGAAGATGCGGTTTCTTTATCCCATCGAATGAAAGACATGCCTTTAGATCATTTAGAAACAAAGCTGCTTGCATTCGAAGATAAATATTTTATTTACGTTAAATTTTCAGAAGAGCACTTCTCTGAAGAAGATATCGACAATATGTTAAGTATACTACTTGAATATGCGGATGAGTCACGAATGACCGTTCATCGCCTAGAAGAGTATGGAAAAGTAGTCATTAATGAACATGTGTTTGGGACATTAAGTGGACACTTTTCGTAAGGATCATACCGGTTTCATTTAGAAATCGGTATTTTTTTATTTATTTAGTATCATTAAGCCAGTGGAAGGTGTTAGAAGTATGAAAAATACAGTGAGAGTCCTCATATTTATTGCTGTTCTCGTGTTAAGTTATTTTTTTTATTTTGATCAATACCTTTCAGGTATGGTCAAATATATTAGTCTGGTTTTTACTTTCTCTGTAATTGTGATAGGATTTCTTATCTTCTTTGAGAATCGTCATCCCACTCAAACATTAACATGGTTAGTTGTTTTAGGTGCTTTTCCATTCCTTGGTTTTATCTTCTATTTATTGTTTGGCCGAAACTACCGGAAAGAGAAAATGTATAAGAAGAAGTACATATTGGACAAGGAAACCTACAATAAATTTGAGCCTGGCCCTAAGGAAATGAACGCTGAAATGTTTGGTTTGTTTCAGGAAAAGCACTTTCAGCTTGCTCAGCGAATAGGAAACAGTGCCATTTCTTTTTCCAGTGAAACGAAGCTTTTAACCAATGGTAACGAGACATTCGGAGAAATCCTGAGGTGGTTAAAAACTGCCAAGCATCACATTCATATGGAATATTATATTGTCCGTCATGATGATATTGGAAATCAGATTAAAGATATCCTTATTGAACGAGCCAATGATGGGGTGAAAATTCGCTTTCTTTATGACGCGGTTGGGGCTTGGCAATTATCAAAGGATTATATTGCTGAATTAAAAGATGCAGGGATTGAAGTGGTTCCGTTTGGTCCCGTCAAAATTCCTGTTCTTAATAATAAGTTTAATTTTCGAAATCATCGCAAGATCATCGTCATTGATGGAAGTATAGGATTTGTTGGGGGACTTAATATTGGCGATGAGTACTTAGGTAAGAATCCACATTTTGGTTTTTGGCGGGATACCCACCTATTTGTAAGGGGTGAAGCGGTTCGCACGTTGCAGCTCATCTTTCTTCAAGATTGGTATTATATGACGAATGACGATTTCTTGACTCCAGGGTATTTAAGTCCTGATCCATTGGAAAATGCAAACGATGGTGGAGTTCAAATGATTGCAGGAGGACCTGATAATGAGTTGAGCGTTTTGAAGAATATCTTCTTCTCTATGATCACTTCTGCAAGAAAAAGCGTATGGGTTGCATCACCTTATTTCATACCGGATGATGATATTTTCTCAGCACTTAAAATTGCTGCTTTGAGTGGTGTGGATGTAAGGTTATTGGTTCCCCATAAGCCTGATAAACGAATTGTGTTTCACGCTTCACGATCTTATTTCCCGGATCTTCTCGAAGCAGGAGCACGAATCTTCGAATATCAAAAAGGCTTTATGCATAGTAAGATTGTTATCGTTGATGAAGAAATGGCATCAATCGGGACATCAAATATGGATATGAGAAGTTTTCATTTAAACTTTGAAGTCAACGCATTTCTATATAAAACAGAAAGTACTGACTCTCTTGTGAAGGAGTATTTACATGACTTAGAGGATGCAGAAGAACTGCAGCTGGAAGAGTTTCAAAAGAGACATCTTGGCTACAGGTTATTGGAATCCACTTCACGCTTAATGTCACCTCTATTATAAGATGAAGCCTTCAAGTGATTTTTTTCTTGAAGGTTTTTTTTGAAGGATTTTCACGACTTTTGACGAATAATTATTGAAGGAGGTGTTCTATGTTAACAGCTTTATTTCAAGAGAAAGTGTTTTCAACCATCCTTTACTCAAGAGAGGAATTAAAGAGTCTGCGAAGTAAGCGTCATATATTTCTCTGTCCTCATTGTTCATCCGAAATGAATCTTCGCATCGGAAACCAAAACGTTCCACATTTTGCTCATCTTTCACACTCCCATTGTGAGATCGGCAAGCAGCATGAGTCACCGCGACATCTGCTTAGTAAGCAACTGCTATATGAAAGGTTAAGAGAGCATTATTCGGAGGTGAAGGTTGAATATTATGTAAAAGAAGTTCAGCAAATCGCTGATGTTTATGTAAAAACGGAATCGAAAAAAATTGCCATTGAGATTCAATGTTCTTCCATTCCCATTCCCGACATCCTTTCTAGAACTCAAGGATATCACAGTCAAAACATCACTCCGTTTTGGATGCTTACTCAACCGGTGACAGTAAAGCAAAAGGGATTATTGCATTTACCGTCATTTCAGCAAGCATTTATCCGGTATTCACCCCATTTAAACCATTTCCTTCTCCATTTTTCTCCTGAAGATAGAAGCTTTAAATTATTTACTCATCTCATACCTGTTTCAGTCTCAGCTTTTATTAGTGCAGCACCTGTCAGGATCCCTATCGAGCAATTTACTCTTCCTTTGTCCATTCCACATTCTACAGTTCATCATCCATATCTATTAAAAAACTGGAATCAATTCCGAATGAAGTGGATCTATAATAAACTTCATTACAGTAAAGCGAAAAGCGATATATTTTTACGGGAAGTGTATAGAGAAGGTGATACGTTTCTATATTTACCTTTGTTTGTTGGTATGCCAGTATCCCCTCATGGAATCCATTTTAAGAATCATGCGATCGAGTGGCAATACTATATATGGAAGGATTGTATGAAGAAGGATCGGTTTATTTCAGAGGAAAAAGTAGTTGAGGTGATAAAAAGAAGAATGGATAGAGGTTATTTAGAATTCCGTTCGCTTCCTTTTGTATGGGGGGACCAACTACTAAAGGAAATAGTAAAGAGTTATTTGGCTCTCTTGAAGGATATGCAGGTGGTCAGAAGGATGGAGGATGGGCAATATCAGCTCTCTGGGCCGTGGAATTGTCCAGACAACTTTTCAGGTTTCGAAAAGCATCAGCATGATTTTTTTTCTAAATGGAAGCATATATTAAAAAAGGTCTAACAAAGATTGTTTTGTTGCAGGAAAATCTTAGATAAGAGAGAATGTAACTATAAGGAATTTTCTGTAGATTTCAGAATGGAGGATGTATATGTCAAAAGATACAGCTACGAAAAGTCTGCCTGGCAGGAAAGAGGTAGATGAGAAGTTAACGTGGAGATTGGAAGATATATTTGAAAGTGATGAAGCGTGGGAAAAAGAATACAAAGCAATTAAAGAGTTAACGGGTAAAGCAGACGAGTTTAAAGGAACTTTAGGTGAGAGTGCAGATCAGCTTTATAAAGCATTTGCCTTCCAAGATGAAATTATGGAACGTATGGGTAGGGTGTATACATATTCTCATATGCGCTATGATCAGGACACAACTAATTCATACTATCAAGGACTCGATGACCGTGCCAAAAGTCTTTATACACAGTTAGGGAGTAAATTTGCCTACTTAGTACCTGAAGTGCTTTTGATTGAGGAAAGTAAGCTTCAAGGATTTCTTAACGAAAAGGAAGAGCTGAAGCAATACAATCATGCTTTAGAAGAAATTAATCTCCAGCGTCCACATGTTCTTTCAGCGGATGAAGAAGCATTACTTGCTCAAGCTTCCGAAGTGTTCAGTGCGGCGAGTAACACGTTTGGTATGCTGAACAATGCAGACATGGAGTTTCCGAGCATTAAAGATGAAAACGGGGAAGAAGTTGATATCACACATGGCCGTTTCATTCGTTTCCTTGAGAGCAGCGATCGACGCGTACGGGAAGAAGCGTTTAAAAAGGTGTATGAAACATACGGCAAATTCGAAAATACGTTTGCCTCTACATTAAGTGGAGCAGTGAAGAAAGATAATTTCGTCGCAAACGTAAGACATTACGATTCAGCAAGACATGCGGCATTATCAAATAACAATATTCCTGAACAGGTGTATGATAACCTGGTTGATACGGTCAATAAGAACCTTCATTTGTTGCAGCGCTATGTAAAGCTTCGTAAGAAAGTATTAAGCTTGGATGAAGTTCATATGTATGACCTATATACACCGTTAGTGAAGGAAGTCAAGATGGACATCAGCTATGATGAAGCACAGAACATGATCCTGGATGGCTTAAAGCCTTTAGGAGAAGAATATGCCAATGTCCTGAAAGAAGGCTTTGATAACCGTTGGGTGGATGTTGTCGAGAACAAAGGAAAAAGAAGTGGTGCATACTCTTCAGGAGCATACGGCACCAACCCTTATATCCTCATGAACTGGCAGGATAATGTAAACAATCTATTTACATTGGCTCATGAATTCGGACATAGTGTTCACAGCTATTATACGCGCAGTGCTCAGCCGTACACGTATGGGCATTACTCCATCTTTGTTGCCGAGGTGGCTTCTACGTGTAATGAAGCTTTATTGAATGATTATCTATTAAATACAATTGATGACGAGAAAAAACGTCTGTACCTATTAAATCATTACCTGGAAGGATTCAGAGGCACCGTTTTCCGACAAACCATGTTTGCTGAGTTTGAACACCTCATTCATAAAAAAGCCCAAGAAGGAGAAGCTCTTACTTCTGAATTTCTAACAAAAGAATATTATGAATTAAATAAGAAATATTTTGGAGAAGACATCTCGATTGATGAAGAGATTGGATTGGAATGGGCTCGAATTCCTCACTTCTACTACAATTACTATGTTTATCAATATGCAACCGGCTTCTCGGCTGCGACCGCTCTCAGTCAGCAAATCCTTGAAGAAGGAGAGCCTGCCGTAGAACGCTACATCGATTTCCTGAAAGCGGGCAGCTCTGATTATCCTATTGAAGTACTGAAAAAAGCAGGAGTGGATATGACAACCTCCAAGCCGGTTGAAGACGCATGCAAAGTCTTTGAAGAAAAGTTGAATGAAATGGAAGAACTGCTTAAAAAATTACAGTAAATAGAGATCAGGTGCCTATTGGTTTAAACATAAACTCCCCTTAGAAAGGAATTCCTTTCTAAGGGGAGTTTTATTTTTGGGGAATTTTTCGAAAGAAAGGTCCGTCCCTCATTTCATTGATTTGAATCCTTTGAAGCGGTTGCGGTTTCCGAGAGAGTGGAAGAAGAGTAGGAGTGAGAGAAAGAGGATCGGGGATGTTATATAGATTGGAACCAGGCGCATGAGTCCGAGGACGTTTATGAAGAAGCTGATCAGGATTAACAGCAGGAGGATTCCATATTTTATTTTTAGTGCCATAGCATTTCCCTCCGGTGATAAGTTGTCTTATACACATATATATGAAGGAGGGGAGGGGAACATGAATGGTTTTTGACAATATTGTGAAATACCATACAAACAGCTTGCCAATACAAGTGTATGCGTGATATATTATCAGTGTGAAGTTGATCACAAGCAAACATATACCCCTTAGTTTGACCGTGAAAAATTTCTCCCATCCCCTTTGTTCGTATTGAAAAACCGATGTTGGAAACAACATCGGCTTTTCTTGTTTATACGGTTATTTTAATATATTGAAATAATTAACCGCTTATATATTTCCAGAAAGTTCCGTGCTTTGCAGGGAGCCTCTTTACTTTTTGCTGAAGTGTCCATTTCTTCATTTGCTTTTCTACTTCTTCTATAGATAAATCATAGACCACGGCTATTTCCTTCGATGCCACTACACGATAATATTTCATGAATACTTCCAGTGGAGGCAATGGTTGCTTATCAGGCTTCTCCCCAAGCATTTCTTCAATAATATGAACATATACCTCGTAGGAATACAATCCCGTGATCTTTAAGCCTTCATCTTCAATATTTTCATTAAAGAAGACCAATGTAGGAATTTCTTCTACTTCCATCTCAGATGTGATCTTTACATCACACTGAAAGGCTTTGGACGCAGATGATGAATTGATATCGTTCATAAATTCACTCAAATCAAGCTTGGCGGCTTGAGCACACTCCTTGAGTACCTCGATATTTGAAATGTCCTGTTTCTGTAAGAATAATCTTTCCTGTAAAAACCTTAGAAACCTGATACCCGAATGCTTTCCTTGAAGCTCGGCAGCTTTAATGGCGAAAGAAGCAAGATAAGGTGAATCAATTGGATTATCTATCCATAAGCTTCCGTCGCATGACATTCCCGAACGGCTGGCTGTTTTATCCCATTTCTGGGCTAAATCTTCCTGCTTACGTTTGGTTGCAAGGTTTAAAGAAGCAAGCTGTCCACTCAAAATGTAACGAATACGAAAGTATTGTCCGTATTCAATGTGCAATTTTTTTAAGATTGGTTCCAGTGCCCAGCATTCCGGGCAAAGAGGGTCAACAAACATATATATTTCCAGAGGTTTCTTATCATATCCACACCCTTTTAGGTGATGCCAGCTATTTGTTCTAGTCAAGGCTAGTACCCTTTGGTGTTTCTGTATTCACCATATGATGGGCGGTTAATACGAGTCTGTGAAAAAAGTCATCTCTCACTGGACCCTCTAGATTGACTTCATCCATTGCCTCGTGCATACAGCTTAACCAAGCCTTTGCCCGTTCTTCTGTGATGGGAAATGGCAGATGCCTTGCGCGTAGCATGGGGTGACCATGCTCCTCTGTGAAAAGCGAAGGACCACCTAAATATTGAGTGAGAAATTGTTTTTGTTTGCGAGCTGTCTCGGTTAAATCATCTGGGAATATTGGTGCTAACTCGGGATGATTCGCTACTTTACTATAAAAAGCTTCAACGAGCATGGAGAGTTTCTTTTCGCCGATAAGATTATAAGGCATTTGTGGTTTCTCGACCATAAGAATGACTCCTTTTTACTTAGATTGTATGTTTATTCTAGCAAGCATTTATTTATATCTCAAACAAATCGCCTTACATCAACTTATTATTCCTAAATTAGTGTAGCCTTCTTTCTGATGTCTATCCCGATTCCGGGAAGTTTGTGGGGGATGGTGCAGGTGGATTTAAGAGGAGATAGGGCTATCAGACTTTAGTTTTATGTCTTAAATCTTAATAGGAAAATACATAAGAAAAGGCTGACCAGGAAGTAGAGGTCAGCCTGCTCTGAGAGGTCATGCAAAATAGCGATCGGTCACTTTCTTTACATAAGCAGTGGTTTCTTTAAACGGTGGGATGCCGTTGTATTTATCAACATTTCCGGGACCTGCATTATAGGCAGCTAGAGCCAGTTTAACGTCCCCATTGTACTTATCGAGCATCTGCTTTAAGTATTTCGTTCCGGCGAATACGTTTTCTTCCGGGTCAAAGATATTGTTTACGCCAAGCCCCCTTGCTGTACTGGGCATGAGCTGCATTAATCCGGATGCCCCTGCATGACTAACGGCATTAGGGTTGAAGTTGGACTCCTGTTTAATGACCGCTTGAATCAGTTTTATGGGGATACCATAGTGATCGGCCGCTCGGGAGATGATTTCATCAATCTCCTGAGGAGCATTCCGGTTCGGTTTGTTTAAAGCGGAAAGTCCAGGAGGAGGAGGTGAAATCGAGAAGGCTGTTCTGGTTCCCAGTGCCTCTTTAACGGCCCCTAATGTTTGGTTTATATTTAAATGGTTCTGGTTAGTGTGAAGTGCCTGATTTAAGAGTTGTTGAAATAGATCACTGGATTGGCCAGTGTTTTGCTGAACAGAAGATACTGAACCCAAGCTGTTTAGAGCTTGCAACTCCATCATCGTTCTCAACTGCTGAACATTCATGAGTATAACTCCTCTTCTGGAAGACTTTTATTTATATACTATATCGGTAATCCTCACTACTTTTTTAATTTTTCCAAATAAAAACGTTTGATTTTATTATCCGTTTTACGAAGTGGAATGTTTAGTTCCTTCAGTAAGTTCAGGAATATAGTTTCACCTGAAATACGCTCTTTCACTTCATATTCCAGCTCATAGTCTTCCTTTTGTAAATATGAGCTCTTATCGAAGACCAGGAGCCCGGCTTTGTAGTCGATTTCAGCCCGGCTTGTCGTCAGCGTTCCGAAATGGTGAAGGGATTGAGTGGGGATTTGAAGGGAAATCAGAACATCTTTGACTTCTCCTTCAGGGAATGCCCCTTGATGTAAAAGAGATTCAGACTCTTCTATTGTTAACCTTTGGTTCGTTTCTAGTAGATCCTCTTCTAAAGGGGTTTTTAAGGTCAGCGTGTAAGTCCCGTTCTTCTCCCGAATTCTTAAGGCAGATTGATTACCCTTTAATTGATAGTCTGGCGTATCAAAATAGTGATTGTCTTGAGATAAGAAATCTTCCTCTTTTATTTGAAAATGAGAGGTTAATCGCGTAAATTCATCTTGTGTTACTAGATTCTTGAATTCTATTTCAATTTCCTGTGCCATGAAAAGCATCCTTTCCTTGCATACTTCTTCTATTATCTCTTTAATAAAAGAGAACTTCAATGTTTAGATGAAATGGTTGTCTTATGTTAAAATGATACTGATTGTTTAATGGAAGGATGAAGAAAAGCATGAGGAAAATAGTTCAATTTAAACACACAACTTATGAAAACGGTACACTATACTTACATACCGACCAAGCAGATCTCCTGCAAGGGACAACTGCAGCTGGTCAAATTATTGCAGACTCCGATCGCTATGCTTTCGTATACTTAGCAGAAAATGAAGAGGAATATGTTTACTTATACCTTGAAGAGTCGATTTGGGATGAATTGAAAAAAGCACTTCAAGAAAAGAGTGCCGTTATTGCAAAAAGCAATGATTATTCTTTGGAGTTGGATCAATTCACTGCAGAGCTCGACTATCTTGTGGCCAATATAGAAGGAAATGGGAACTACGGTGACGAAATGGTTAAAAAGGTAGAGAGCGTATTTCTTGATAAGTAGTCACGTGACGTAAAGAGGTGAGGAGAATGAATCACTGGGAACAATTTTTAGCTCCCTACAAGCAAGCGGTTGACGAATTGAAGATTAAGCTTAAAGGGATGAGGGGAGAATATGAACTTCATAACACACATTCTCCCATTGAATTTGTGACTGGAAGAGTAAAGCCAATCGCGAGTATTCTTGATAAAGCAAATCAAAAAGGGATCAAGCTATCGAATATTGAAACAGAAATGCAAGATATCGCCGGACTCAGGATGATGTGTCAATTCGTGGAGGATATTCATGTGGTAGTGGAAAAGCTACGTGGGCGGAATGACTTTACTATTATAGAAGAAAGAGATTACGTGACCCATAAGAAACAAAGTGGATACCGTTCCTATCATATTGTCATTGATTATCCGGTACAAACGATTCACGGAGAAAAAAATATTCTGGTAGAAATCCAAATCCGGACACTTTCGATGAACTTTTGGGCTACGATAGAGCATTCTTTGAATTATAAGTACAGTGGACAGATTCCCGAGCAAGTTCGTCTTCGCATTCAAAGCGCTGCTGAAGCTGTCTTTCGACTGGATGAAGAAATGAGCCTGATTCGTGAAGAAATTCAGGAAGCCCAAGTCATATTTACAAACAAAAAGGAAAAGGATCAACGGGGGAAAAGCTCCAAACCAAATCAGCAGTGACTTGAAGGGGGTACACGAATGAAGTTCGCGATTACATCAAAAGGTGATTCGAAGTCCAATACATTAATGCACAAAATGAGGACCTATCTCCAAGATTTTAATTTAACCTATGATGATGACCAACCGGATATCGTCATATCGGTTGGAGGAGATGGGACGCTGCTTTATGCATTTCATCGCTACAGATCCCGGTTAGATAAGACAGCATTTGTTGGTGTACATACAGGACATCTCGGCTTTTACGCCGATTGGGTGCCGGAAGAGATCGAGAAGCTCGTGATCGCCATAGCGAAGACACCTTATCAAATTATCGAATACCCATTATTAGAAACGATCATCCGCTATCAGCATGGAGGGAAAGAAACCCGTTACTTAGCGCTAAATGAATCGACGGTCAAAAGTGTCGAAGGAACCCTGGTCATGGACGTGGAGATCAGGGGCCAGCATTTTGAACGATTTAGAGGAGATGGACTCTGCTTATCGACTCCATCTGGTAGTACGGCTTACAATAAAGCACTTGGCGGGGCAATCATTCACCCGTCTCTTCCAGCTATTCAATTTGCGGAGATGGCTTCCATCAATAATCGTGTATTTCGTACCATCGGATCACCTTTGATTTTACCAGCACATCATACATGCATGCTCAAGCCTGTGAATGGACCAGATTTCCTGGTCACCATCGACCATCTATCTCTTCTTCATAAAGATGTGAAGAGCATTCAATATCGTGTCGCTGATGAGAAAATCCGTTTTGCCCGCTTCCGTCCATTCCCGTTTTGGAAAAGGGTGCATGATTCATTTGTGGCTGATGAATAACTCGGGTTTAGGAATTGTACGGTGAAATTCTATACATTGAAATGGGTTATCCCTTCTTCCTATGACGGGAAACTGATGAGAGAGTTTCTAATCGATCAGCAGATTTCAAAGCGTACACTGACTGCTGTGAAGTTTGATGGAGGGACGATAACCGTTAATGGAAAAGAAGAAAATGTCCGATATGACCTTATAGAAGGGGATATTCTTGAGATGAGGTTCCCTGAAGAAAAAGGGAGTGAGTCCTTAGTTGCCGAAGAGATTCCATTGTCAATCATATATGAGGATGGGGATGTTCTCGTAGTAGATAAGCCATGGGGGATGAAATCATTCCGACTAAGAATGAGTCGACAGGAAGTCTCGCCAATGCCATAGCCGGTTATTATGAGAGGGTCGGTATTTGTTCAACTGTTCATATCGTTACTCGATTAGATAAGGATACATCAGGGCTTGTTCTAATAGCAAAACACCGCCACGTTCATCATTTATTCAGCCTTCAGCAGAAGGGGCGGGAAATTAAGAGAACGTATGAAGCTTTAGCAGAAGGTTGGTTGGACTCGGACATTGGTACGATCGAAGAGCCTATCGGCCGGAAACTGGATAGTATCATTGAAAGAGAAGTGCGGCAGGATGGACAGTATGCCCTGACACACTATAGAGTGAAAAAGCAGTTCAAGGGTTTCGCTCATATTGAATTGAGATTGGAAACGGGGAGAACTCACCAAATCAGGGTTCACATGTCATTTATCGGACATCCACTGGCAGGGGATGATTTGTATGGAGGTAGTGTGGAGCTGATGGGAAGGCAGGCTCTGCATTGTAAGAAGCTGTCTTTTTTTCATCCTGTCAAGAAAGAATGGGTGCATTTGGAGGCTGTGATGCCTCGGGATATGCGGATTTTGCTTGAAAGACAATGAAAAAAGAGATTCTTTTTCAGTTGAACTGAAAAGAATCTCTTTTTTTGGTGTGTGGAGTGGGAACAAACACTACCACCAGCACTACCATACCACCTTATTCAAATCTCCGAAACTTCTCCTCCACAAAAGGCATGCTCGACCCCACACTCACCACTTCGATCTCGGGGTATCTCAAAGCAGTCAACTTCCCTCCAAACACAGCCCCTGTATCAATATTCGCAGTCTTATTAAGGATCCGGGCCTCTTTTACCGGGGTGTGGCCATATACGATCCACGCTTCACCTTTATAATCCGAAGCCCAATCTTTTCTGACCGGCGTCCCGTCTTCATGCTTCTCACCTGTGATGTCACCGTACAGAACAAATGTTTTCACCCGATTATTCTGCTTTCCGATCAGCTCTTCTTTTATACCGGCATGGGCGATGATCAGCTTTCCGTCATCCAACACGTGATATAAAGGGGACTGTTCATACAAGGAGAGAAACATATCCCGATAACGGTCTCTTTCACTCCGGGGAAGGGCACTCAGTTCCGCTACTGTCGTTTCTAGCCCGTGCAGGATCTTCACATTATTCCCGAGGAAGTAGCGATAGAGTTTATTACAATGGTTTCCAGGGACATAGTAAAGAGATCCTTTTTCAAACAGGTTAAAGACCGTTGAAATGGTCTGAAGCGAGTGATGACCCCGGTCAGTTAAATCCCCTACAAAGCCGAGCAGCCTTCCTTGGGGATGAACGGGGAGACCGGATGTCCAATCGTAGCCTAACTTTTTTGTTAATTCTTTAAACTCTTTATAACATCCATGAATGTCTCCGATTATATCTATTTTCATAGGATACCTACTTTCCTGTGGCATTTTTCTTTTCTTTTCGCTTATTTTATGCCATATTAATGATTCAGTCTTTCATATCGAGCGGATGTTTATTCATATTTCTCTTATAAGTTCCGTACCTAACCCGTACCATATACAAGGATGGTTATCATTTCATAAGAGACATTCGTCTGAAGATTTGCTAGTATTATTACGACTATATACAATTCAAGATAAGAAGGAGGGTGTATATGATGTCTGAAGTAACTCAAGATCAATCAAAAGAAAGAGATAAACAAGAAAAAGAAATGTATGATGAAGACCTTCTCATTAGAGCCCTTCAAGAAGAAGATCTGGATTTATTTCGCTCAGAATTCGTCCATTTACACTCTTATGACCAAGCAAAGTTCTTTTCGAAAATAGATGAAGGTTTACGAAGCCACCTGTATCATTATCTGTCTCCGGAAGAGATGGCGGAGCTTTTTGAAAGTCTGGATATAGATGAAGAGGACTATCAGGATATATTAGCCGAGATGAATCCTACATATGCTGCTGAAATGCTATCGAATATGTATGCCGATGACGCGGTGGATGTCTTAAATGAACTGGATAAGGACCAGGTAGTTAGTTATTTAACGATCATGGATGATGAATCAGCTAAAGAAATTAAAGAATTATTGCATTATGAAGAATACACAGCCGGTAGTATCATGACTACTGAGTTTGTCTCCATATCCAAGAATCAGACCGTCCGATCGGCCATGTATATATTGAAAAACGAAGCCCCTAATGCTGAAACGATTTACTACATTTATGTAGTGGATGATGATAAAAAGCTCGTCGGGGTTATCTCCCTAAGGGATCTCATCATCAGCCATGATGATGTGATGATAGGCGAAATCATGAGTGATCGTGTCATGTCTGTAGGCGTCAGCGAAGATCAGGAGGCAGTCGCGAGACAAATGAAAGATTATGACTTCCTTGCTTTGCCTGTTGTTGATTTCCAACATCACTTACTGGGGATCATTACCGTAGATGACATTATGGACGTTATGGAAGAAGAAGCATCTGATGACTATTCAAAGTTAGCTGGTATCGCCGATTTGGATTCCATCGACCGAAGTCCATTTAATGCAGCGAAGAAGCGTCTTCCATGGCTGATTGCATTACTATTTTTAGGAATGTTCACCGCAAGCCTTATCGGGAGATTTGAAGACACGTTAGATAAAGTAGCGATTCTTGCCGTATTTATCCCCTTGATCGCCGGAATGGCAGGTAATACGGGAACCCAGGCCCTTGCCGTTGCCGTTAGAGGGATTGCGACCGGTGACCTGGAAAAGGAAAACAAGATGTCCCTTGTCATCCGTGAAGCGGGAACCGGACTTATAACTGGTACTACATGCGGGATAGTCGTCAGCATCGTGGTCTATGTATGGAAAGGGGAATTCTTCCTGGGGGTTCTCGTTGGGATCTCCGTGTTGGTCTCATTATTTGTTGCAACGCTCGCTGGTACATTAGTACCGTTACTTATGCACAAACTAAAAGTGGACCCAGCTGTCGCTTCTGGTCCTTTTATTACGACGATAAATGATATTATCAGTATTTTAATTTATTTTGGCTTAGCGACATTGTTTATGAATCACTTAATATAGAGAGAAGAGAGAGGGGGAGGTATAGATGGAACAGCATGCGTCCGTTGCATCATTAGTTATTGTCATTCTTGTAGCTTTTTTAACTCCCATATTGCTGCATAAATTCAAATTGAATTTTATCCCTGTAGTCATCGCTGAAATCATTATGGGATTAATAATAGGTAAGAGCGGATTTAATATCGTTCACCAGGACATGTGGTTGGAAACACTGTCTACACTTGGATTTATTTTCCTAATGTTCTTAAGTGGACTGGAAATTGATTTCACTGCTTTTTCAGGAGGAAAGAAGAAAAAAGAACGGTTACCGAATGGAAAAGAAGAACCGAACCGTCTGAAGGTAGCGACTATTATATTTATCGGGATATTCTTTGTTTCACTTGGCCTGTCTTATTTGTTCGTCTTATTCGGGCTGATTGATAATGCATTCTTAATGACCCTTATTATCTCCACCATTTCACTTGGTGTTGTGGTTCCTACACTTAAGGAAGCACATATCATGAAAAGCGCCATCGGGCAGATCATCCTGCTTGTGGCGGTTATTGCAGACCTTGTGACTATGATATTACTGGCTGTATTCGTGTCACTATACGGTGAAGGTCATGGAAACATGTGGCTTCTCCTCATCCTGTTCGGTGTTGGAGTACTCTTATATTTCCTGGCAAAGAGGTTGAAGAACAATTCCTTCATCAAGAGCTTGTCGACAGGTACCGTTCAAATCGGCACACGAGCTGTCTTTACATTGATCATTCTACTTGTAGCTGTATCTGAAACCGTTGGGGCTGAAAACATTCTAGGTGCATTCCTTGCAGGTGTACTGGTTTCATTATTGGCACCTAATCAAGAAATGGTTCATAAGCTTGATTCCTTTGGTTATGGATTCTTAATCCCGATCTTCTTCGTGATGGTAGGGGTTGAATTGGATCTTGGCTCACTGCTCAGTGATAAAAAGATGCTGCTGTTGATTCCATTACTTCTGCTTGCGTTCCTAGTTTCGAAAATCATCCCGGTTTACTTATTAAAGTATTGGTATGATACGAAAACTACGATTGCATCAGCATTTTTACTTACATCAACATTATCTCTGGTCATTGCGGCTGCGAAAATCGCAGAGAGAATGGAAATTATCACAGCACAAATGAGTGGTACCCTTATATTAGTAGCCGTGATTACGTGTATTATTACACCAATATTCTTCAAAAAGCTCTTCCCAAGGGAAAGTGCAAAAGAGAAAAAGCTCAAGATTACGTTCCTGGGAGCGAATCAACTTACGATGCCGGTTTCAAGGGAGCTTCATTCATCCCTTTATGAACCAGTCTTGTATCATACAAAACAAGATAAGTCTGATCGCAATATTGCTGATTCTCTGTTTACCATCAATGAAATTGATAATTACGAGTTAGGTACGCTCGAAGAGAACAACATCTTTGAATCAGACATTATTGTGATCTCAACGGGTGATGAAGAAATCAATGCAACACTTGCCGTTACCGCTAAAGAATATGGCGTGAATCGTGTCATTGTAAGGGTTGAGAGTCCTGACTTACATGAGACTCTGCGAGAACAGGATATTGAAGTTTATTCCGTGTTCCTGTCAACGAAAGCCTTACTGCGTGCACTTATTGAGTCACCGTCTGTCATGAATATCCTTACGAACCAAGAGACATCGCTATATGAGATTCGCATGCTGAACAGTCAATTTGAAGGCATGACCCTTCGGAAATTTCCGTTTACAGGAGATGTTATCTTTGTTCGGATCTTTAGAGGGAAAGATTCCATTGTTCCTCACGGAGATACAGAACTCCACATGAACGACCGCTTGATCGTCACCGGTTCAAAAGAATATGTAGATGAACTTAAACGCGAGCTTGAATTCTGTGAGTACTGCTAAGAAATAATCAACTTCCCAAGAAATTTTTCTTGGGAAGTTTTATTTATTAAAGGAGTTTAAGTTCTAATCTCTAATAACTAAAAAAAGGTGTTTTTAACAAAAGTCTGCTTGGTCTCTATCCATTAGTGTGTGCTGGATGGTGAGGGGAACTGCTCCGCTTGCAGCTAGCGTTCGGCCGAGCCTCCTCAGCTTAGCCGAACGGGGTCTCGGCACGTCCAAAATCCGCAGGTGTCTACGCAGTTCCCCTCACCATCTTCACGCGAATTTTCGTGACAGAGCTACAAGGTGTCCAAAACAACTTAACTAGAAAACAGAATTCTTCTTCCTCAAAAGGAAATCATCTTAGAAAGCGGTTGTTTGCTAATAGATTTTGTTTTTATTTATTTCTTTTAAAAAATGACTGAAAACTGATTTTTGAGCTATCATAATGTTTTGTGTTTGTTTATCTATACTTATAGGCAGTAAGAATGTAATAGCACAGAGTGGATTGTAGCGGAAGGCACTTGACTCCTGCGGGAAATAGAGGAAAGGTCGAGATCCCACAAAAAGCAACGGTCCCTGTTTTCACATACCACTCAAAATAAATTCATTTCTTTGGAAGTTATTCACCGCCCGCCCTGCAGAAAGCGAGCATCCTGTAGCGGAAGTCAACTACTACTTTCTTCTGTAAAATAGCCACAATGTTTACGAAAAGAGACTTTTTTAAAAAGGAGTTTTCATTCTTACCGCTAATAACTAATAAAAGAGAAGATTGATTGGGAGGCTAAAAGCATGTGGGAAACTAGAGTAATGGAAATCAGAGATAAGGTGAAAGAAAGCTTTGGAGATTTGTCTGTTGTGAAGTTGAATGAGAAGCCTTCACCTGAGGAATGGAGCATAGCGCAAATAGTACTCCATTTGGCCGGGGCTGAAAAAAGGTTTCTAACATTGGCTCTCGATTCAGCGGAGAACCAAAACGGCACATATGAAAAGCCGGTCGATTTATCCGTATTTGACGATTCAACCAAGAAATTAAAGGCACCAATCGAACCGCCTTCCGAACCTAAAAATAAAGAGGATTTAGTTCAAGCCTTAGATGAATCCCGTTCTCTCACTAAACACTTTCTAAAACTTTATACTAAAGAGAGCCTGAAAAACCAATCCATGAACCATCACCGCTTTGGGGATATGCCGATATGGCAAGTACTGGAGCTTCTCGGTAAACATGAACAGAGGCATATCGTTCAAATTGAAGAGGTCAAAAGGAGAATCCTGTAGGAATTCTTCTTTCCTTTTGCATTGGATTACTGTAGAATTAGTAGCAGGTACTAATAACATGTATAAATAGGAGGATTACAATGACTCTTTCATTAAAAGGTAAAACATATGTCGTTATGGGAGTTGCGAATAAACGCAGTATAGCATGGGGAATTGCCCGTTCCTTACATCAATCAGGTGCACGTTTGATTTTTACATATGCAGGCGAGCGTTTTGAAAAAGGGGTTAGAGATCTTGCCGGGACATTAGAAGGTGGAGAAGATTCATTAGTGCTGCCTTGTGATGTAACAAGTGATGAAGACATCGAAAAATGCTTTGCAACGATTAAGGAAGAAGTCGGAGTGATTCACGGACTTGCCCACTGTATCGCTTTTGCCAATAAAGAAGAGTTGGCTGGTGATTACATGAACACAACAAGAGACGGGTTCCTTCTGGCCCACAATATCAGCTCATACTCCTTGACAGCAGTTGCTAAAGTAGCGAAGGATCTTATGACTGAAGGTGGAAGTATCGTTTCCATGACATACCTTGGTGGTGAGAGAGTGATGCAAAACTACAACGTAATGGGTGTAGCAAAAGCATCTCTTGAAGCGAGTGTGAAATATCTTGCCAGCGATCTTGGAAAGCACGGCATTCGTGTGAACGCGATTTCTGCAGGACCGATCCGCACCCTGTCTGCTAAAGGTGTAGGTGACTTCAACAGCATACTGAAAGAAATCGAAGAGCGTGCTCCGCTCCGCCGCAATACAACACAAGAAGAAGTCGGTGATACGGCTGTATTCCTTTTTAGTGATTATTCAAGAGGGATTACAGGTGAGAACCTGCATGTAGACTCCGGTTATCATGTATTAGGTTAAAATATAGACATACGGAACCCTGGTTGCAGAAATTTTACTGTAGCCGGGGTTCTTTTGTTATGTAGAGATAGTATTTATCTATAGCTAATAAGAAACTCATAAGCGGTTCCTGCATACATATAAATGTAGAATGTAAGGAGGGATAGGATTGAATAGACAGAAAAAGCCACTATTATATATACATCAACCCAGATTGAATGATGTGAAAAGCAGTATGCAGGAAGTCTATAGAGGATCGTCAAGTATCGTTCAACCAAAAAAAGAAGAAAGAAACACCCAGCCGATAGAAATGAAAAGGAAAAGCGTTGAGTTATTTGAAGCTGCTCCATTAGGGAGGTTAAAGCAGCCTGAGTATCACACGATTGTAAAAAGAGAAACTCAAGAGGTTCGGCCCATTATAAAAGAGACTCCTAATAGTGAAGAACCAAATCAAGGTGAATTAGGACTGGAACACGCACATGACGGTTACTTTAAACCACTTACTCCATTTAAAGACCTGGATCTGGATGGGAAAATTGAGTATATGCAGCAGAGTATAATGGGGAGAGCCCCATTTCCATGTGCGTTTCAAACAGAAGAAGGGGTGTATCGTGGTGTACTAACCAGTGCAGATGGCGCATCAATTGATATTAAAACGTTTCAAGGTGAAGAAATCACTTTAAAACGAAATTCAATAAAGGCGATCAAAATCATTGGATTGAAATAAAAGAAGCCAGCCGGAATTTCCGACTGGCTTTTTATTCTCGTTGCTGATTAGTCACAAACTCCTTCTACTCTTACATCATCGATACATTGGATAGCGCAGAAGCAATCTAGATCAACTGTGATACAATCTCCAGTCAATTCGTAAATGAAGTTATTGTTTAACCCCATTAATTCGTCTTCTGATTCTACGTCTTCACCTGTAACATGAACTTTCTTCAATACTTGAAGTGTAGCACAGCAGTCGTCAAATACATTCTTCACACGGAAGTAAGGTGTTTTCCAGCAATAATGTTTAGGGTGAACCTTGAATAGGTCTCCTTTTTTATTATAAAGTTTGAAAACACGAGTATTTGGTGCATTTCCAACTGGACTTACCAAAGATCCTAATGGCTCAAGAAAACAATCATTTTTACAATCAAAACAGTCTTGATCTGCTGCATCTTGAACATCTTTAATAGCGCGAACAGCAAGGCATACACAACCGCGGTCTCTTGCACCTGCAATGTCATCTTTTCTGTAATTACCGCAACCCATAAGAATTTTCCTCCTTAAATAATTTTCACTACACTAATAACATATTGTAGAAGAGGAAATTGGGTAACGGACAAATGCCCCTTTTGACTAAATTGGGCGGGATATAGTTTATAAAAGGAGTGGGAATATGGAGATATTTGACATAATTATATTGGGTATTGCCGTGTTTAGAATGACTCACCTCATCGTATTTGATAAAATAACGGAATTCTTAAGGTCTCCTTTTTTTGATGAAGTATCTGAAATGTCAGTAGATGGGGAGGAAGAAATCTTCCTTTTACCCAAAAAAGGTGGAATAAAAGGGTTTATAGGGGAACTATTATCGTGTTATTGGTGTACAGGTATGTGGGTTGCTATATTCCTATATGGAGGAAATATTTTTTTTCCTCAATTTTTCATCCCGATTATCACAGTATTGGCAGTTGCTGGAGTTGCTTCCATATTAGAGGCGGCTGTCCAAAGTTGGATAAGAGAGTAACTCATTAGGTAATTAGTGGAAACAAGCTTACACTATCGCACATATAATGGTCGTAAAGGCAATGGTAAAAGGAGGCGATCATTATGAAGAATACTTCTACAAATACCAAGAAATCAACGAATTCTCCCATTAAGAAAAAAGGTTGCGGTTGTGGATCAAAAGTGAAGAAAAGATAGACTGCTCAAAATGGGCAGTTTTTTTTTTCATAAAATCTGACTTTATGAAAAAAATAAAACATGAGTACAAATAAAAGAGGGATATGTCATGAACAAAAAACGAATCATCGTTCCACTTACGATACTTGTCTTAATTGGCTGCGCCAATAAGCAAGATGGAAACGACAGCAAAATTGCGCTGATGAAGAAAACCGATCCGCCACCCATTGAGTTAGTGGACAATCCTGAAACAGACAGCTATGGACATGCCATTAAGAGGGAAATTTCAAAAATGAAAGAGCTTTATGACGTAGCGGTCATTCAAGGAAAAGAAGAAACGCTTGTGGTATATAAAGTGAAGCACCTGCAAAGATTTCATATGAAGAAGATCGAAAAAAAGATGGACCGTTATTTAGAAGATAAATATCCGGATGAAGACTTTATATTGTCCAGTGATTACAAGATATTTCTTGAAACCATCCGTTTAAAGGAAGAACTTAAGAGGGGTTCGATTTCTAAGAAAGATGCGGAAAAGAAGTTCCAGGATATTGTGGAGCTTCAAAAGGAAAAGACGTAGGAGGAATGTTTTGTGGGGAAATCACCAAAAACGCCCGAACAGAAAAAATACGAACAGTTGGAAAAACAATATGAAACAAAGAGGCCACTACTTAAAAATGTACTAAAGGCTTTCTTTGTGGGGGGATTCTTCTGCTTAATCGGTCAGGTTTTTACGTATATATTTATTTATTTCTTTGATTTCACTGAGCAGACGGCAGGAAATCCAACCGTTGCGACTATGGTTTTTATATCAATGCTTCTTACGGGCTTTGGCGTTTATGATCATATCGGTCAGTTTGCAGGTGCAGGTAGTGCAGTCCCTGTAACAGGATTTGGTAACTCTGTTATTGCAGCTGCCATTGAGCATAAAACGGAAGGGTATGTCTTAGGGGTTGGCGGTAATATGTTCAAGCTTGCAGGTTCGGTTATTGTATTCGGAGTGTTTTCAGCCTTTGTCGTTGCATTAATCAAGACAATCTTAATTCAATTGGGGGTGATTTAATGCTTAATGGTTCAAGGTCATGGGTATTTCCTACACATCCGGCCATCCTGTCTACCGGTGTCGTTGGCGGTCCATTTGAAAAAAAAGGGAACTTAGCTTCCGACTTTGATCAGTTTTATGATGACCTGTGGATGGGACAGGACACATATGAAAAAGCCAATCGAACTCTCATTGAAGATGCTGTTCAGATTGCGTTGGAAAAACAGTCTCTCCAAAAAAGCGATGTACAGTTTTTCCTAACGGGGGATCTTATTAATCAAATTACCCCATCAAGCTTTGCTGCCAGAACCAATGGAATCCCATACTTCGGTTTATTCGGAGCATGCTCAACGTCGATGGAGGGTTTGGCGTTATCTGCATTTTTGGTTAATTATCATGGGGCTCAGCATGTGGTGACAGGGGCATCCAGCCATAATGCAGCAACTGAGAAACAATTCCGGTACCCGACTGAATATGGCGGTCAGAAGCCTCCAACAGCTCAGTGGACTGTAACAGGTGCAGGTTATGCAGTAATAGGAGAAGGGAAGTCTGTTACAGCCCCTACACCGAGAGTTACCTCTGCAACCATCGGCAAGGTGGTGGATATGGGATTGAAGGATCCTTTTAACATGGGAGGAGCCATGGCACCGGCTGCTGCTGATACGATTGCAGGTCATTTTCAAGATTTGGGGAGAGATCCTTCTTACTACGATTTGATCATCACAGGTGATCTGGCTAAGATCGGCAGGCAGACAGCTGTTGAAATGCTGAAAGAAAAAGGATACAACTTCTCGGATCATCAGTTTAAAGATTGTGGATTACTGATTTATGGAGACAATCAGCCGGTTCAATCCGGAGCCAGTGGTCCCGGCTGTTCAGCTACAGTCCTTTACGGTCACCTATTAAATGAAATGAAAAAAGGAACATATAAACGCATCTTAGTTGTAGCGACGGGAGCCTTGTTATCACCATTGACTTTTCAGCAAGGGGAAACAATACCCTGTATTGCTCATGCGGTTTCCATTGAATATATGTAAAGGAAAGGAGGAAACGAAGTGTTAGCGATGTTTTTTTGGGCTTTTACAATAGGCGGGATTATTTGTGTGATTGGTCAATTACTGTTTGATGTTGCTAAATTAACTCCAGCCCATACCCTAAGCTTACTAGTAGTGGCAGGAGCGGTTTTTTCGGGATTTGGATTGTATGAACCTCTCATTGATTTTGCCGGTGCAGGAGCGACCATTCCCATCACAAGTTTCGGTAACGCCCTGGTCAATGGTGCCATGCAGGAATCACAGGAGCATGGGGTAGTGGGAGTCCTTACCGGGATGTTTGAAGTGACTAGCTCAGGGATATCCTCCGCGATCATATTCGGTTTCATTGGGGCACTCCTTTTCAAACCAAAAGGATGAGAGGTGAAAATCGATGCCTGAATACTTAGAGGTGGCGTTACGCAGTATATTTATCTTACTTTCCTTATTTGCAATAACCAAGTTACTGGGGAAAAAACAGCTATCTAAATTGTCTTTTTTTGAGTACATTACAGGAATCACAGTTGGAAGCATTGCAGGGACACTTTCGATGGATCTGGGTCTTCCTTTAAGTGAAGGACTGATGAGCATCTTTTTATGGTTTACCTTTCCACTCCTTTTCTCCTATCTTTCTCTTAAGAGCGTTCGATTTAGACGATTTGCTGAGGGAAAACCGACTGTTTTTATAAAGGATGGAAATATTGATGAGAAGGCTTTAAAGAAAGAACAGTATTCCGTTGATGAACTGCTGGAACAATTGAGAAAGAAAGACGTTTTCAGAGCTGCAGATGTGGAGTTCGCGTCACTGGACACCAACGGAGATCTAAGTGTTTTGCTCAAAAGAGAAAAAAGGCCGCTTGTTCGAGAAGATATATATAAAATCTCACAAAAGTCCACCCCTCCACAGGCAGTCATTTCAGATGGGGAAATAGATGAAGTAGCTCTGCAAGAAGTAGGATTTCCCCTACCCTGGTTACAAAAAGAGCTAGCCAAGAGACAATTGCAAGTTGAATCCATTTTCCTTGCCCAACTCGACTGCGAAGGAAACCTGACCTTCGATCTGTACAATTGGACAAACACACAATAAATTCCTCGAAAGCCCATACGTATTGTTCTCTCTATACATATGTTATAAGAGACTAAAGGTAAAAGAGAGGTGATACTAAAATGCCTTATGGATATGGTTACGGCGGCTGTGGTTATGGCGGAGGCGGTTATGGATCAACTTTTGTATTAATCGTTGTGCTTTTCATTCTTTTAATTATCGTTGGAGCTAGCTTCTGTTAGAAAGGGGTACAAAAGGCAGAATCCTCATTTGAGAGATTTTGTCTTTTTGTTTTGCTCTTTTCGCAAAGTTTCTGGCTATCTTAAGAAGAAAGTAGTAGTAGATTTCGGCTACAGGATGCTCGCTTTCCGCGGGGCGGGCGGTGAGCCTCCTAGTAGCTGCGCTCCTGCGGGGTCTCACCTGTCCCGCCTCTCCCGCAGGAGTCGAGCTCATTCCGTTCAATCAACTTTTTAAGCATGAATTTTTATTATAGAATCAAAATAAACCAACAATATTTAAAAAATATCCTCTTCTAAAGAGAGATATGTTCGATTTCCTTAAAAATAATTTCTTTAAGATGGTTTTTGTCCCCTTTTAAGCTCTGTCACGCTAAATTCTTATAGATGGTGAGGGGAACTGCGTAGACTCCGGCGGATTTTGGTCGTGCCGAGACCCCGTTCGGCTAAGCTGAGGAGGCTTGGCCGAACGCTAGCTGCAAGCGAAGCAGTTACTCTCACCATCCAGCACACACTAATGGACAGAGCCCAAGCAGACCTTTTGTTACAAAACAACAATCTTTGCGAAAAGAAGCCTTTTGTTTTATTTGGGAAGTTGGCAACTTTGAGGGTACTACAGCGGGGAATGTGTTAAGGCAATGGGTTAGGTTCAACGAATAAATCACTCCAAGCTTCAAATTTAGTAATTCATAATCACGCTCCTGTTTTTTTTACATATGATGCTTATAGTTAAAAGGAGGCGTGAAGGAAATGAATAATAACTTTTTTAAGAATTTAGAGAAGAAGACAGGCGTAAACATGAACGAAGTGTTAGAGCTTGCGAACTCATTACAAAATGCAAACTTCAAAGATGAAGCAACCGTTAGAAGCGTCATTAAACGCGTATCTAAAATTGCCAATAAACCCGTAAACAAGGAAATGGAAAATAAGATTGTGCAGTCGATTGTGAATGATGGAAAGCAATTAGACTTTGGAACCATCTCCAATATGTTAAACAAGGGGAAGAAATAAAAGTTAGAAATAAAATGAAGGAGAATGGACATAAAGGTGCGTGCCAACACGTATTTTATGTTAATTCTCCTATTTATATTTTGACTGCGGTGTAGGAGTGGTCAGATTACTCATCCAGGCATGATACATATTTCCACAAAGTCTGAACAGACCATAGGATCGATAAAGCCTAAATAAAGTTTAATGTTCAACCCTATATGGGTAACTAATACCAAGGAGGTAATGAAAATGGGATACATTGCTCCAATACCCCACCATCAGTATAAACAGTATCAGGAACGAGAATTAAAAGTTGAAAAACATCCGTTTGCCTTTCTACCCGTCCAACCTGTAAAGCCCATGAAAAATAAAACTCAAGCACATACTGAAGAAGCAGAAACATCTTATCATGTAATTCAATCCAATCAACGAAAAACTTCATACCAAGCTCTCTCTAAACCATCCATCCCAACAACCTTATTAGCCCAATTAACAGGAAAAGGAAAGCACTTTAACGAATATGTATAAAGAAGTTTGAGGGGCTTTTTTTTAGGCAGTTTGAAAAAACCCAAAAGGAGCATTCCTTATGGGTTTTTTTAATTAACTGCTGATATATGGCCCCGGACATATTTGGAGGTAATCACTTGAAACTACAAAACCTTGCCGAGCATTGCTATGCATTTACAGGCAGCGTAACCATTGGCTACTGCATCAAAGAAGGAAAGGGTCTTCTTATTGACAGTGGTTTGGACGATTCTGCCATGAAGAAAGTGATCAAAATCTTATCCAATGAAGGACGGCCCTTGGATTATTGTGTCATCACCCACGCCCACGCCGATCATTTTGGAGGAGCTCACTTCCTGAAGAAAAAACAAGGGACTCCATTGTTTGCACCAAAACTAGAAAAAGCGATCATGGAGAATTCGATCCTGGAACCGATTTATCTATTCAATGGAGCTAACCCCATAAATGATTTGAGAAATAAGTTTCTTGAAGGACAATCAGTGGTCATTGATGATGAGTTGAAGATTGGTGAAAATAGCATTGGTCCTTTCACTTTTGAAGCAATTGATTTACCGGGTCATTCGTATGGTCAGGTAGGTTTGCTGGTTGATGATGTTTTATATGCAGCGGACAGTTATTTTGGCAGGGATACGTTGGAAAAGCATATCATTCCGTTTATCATTGACGCGGATCAAACACTGGATTCATTAGAAAAACTCCTTCACATACCATGCAAAGGAGCGATTCCGGGACACGGGGACTATGAAGAAAACTTTGTTAAAACAGTTCAGGAGAATATCGATCTTCATAAAGAACGTATGAATTCTCTTCTAACACTAGTAAATGATAGTAAAGAAGGCTTTTCTTTTGAAAAGTTCATAAAAGAGTATTTGAATTTACACAAAATAACTGTATCAAATGTGGGGCAATGGCTTTTGTTCAGAACATCGGTAACAGCTTATCTTACCAGTCTTGAACGAAAGAAACTCTTATCGTTCACGATTAGAAATAATGAACTCATCATTAAGCCCCATTAATAACCTTGTACTAAAAGGCTTTCTCCTTCTTCCCATTCAGCATACAAAACGTCCTTGGAGGAGAGGAAGCCTTGTTTTTTTATTTCGCTTAAAAGCCAATCCTCTCTTTGTTCGGCCAGCTTTAAATTATCGTAAACGATTTCTCCATCCACAATTAAAGAAAGCGGGAGAGAAGCATTTTTTGCCGGTATATTAAGGTCTTGACGCTGTACGATTTCATAAAGCGGTTTTCTAATGACACTCAGCGTACCGTCAGACTCCAAAAGGGCAAATTCACATTCCCTTACTGAGAAAATATCTTTGGCACGAAGTAGATGCTGCAGTTGATTCAGATCTAAGTGATTTCTCTTAAGCTCATCGAAGTTGATCTTCCCTTTATTAATGACTAAGGCAGGCGTACCTTCCAGCAAATGGCGAAACCGTCGGGATTTCTGGGTGAAAAACTCTGTGAAAAAGATCAAACTCCCCCAGATAAAAATGGCAAAAAGGATTGGAAGCACAGTGATCTTTCCATCATAAAGGGAGTTACCTACAAGTTCACCAAGAATTAATGCTGAAATGAAATCAAAGGCAGATATTTGAGTGATTTGAGTTTTACCAAGTATTTTTGTAAGAATCAATAAGGCAAAATATCCTACGATTAACTCGATGGCAATCGATGTGATTCCCATAAGGATCCCCCTTCCCATACATTTTCCCATTATCGACGAGTTGATATGGTAATATACTTCTTAATATGATTTGCCAGAAGCAAAAAAAGGAAGAAGTAATTAAGCAGTTATGCTTAATTACTTCTTCCTTTTAAATATCCTTCTTCATGGTTTTATGAGGGATTCCTGCGTCCAGAAATTCATCCGATGTAACTTTGTAACCTAAGCCTTCATAAAAAGGGATGGCATAGGTTTGGGCATTTAATTTCAATTGGGATAAGTGCTCCTGCTTCGCATATTTTTCAATGGCAAGCATGATTTCACGCCCTGCTCCTTTTCCCCTGACGGATTCTAAAACGCATATTCTTTCAACTTTCCCCATTCCATCAAGAATACGGAAACGGCCTGCACCTACAACGTGTGTTTGGTCGTAAAGGACAAAATGAGTGGAATCGTTTTCGAATTCATCGATTTCTTCTTCAAGTGGAACCTTTTGTTCTTCCACAAACACTGTCTTTCTTATGTTGAATACCTCTTGGATCTGATCTTCTGTTTTTGCAACTTCGACCTTCAACTTTACTCTTCCTTTCCTAAACGGAAGGTTTCGTAAACTGTCCAAGAGCCGTTTTCTAATTGATACAACAAGTGGAATCGGTCAATGGTTTCTTCATGATCGATTCCCAGCATACGAAGAGATCCAAAAATATCCGAGTGCTCATCATTTGAAAGCTTTTGAGCAACAGTAATGTGAGGAACGAAAGCGAATTCCGGCTCGTCACCCATGAAGTTTTGACTATGCATGTCATCGTGTAACCCTTGCAGTTCAGGAGTGGAGTTCACCTTGAAATAGATTACATTGTTCACAGGCTGAAAAGAACTTACTTTGTACACTTTTAGATTGAAGGGATCGTATTTCTTTGAAATAGCAGCTAATTTATTAGCTATATCTTTGATTTGATCATCATCTGCACTAAAGACATTCTTTAATGTCAAATGTGGTGGAACCAATGCATAATGAGGATCATAACGTTTCCTATAAGAGTTTGCGATATCTTGCAGCTTTTTCGATGGGAAAATGACTATACCATAATTCATTTTCTTCAATCCTCCTCTATTTAACTATCTTTGTATTATGTATAGTATAGCAAATTTTTCAAAAATTTAATATAGGGCGAACGGATAGGATCTCCTTTTATCAAGTGATGCCGACAGGTCCCTGTATTCATTTAGAGAGAGGCAAGGGTGGTCCCTTGCCAAGTAGGGGTTTAGTTAAACATCATCTTCAAAGCACGTCTCAAATCCGGTTGCCAATGTTTCCACGTATGATCTCCGTCGAACTCATCATAAAAGGAAGAGAATCCTTTTTGATCGAATATTTCGTGAAGCTTACGGTTTGGCTTTAAGAAGTCTTTTACTTTGCCGTCCGTTGTTTTCACCTCTGTTTCCTGTTTACCAATGATATGGTAAATGCTTAACAGGTGAGGTTGTGAGAAGTTTTCTACGGCTTCCAACACTTTCTCGTTGACCAAAGGTGACTGCAGGAGAACCTTGCCAAATGTATTTGGATATTTTAATGCAGTCATCAATGAAACTGTCGCTCCTAATGAATCACCAACCAGGGCACGTCCCATTCCCATATGATAAGTTGGGTAATGCTCGTCCAGATACGGGACCAATTCATGTGCTAAAAAGCGAATGTAAGCATCATTTTCTTCACCATGTGGATGGTATTTTCTTCTCCGGTCCTCAACATTTTTATATGGGACTCCCACGATAATCATGTTTTCTATTTCTCTATTTTCGAGAAGTTCATCAGCCAGGCGAGGTATTCTTCCTAGCTGGAAATAATCCTTACCATCTTGGGTGATCAGTAGTGAATATTTATAGAGGGGAGAAAAAGTAGCTGGCAGGTATACGAGCATCTTAATCTCTTCATTCAGTTCTTTACTAAAGAGGTTTAATTCGGTTACAGCTCCTCTTGCGGTTGTCATGACGATAGCCTCCTATAATCAGTGTTAACGTTTACAGAAAGATTGTATCATATTCTCCTCGATAATTCCCTAAAGCGGATTGCAATACGAAAATTCAAAAGAATGGTATAATTCAAGTAAGTTTATGGACTGTCCAGAAAGGGGTATCTCAATGAATAAACCTGTACATTCAAGGGATGTAACAAAAGCTGCATTACAGAGGCTGAAAGATAGAGGAGTATCAATAGAAGATATTGCTGAAATCGTCTATGAAATGCAGTATCCATATAATCATGAGTTAAATATGGAAGATTGTATCGACAGTGTGAAGAAAGTATTATTAAAAAGAGAGATTCAGCATGCGATACTAGTAGGGGTAGAACTGGATCAGCTTGCTGAAGAGAAGAAGCTTTCCGAACCACTTCAATCGATTGTAGAATCAGATGAAGGGTTGTTTGGAGTAGATGAGACCATTGCTTTAGGTGCAGCATTAGGATATGGGAGTATCGCTGTTACTACCTTTGGTCATCTTGATAAAAATAAGATCGGTATCATCCGTGACCTGGATACGAAGAACGGGAAGGGTGTTCATACCTTTTTAGATGATATCGTGGCAAGTATTGCGGCCAATGCTTCTTCGAGAATTGCACATAGCTTACGGGACCGTGAAGAGAATATTTCAGAAGAAGATAAGATGAAATTTGAGGATGAGGAATTAATAGGCTAGATCATTTCCTGATATATAACAGATGGACTGGAGAGGAGTAATTCCTCTTCAGTCTTTTTATAGTGGACAAACATGCGTCGGGGAAGAAAATGGAACGGGGAAATGTAACCGCTTTATACATTCTGTATACATTTGTAAAATAATTGACATGACATGAACAAGCCACACAACAGATTTCAATCAAAGTGTATTGGATGTAGAAAGGGTTTTTTATAAAAATTGTTAAAATTTTATGTATTTGATTTGACAAGATTGTTACAGACTGTGTTACAATTATTTCGGTAAAGTAGAAATTTAATAGGGGGAATTAGAATATGAAAAAACGCAGTTTTTATCTAAGCACTGCACTACTTCTAGTTCTATCTGTCATTCTTGCTGCATGTGGCGGCGGATCAGGCGGAGGATCATCTGAGGGTGAAGGTAACAAAGAGGTTGACTTCATTGGAATTGCTACAGGTGGAACAGGGGGTACATATTACCCGTTAGGCGGAACATTTGCTAAAATCATTCAAGATGAAACAGGAATTAAAGCATCTGCTTCAACATCTGGTGCATCTGCGGAAAATATGGCATCTATTAAAGATGGAAAAACTGAAATCGCTTTTACACAAACAGATATCGCTTCTTATGCATCTGAAGGAACAGAAATGTTCAGCGATAACAAGGTAGAAAATGCACGTGGAATTGCTACTCTTTATCCTGAAACGATTCAAATCGTTACAACAAAGGATTCAGGTATCAAGTCCGTTGAAGATCTGAAAGGTAAAGTTGTTTCTGTCGGTGAAGCAGGATCTGGAACATTATTGAACGCGAAACAAATCCTTGAGGTACACGGCATTGCGTTAGAAGATTTAGAAGCTCGTAATTTATCATTTGATGATTCAACCACTGGTATCCAGGATGGTACAATCGATGCGGCGTTCATTACTTCAGGTACTCCAACCGGAGCAGTTGAAGGATTGGCCGCAACGGAAGATATCACTATCGTACCGGTTGAATCCGGTAAAATCAGTGAGCTGATCGAGAAATATCCATATTACTCTGAGGATGAAATTCCTTCAGGGACTTACAGTAAAGTCGATGAGGCAGTTACAACCGTTGCGGTTCGTGCAATGTTAGTAACAAATGCTGATATTTCCGAAGATGTAATCTATGATGTTACAAAAGCCATTTTTGAAAATACAGATTCAATCACTCATGCCAAAGGTGAGTTAATCAAAGCTGAAGATGGACTAAAGGGTATGGGGATTGAATTACATCCTGGTGCGAAGAAATACTTTGATGAAAAAGGCGTTTCAATGGAATAGATCCACACCAGCAGATGGACGAAGGGATAGGCCGCGTAAAACGGTCTATTCTTTTGTTTTGGTATAGGCTATAAAAATGTTAAGTAAAGCAGTAATAAATGGAATGGTGGGGAATTTGTTATGAAGAAAATTTCATTCATAGGAACAATTCTCATTATTCTTGTTCTTTTATTCATCAACTTTATTCCCTTTCAAACATATCTGGTAATCGAACCGAGGAGTACTGAGGGAGATCCTGTCCTTTTCAGACTACCTGAAGATCATACATTTTCGGTTCGCTACACTCATTCTATTCATCTCTCAGAAGTAGAAGAGTTTTATCGTCAATCTACAAACCAAATTCAACAGACAAAGATGCTTTATGAGGATACTGCAATTGGTATGCCTGCGAATGCAGAAGGAAATGAAACCTTCGAGATGACAGAAGAAGGAAAATACTTCATTTCAAATATGAATAAAGTATTTCCATACATTGATATTCGCATCGGACAAGTGGTAGCCAATCATCGACTCGTATTGGATGGGAAAGTCTATCCTTTAGCTGACTATTTCGATAAAGGGTCTGTCGTTCGAATGCAATTAAAGAAACAAACACTATATGATCAGTGGAAAGGAGTGACCGTTGTTGGAAAAAGATAAAGAATTCGAATCATTAACCTCCGAACAACAACAAGAATTATTAGAAAAATATGATCCTGAATCATCTACGAGAAAGCTACACCATGGACTTTTTAAATGGGTGATTTTCTATGGTCTCTTAGCATTTTCATTATTTCAATTAGTCGCATCGATCTTTCAATTTATCCCTAGACAATTACTATTATCTATTCATTTAGGATTTGCTTTGTCACTTGTCTTTCTTCTGTTTCCTGCTAGAAAAAAGAATCTACGAAAAGATAAAGTCGCATGGTATGACGTCGTTCTATCTGTCATATCTGTAGGAATTGGTGCATACTGGCCGATTATGCAAGATGACATCGTTAGCAGAGTCGGTATAATGACATCACTTGATTTTTATGTTGGTTTTGCTGCGATGATCTTAGTATTGGAGGCAACCCGTCGTGCAGTCGGTTTACCCATCACGATTATCGCCTCTACTTTCATTCTCTATATGTATTATGGTCGATTGATGCCTGGATTCCTTGCGCACAGGGGATATGACTGGGACGATATCGTTAAGACGATGTTCTTTACAAGTGAAGGGATTCTTGGAACGCCACTCTATGTTTCAGCAACCTTCATCTTCCTATTCCTATTATTCGGGGCCTTCCTCGTTAAAACAGGCGTAGGGCAATATTTCAATGATTTAGCTGTGGCCATTGCCGGTAAACGCACTGGTGGTCCTGCTAAGGTTGCAATCTTCTCGAGTGCCCTGCAAGGAACGATCAGCGGAAGTTCCGTTGCAAACGTTGTAACATCTGGTTCCTTTACGATTCCAATGATGAAAAAGCTTGGCTATCGTAAAGAGTTTGCAGGTGGAGTAGAGGCAGCAGCTTCAACGGGTGGTCAGTTAATGCCGCCAATCATGGGAGCTGCAGCATTCTTAATGGTTGAATTCATCGGTGGAATCTCTTACTGGGATATCGCAAAGGCTGCCACCATTCCAGCTCTTTTGTATTTTACAGGAATTTGGATTATGACTCATTTTGAAGCGAAGCGAATCGGACTTCGCGGTCTTTCAGACGATGAAATGCCGAATCGTAAAGAAGTTTTAAAGAAAATTTACTTATTAATGCCGATTCTTACAGTCATTATTTTATTAGTCAGCGGTATGAGTGTTATGCGAGCAGCACTTTGGTCAATTGTTGCTACGATTGTGATTAGCGCGATTCGAAAAGAGACAAGGATTGGCTTTAAAGATGCAGTCGACGCACTCGTAGACGGTGCACGTACTGCACTTTCCGTAGCTGTAGCAACTGCGGCTGCAGGGATGATTGTCGGTGTAGTGACAAAAACGGGATTAGGGCTGACACTTGCGAATGGTTTAGTTGACCTTGCTGCTGATCTAACAAATTCATCAGAAGGTAAATTAATCCTGACCCTGGTGTTTACGATGATTGCATCTATTGTATTAGGTATGGGATCACCGACAACGGCCAACTACGTAATCACGTCCACAATCGCGGCACCTGCGATTATCCTGTTAGGTGCACCTGAGTTAGCAGCTCACTTATTTGTCTTTTACTTTGGTATCATTGCAGATATCACACCACCAGTGGCTCTTGCAGCATTTGCCGCCGCCGGGGTGTCAGGGGGGGAGCCGATACGGACCGGGGTCAATTCTGCTAAATTAGCGATTGCTGCCTTTATTATTCCGTATATGTTCGTCCTGTCTCCTGAGTTGCTGATGATTGATACAACAATCCCGAGATTATTATGGGTTGTCTTTACGGCAATAACCGGAATGATGGCCATAGGGGCTGGGATGATTGGGTATTGGTACAGAAGAGTATATGTGATTGAACGTTTCCTTTGTGTAGCAGCCGGTTTAATGCTGATCTATCCAGAGGGGAGCACAGACATCATTGGTTTAGTGTTATTTGGTGTCATGCTTGCGTTACAATTCTTCATTAAAAGAGAAGACAAAACACCAAAAAAAGCAACAGCATAAACAAACAAATGTGAGGCTGACCCTTTATTAGGGTCAGCCTCACGTCTTTTAGTTTCCAACTAGGATATAGTTCGTTTCTTATAAGGAATAAGAGGATAAGCGGCCAAAATATCATGCAGTCTGAATCTGCGGAATTCTTGTCGTAAAAAGCAATAGGCCAGAATAATATCCCCATCTAATTTTTTTACTATGATTTTTCTTTTCGTACAAATGGACTCAGGAGTCATATAGATGATTTCAATGGGGCTTTGGTCCATGAATGAGCGCTGTAATACCGTATTCATTTGTGAGCTCCTCTCCTGGAAGTGTACTCATAGTATATGCGAACGAATGTTCTTTCATACTGAATACCCAGAAGAAAAATGTATAGAACAAAAAATGATTGACATTTTTCTCATCATGACTATAATTTAATATATACCTTCCATAGCGACTTGTTAGCTCAGTGGGAGAGCACTTCCTTGACAGGGAAGGGGTCGTGGGTTCGAATCCCTCACAGGTCATACATAAAGAAAGCCTGCATCTTATTTTAAAGATGCAGGCTTTCTTCTTTTATATGTAAATCAACCTTTATAAAGGATCAGTGTTAAACGACCAGCGCTGTATGCCATTAAAAGTAAAAAGGACTCTGTTGGAATTCACGTAAGAGTCCTTGCCAAATCATATTAAGATATGATCACTTCTTTTTAGTTGACTTCTAATTCTTCCTCAAAATAAAACGTGCCAGGATGTTCTTTTACAATATATGAGAATCGCTTCATATTTTTAACGTATTGCCATTTCAATATTGTCACTGTTTCGCCAGTTTCCTTTATCGTAACCATTGCGCCATTACTAAACCGATTTTTTGTGGATTTCATTGGGCACTCCCTTTCATATTCTCTCATTATACCACAGTTTACCCTTCATTTTAGAGTCCCATTAGTGATAAATTTGGATAAATATAATGGTAGCGCTTTAACGGGCATGAAGGTAGTAATCATTACTCATATCAAGAGACTATTTGATGGGGAGAAAGGTTGTGTCAGAGGTCTGACTTTCAAAACTTCTCCTTGAAGAACTTGCTTATTTATTTCATTACTGTTATTCTATAGAAGAATTATTTTTGTCCGGTATACGAGGGAAGAACAAGATTTGGTTTTCACCTGATATCGCAAGAATAGTAATACTTTGTGTGTAACGCACTTTAGGAGGCAACAAACATGGAAAATGGTAAAGTAAAATGGTTTAACGCAGAAAAAGGTTTCGGATTCATCGAAGTAGAAGGTGGAGACGACGTATTCGTACACTTCTCAGCGATCCAAGGTGAAGGTTTCAAATCTCTTGACGAAGGTCAAGAAGTATCTTTCGACGTTGAACAAGGTGCTCGTGGACCACAAGCAGCTAACGTACGTAAAGCATAATCAAACTTTACAACTCCAAAAACAGACTCATTCGTGAGTCTGTTTTTTTATGGGGATATTTAAGTAACCCGGGACAAATTAAAATTAAAAAATCTATGCACGACATTCCAGTATGCCCGAATTAAACCGGTCGCTTATATTATTCATTTTCCTAAATCTTTCTTCGTCACTTCACTGCGAATATTGAGTTCTTTCGAGAATTCAGTATCGCTTTTTTTGTTGTTTGGGTATTTATTTTTTCGTTCACGATTATCATTTTTATTAGTCATCATTGTTTCCTCCTGTTTGTAAATGGTTATTACATTCTTATTCTAGACAAGTGATGCTTCGTTATCCTTGGTAAGTAAGGGAAGGGTGTTGTGAGTAGACAGAATTTTAAAAACATTATATCTTTTTTCTCCATACAACGCTAAAATTAAAATATATGCTTTACATGAGTGGAGGGATTTATCGTGGAAATGAAAGAAATAGTCGCCTTAGTGACAGGTGGTGCATCCGGGCTGGGTGAAGCTACAGTAAGAAGGATTATTGAGGAAGGTGGTAAGGCATATATACTGGATCTCAATGAAGAGAGAGCAGCAGCCTTGATAGAGGAGTATGGAGAATCCATTGGCTTTTATAAAACAGACGTGACAAAGGAAGATCAGGTGTTAGAAGCCTTGGAGGGGTCGATACAGGCTTTTGGCGGTTTTAATACAGTAGTGAACTGTGCAGGGATTGCTCCACCAGGGAAAGTGATAGGAAGAAACGGAATTCACTCTCTTGATCGATTTTCCAAGGTAATTGAGATTAACTTAATTGGTACGTTCAATGTGATACGCTTGGCTGCAGAAAAGATGATGGGTAATACAACAAATGACCACGGAGAAAGAGGGGTCATCGTCAATACAGCTTCTGTTGCTGCATTTGATGGGCAGATCGGTCAGGCTGCTTATAGTGCATCTAAAGGTGGAGTGGTCGGGATGACTCTTCCGGTTGCCAGGGAGCTTGCAAGGGATGGTATAAGAGTCATGACCATTGCTCCGGGGTTATTTCATACCCCGATGTTTGACACACTTCCTGATGAAGCAAGAAATTCGCTTGGAAAAATGGTGCCATTTCCACCAAGGCTCGGTCACCCATCTGAATATGCTCAATTAGTGAAAAGTATACTCGAAAATCCAATGCTGAACGGTGAAACGATCCGATTAGACGGTGCGATTAGAATGCAGCCTAAGTAAGTGGTTGAAACTGATGGAAATGTTTGCTTATTAAATGAGTGCGTGTTCATTCATTATCCCAAAAATGAAAGCGCTTTATAGAATGCATCACTTTGAAATGAGGGCGAGTACGTATGAAACATCATTATTTAACGGAGGATCATAGCATATTCAGGCAGGCACTTCGGAAATTTTTACAAAAAGAGGCTTATCCTTTTTATGATGAATGGGAGAAAAACAGGATGGTTCCAAGGGCCTTTTGGACGAAGATGGGGGAGCAGGGATTTCTTTGTCCAGACATTGACGAAGTGTACGGTGGAAGCGGGGTGGATTGGGGATATTCCGTGATTATCAATGAAGAATTAGAACGGGTAGGCTCTGGTCTGATCGGGATAGGATTGCACAATGACATTGTAGTCCCTTATATATCTGAATATGGAAGTGAGGAACAAAAAAAGAAGTGGCTCCCCGCATGCACGAGTGGAAAAATGATTACGGCCATTGCTATGACGGAACCTGGTGCAGGATCAGATTTAGCCGGGATTAAAACGACGGCTAAGCTTGAGGGGGACCACTATATTGTGAATGGTCAAAAGACCTTCATCACAAATGGGATTCAAGGTGATTTAGTGATTGTTGCCTGTAAAACAGATACGACCATCAGTCCGCCTCACATGGGGATCAGTTTGTTGGCCATCGAAAGGGATGCACCCGGATTCTCCAGGGGAAGGAAGCTTGACAAAGTTGGTTTACACTGTCAGGATACAGCCGAGCTGATCTTTGAAGATTGCAAGGTGCCGAAAGATAATTTGATTGGGGAAGAGGGCAAAGGATTTCAATATCTGATGAAAAAGCTCCAGCAAGAACGTCTTATCGTGGCGATAGCTGCTCAGACTGCTTCAGAAGAAATGTTTTCTCTCACGATGGATTATGTGAAGAGCCGTGAAGCATTTGGAAGGGCGATTGGTAAATTCCAGAATACACAATTTAAGATAGCGGAAATGGCGACGGATATTGAGATGGGCAGGGTATTCCTCGATGGTTTGATCGCCGAACATATGGATGGGAAAGATGTCGTGACGAAGGTTTCCATGGCCAAGTATAAATTGACTGAAATGGCAAGGCAAATCGCCACTGAATGCATGCAGCTGCATGGTGGATACGGCTACATGGAAGAGTATCAAATTGCGAGAAGATACAGGGATATTCCTGTTGCAAGTATATATGCAGGGACAAATGAGATCATGAAAGTGATCATAGCGAAGAATCTTGGATTATAGAAAGGAAGAGCAGGATGAGAGAGGTTGTTATCATTGAAGGAATACGATCTGCGGTTGGGAGACGGAAGGGTTCTTTGAAAGATATGAGGCCCGATGATTTAGCAGGGGAAGTGCTGAAAGGGTTAGTAGAAAGAGCAGGGATTGACCCTGGGCTTATCGATGATGTCATATTAGGCTGTGTTACTCAATCAGGTGAGCAGGCAGGTGATATTGCCAGGGTGGCTGCATTGATTGCCGGTTTTCCAATCGAAGTACCTGGTACGACAATCGACCGACAATGCGGCTCGAGCCAGCAGGCTGTCCACTTTGCATCACAAGCGATTCTTTCCGGCGACATGGATATCGTAATCGCTGGCGGGGTCGAGAATATGTCAAGAACTCCAATCGGTTCAAACTATCAAGGGGCTCCCTTTAGTGAAAAGCTTAGAGGCCAACACGAGATCATCCACCAGGGTTTATCTGCAGAACGGATTGCTGAAAAGTACGGATTCAGTCGTGAAGATCTTGATCAGTTCGCATATTCCAGTCATCAAAAGGCGTTAAAGGCTCAAGAGGCTGGTTATTTCGACCGGGAAATTTATGAGGTGAAGGTTAACGTCCCGAACGGTACTGTATTTCCGTTTTCTAAAGACGAAGGACCAAGAAAGGAAACGTCACTGGATGTGCTTTCAAATTTAAAACCTGCATTTAAAGAAGATGGTATCATTCATGCAGGGAATGCAAGCCAAATTAGCGATGGGGCTGCCGCACTTCTGTTAATGACGCGGGAGAAGGCTGAAGAATTAGGGTTGAAGGCAAGATTTAAGGTTCATACCCGCGTGGTGGTCGGATCTGATCCTACCCTCATGTTAACCGGACCTATACCGGCAACGAAGAAAGTCCTGGAGAAAGCAGGATTATCATTGTCAGATATTGATGTTTTCGAAGTGAATGAAGCATTCGCACCTGTTGCCCTTGCCTGGTTAAAAGAAATAGGAGCCGACCATTCCAAACTGAATCCAAACGGGGGGGCAATTGCCCTGGGGCATCCATTAGGCGCCAGTGGGGCACGCATCATGGTAAGCATGATGCATGAGCTGGAGCGTTCTGGAGGAAGATACGGCCTTCAAACGATGTGCGAAGGCCATGGGATGGCAAATGCAACAATCATTGAAAGACTGGAAGCTTAAGTGGAATAAAGTTGGTCATTCCTGTCACAATCCTTTTGCCACCCGTGTTATAGTAAAGAAGTGGTAAATGATCATAGGAAAATGGGAGAGAAAAGATGAAACAACTGTATGAAAAAGTTATTGAATTCAGGGATGAACGAAATTGGGATGCCAATCATAATGAAAAGGATCTCGCCATTTCCATTTCATTAGAGGCAAATGAACTCCTGGAAAATTTCCAATGGAAAACAAGCAGGGAAGCAGTGGGAACGACAAGTCAAAATATTAAAGAAGAAATGGCTGATGTCCTGATTTATTTAGTCCAGCTGGCTGATAAAATGGATATCGACTTAGAAGAAGAAGTGTATAAGAAGTTGGAAAAGAATACATTGAAGTATCCGAAGTAATGATTAGGGACGGACCTTTGAAAAGGTCCGTCCCTTTACTTGCTGATAATCATCAGGAAATCCTGAATATAAATGCCTGACGTCCTTTACCCTACAAATAATGACTAAATTTTCTTAATGGAAATCGCGTCACGCATTTTTTGCAGGGAAGCCTTGGATAGATCTTTTCTCTTCATCATGGTGTTGACATAGAGGGCATCCACAATACTTAGCTGACTGATTCTTGAAGCAAGTGCTTCAGACCGATATTCGGTTTCTTGAGATACCGTAAAAAGAGGAATGTCGACCCCGTTGCTTAGAGGGGATTTGGCAAAGTGAGTAATGGCAATGGTCTTTACCCGATTTTTCTTCGCAACGTCTAACACTTCCAATAGATCTTTGTTCGATCCTGAATGAGAGATAAAGACGATCACATCTGCATCGGTCAATTGGGAAGCGGAGATCAGCTGCATATGGGGATCGTTGTACGCCGTAGTGGTAATGCCGGTTCTGAGGAACTTATGATGAGCATCCATGGCAACAAACCCCGATCCACCCGTACCGTAAAATTCTATTCTTCTGGCACTTATCATCCCTTGAATAGCTTTCGTAAACATTTCTTCGTTTAGCATACTTAAAGAATCCTCTAATGTTCTGATATTGGACCTGAACACTTTTTGGGCGATAACGCCCTCAGAGTCCCCTCCATTGATTGTTTCATGAATATCTTCGATAGGGGTCACCAGGTTGGATGCAAGAGAAATCTTCATGGCCTGATAGCCTTTAAAGCCCAATCGTTTACAGAATCGGAAGACTGTAGCATCTGCAACGTTCAGTTCTTCTGCTACACCACTGATGGTGGAGTGGATAATTTTTTCAGGATTAGCAATAATAAAATCTGCAATCATCTTTTCTTTTTCACTGAATTGAGAGTAATGGGAACGGATACGAGGTAAACAATGCTGTATCTTTTCTTCTTTCATGCAGGGTAAACCTCCTCTAAGCGAAATCTTCATGAAAATAATTTTAACCTACTTCACGAAATAAAAAAATATTATTTCATAAAAATCCACCACGGAAAAATATTTCGTATTATAATATATACGGTGAAAATATAATTACTCGAAGTGAAAGGAATGATCAATATATGAAAAAACAACAAATAGGAGTTGCTGGTGTCGGAGTGATGGGGAAGAGTCTGGCCTTAAATTTCGAAAGCAGAGGCTATTCCGTTTCCATCTATGATGTGTCTGATGAAAAAGTAAGAGAAGTTCTTGAAGAACATCCAGAGAAGAAAATGATCGGTACTCACGATGTAATAGAGTTCGTGCGGTCATTAGAAACACCACGAAAAATATTGATTATGGTTCCAGCCGGTAATATTACCGATAAAGCGATTGAATCATTGCTTCCTCATTTAGATCAGGGAGATATTCTGATTGATGGAGGAAACACATACTTTGAAGATACAATTCGCCGCAATAAGGAACTTGGTGAAAAAGGAATCAACTTCATCGGTGCGGGTGTTTCAGGCGGAGAAGAAGGCGCTTTATACGGTCCTGCTATCATGCCGAGCGGTCAGAAGGAAGCATACGAGTTAGTCGAGCCTTTCCTGACAGCGATTGCGGCCAAGGTAAAAGGCGATGCGTGCAGTACATATATCGGTCCGGATGGATCAGGCCATTATGTGAAAATGGTACACAATGGAATTGAGTACAGTGATATGCAGCTTATCTGTGAAGCGTATTATCTTATGAAAAATGTATTGGGTTTAAGCGCTACAGAGCTGCATGAAATATTCAAAGAATGGAACGCGGGGGAGCTCGACAGCTACCTGATTGAAATCACGGCGGATATTTTCACAAAGGTGGATGAAGAAACAGGAAAACCCCTTGTTGACGTGATTCTGGATACCGCAGGGCAGAAAGGAACAGGGAAATGGACGAGTATTTCTGCACTGGAATTAGGTGTACCCTTATCGATCATTACTGAATCTGTGTTTGCCCGTTTCATCTCTGCCATGAAGGAAGAAAGAGTAAAGGCAAGTAAGATCTTAAGAGGACCACGAAATAAGGAGTTCTCCGGTAACAAAGAAGAGTTTATCGAAATGATTCGTAAAGCGTTGTACTTAAGCAAAATTTGTTCATATGCACAGGGTTTCGCCCAGCTTCAATCTGCTTCGGATGAGTATAATTGGAGCCTGAAGCCCGGCGAAATTTCCATGATCTTCAGAGGTGGATGCATCATTCGTGCAGGCTTCCTCGAAGAAATCAAGAAAGCGTATGATCGTGAACCGGGATTAACGAATTTACTACTTGATCCATATTTCAAGGAAATCGTTGAAAACTATCAGGAGGAAGCGAGAGAAGTGGTGGCTACAGCGATTAAATTAGGTATCCCTGTGCCGGGTCTTGCGAGTGCTATAGCATATTATGACAGCTATCGCTCTGAGTCACTGCCTGCCAACCTTCTGCAAGCCCAACGTGATTATTTTGGAGCCCATACGTATCAGCGTGTGGATAAGGAAGGGACATTCCATACGGATTGGTTATCTAAATAAGAATAGTGCCCTGTGGGAATCCCACAGGGCTTTTGATTAATGTATTATTCTTTGCTTGATGAGTCATCTTTCGTATGATGCTTATTTTTCTCGTCCTGCTGCTCTTTTTTTAAGTCATCGAGGGGAATTGGATCCACATTTTGCTCACTTTCATGCTGATCGAGAATGCCGTCATGATCTTTATTGATTTGTTCTGGATTGTCATTTTTCCTCTTCGTCATTATCTTTCATCCTCCCTTAATGAGTCGTTGTTGTACCATACCCTTCGTGAGCAGAGAAAAACATCGGGGGATAGAACATAAGAAAGCCACCTATCGATATAGGTGGCTTTCTTTGATAAAAGTTTAGATTTTCACATCAACTTTAGCATTTTTCTTTAAATCTTCTACATGCTGAACAAGTTTTTCTTGTTTTTTCTGTTGCTCTAACTGAGTCTTAATTTGAGGTTTCACTTCTTCAAACTTTGGTGCATCCTTTGATTCACCCTGACCTTGCTGGCTCGCATACTGATCGTAAAATTTCTTCATTTCATCTTCAGAGACTTCTTCTACTTTGATTTCTTTCTCAACGTAGTTTGTGTATTTGATGTTTTCAGCGATTTGGGTTTTTAACTCGTCCATCGTAAATCCGGCTTTTTTCATGGCATCTTCAAATTTCTTTTCATCACCATACTGCTTTTTAACTTCTTCCAGTTGTTTATTGATTTCATCTTCTGACGCTTTGTAGCCTTTTTCATCGGCCTGCTGCATAAGGAGTGTTTGTCCAACCAGGCTATCAATTGTTTGTTCCTTGATTTTCTTTGCTGCATCTTTACTTGTTGGGTCTTGCCCCATCTGTTGATATTGCATTTGTGATTGAGTCAATACGTTATTGAAATCTTCCCCATTAATTTTTTCGTCGTTTACAATGGCAACGATCTTATCTCTTTCAACCTTTTGTTCATCCATTTTCTTCTGCATTTCTTCCATTTGCTTTGCTTGTTCTTCCTGAGCCTGTCCATCGCTTTTTTCTTCTGTTTTGGCTTTATCGTCAGCTTGTTTTTGGCTCTCCTCGTTCGAACCGCAAGCGGCTAGTCCAATCGTTAGTAATGCTAATAGTAAAGTCGTAAATAATTTTTTCATAATAGACTCCTTTCAGAACTAAGGTGTGATTTCGAAAAAAATCACTTAATGCGCATTTTAAATGAAAAACCCGTAAAAAGAAAGTATTTAAGCTGAAAAGTATTGATTGTAATAAGGTTGAAATACAGTAAATTACTTATATGTTCCCTCTTTCACTATAATGTATGCGATTACATTTGACTGACAACTGCCGGCTAGAAATGAAAATGTAAGAAGACTTTCACCTATGCGTTCAATCTAAGTAGGTAAAAAAAGAGACTGTTTAAATCGAGGTCTTCCTCCATTTAAACAGCCTATAAAAAATATTGGGGACCAAAGAATACTGTCAAACAACCTTCTATTTGAATTATAAAGAGTGGCTACTTTTTCTTCAACTAACATTTAGGAAGGTGTCGGCTGACTAGTGTCCTTATGAAGGTAGTATTCAATCTTCTCCTATTCTTTTCATGCAAAATAATAATTATAAGCATATTTTAATGGAAGGGTTTTCCTTCCTTTTGTTGAACTAGTAAACAGAATAAATGAAAAGGAGAGAGACGATGAGGCAATTAGTAAGAATCGGGACTATTTATATTCCAGTAAGGGATGTACAAAGAGCATGCATATGGTATAAAGAAAAATTAAACGCGAATGTGAATTATAAGGATGAGGACAAGGCAATCCTAGACCTTGCAAATCAAAGTTTCTTCCTGGTGGGTGCTTTGGATGAAGAAAGCAGTAATTTTTTTGATAAGTACGAAAACAAGAAATTTTCCATCACTTTTGAAGTAGATGGTTTAGTAGCATTAAAAGAGTTGAGAGAAGATTTAGTTCAAAAAGGAGTCGAAGCCGGGGAGATTGAAAACAGGGGGCATAATGGACGAAATTTTGTATTTTCCGATGGGGATGGCAATCTTTTCGATGTTTGGAGCGAACTGAGTCCGCAGTTTAAAGAAGCATTTAATCTCTAAATAGGATTATCACACATAAAATAGGGATTTGATTGTGAATGCAATGACCATTTTACAACTCTTGACTTTAAGAGGGTAATAGAGTGATACTATTAAAAGATTTCAACTTCTAAACGAAATAAATAGTTTCACTTGTAAATTCATTTTTAATCGTTTATGATGGTACAGAACACAACATTTTGTGTTCTGTTTAATTATTTTAACTATATATTGATTATAACCTGTGAATTGGGTGTCTGAATGGACTTAAAAGGGAATCCGGTGTGAATCCGGAACTGTCCCCGCAACTGTAAGTGCTGACGAAATAAGGAACTGCCACTGTCATATAGGATGGGAAGGCCTTAGAGTAGGGTGAAGCACGAGTCAGGAGACCTGCCTTGTTTATCACGTGTTATCTTCTTCGGGAATTGGGAGGATAAAGCGAGGATTGGAATAGTCCCTTTAGTCTATTCATATATCTTTCGTACATAAAAGCCTATCCTTCAGAAGGATGGGCTTTTTTTGAATCCTTCCCACACTGTATAAATTGGGAGGAATGATGATGTCAATCGTATCACAGTATCAGCGGACAACAATGGAAGCAAAAGCGATTCTTACAAATCTCCACAGTCGCTTTCCGCAACTTCATTTTAAAGAATTTGATGAAAAGACTTTTAAGTATGCAGACGCTCAATCTGAAATGAGTAAAGAAAAGCTTTATCATTTCATGATCCTCACGGCAGTTGAACGGATCTCTGCCCATGAACCTGATTGGACGTATGTAGCTGCAGAATTATATTTAATGAAACTTTATCGTACAATCGCTCATTCAAGGAGAGTTGAAGAAAGCATGTTGTACAATTCCTTTTATGAATTAATTCAAGACTTGACTGATAGGAAATTATATACTCCCGCACTATTGGATTCATATTGCAAAGAAGAAATTGAAACTTTGGGGAGGATCATGGATTCATCTAAAGACCATCTGTTTACTTACATAGGGATCGTCACATTATCAGAGCGGTATTTAACTAAGTCCCATGATGGTAAAATCCTTGAATTACCTCAGGAGCGATTGCTGATCATCGCCATGACACTCTTTATGAACGAACCCCGTGATAAGCGTCTGGTGCTTATTGAAGAAGCTTACTGGGCACTGTCTAATTTGTATATGACGGTTGCGACCCCTACGTTTGCCAACGCCGGCAAAAGCCATGGTCAGTTATCAAGCTGTTTTATTGATACGGTAGCCGATGATTTAAGAAGTATTTATGACAGCAATACAGATGTTTCCACACTAAGTAAAAACGGTGGGGGTCTCGGTATCTATCTGGGGAAGGTCCGGAGCAGAGGAAGTAATATCAAAGGCTTCAAGGGAGTAAGTTCAGGTGTTATTCCATGGATGAAGCAATTAAATAACACAGCAGTATCCGTTGATCAATTAGGGCAACGTCAAGGAGCGATCGCTGTTTATTTGGATGTATGGCATAAGGATATTTTTCCTTTTCTTGATACACGCTTAAATAATGGAGATGAAAGGCAGCGTACTCATGATCTTTTCACTGGAGTAAGCTTACCGGATTTATTTATGGAACAAGTGGAGAATAGAGGGGATTGGTACTTATTTGATCCTCATGAAGTGAGGGTGGTCATGGGGTATTCCCTGGAAGATTACTATGATGAGAGTGAGGGAGAAGGTTCGTTCAGGGATAAGTATTGGGAGTGCGTAGAATGTCCTGATCTTTCCAGGGAAGTCGTTCCAGCAATTGAAATTTTCAAGCGGATCATGATTTCCCAGCTCGAAACGGGAACGCCCTATATGTTTTACCGTGATACAGTCAATCGGCTAAATGCCAATCAGCATAAGGGAATGATTTACTGTAGTAATTTGTGTACCGAAATCGCCCAGAATATGAGTGCGACCGTCATGGAAGAAGAGGTCATAAAGGACGGGAAAATCATTACCTATAAATCTCCCGGAGATTATGTCGTCTGTAATCTGGCATCTGTTTCTTTAGCCAAAACAATCATGGATGATGAGTTGGAGAGAGTCGTGTCCATAGGAGTGAGATTACTTGATAATGTCATAGATATTAATAGACTTCCAGTCCTGCAAGCCCAACTGACAAATCAACGCTATAGAGGGATTGGATTAGGAACCTTTGGCTGGCATCACCTCCTTGCATTAAAAGGTTTGAAATGGGAGAGCGATGAAGCAGTTGATTATTGTGACTCACTATACGAGGATGTTGCTTATTACACGATAAAAGCCAGTCATGAATTAGCGAAAGAAAAAGGCTCCTATCCATATTACAATGGTTCCGACTGGTCGACTGGAGAGTATTTTTCAAAGAAAGGGTATTCTGGACCGAGGTGGGATACACTCAGGGATGATGTTTCTTCACAAGGAATCCGAAACGGATATTTAATGGCGGTTGCGCCCAATTCGTCCACTTCGATTATAGCTGGCTCTACAGCAAGTATAGATCCCTTATTCAGATTGGAGTACTCGGAAGAAAAGAAAGATTATAAGATTCCTGTTACAGCACCTGATTTATCACCTAAGACGACCTGGTATTACAAAACGGCTTATAACGTAGATCAGCACTGGAGTATTAAACAGAATGAGAAGAGACAGCGACATATAGATCAAGGAATATCGTTTAACTTGTATGTGCGGAATGATATCAAGGCGATAGAGTTACTATCTCTTCATTTAGATGCATGGAGGTCAGGATTGAAAACGACCTACTATGTGAGATCAACATCCGTTTCAAATTTTGAAGAATGTGAAAGCTGCCATAGCTAACTGGGAGGAAGATGATAACGTGAATGGATTAAAGCAGCGAATCTTAATAGATTCTGAGGCACCAAATAAATCTACTGGAATTGTAAATGGACAAAGCTCGAATATATTAAACTGGGATGATGTCAGGTTCTCATGGGCCTATCCAAAGTATAAGAGAATGCTGGGGAATTTCTGGACGCCTTTTGAGATCAATATGGCAAAGGATATCAAACAGTTCCCTACTCTTTCATCAAAGGAGCAGGAGTCCTTTTTGAAAATCATCGGCTTACTGGCTCTCCTTGATAGTGTGCAGACAGATTACGCGGGTAAAGTGGCAGACTATCTCACGGATTCCAGCCTGAATGCATTGATGATCATTTTGGCACAGCAAGAGGTCGTCCATAACCACTCGTACAGTTACGTGTTATCCAGTATCGTGTCCAAAAAGAAGCAGGATGAAGTGTTTGATTTCTGGAAGAACGATCCAATCTTGAAGAAGCGGAACGAATTTATAACGAATGGATATAAAGGATTTGTAGAATCCCCCACCATTGAGAATCTATTAAAGTCGATCATCTATGATGTAATTCTGGAAGGGTTGTTCTTTTACTCCGGTTTTGCCTTCTTCTACAATCTGGCCAGAAATCAAAAGATGGTGGCGACATCGACGATGATTAATTATATCAATCGGGATGAACAGCTGCATGTCGGATTATTTGAAAAAATATTTAAAGAGGTACTGAACGAGAATCCCTCTTATCAAACGGAAGAGCTGCGTGACTTTGGAAAGGAAGCTTTCAAACAGGCAGCTCTCCTGGAAATAGAGTGGGGAAGGGACATCATCGGATCTCATGTTGAAGGGCTGTTAATGAGCGACCTTGAAGATTATATTAAATTCATGGCGAATAAAAGAGCCAAACAGCTAGGGTTTGAAGAACCATTCCAAGGATATAAGACCAACCCATTAAAATGGATCATTGCCTATCAGGAAGTGGATAGAGGGAAAACCGATTTCTTTGAACAGAAATCAAGGCAATATACGAAGACATCGGATGCTAATGGGTTTGATGAACTGTAAAAATTAGAGCTGTGGTACTTTTGGTCAGAGGTTAGATATTCGTGAGCATCCAGTTCGCCGTTATATTTGAAATTCCGCCGATAAAAGTACTGATTTTGCCGATAAAATCAGAATATCGCCGTTATCCAGTCAACGTCTTAAAAGAATCAACTAATAATTGGTGAAACTTTGGTATCTGGTTACTGAATTGGTTGAACTTCCTTACAAAATGCATTTTTTAGAACTAAATGTGTTATTTCTTTCGTGAAATAACAGTTTTTATTACAGAAGGTGAGTAGTTTGTATCTTGTGTGACTCGTGGCGATAAATGGCTAAGAAAGTCAACTGTACACAACCATATCAGATTCTCATGGAAGCTTTACAACATCGTTACAATCACCCCATCAAAAAGCGAGTCATCACGACTCGCTTTTTGATTTGTTTTTTTCAATAAAAGGTCATTTCAGTTCTTGTAATCGTTCTTCACGTCTGCCACAAGCATCACGGTGATTTCTTTAGAAGCTAATTCCTTTGCGGTCGCTTGTCCGATCCCACTGATTGCTCCTGTAATGATAGCTACTTTTTTTATATTAATCATTTTCCTTCTCGTGCTTCGTAATCTTTATCCACTCTATTGTTTTCACGGTACCATTATCATTTAAACATAGTTGAGAGAGTTGGAAATTCCATTACCATTAATATGAAAATAAATGTTTAACTCTCCCGGTGGTGGGAATATACATACTAGATTGAATGAGAGGAGAGGTTTTACATGGCAAATCATTCTACAGAAGAAAAAATGGAGTCGAAAGTAGACAGTACATTAGACAATTTGCCTCAGGACAAAAAAGAAGATATTCTTTCAAACTTTGATCATTTCAAACAATATTTAGGTAATAAAGTTTCCTTAGCGGATAAGTTAGGGATGAATGAAGAGCAGCAGGCTAAGGCAGCCCAAAAAGTTGGGGATTATCTTGCGGCTCATGAGGAACCGAAGAATAGAGAAGAGAAGTTATTATATGAATTATGGAAAGCGGGTAACGAGGAAGAGCAGCATATGCTTGCCCATATGTTAGTGAAGCTTGTTCACGCTGAATCATAATAAAAAAGGGCATCTGAATGGATGCCCTTTGCTTATGCTTTTTTTACATTTGTATCTCAGGGTCTACCCTTACCGTCACATTCCCTTTGATGGCACGGGTGATCATGCAAGACTGCTCCGCTTTCATCAACAACTTCTTAGTAAGGGTTATGTCTTTTTCAGAAGTGGAGGGACCTAATGTCAGCACAGGTCGGTGAATGATTTCTTTGTATGTAATGATCCCTTTTTGAACTTCCACAATTCCTTCAGATATCATCGATAAGTCCGTTTTCTCAATATGACTTCGTTCAAGCATCGCGGCCAGAGTGATGATGTAACAGGTAGCTGCTGCTCCAAGAAGCATTTCATCAGGGTTTGTCCCTATTCCAGGCCCGTCCATTTCAGTTGGAATTGATATTTTTGTATGAAAATTTTCCGAGCTCAAGGTACCTGTATCATTTCTCAGCCCCGGCCAATCAGTAGATATATGAAAAGAGTGTCTAGCCATACAATAAACCTCCTAATAAGCATGGTAAGGTTATTGTATACACTATTTAATGTGATGGCAAAGAAAAAAGACCCTACAGAGTAGAGTCTTTCGAATTTGCATGAATTATGCTTTAGTAACGTTAGCAGCTTGGTCGCCACGGTTTCCTTGAACGATTTCGAAAGAAACTTTTTGACCTTCTTCTAAAGTTTTGAATCCTTCGCCTTGAATAGCTGAGAAGTGTACGAACACGTCGTCTCCACCTTCGCGCTCGATGAATCCGAAACCTTTTTCTGCGTTAAACCATTTAACTGTACCTTCTAACATAATGTTACCTCCTCGTGTGTTCTCCACACAATTGTATTACTATTCTTGCTCACGTAACTTCAAGGCGAAAAGCTTTAAAAACTTTGTCTATCCTTCCATTCCGAACAAAAATAATTCTCTTACATAATATCAGGTAACCATTTAAAAGGCAACCCTTATAAATGAAGGAATTAAAAATAGGCAGAAAAATGTGTGAATTTCACATTCATTATATGAGCCTTTCAAAAAGTACATGATGTAAAGGATTTAGAGGTTCGTTCGGACATTCCACAGCTCAGGGAAGAAACGATGATCCAGAACCTTTTTTAGATAGCCTACGCCGCTTGAGCCGCCCGTCCCCATTTTATGACCAATGATCCGTTCCACGGTTTTCATATGTCTGAAGCGCCATTGCTGAAGCCAATCCTCAATATCGATCAATTTTTCAGCTAATTCGTATAAATCCCAATACCTATCCGGATGCTTATATACTTCTGTCCATGCATCCAATACAGTCTGATCTTCCGTGTAAGGCTTCTTATAATCCCGAAGAAGTACATCTTCATGAATGGGTAACCCTGCTTTCGATAAGGCAAGGATAGAAACATCATATAGGGAAGGGGCCTCGTATGCCTCTTTAAGCTGGGCTAATAACTCAGGATCCTTCTTATAAATCTCCAATACATGTTTCGTTTTGTAGCCAAGGGCAAATTCGATCATTCGATATTGGTAGGATTGAAATCCTGATGCTTGCCCAAGGCTGTCCCTGAATTGAACATATTCTGATGGTGTAAGTGTGGATAGCACATCCCAGGCATGAATGATTTGTGATTGAATCTTTGAAACACGTGCCAACATTTTAAATGCAGGAGAGAGTTCATCTTGTTGAATGGAAGTGATACTGGCTTTAAGTTCATGCAGGATCAATTTCATCCATAACTCACTTACTTGATGAATGATAATGAATAACATTTCATCATGGTGACCGGATAAACGTTTCTGACTATCAAGTAGTGTATCCAGGCCAAGATATTCTCCATAGGTCATTTTATTAATAAAGTCTGTGTATACATCTTCATTCCCCATTGTTTCCTTGTTGTTTACCATTTCGATTCTCCCTTTCCTTTCGTCTGCTTCATGCAGTGATGCAATAAATTTTCTTTCTATTATTGATTTCTTGAATGAGAGGGAGAAATCCTTTATTAGTTACGGGTATTTTCATGAATTTTGATGGTTGTTTTTAAATTACCTTGTATTTATTTGTTCAATAGCAGCATTCATTCACACAAACGTACTAATTTTCATCTCGAAAAATTCATTCCTAATATCGAAAGTTATGTTAATATTAGAACAATTTATAATGCATGTGGGGTGAATGGTGTGGGGAAGATTTACATTTCTTCTCATTTATATATACGCAGGTTAAAGAAAGAAGATTGGAAGGACGTTCATCTATATGCGTCTCAAGAAAATGTGTCTCAGTATCAGCCATGGGGTCCGAATTCAGAGAGGGAAACATTAGCGTATGTGGAAGAAGTGCTGAGAGCTGAAAAGATGGTTCCACAAACAAGGCATGTTCAAGCCCTAGTAGATGAGAAAACCGATCAAGTGATTGGTGCAGGTGAAATCATCATCAAGAGTTTTGTTCACCAATCAGGGCAGATCGGTTATATTCTACATCCTGATTATTGGGGGAAGGGAATCGGAACTCTCCTTGGAAATGCATTAGTAGAGAGAGGGTTTTCTGAGTTGAATTTGCATAAAATCTCAGCTACATGTGACCCTCAAAACATTTCCTCTCAGAAAGTGTTAACAAAAATCGGTATGACGTTAGAAGGAAGAATGCGTCATGACTTGAAAATGAAAAATGGGTGGAGAGACTCTCTGCTTTTTGGTTTATTAGAGGGTGAGTGGAGAAAAGGGGGTGCAGAATGAGGCAAGGATAGGGGACTACTCCATATACTCTTAGTATTTCTTCACGCTTATCTTATTTTGACATGTAAAAGAAAGTAAATGATAATACAAAGCAGTTCAAAAATGATTGAATTGTGCATGTAAGGGAAAAATAAGAGTATCTTTTCCTATTTAGGAGTCTGAAACCATGAATATCTTACATCATTCTAAGAAGGTGACCGTTCGGTTTTTCAAGGAGCGTTTCTTTGATCATTCTGCACAATTGGCTTATTATTTATTGTTATCGATCTTTCCGTTTTTAATTTTTGTCTTTTCATTGATTAGTTATCTGCCCATTTCGGAAACCAATGTATTGCTCCTGATTAAACCTTTTGCACCTGATAAATCATACGCCATCATTCAAAATAATATAGATCGTATTTTGTATGACCAACGGGGAGATGTGTTGTCCATTTCCATCTTCTTTACCTTTTGGCTTTCCTCTATGGCTGTCCAATCCATGGTGAGATCATTGAATAAAGCGTATAAAATCGAGAGGAAGAAACCCTTTTTGGTTGCGTTATTGTATGATCTATTATTGACAGTCGGATTTATGTTCCTTATTTCATTTTCACTCATTGTACCGGTGGTTGAGGAATATATCCGTCATGCAAGGTTTGCAGAAGGGAAGATTAACGGAGAATGGAGTCAAGCTTGGGTTATAGGGAAATGGGGATTAAGTTCCATCTTTATGTTCATACTTTTTCTGTTTCTTTATATGGTTGTTCCAAGTAAACGAATTTCGTTCCTTCATGTCATTCCCGGTGCACTAGTCGCTACCTTTGGATGGCAAGGGGTTTCATGGTTATACGGAACCTATGTTAAATTGAATGACTATTCCCAGTTTTATGGGCAGCTGGGCAGCGTCATTACCCTTGTGGTATGGTTTTACATTTCCTCCACGATTTTATTGATTGGTGGATTATTGAACGGGAGTGTAGCTGAGAAGAAGGTAAAATAGGAAAACCGCTTGGCTTAATTGCCAGCGGTTTTCCTGTTTTTTTAGGTATGATTTTCTTCCCTCATCATTAGGACAAGTTTTTTAGAAATGGCAAGTAAGACGAAGCCAAGAATAATGGCGGTTGCACCGATGACAGTGAAGATTTCTAAATAACCCAGAGTGGCTGTCAGGGAAGCCAATTGTCCGGCAAGAAGACTCGCCACACCTATTGCAGCCATCCAAACACCCATTAGCAAGGATGCGAACTTAACAGGAGCTACTTTACTTCACGATCGATGAAGTTTTTCGTGTACAAAGTGAAAGAGCTTCCTGCCTGTTCAAAGCCAGCCCAGAAGAAAACGACAAAGCAGGCGAGGATAAGAATGGCTGTTGTCCGCTGCTTTTCTTTCTTTGTCAAAGGAACATTCTGGTTTTGGTTCGCTTCTTCAGCTAATGCTTTGTTGGGCTTTAGTCCAACGTTTCCTAGATACTTATTATTTAATGTACTAAAGATGATTTGTCCAGTTATCATGCCGATGGAGGATGCAAGGAAAGCCCATTTAAATCCATAGTGCATCGTACCATCCGCTAGCATTGTGAGGAATAAATCCTCTGCAAGAAACCCTGCAATAAGCGGTGCGAATAATGCTCCCAGGTTAATTCCCATATAAAAAATCGTAAAGGCTGCATCCTTTCGTTTATCATGTCGTGGATAGAGCTCACCAACCAGGGTTGAGATATTCGGTTTGAAGAATCCATTTCCGATCACTAGTAGGGCTAATCCTGCATAGAGGCCTGTTTGGGAGTGGGTAAGGAAGATTAGAAAATCTCCGCATGCCATTGTGATGCCCCCAATAGTGATGGCCTTTCTTAACCCAATATAGCGGTCCGTAAGCCACCCTCCGAATATTGGAGTGAAATATACACTTCCTGTATAAATTCCATAGATGGATAAAGCCTTGGCAGGGTCCACACCCAATCCCCCACTAACAAATGCAGTTGTTAAATAGAGGACGAGAAGAGCCCTCATTCCATAGTAACTATACCGTTCCCATAATTCCGTGAAGAATAAGAGATATAATCCTTTCGGATGTTTCTTCCCTTGAGGTAAACTGTCCAGTGTAGATGAGTTCACTATATCACTCCTGTTTCTTTGATGTTTTTTAATGTGTAATGATTAGGGGAACAGTAACCCTTCTACAAATCCATTCATAGTATCCCCGTTCCTTTCATAGGCATGTACAAAAAGGGACGGTGGAAAATATGGGGTTTAACGGATGTTTATATTGTGGTCACCCAAGTATAACGGAAAGCGAAATATTCTTGAGAGAAGGATATGGTGATGGGCTTACGATTTTGCCCCATGGACAAAAGGTTGGAGGGAACATTGGCTTTTACTGTTGTGAGAACTGTGGCTATCTTCATCCGTTTCAAAAAGAGAAAAGAAAAAACTTTGAAAGAGAAGCGATTAAAAGATCTAAGCGTATTAGATGGAATATTCGGTAAACAACATTTGTAGTAAGCTTCCAATTGACGGTATAATACGATTAGGGAGGGAGTCAATTGAATACATATCCAGATACGAAGAAAACACTTCAATTAATTAAGGAGCTTGTCGAAATTCCAAGCCCTTCAGGAAACACGAATAAAATTATGAGTTTTGTTGAGGAATATCTTTCAGACCTGCATGTAGAGATGTCAAGAAACAGAAAAGGAGCTTTGATTGTTACATTACCAGGAGAAGACATGAAGAGACATCGTATGTTAACGGCCCATGTGGATGCACTTGGCGCCATGGTCAAGGAAATCAAAAGCGATGGACGTTTGCGTTTATCCATGATAGGTGGATTCAGATGGAATGCAGTCGAAGGGGAGTATTGTCAGATTGAAACCTCTTCAGGCAGAACCTACAGTGGAACCATCCTTATGCATCAAACATCCGTCCATGTATATAAAAATGCAGGTGAAGCGAAAAGGGATGAAACAAATATAGAAGTTCGTATTGATGAAAAAGTCCGAAATGCAAAGGAAGTAAGGGATCTTGGCATTGAAGTCGGTGACTTTGTTTCTTTTGATCCCCGTGCTGAAATTACAGAAAGCGGGTTTGTTAAATCCCGTCATTTAGATGATAAGGCAAGTGTAGGTATGCTTCTTTGCTTGATTCGCCAAATCAAATCAGAAGGAATCACTCTTCCTTATACGACCCACTTCTTAATATCCAATAATGAAGAAATCGGATACGGGGGGAATTCTAATATTCCTGACGAAACCATTGAATACCTGGCGGTGGATATGGGAGCAATCGGTGATGGACAATCAACGGATGAATACACCGTTTCTATTTGTGCAAAGGATTCAAGTGGACCTTATCATTACGAATTACGTAAACAATTAGTCTCATTAGCGGAAGAAAACGGGATCGAATATAAAGTCGATATTTATCCGTATTATGGATCTGATGCATCAGCTGCAATCCGGGCAGGATTTGATATCGTTCACGGATTGATAGGAGCAGGAATCGATGCTTCTCATGCATATGAGCGAACGCATGAATCGTCCATTCTCAATACGGAAAAATTACTTTGGCACTATGTACAATCAAAGATGGTTCTAGAGTAAATGTGAAGTCTTTGATCACCCTTACTATGGGGGTGTTCAAAGACTATTTTTGTTTTAGTTGTTGTGAACATGGGTAGGGTGACATTTGTGTGAGAAAAGATTGTTTTGATTTTAGGAGGTATTTCTCTTATCAAAGCGAAGATGATAAGATAAAATAGATATAATATTAATACAAAAGAGGTAAGCAAATGATTACATATAATCTATTAGACAGCATTAAATTAAAAACCATTTACGGTGAATTACCTTCAGAAATAAACGAAATTCATGTCGATTCCAGAAAAGTGACAGAAGGCAGTATTTTTGTATGTACAAGAGGCTACACAGTGGATGGGCATGATTATGCACAGATGGCCGTAGAAAAAGGAGCCACCCTGATTGTTGGAGAAAAACAATTAGACATTGATTTAAATAAAGCCGCATTAGTCGTAGTCAAAGACTCATTCAAAGCCTTGGCTCAATTATCAAATAAGTATTATGATTACCCTTCCCGGAAGTTAACGGTTTTCGGCGTAACGGGAACAAATGGAAAGACTACAGTGAGTAACCTGATTCACTCCATCCTGAAAAAAGACAGCCGCAGCTCTGCTTTATCCGGTACAATCGGCTTTAATTTAGATGGAGAGTTACTCCCAAGTGAAAACACAACCTGCGACAACTTAACGAACCAGCAGATGCTTCAAAGTGCAATAGACCGCAATATTCAGAATTTCACCCTTGAAGTATCTTCACACGGACTCGCGTTGGGTAGGCTTTGGGGCATCGACTTTGATGTGGTGGCTTTCACCAACTTAAGTCATGATCATTTGGATTATCACGGTACGATGGAGCACTATGGATATGCAAAAGGGTTATTGTTTTCTCAATTAGGTCAGGACCTTCAAGATCCAAAGTACGCTGTTCTTAATGCAGATGACGAATGGTATGAGCGCTACAGCTATATGACTCCTCATGAAGTGATCAGCTATGGACTTGAAGGGAACGCAGACTTTAAAGCAGAAAATGTAAAATATTTTAATAATTTTACGAATTTTACGCTTTTATCTCCTCAAGGAAGCTTTGAGGTAGAAATGAAGTTATTGGGGAAGTTCAATGTTTACAATGTACTGACAGCTATGGCATGTTTGTATGCGAAGGGGATGGAAGTATCCAGACTAGTGGAAATTGTTCGCGATCTCCCACCTGTGAGCGGAAGAATGGAGAAGGTTGAAATGGAAGCACCTCTATCCGTTTACATTGATTATGCACATACGCCGGATGCAATCGAAAATGCTATTCAATCCGTCCTGCCGTTTAAAGAAAACAAAATCATTTTCCTCATTGGTACAGGAGGAAATCGTGATAAGACAAAACGTCCTACCATGGCAGAAAAAGCATCATTAGCAGACTATGTCATCTTAACAACAGACGACCCGCGATATGAAGAATACGATAGCATTCTAAATGATCTTGTGAAAGGAATGCAGCATGAACAGTATGCTTTGATTGGTGATCGAGCCGAAGCGGTTAAGCATGCAGTGGAAGTAAGTGAACCTGGAGATATTATCATCTTTGCCGGTAAAGGTCATGAGGATTATCAGATCATCGAAAATACGAAATATCCTCATAGTGACAAAAATATTGCAATAGAAGAGAGTAAGTTGAAATACGGTGTAACTGAATAATTTTCTTCTGAGCAGCAGACCAATATGACAATGTTGGTCTGTTTTTTTATATGGTTATAGACGGATTTCGCAATCTTTGGCAAATTTAAACTATAAATTAAACGATGAGAGAATGAAGCTGATGAGATTTTCATTGTATTTAAATGATTACGAAACAGAGAAGTTGTTTTCTACTTTGAGGTGGCTGTTCATGCATGCAACCATTTATTGGAGAACCAAAGGGCCCCTCATTTCTCTTGCAATATTTAGCCTGGCATATCTTTTGATGGGGAGCGTAACCGTCAAGTAAACTGAATTTCAACATTAGTTCACTCTTTTATTAAATTTGTTTTTTTCCTCTGGATCATTGGTCTTTTCGGGGCTTTGATACTCTCACGGATACCTATAAGGGACAGGCATTTCGATATGGAGGAGAAGAGTTTGTCATCTTATTGCCTCATATGGATGACCATGTTATCCATCAGTTTTTAAAGGGATTATATAACCGGTTGGAAACCTTAAAGCCTCTGCCGATTTCCATGAGTTTCGGGCAGGCTGAAACAACGGAAGCCAATGACCCGGAAAAACTAATCGCACTTTCCGATCGAAGATTTTATGTAGCAAAGAAATCCGGGAAGAGAAGAACCTGTCTTACAAATGATGAACTTTTCATTCCATCAGCAGGCTAGAATGAAAAGAAGCTGTTCTCAATGAGAACAGCTTCTTTATTGATTGTAAATATTATACGAACATACCAGCAATTGCAGCACTTAATAATGAAGCAAGTGCGCCGGCAATCACGGCTTTTAATCCTAAGCGGGCGATATCACCTCTGCGGTCAGGAGCTAAGTTACCAAGTCCACCAAGTAAAATACCCAGTGAAGAGAGGTTCGCAAATCCACAAAGAGCGAAGGAGATGATAGCTACCGCTTTATCAGATAAGTTCCCGATTTCAGGTGCAAAAGCAGAATAAGCAACGAATTCGTTGATCACCAGCTTTTGTCCAATGAAGTTTCCGGCGATAACTGCCTCACTCCAAGGAACACCAATAGCAAAAGCAAGTGGAGCAAAAGCGTATCCAAGTAAGAGTTCAAGTGAAAGGCTGTCAAAACCGAACCAACCACCTACAAACCCGAGTAAACCATTAATAAGGGCAACGAGTGCAATAAATGCCAGTAGCATTGCACCGATATTTAAAGCTAATTGAAGCCCGACGCTGGCACCTTTAGCCGCTGCATCGATCACATTAGCCGAATCAGAATCCGCTTCCATATCAAGCTCTTTTGGTTCAGGAGTATTATCTGTCTCAGGTACAAATAACTTTGCCAACACGAGTCCTGCAGGAGCTGCCATGAAGCTTGCTGCCAGTAAATATTCCAAAGGAACACCTAATAAGGAATATCCGACTAATACCGAACCGGCAACGGAAGCCAGTCCACCTGTCATGACTGCGAAAAGTTCCGATTCAGTCATTTTAGAAAGATAAGGTCTTACTACTAACGGAGCCTCTGTTTGTCCGACGAAAATATTCGCTGCTGCAGAAAGTGACTCCGCCTTTCTTGTTCCTAAGAGCTTTGCCAGTCCGCCACCTAAAATTTTGATGAAAAATTGCATGATTTTAAGATAGTAAAGGACTGAAATTAACGCTGAAAAGAAAATAACGACAGGAAGGACATTAAACGCAAAAATAAACGCTATATTGGATTCTTCCGTATAAAGACCACCGAAAAGGAAGGTGATCCCTTCGTTTGAATAATTGATAATAGCGTTTACACCTTGAGTCAACCATTTAAGAGAATTCTGACCCCAAGTAGTTTCCAACACGACAAAAGCGAAGAATAACTGTATAGCTAGTCCTCCAAGGACGGTTCTGAAATTAATACTCTTTTTGTTCGTAGAAAATGCAAAAGCAATTCCCAGAACGACAATGATACCCATGATACCCCATAAATATTGCACTTCTTTCACCTCTTCGAAATTTAAGTTTGTAACTTGATGCTTTCGGTTTTTTATTTTACAATTCTTTCAGACGTCTGACAACCTACAATTACACGATTTTATTAAAGTTGTACGGACAACATCGTCATTAGTGCGCGCCAATAAAGCGTTTTCATGAAAGGGGATACACGTTATGAAGATCAGAAAAAATTTTTTGGAAGGCTTGGAACAAAAAGTATATATCTATGAAAACAAGAAAGATGAGTTCATATTAATTGCAGTTCCGGATATTCGATGGTCTTATTCTTTTACCTATGATGAAGATAATATACAAACAAAATTACAGGAGTCATTACTGGTAAGGGTTTCAAAAGAAACAGCAGAAACATTAAGTTCCCGAATTGTTCAATGGACAAGTGAAATGTAAGAGTGCTTAAAGCCATTTTGGTGAATCAGGGCATGATAGTGTGAAATGCAAATTCATACTTATAGGAAATGATGTATGAAACATGTCTGATTTACCAAGGTGTTGATTCTTTGTTGCATTGTCACTTTAGAACGAATATGATGAGAAAGTGAGAATGACGAGAAAGGGTTTTTATGAATGAAAATAGACTTTATACAGGAAGTTCAGTCGAGACGGACTTTCGCTATTATTTCCCACCCGGATGCCGGGAAAACAACATTAACAGAGCAACTTCTTCTCTTTGGAGGAGCGATTCGGGCAGCTGGAACTGTAAAAGGTAAGAAATCAGGAAAGTTCGCTACATCTGATTGGATGGAAATTGAGAAGCAGAGAGGGATCTCGGTCACTTCTTCTGTGATGGCTTTCGACTATGAAGATTATCGGGTGAATATCCTGGATACACCTGGCCACCAGGACTTTTCTGAAGATACGTATAGAACATTGATGGCTGTTGATAGTGCGGTTATGATCATCGATTCAGCCAAAGGGATTGAAGCACAAACCTTAAAGCTTTTCAAAGTTTGCCGAATGAGAGGCATACCGATTTTCACATTCATTAATAAGCTGGACCGTCAAGGACGTGAGCCATTGGAATTATTGGAAGAGCTTGAAGAAGTACTTGGAATTCAATCTTATCCGATGAATTGGCCAATAGGAATGGGGAAAGAATTCTTAGGTATCTATGATCGCTTCCATAATCGAATTGAGCAATTCCGCGTGGAGGATGAAGATCGTTTTATTCCTTTAAACGATGAAGGGGAAATTGAGGGCGAACACCCCCTTAAGGAAAGCAATCTATATGATCAAACCCTTGAAGATGTTTTGCTTTTGAACGAAGCAGGAAACCAGTTCTCACGTGAGCGAATAGCGAATGGAGAGCTTTCCCCCGTTTTCTTCGGAAGTGCATTAACGAATTTTGGTGTTCAAACGTTTCTTGAAACGTATTTACAATTTGCACCATCTCCTCAGCCAAGGAATTCTGACACTGGTGAAATTGAGCCGACGGCAGAGGAGTTTTCTGGTTTCGTGTTCAAGATTCAAGCCAATATGAATCCCGCTCACCGTGACCGGATTGCATTTGTCCGCATCTGTTCAGGACAATTTGAGAGAGGGATGACGGTTAATCTTTCCCGCACAGGTAAATCCATTAAGCTTGCTCAGTCTACACAATTCCTTGCAGACGATCGAAGCACTGTAAATGAAGCTGTGAGTGGGGATATTATCGGGGTTTATGACACGGGTACGTATCAAATCGGTGATACGCTTGTTCAAGGAAAGCAAGGCTTCCAATATGAAAAGCTCCCTCAATTTACACCTGAACTTTTTGTTCGGGTTACAGCTAAGAACGTAATGAAACAGAAGCACTTTCAAAAAGGAATTCTTCAACTGGTTCAAGAAGGGGCCATCCAATACTATAAGACCCGCACGGAAGATATCATCCTTGGTGCAGTCGGGCAGCTTCAGTTTGAAGTATTCGAACACAGAATGAAAAATGAGTACAACGTTGATGTGAAAATGGAACCGATTGGATCAAAAATAGCAAGATGGATTGAAAACGAAGAAGATGTTAAGGAAACAATGTCAAGCTCTCGAAGCATGCTGGTGAAAGACCGTCATGACAACCTGGTCTTCTTGTTTGAAAATGATTTTGCCATGAGATGGTTCAACGATAAAAATCCGGATATTCGATTATATAGTTTGATGTAAAGATAGTGAACACCCCCCGGGAATTGGACCTGGAGGGGGTTTTTTTGGTAGTAACGGAATGGACGGTGTCATCCGGATTCAATTCAACTTCTTACCATTATCAAGTGAATTTATCCCGGAATAAATGTATATTAGTAGCATTATTTAGGTGGAAAGTCTTATTAGCAGAAGGGATTGAGAGGTAAGAAGAACTGCTATTTTGTAAAAACATCGGTGTTCATTATGCACAAGGCTATTTCATCGGAAAACCTGTTCGTGAAGCAAAAGAACCATTTGCACAATCTCTATTTGTATAGCTAAAATGACCTATCTTCTTACAAAGGAGGTCATTTTTTTAATGAATATCATTGACATATTTCGATAAGATGATAAAATACTACTATAATTACTTTAGTGCATAAAAGCTTAAAAGCGTTTAAGAGTAAAAGAGGTTAATGTCCTTTCGAACTCTCAACGGTTCAAACACATATCTTTGTCTTGAGCAACGCAGTAGGAAATAGGTAGACAGCAATCAGAGACTAGGCGGCAGGTGAAAGCCTAGGTCCATTATTTCTGAATTACATTGCTTATAAATCCTCTAAGTAGATGAGGATTTATCCAGGGACAAACCTTTATGAAGTGGGAATAAACCTATTGTCAATTATTCATGAATAGTAGTGAATAAGTAGTGGGAATGTATGACAATAGGTTTATTCCAATTAGGGTGGTAACGCGGAGAACTCTTCGTCCCTATTCGGGATGGAGGGTTCTTTTTGTTGTTCTTTCTATTCCAATTCATCGATTTCAACTTAGAGAAGGAAGTGTTACTATGTTAAACATTCAAAGCGTAAACAAACCAAAAGTTATAGAAGCATCAGCGATATTGCTCGCTGTACTGGGGATTATTAGTGGCAGTATTATTGGGCTCGAATCAGTCCCCCATATTCCCATTATCCTATCACTCTTCTTTTTGATGGTGTATGGTCTTTGTCGCAAAGTGAAATTTAAAGAGATTGAACAGGGAATGATCGTTGGGGCACAAGGTGGCTTAGGAGCTATTTTACTCTTTTTCTTTATTGGTATTCTTGTGAGCAGTTGGTTACTCAGTGGAACCATTCCCACTTTGATGTTTTATGGATTTGAATTTGTATCACCCCATTACTTTTATGCGATTGCCTTTTTGCTTACTTCCTTGAGCGGTATCGTGATTGGAAGTTCATTGACGACGGCGGCAACCATTGGTGTGGCACTTATCGGAATTGGTGAGGCGATGGGACTGTCCATGAGTATCACAGCAGGAGCGATAGTTTCAGGAGCTTTTTTTGGAGATAAAATGTCGCCATTATCAGACACAACGAACCTTGCTTCTTCTATTGTGAAGGTAGATTTATTTACTCATATTCGTAACATGGCCTGGACAACTGTTCCTGCATTCATGATTACACTCATCGTTTTTGGGTTTTTATCACCGGAAACAAGTGATGTCAACTTAACACAGCTGAAATCGTTACAGGATGGCTTGGATCAAACAGGTCTGATTCATTGGTACAGTCTCATTCCTGTATTATTCCTAATTGTTCTCATCGTATTTAAGATCCCTGCATTACTAACACTTGCAATCAATATAGTTGTCTCAATTGGCCTTTCGTTCTTACATGGATCTATGAAGCTAAGTGAACTGTTTCAGGTGTTATTTTCAGGATTTGAATCCAATACAGGGGTGGAATCCATCGACTCACTTTTAACTAGAGGAGGAGTGAACAGCATGATGTTTACGATTTCCCTTGTCATTCTCTCTTTAAGCCTCGGTGGATTATTATTTAAGCTTGGTATTATTCCTGTGTTGCTTAATAAAGTTTCAACGATCCTTCAATCAGGAAGAAGAACGATTCTTTCAACGGCTCTATCGGCCATTGGTATAAATCTGGTAGTAGGGGAGCAGTACCTGTCCATCCTGCTAACGGGAGAAGCCTTTCAATCTCAATATAAGAAGCTTGGGTTACATCCTAAAAACTTATCACGTACGTTAGAAGATGCTGGAACGGTCATTAACCCGTTAGTGCCATGGAGTGTATGTGGTATCTTCTTAACTGATGTATTAGGTGTCGCCACGCTAGAGTATTTACCGTTTGCAATCTTTTGTCTCATTTCTCCTGTCATAACCATTCTTTATGGATTTACCGGCTGGACCATTGAAAAAGAACAAACTGAAACGAATCCAATTGCATCAAACTAACATTTTATAAGAAGCCTCTTTTCGCAAAGGTTGTTGTTTGTTAACATAAGGTCTGCTTGGGCTCTGTCAATTAGTGTGAGTTGGATGTGAGGGAAACTGCCCCGCTTTCCGCGGACTTTCGGCCGAGCCGCCTCAGCTGAGCCGAACGGGGTCTCGGCACGCCAAAATCCGCCGGAGTCTACGCAGTTCCCCTCACCATCTTTAAGAGATTTTTAGTGACAGAGCTAAAAGGTGTCAAAAAACAAGTTAAATCCTTGGTGGGTAATAACGATAAACATTGACTAATAACTGATTTTTGAGCTATCATAATGAGGTTAATTTTGTGCTCCTTTGTAGATAGTTTGTTTTGGGAACAAACGCTAACATATCTACAATAGGAGCTTTTTTTGTATTTGTCTATCCGTTATTAGGAAGTCAAAATGTAGAAGCACAGAGTGGATTGTAGCGGAAGGCACTTGACTCCTGCGGGAGATAGAGGAAAGTCGAGACCCCACAGACGGAACGTCGAGGAGGCTCGACTTCCTCCCCGAGGAATCTTGTGCCTGGAGCGGAAAGGAACGGTCCATGATTCTTCCTACACTCATCTAAAATACAAATTTTACTAAAAGAGCCTATAAGAAAATAAAAAAGGACTGTCCTGGTCATTCATCGGATCTCTTTCTAAAAGATGAATTATCCAGAGGGCAGTCCTTTTCGTTTGATTTCAACATAATTTGGTAAATAATGATTGTAATAATATCCGCCTATTGCAATCACAGAAAAATGAAAAAGTGGAAGAACCATCAGCATGATTGGGCCCTTTAATAGCAACACACCTTCTTGGATCATGAATATTTCTATGGTTAACAAGAAAAGGATGGTCAATAGTGCATATTGCTTATCCTTATTTCTAAAGAAGATGACCAGTGTATAAAAGTAGGTGGTAAACCAAATGTACATCGCATTTCCAGCAATCAAGTCCCGTGTATGATTAGAGAAATGATTCAATGGGATGATATATAGTTCCAAAAGGGATGAAAGAATCCAGGTGAATGAAAGAGAGACGGTCGACAGAGCAAAAAACAAGGTAATGAATAGTACATAGTGATTAGGATCATCTTCAAGCAGTTTCCACCACGCTTTAGACAGAAGGACAGAAATGATTAAGAAAAATGATGTGTAATACGATTGCCACCAATGGTGATCGTACAAACTTGAATAGGTGAAGCATGTTTCAATGAGAAAGAATAAGCCAATGATCAAGGCAATCCGGGTTGCTCTTAACTGATATACAACAATATACGTGAGCGCGATTGGCACTGAAAAGGCCTGAGAACTAATCGATCCTAACACACTGTCATTGTAATCATTTGATAAAATATGGGGATGATACGTATAGCTGTTAAATAAAACAAAGATGATATATTCGAATACATAAGCTAAACCGGAAATGAAAAGCCAAAATAATAAAATCCGAGCAGACATATGACGGTTCTTAACGACAATTATGACTAACAGGAAAATGCTGATAAGACTAAGGGATACAAATGGAACCCAATTCGCCATGCTAATGCTCCTAACGTTCAGTATAAAAATAGTGTTTACTGATTAGGTGTATTTATTTATCAAGATGAATAATTTGTGAACATTTTCTCTTGTAGAAGCTTTAATATTGAAGGATTTTCCTGAAGAGACTATAGTTAACATTAACTGCTTCCGACGTAGTGTACGATATAGATATAGAAAGGGGAGCGTCCGTTTGAAAATTAGTGATTTTTCCATACGCCGTCCTGTATTCACCATTGTCACAATGCTGCTCATTCTTATTCTTGGAGGAGTTTCCCTCCTGAGAATCCCATTAAAGCTCATTCCTGATCTAAATCCTCCAGTTGGGGTCGTCGTGACCAATTATCCGGGCGCCAGTCCTGAAGAAGTGGTGGAAAAGTTGACTAAGCCACTGGAAGAAAGCTTGTCCACTTTACCAGGAATGAAAAACATCCAATCTACTTCCACGGAAGGCTCAAACTTCATTCTCCTTGAATTTTCATGGACAACTTCCATTGATGAGATAGAAAATGATGTGCTTCAAAGAATGGATCAAACCCCACTCCCGGATGGGGCGGATAATCCCAGGTTTCTTAAGTTCGATCCGGCCCAATTTCCAATCATTCAATTCTCGTTGCGTGAAGAGGGGAAGGAAAGTAATTTAAAAACGCTATCCGAGAATTTGAAATTGGAATTAACCCGGGTTGAAGGAGTGGCCAATGTAAACGTTTCCGGTTCACTCAAGGATGAAGTGGTCATTGAATTGAATCAACAAGCGCTGAAAGATAATCGTCTAAGTCAATCTGACGTAATTAACACGATTAGAGCAAATAATGTAACATCACCTGGGGATACCATAGAAACTGATGGACAAACCTTAACCACCCGTGTTATGAGTGAATTACAGTCCGTCGATGAACTGGAAAAATTGGTTCTTCAAGTGAATCCTCAAAGTGGTAAGAAGATTACCCTTGGAGAAGTAGCGGCTGTTGAGAAGAAGCAACAGGACACGAATACGATCACTCGTGCCAATCAGGAATCTGCCATCCTTTTTAGTGTGTTACAGCAATCCGACGCAAACACGGCTTCTGTTTCAAAAGCATTTCAAGATGAGCTGGATCGTCTACTTCAACAAGATCAATACAAATCAATCAAAGCAGACATTCTCTTTGATCAGGGGGACTATATTACCCAAGCAATAGGAAATATTGCAAATTCCCTTATCCTTGGAGGGGCTTTTGCCATGCTTGTTCTATTTCTATTCTTGAAGAATGTAAAGAGTCCGTTAATCATTGGTGTGGCGATTCCATACTCTGTTATCGTTACATTTGTCTTAATGTTCTTTGCTGATTTTGCTTTGAATATCATGACTCTCGGAGCACTTGCCCTTGGAATCGGAATGCTTGTGGATAATGCCATTGTTGTAATTGAAAATATTTATCGGCACCTTTCCCTTGGGAAAACACCGAGAGAGGCTGCGAGTATCGGAGCCAAAGAAGTGGGTGGAGCCATTACGGCATCTACTTTAACAACAGTTGCAGTGTTTTTACCTGTTGTCTTTATTTCAGGTTTGCTTGGTGAATTATTTACCGAATTTGCCCTAACCATTTCTTTTAGCTTATTAGCATCGCTCGTTGTAGCTTTAACGGTGATCCCGATGTTAGCAAGCAGATTATTGAAGAAGCCTAAAGGAAATCTCGAAGCGAAGCGCAGGCGCTCAAAAAGCAGGAAAACATTTGCCAGATCTGTCAAGTGGGCCCTTCGTCACCGATTTATCGTCCTGTTTATAACGGCTCTCACTCTGGTCGCAGGCGGTTTCGGCTTAACGACGGTAGGAACACAGTTTTTACCTCCTACGGATGAAGGGTTTTTCAATATGAGAATTGAATTAGATAATGGAGCATCCGTGGAAGAGACGAATAAAGTTGTAAATGCAATTGAAGATAGGCTTGAAAAGGAAAAAGATGTTGATGTTTTTGTAAGCCTGGTCGGTACAACTCAGGAGGAGTCCTTTAGAGGAAGTTCAAAAGGGAATATTGCTGAGGTGTACGTAAAGATGAAACCTTTAGAGGATCGTGGGAGATCCATATTCACTTTTGCGGACGAAGTAAAACCTGAGATAGAAAAAGCTGCGAAAAAGGTAAATGATTCATCGGAAATTTATTTTAACCTTCAGTCAACGTCAGGTTCAAGTCCTCAAACCCTGACGTTCAATTTAAGGGATACAGATCCAAATCGATTGGAGCAATCTGTTGATGCCTTATTCAATTCTTTGAAGGGGATGAAAAACGTATCTGAAGTGACGACGGATCAAATGGAAACGGTCAAAGAAGTCCAAATGAAAGTGAACCGTGACAAAGCTCTCGAACAAGGGTTGGCACCAGCTCAGATAGGCACCCTTGTACAAGATGTTACACGAGGTGTATTGGCGACTCAAATGGTTACAGAGACTTCTGATGTCATAAATGTACTAGTTCAATATGACCGTAATATTACTGAAAATCTGGACTCTCTGAAGAAACTACTTATTCCTAATGGACAAGGAAAATATATTCAATTAAATTCTGTAGTAGATTTTTCGATAGAAGATGGTCCTGTCAGTATACAAAGAATCGATCAGCAGCACGCAGTTCAATTCACTTTGAAGTATTCTTCGTCTACCAATCTCGGGGCAATCTCGAAAGCTGTTGACGAGCAAATAGAATCATTGGAACTTCCGAATGAGACACTGGTTTCATTCAGTGGTGACAGGGAGTTACTGGAAGACTCCATTGATGATATGGCACTTGCACTTGGACTGGCGATTGTTCTTGTCTATATGGTCATGGCTGCACAGTTTGAATCGTTTAAGTATCCATTTGTCATTATGTTTACAGTGCCGCTCATGGTCATCGGGGTCGCAATAGCGCTGGCGGTAACTCAAACACCTATAAGCATTTCAGCGATTATTGGTGTCATTGTCCTGGCAGGCATAGTTGTAAACAATGCAATTGTGATTGTCGATTACATCAACCAGCGTAAAGAATCAGGAATCAATAGCTTTGATAGTATTGTTGAAGCGGTTCAAGACCGGGCACGGCCGATATTAATGACCGCATTGACGACTATACTTGGCTTGTTACCTCTTGCCCTGGGACTCGGGGAAGGTACTGAGATCAATCAGCCTATGGGTATAGCCGTAATTGGTGGATTAATAAGCAGTACACTGTTAACGATTTATGTCATTCCGATTGTATACAGTTTCTTTGATCAAGAGACGAGAAGAATGAAGAGAAATCGTGAAGCATACGGTAATAAAGAATAGACAAAATCAAACGTGCTAACCTGACAGGTAAGTAGTCACCTCCTTATATCGAGCAGGTAACTTAGACTGCAGGTTAGCTTTTTTCATTACCCATTTTGAAAGAAGTCCTTAGCGGGGGGAAGCGATATGAAGAAAGGGATATATTTAATCACGGGGTTTCCAGGGTTTTTGAGTCTTAATATTGTGGAAGAATTAATTAGTCAAGAGAAGGCATCGTCGATCTTCTTGCTTCATTTAGATACTATGACTGCAGAAGCAGAGGAATTAGTCGGCAAATTGAGAGGAAACAAAGGAGCCAACCTTATTTTAGTGAAAGGAGACATTACAAAACCTGATCTTGGAATGACAGAAGGGAAAATAAGTGAAATACGCGAAACAGTGGAGTACGTCTGGCATTTAGCTGCCATATATGATCTTGCCGTACCTGAAAATCTTGCACATAAAGTAAACGTCGAAGGTACTCGACACGTTAATTCTTTCTGTAAAACTCTTCACCAATTAAAGAGATATGTTTATTTCTCTACTGCCTTTGTGGCCGGAACACGTAAAGGAGAGATATATGAGGAGGAGTTGAAGTATCCAAATAGCTTTAATAACTTCTATGAACAGACAAAGTATGAAGCAGAGGTATTAGTGGACGAACAGAAGGAATTCCTGCCGATTACGATCATCCGTCCCGGTATCGTTAAAGGAAGTTCAAAGACTGGTGAGACAGTTAAGTTTGATGGTCCGTATTTTATTATGAATATGTTTAAACGATTATCGTTTTTACCTTGGATACCCTTTCTCGGAGGAGGTAATGCCCTCATCAATATCGTTCCCGTCGAATATGTCGTCCGAGCTTCTATATACCTCGGCCATGAAGGCATTGGAACAGGAAAAACCTATCATCTTACCGATCCACAACCAGTGACGGTAAAGGAAGTCTATGAACAGATTTTATGGCATATGTACAAAAAACAGCCACGGGGAAGGGTTCCCTTGTCTCTTTCCAATTGGGCACTGGGCTTTCGGTTTGTACGCAAATATTTGAAGGTTGAACGTGAAGCGCTTGATTATTTTACACTTGAAGGAAGGTTTAATTGTCAAAATGCTCAAGAAGACTTAAGAGGATCTGACATTCAATGCCCAACCCTCTCAAGCCAAATTGGAAAAATGGTTGAATTTTATCTTGAACATTCTTCTAACGAAAAATTACATGTAAAGATTAATTAAGGATGTTTTCATGAAGATTGTTAGATGGTGTCTTAATCCTCGTAATAATTGGGAGGTAAATGGTAAAAATAATGGGAGAAGCATCAATAGGAGGATTCTCGAGATGTCATTTTCCCTTACGCAAGATCAGACCAGGTACATATATCCTATAGTTCATTCACTACATCGCCTATTCTATTTGCTGGGATGCCCATGAAAACTTCGATTACAAAATTAGAAGGAATTCTATGGAGCATTGCTCTCCCTGGTTTTCCGCAATTACTGGTTGGACTTTGGTTTAAGGGAACGTTATTTGTGCTTCTTGAGATTATCATCAATGTCCAAAGTAACTTCAATCAAGGGATTATGTATAGTTTTTTAGGGGAAACCCATAAAGCAGCTTCTGTAATTAATTATCAATGGTTAATGTTTTATCCATGTCTTTACATGTTTGCCATGTGGGATGCTTATAAGCTTGCTCAAACCAAGGAAGAACCTTATATATTTTTACCTTTTGTCATGTCTGCTTATATGGTGACGGTAGGGCTGATGGTTTCACCGAAGATATATTTATTTGGGAATTTTATCGGGCCAATCTTTTTGCCGATGTTATTTGTGATTCCCGGAGTGGTCCTGGGCCTAATCATTCGATGGAGCCTGATTAGGATCCAATAAATTTTATTTCTTTACGTAACATCGTTCATGGGGTAAAATACAGGTATACAACTTAAACGTTTTCTACCTGTCAAAGGGGAGTAGCTATAGGTGACATACCTAAACAAAGTCGTCAGTTCATGGATGATTCCATCGGCTTTGTTGGCATAAATGATTATGCTCAGCAAGACCTTTGCCTTATTTAGGCAAGGGTCTTTTTATTTTATAAAAATCCTTGCCTATTGGAAAACTAACTGTGTAAATAGGAGGGACTTACATTAATGGATGCTTCAATGTTATTGGAATATGGTTGGGTACTGCTCATCCTTGTTGGTCTTGAAGGAATTCTGGCTGCCGATAATGCAGTTGTTATGGCAGTCATGGTTAAACATCTGCCGGTAGAGCAAAGAAAGAAAGCACTCTTTTATGGTCTGTTAGGAGCTTTTGTATTTAGATTTGCTGCACTATTTCTCATTTCGTTCTTAGTGAATGTATGGCAGGTTCAAGCCATCGGGGCAATCTATTTATTCTATGTGTCGATTCATCATTTCGTTAAAAAGAGGAAAGACATGGGAATTGTTGAGTCAGAGTCTAACAAGGGCTCAGGTTTCTGGACGACGGTATTGAAGGTGGAGCTTGCAGACATCGCCTTTGCAGTTGACTCCATGTTAGCCGCCGTAGCTTTAGCGGTTACTTTGCAGCCAACCGGATGGTTTGATGTCGGTGGAATTGACGGCGGTCAGTTTATCGTCATGTTCCTTGGTGGAATAATCGGATTGGTGATCATGCGATTTGCTGCAACATGGTTTGTGAAGCTATTGGAGAAATACCCTACATTGGAATCAGCGGCGTTTTTAATTGTTGGTTGGGTTGGGGTGAAGCTGGCTGTCTTTACGCTTGCTCATCCTGATGTGGCGATCCTGGATCACCATTTCCCTGAATCAAAGCCATGGAAGCTCGTCTTTTGGACCGTCTTAATCCTTTTGTCAGTTGGAGGATATTTATTATCACGCAGGAAAGCAAAACAGGAAGAAGCCAAAGCAGAAGCCAAAGCAGAAGCCAAAGCAGAATAAAGAATAATCGAAAGCTAACGTGAGAAATATTCACGTTAGCTTTTTTCCTATGAGAATCATATGTCTACCCACCCCTTACCATTCGGTCCCTTTTTGAGAACTTTATCAATATTTATTTGTATAAACCCCCTCAAAAAAAATTCTCTTAACGTAACTCCTTTAATAAGGCGATCGATCGACTAATAAAAATTTAACTTCCGAGGTGTACATATGACAAAACATTCCAAATTAATGAAATCATCTTTAGCTGTATTAGTAGCAGGATCTATTAGCTTTTCAGGTTCATTGGCTTATGCGAATAATGATGAAAAAACGTTCGACACGGTTACAATTGAGCAAAAGGGCAGTACGGGAGTTACAGTGAATGATGAAGCCATGATTGATTCTGCTAAAACAGAAATTGAAAAACTAGAAAAGACAGAAACTCCATCATTACTTCCTGGTGAGTTCTTCTATTTTGCTAAGCTTGCTCTAGAGAAAGTGAAGTTGGCCTTTACGATGGATGATGCGAAAGAAGCGAAATTACTTGCAGAGTATGCAGCAGAAAGACTTGCTGAAGTAGAAGCTTTATTTGAAGAAGGAAAAGAAGAAGAAGCCATCGAAGCAATCAATCATGCCATTGAAATGATTCAACGCTCTGGAGAGGAATTACCACACGGTGAGAATGAAGAAGCTTCTAACGATGATTCAATGAAAGAGTCAGAGGGCGAAACAGCAGATGAATCGAATACTGAAGAGAAAAACAGTGAAACTGAACAAACCAAAGAAAGTAATGATGAAGGAACTCTAGAAGAAGCAGATTCCGAAGAAAAATCGGATGAAATGACTGAAATGGAAGAGTTAATGTCACAAAATATCATTTCACTTAAAACGAATATGGAAAAAGTGAAGAACCCTAAAGCGAAAGCCGCTCTTCAAAATAACATTGAAAAAAGTTATTTAAAATTAGCCGAAAAGCTTGCGAAGTTTGAAGAAAAATGGACGAAAAAAGCAAATGCTAAAGAAGAAACAGAATCCGATGAATTGGTGATGGAAGATCCTGAAACTCCAGTTGAAGAACCAGCACCATCTGATACAACAAATGATGAGAATACAGCTGAAAATACAACTAAGGAATCTCCAGAAGCAGCAAAGACTGCACCAGTAAAAGTTCAGCACGTGGAAAAAGAAGCGAAAAAAGAATTAAAGCAGCAACAAAAGCAAGAGAAAAAAGAAGCAATAGAAGTGCGTAAACAAATGAAAAACGAGGAAAAACAAGCTCGTCATGATGTTAAAGAAGAAAAGAAACAACATCAGCCAGCTACAAAACAGAAAGAACACCAGGGTCAGAACAGTATAAGCGGAAAAGAAAACGGCAAGGGTCACAATAAAGACTAAGTATAGAACAATAGCTACAGGATAGGCTGGAATTCTAATTGCCCGTCAGTCTCGAAGGGGATACTGGACTTAAAGTAATTTTTCATTTGCTGGGTTGAATGCATCTGTAAAGATTACTTAAACAGTACCCCTTCCTCTCTATTATCCTTTTAAAATCAACATCATATGAGTATAATAGTGTGCAGGATGGAGTGAGACTGATGCTAAATGTATTACTATTTTTAATAGCCAAACAAAAGAAGAAACAAACGCTTGAAGACATGGCGATACGAATACAAAATGGTGATGAACAATTACTGAACATTGTTCTGGAAGACTATAAGCCATTTATAAAAAAAACGGTATCTTCAGTCTGCAAACGGTATATCTATGAAAGTGATGATGAATTTAGCATCGGTTTTATTGCCTTTCATGACGCTATCTTAAAATATAACCATCATCGGGGATCTTCCATCATCAGTTTTTCAGAAGTGATCATCAAACGGAAAGTAATTGATTATATCAGAAAAAACGGGAAGATTCAGGATGTGAGCATCGACATGAGTCTGGTTGAGGATGATGAAGAGAACCCTAATTTAACCATCGAGCAAATTGTCTCTGTTGATGAATATGGGAAGCAGGAAGAAGGAAAGAAGAGGCGGGAAGAGATCATTTCTTTCCAAGAACATCTTTCTCACTTTAAATTATCCTTCCATGAGCTAGTCGAACAATCACCTAAGCATGAAGATGCAAGACTGAATGCCATTGACATTGCTAAAACGGTAGTGAATTCCAAAGAATTATTGGAATACCTTCTTGAAAAGAAACGATTACCCATAAAAAAATTAGAGAAAAAGGTAAACGTTAGTAGAAAAACAATTGAGAGAAATAGAAAATATATTATTGCCATTACTCTTATTCTTATAGGAGATTATGTGTATTTACGGGATTACTTAAAAGGGCGGTTAGAGATATGAAAAAAGGGATCATTATGGAAATCAAACGTGATGTCCTCGTTATGATTACGTCAGAAGGGGAATTTCTGACGGGAAGAAGACAGCCCAATCAAAAATATGCTATTGGAGAGGAAATACCTTTCTTTCCCATGCATCACGAACCTGCTACAGCTCAACCATTTCTTAAATGGAACTGGAAGGTGTCAACTGCATTATTAACAGCTATAATCGTCATCCTCACCCTGTTTTCAAGTGCTTTCTTACAGAGTAACCAGGCATATGCCTATGTGTCTGTCGATATCAATCCAAGTATGGAATTGACATTGAATGAAAAACAACAGGTGATAAAGATTACTCCTTACAATCAAGATGCCAAAGTGCTCCTGGAAGAGTTAGTTGGCTGGGAAAACATGGATGTAGGTGAAGTGACAGAGGAAATCTTCCTCTTATGTGAAGAAATGGGATTTTTAAAAGAGAATCAAAATGTTCTCATCACCTCATCATTTATTGAGGATTCAAATGGTCAGCGTGAAGATGATTTGGTTGCTGAAATAAACAAGTTTGTTCAAGAATACAGCACAGACCACAACATGAACATCACGGTGAAAGAAACATCGCAGGAAATGAGAGAAAAAGCTTCAGATAAAGGAATGACTGCAGGGGCCTTATTACAAGAAACTGAAAAAGTTGAAACACCGAAACCAGCAGGGGATCCTAAAGAAGATAGTAAAGACCAAGATGTGCTTAAAGAGGGAATGAAGAAAGAGGAGAATTCAAAGGTTGAAAATCAAAATGTGGAGTTACCATCTGTAGAGAAGAAGCAGAAACCAGCGAAACCTGAGAACCATCCAAAAAATAATAAACCTCTTCCAAATGAAAATAAGCCTCAAGAAAAACCTGCACAATCCCAAGGCAAAGGTAATTCCTCTGACCATAACAAATGGAATGAGCCCAATGGGAACCACACTGGTTCTTCTAAACAAGGTAATAAAGATCAATCCAGAGACAATGAAAACCGTGATAACAACGAAGAAAAGAAAATGGATCACCAAGAACGAAAAGATAATAAAAAATATAAAGAAGATTAGAAAACTGCGGCCCATTTGCAAAAATGGGTCGTTCTCATTTATAAGAGGTAGCTGGTGAAACCAGCTACCTCAAGCCAATATTATTTAGTTTGTTGTCCGGAAAGTTGAGATTGAGCTTGTTTAACCAGTCGTTTTGTAATTTCTCCTCCAACGGATCCGTTAGAGCGAGCTACTGTATCCGATCCGAGTGTTACACCAAACTCTTGAGCGATTTCATATTTCACTTGATCAAGGTATTGTTCAACACCAGGAACGAGTAATTTATTACTGCTTCTAGCCATGGTTGTTTCCTCCTTAGTAATAGACTTGAAACAAGGATGTTTCAGTAGTACTATTATTTGTCTTATTTCTTCGAACATGAATGGTAATATTTCGCCGAAATTGTATAGTTTGTATGGGAAGAAATGAATCACTGATACTTAATGGTTTAAGCTGCTTTCCTTAAAGAAAGAATAAACATTAGGAAATTATCCATTTTTCCTTTCATTCTTCGTACATATTCATTAAGATAGAAAAGGAAATAACCTTGAAAGGGAAATATACATATGTGGTATAAACTTAGATTAAACTTGAATAAATTGACTCCAGCTCAAGTCATAGTGACCTTCTATCTTATCGCTGTAACAGTGGCAACGATTCTTTTGAGCTTACCATTTGCCCATAAACCCGGGGCAGAGTGGAGTTTTATAGATGCTATTTTCACTTCCGTCAGTGCCGTGAGTGTAACCGGCTTAACTGTTATTAGTACTGCGGATACGTTTAACACAGTAGGGATTTTCTTATTGATATTTGTTTTACAGTTCGGTGGAATTGGAATCATGACTCTTGGAACTTTTTTCTGGCTCTTGGTAGGAAAGAAAATTGGTTTGAAAGAACGACGATTGATTATGATGGATCAAAATCAATCCAACTTGTCAGGTCTTGTTCATCTATTAAAACAAATATTATTGCTTATCATTGTGATTGAATTAGTCGGTGCGTTTATATTAGGGGTCTATTTCCTGAGTTACTATCCAAGCTGGCAGGAAGCATTTATACACGGACTCTTTGCCTCAGTAAGTGCTACGACTAACGCTGGTTTTGATATAACTGGTCAGTCACTCATACCTTTTAAAAATGACTATTTTGTCCAATTTATCACAATCATCTTACTCACTTTAGGGGCAATTGGATTTCCGGTATTGATTGAAACAAAAGACTATCTAATGAATAAGCAGCGAAGTAAACATCATTTTTCCTTGTTTACTAAAATTACAACCATTACTTTTGGGCTGTTGTTGGTATTTGGGACTTTGATTATTTGGTTATTCGAAAATGATCAATTTTTTTCCGGGATGACATGGCATGAATCTTTCTTTTATTCATTATTTCAGTCTGCATCCACTAGGAGTGGTGGACTAGCCACCATGAATGTCGCTGAATTTTCCACTCCGACTCTAATGGTGATGAGTGCGTTAATGTTCATCGGAGCATCCCCAAGTTCAGTTGGCGGTGGAATCAGGACGACCACTTTTGCATTAAACATCCTGTTCTTATTTCACTTTGCCAGAGGCAATCAAACGATTAAGGTTTTTAGAAGAGAGGTACATGAACAGGACATCATTAAATCTCTTGTTGTTACGATGGTGGCTGTTCTTATGTGTTTTGTGTCGGTCGTTATCTTAACGATTACAGAAGATCACAGCCTGATAGAAATAATCTTTGAAGTGGCATCGGCCTTTGGAACAACGGGTTTATCATTAGGGATCACTTCTGATTTAACTTCTGTAGGGAAGTGCATCATTATCGCGTTAATGTTCATCGGTCGTGTAGGAATACTCGCTTTCTTGTTTATGATAGGTGGAAAAGAGAAAACAACCAAGTATCATTATCCAAAGGAAAGGGTCATTATTGGATAGAAAAACGATGCATGCCGCATCGTTTTTTTTATTTGAGCACAGAATAAGGGACATCAAAGTAAATCCAAAGGAAGATAATGATGGGAAAGGATATGATCCATCCTACAATCGGGTTTTTATGATGGACAATGAGTACGGTGAACATCATGATATTAAATAGGATATCCCACCCCAAATGCCAGCCGTGGTGATAGGTCATCATCCCAAATACATAGGATAAGCCTTCTGTCGGACCGTAAATACCAGTCCACATTAGTATCCAGGCTAGTTTTCCCCAGTATGTTGAGGGGAGTTTCCCGATAAAGATGGCAACGGTTGCGGTGTATTGAACAGCCATTTTACACAGTGAAATGATCGTATGATTCAGGTTGATGTGGTCCCCGAATGGTGTAATCGCATGGAATTTCCACATAGAGTAGTCATACAAAAGGAACTGGGAGAGTAGATCTCCAATAATAAAAAACAACAATGTTGGATAATAGCTGTAAAAATCTTTCCAATTTCCGAATTTCCATCCAAGTAGAGCGTAACAAATTAAGAAGACAAGTATCATGTCATATCCTCATTTAACATTTTTGCATAGTTTTTGGTTAAATGCTGCATTTATTCAGACTTTTTCTTCTAGTATTGGAATACCTTTATCATCTGAAAATCATATATCTTTTGGAATGGAAAGAGAATCGAGTGGGGAAAGTAAGGTTACAAAGGAGATGAGTTAATGATGAAACGTAAAGCTCAGTATAATGCTGCTGAAAAGAACAATCAAACACCTTTAAAGAATAAGCAAGAGGCAGAATTCTCCGCTGAATTCTCACAAGGAGAAGATCCAGCGAAGGGAAAGAATAGAAACTCTTCTAAAGGTATGAAGGGTAGAAGCTGATGAAGGATAAAAAACAATCCTTCCGTGAGGAGTTTGGTCAGGAATTTGGAGATGTTAATGCGGCTAAGATCCTGGAAGTGACACAAAAACAGCCAAAAGTAAAAGAAGACAAGAAAAAATGTTAAGCGAACCGCTTAACATTTCTTCTTGTTTATAGTGAAACAGATTGTCGGCCAAACTCAAATACGGTAGATTGACCTGAGGCTGGTTCAAAGTAAGCTAATACATACTGATCTTGTCCATCCTTCGACTGAATCGTTTCTAAGAGTGTATGCTTATACAATTCTTTTTCATTTAAGTTTAGCTCAGCGAAAGATTCACCTGCGATAGATGGTTGTGCAAGCAAAGTTTGATAAATAGCAGACCTTTCTTCTTTCGTCAGTTCATGTGTCCACCAAGGCTTTCTTGGTTTGTACTTCTGATTCTCTAAATAATCCAGTTTCATTAGACCTTCAATAATCGACATGTTGTAGCTTGTCTCTGTATATAAAAACTCATGTAGTCTTTTAAACAAATCCTCCAGTTGATGCCCGATTCTTGACCAACCACGGTTTTCCCAGTAGGAGCCGAATAGTTGGAAGAAATCAAAGGGTGTTTCAAAGCATTCGGTCACCAGATATTCGATCGTCCGATCCATACGATGATCGTTCCAATACTTTTCTAATACATCTTCAACCTGTTTGATTCTAACGATATCATCAAAGGATAATACATTGTTGCCCAAGATTTCATAGGGTGAATGGTCCATGTACGTATATTGATGGTCGTTTGCACGAATCCTTAAGCCCGTACCACGAAGCATCTTCAGGAATCCTAATTGAAGTTCTTCTGGTCGCAGTTCAAATACATCATTGAAGGTTTTCCGGAATGAATGGTAATCCTCTTCAGGCAGACCGGCAATCAAATCCAGATGCTGATCGATCTTTCCTCCATCCTTGACCATCGTAACGGTTCTTGTCAGTTTCGAGTAATTTTGTTTTCTCATCACAAGATCATTCGTTTCGTCATTTGTTGATTGGATTCCTATTTCAAAGCGAAATAAACCTGCTGGGGCATTTTCATTCAGGAATTCAATGACTTCCGGTCTCATGATGTCTGCTGTGATTTCAAATTGAAAGACGGTTCCAGGCAAGTGTTCATCGATTAGAAATTGAAACATTTCCATGGCATAGCTTCGGCTGATATTGAAAGTACGATCCACAAACTTTATCGTTTTTGCACCATTTTTCATTAAGAATCGAATGTCATCTTTTACCTTTTCTCTGTCGAAGTAACGTACACCTACTTCGATCGAAGAAAGACAGAATTGACAACGGAATGGACAACCTCTGCTTGTCTCAATATACGTAACCCTCTTACCCAATTGAGGAAGGTCTTCTTGAAAGCGAAACGGTGAAGGAACATCTCTTAAATCAATTTTATTCTGCTGTGGCTTGATGACCGGCTTTCCATCTGCTAAGTAAGCCACTCCATGGACCTGTGAAAAGTCCCTATCACCATTAAGTTCCTCCAATAACTGCTTAAAGGATTCTTCCCCTTCACCGATAACGATAAAGTCAACGTCTTGCAGCCGCTCCAGCCAGTAGGGAACATCATATGTGACTTCTGGCCCACCCAGGACGATGGTTATTTCAGGCAGGATTTTACGAAGGATCTTGATCACTTTAATCGTCTCTTCGATATTCCAAATGTAACAGCTGAATCCTATAATATCAGGTTTTTTCGAAAACAAGTCAGAAGCGATGTTAAGGGTTGGATCTTTAATGGTGTATTCAGCCAGTTCTATCTCATGTTCAGGCTCTGCAAAGGCCTTCAGGCAACGAATCGCCAGATTGGTGTGAATATATTTTGCATTTAACGTACTTAAAACGACTTTTTTCATCAATAAGCTCCTTTTATACTAACCTCACATGGATGAACCATGTGAACCATTTTAAACGATATATTCCAACATGTACGAGTTGTTCGTACATCTAATATCAACAGTTCTGATTATCATTTTATCTAAGGAAGAGAGAAAGCTCAATGTTTGTCTAGAATGAATTTAAATTTATTGTAAGTATTAGAAGGAATTTAAGGAAAAGTTACGAATAGTATAATAAAATAAATAGTTTTTTGAAAATTGTGTAGAAGATGATCAATATATACCTTAAGAGAATAGATATTCATGAAAAGGGACTGACCCGTGTCTGCTATTGGGTCAGCCCTTTCTAGTGAGGTTTATCTTGTTTTCATTTCTCTTTTTGAAAGAAGTTTCTGGAGTTTGGTTGATTTAAACTCCACTATTGGTTGCGTTATGCTTGTGAAAAACCATGTTGAGAAAATCATTGTCAGAACCAATGATACACCGAGTAAGATTAATAAACTCGTAGTGGGATCAATTGTATCCTTCAGCTGGCTTTCCCGGAATAAGCGGATAAGAAAGCCGTGCAGCAAGTATACATATAGCGTATTTTTGCCCCACTTAGTGAAGAACTGTCTTTTCGTAGGGACAAAGGTAAAGAAGCTAAAGATCATCACAACGTTCAGCAAGTAAACAAATGCCCTGACCGCTAAACTAATGACGTTGTTCCCTTCGAAGTCTCCATACGGCTTAGAGCCAAGTAACCATTTATCGGAGAATTCAGGTATAAAAAACATTCCTAAAAATACGAGAACAAATAATGTACCTGCCACTATACGTGCTTTACTCGTTTTAAAATATTCGAAGTGCTCCTTCTCCAAATAATAGCCCATCAGGAAAATGGGAAAGAAAACAAATGTTCTGGACAGGCTTAGATAGTTTGAAATCACATCAGCAAATCCTACAAGCAGCCCAATGGAAAAAGCGATTGTCAATCCGATGCCGGGCTTGAACTTAAACCACTTGATGAAAACATACAATAATGCGTTCCAACAGAATAAGCTGATGAGGAACCATAATGACCAGTGCGGATTAAGGGGATCGACTTCAAATGTTGATTTTTGATAAAGAAAATAGTAATACACCGTGTAGATCAATTGAAACACAAGGTAAGGAAGTATTAACTTTTTCGCCAGTTTTTGAATATATCCCTTTTTATAAAATCCTTTTGCAAAAAACCCTGCCACAAGAATAAAGGCTGGCATGTGGAAGGTGTAGATCGTTTTGTACAGAGAAAGGATAAATGGATCGCTTTCTATATAGGACCGGATCAAATGTCCAAAAACAACCAGGAAGATCAAAATGAATTTGGCATTGTCGAAGTAATAGTCACGTTGTTTCATATCTTCACCATCTCTTAGAATAGATTTATCCTAATTCATTCTTACCCTAGGATACAATGAGTAAAACATGAATTTCACTGTTAATTATCACCAAAAGTATGGGAAGCTATGCGAACTCTATAATGACCTGAGCCAATAGTCGTCTTTTAAAATAGTAGGGGGATGAGGAAATGACTAATAGTAGTAAATTGCAGAAAGAGCTGAATAAGGACGAATGTCATCCCGTCGATAGGGAAATTTGCTTAGCATCACCCATGCCGATGTTCGTGATCAATAAAGAGTTGAAAATTGTCTTTGCCAATGGAGAAGCATGTGAAACGCTACAGACCACGAAAGAAAGGATTGTAGGCACACTGTTCAGCAACTTTTTTTCTTCTGTTCCGGCCCCGATTGTGGCTCATTATAAGGAAGTAATGGAAACCGGAAAGAACCTTGAAGATGAAACGTTAATGAATATTAGTGATAAGAAAATCATCCATATTGAACTATTGCTTAAAAAATCGACCATTTCTCCTAATGCCTATCTGTATTTCAAGGATGTAACGGCACTAAAGGAAAAAGAGCGGAAAGATCATATGAATGTCCATTTGTTATCGAATATTTTTCAGAATGCATCAGAAGGAATCGTTCTCTTTGATATAGAAGGAAATATTAACGACGTGAATCAGGCATTCAGTTTACAAGTCGGATTGGAAAAGGATGAAATCACAAACAGGAAAATAAGCTCATTTATTCCTGAGAATGCGCATTATAAGGTTGAAAAGATAAAAGAACTGATTTCTCAAAACAAAAAAGCCCGTGGGGAAATTCCAATAAAAAAATCACATAGCATTTCAATGGTGGAATTTACGACAAGTCCGTATGTGCATCACAAGCTTCATATGGCCATCCTTAGGGATGTAACCGAGAAGAGACAGATGGAGATTCAATTAAAACGAAACGAAGAGTTGTTTAAAGGCTTATTTGAAGAAGCGATTGATGCGATCGTTTTATGGGATCAGGATGGTAGAGTACTTAAAGCGAACTCTTCCGCCCTGAAGATCTTTGAATGCTCACTTTCAGAGCTTCTTTCGAAGAGGATCCGTGACTTTGTTTATCCTCTGGAAAGCCAAAAGTTTGATTTAGTCATGGAACAGTTAAACAGAAGCGGTGCAGTAAGGGATGAAGTACTGTTTCTAATGCCTAACAATCAGTTGAAGCATTTGGAGTTCACTTCTAAGCTTCATTCCGTTGATGGGTATAACATGACGATCTTCAGAAATGTCAGTGAGCGTTATCAAATGGAAAAGGAATTGCGGGAAAGCGAGGAGAGGTTCAGGAAGATTTTCGAAGGTTCACTGGACGGCCTGATTCTTACCAATCACAATTATGTTGTCGTAGACGCAAATCCTGAAGTGAGTAAGATCATTGATATCGAGAAAGATCACTTAATAGGTAAAGATGTACGTGAAATATTGACTATAGAACCCGGTGAAGAATCATATGATGAATACTTACAACAATTGAAAGAAGACGGGCAGGCGACGTTTTTAAAAACGTTGACTTCTCATAGGGATAAGGTTCAATACATTGAGCTGTCATCCAAGTACAATTTGCTCTCTAATTTAAATCTAACGATCATTCGTGACATTACAGAACAAATTGAAATGCAGGAGCAGTTGAGAAAGTCAGATACATTGAGTGTAGTTGGGGAGCTTGCTGCAGGTATTGCCCATGAAATCAGAAATCCAATGACTGCCCTTAAAGGCTTTATTCAATTGTTGGAAAATAGTGTGGGTCAAGATCATGAGATGTACTTTAATGTGATTACTTCTGAGTTTCAGAGAATTGAATCCATCATTACTGAGTTTCTAGTATTAGCAAAGCCACAGGCGATTCAATATCAAGAAACAAATTTAATCAGAATCATGAAAGATACGGTAGAACTATTAAGTGCTCAGGCAGTCATGCATAATGTGCAATACGAGGAGAGTTACCAAGTGGATCTCCCAACCATCATCGCAGAGCCCAATCAGTTAAAGCAGGTTTTCATTAATGTCATCAAGAATGCGATTGAAGTTATGACGGACGGTGGGTTCATTTCCATCCGAATCCAAGAGACGGATGATGAAATGATTCACATACGCATAAAAGATCAGGGTGGCGGGATATCAAAGGATAAGATTAGAAAGCTTGGTGAACCATTTTACACTACGAAGGAACGGGGAACTGGACTTGGTCTGATGGTAAGCTTTAAAATTATTAAAGAGCATAAAGGAAGTGTTCAGGTTGAGAGTATCGTTGGAGAAGGAACCACCTTCCACATCTATCTCCCTAAATCGTAAAGGAGTCCTGTATAATGTCATCTCATTCTATTATAATGGAGAGTCCGATTGGAAAGTTAGAACTTCAAGCGGATCAGAGCCATCTAATTTCGGTACAGTTTTTAGAAAATGATTTACGAGGGGATTTTGTCACCGAGAATCCAATATTACTAAGGGCACAAGAGCAAATCACAGAATTCTTTAAGGGGGAGAGAAGAGAATTTGATCTCCCTCTAAAGATAGAGGGAACGGCTTTTCAGAAGGAAGTATGGAACACCCTGCAACAGATTCCATTTGGTGAAACCCGGTCTTACCAGGAGGTAGCCCAAGCGATCCAAAGACCTAAAGCTGTCAGGGCAGTAGGGCAAGCGAATAAAGCCAACCGATTCCCCATCATCATCCCATGTCACCGTGTCATCGGTAAGAATAACACACTTACAGGTTATGCTGGTAAGCAGGTGGATAAGAAAGAAACCTTACTGTCATTAGAAAAATAGATTCAGTAACAGGCATTTTCCATAGGGAGAATGCCTGTTTTTTTATGACTGATTTCGCAAGGTTTGTTGTATTATGACATATGATCAGCCAGGACTCTGTCAACCCGTGTGTGCTAGATAGTGAGGGGAACCGCTCCGTTTGCAGCTAGCGTTCGGCCGAGCCTCCAAAGCTTAGCCGAACGGGGTCTCTGCACGCCCGTACTTCCGCGGGGGACTACGCAGTTCCCCTCACCATCTATAAGAAATTTTCATGACACAGAGCTTAAAGGTAACAAAAACTTTTAAAGAAGACAGAATTTCTAGTACACAAGAGAAAATAGTTCACTGGTAAAAGAGGTTGTTTTCTAAATTTTTGTTGTTATTATTTAGATTTTCTAAGAAAATTTATGCTGAGAAAGTTGATTCTCGCTGCAGGTGCTCGACTCCTGCGGGAGAAGCGGGACAGTACGAAAAGCGGAAGGGCTTTGCCAGGTGCGACCCCACAGGAGCAGAGTGACGAGGAGGCTCACCACACGCCCCGCGGAAAGCGAGCACCTGGAGCGGAAATCACCCACTACTCGCTAAGCAACAAAGTTTACGAAAATAGCCTATTTATTTTGTGATTGATTTATCATTCTAATTAGAAAGGGGGAGACCTGTTGCAATTAAGTAAGCAGGTAGCTTTTCATAAAACAATGGGGGATCCGACCCGAATCAAGATTGTCTATTTACTGGCATCAGAAAGCTTTCACGTAGGAGCCATTGCGGGAAAACTGGGACTCACCGCCCCGACAATATCCCATCACCTAACGAAACTCAAAGAGTGCAATCTTGTTTATTCACGAAGGGAGAAGAACACGGTTTACTACTATTTGAATAAAAAAGTTCTGAGTCATCATGGGAGTGTTCTTCATCAGTTTGCTCATGAAGAGAAAGGGGACAGTGTGATGGCAGAAAAACTAATGAAAGAAAAACAAAAGGTGATGAATAATTTCTTGGAGAAAAATGGACGAATCAAAAATATTCCTTCTCAACAAAAAAAGAAATTATTTATATTGGAACATATGGTGGAAGGATTAAAGGTGGGAGAAAAATATAAGGAAAAAGATTTGAATGAATATATTCAGCAATTTCATGAAGACTTTGCAACCTTACGAAGAGAATTTATCATTCATCAGTTTATGTACCGGGAAAATAGCATTTATGAAGTGAATCCGAGGGAAATGTGGGCGTCGACAAAGTTATATGGGTAATAACATGGAAGCCAAAAGAAGAGCAGGAGGAATCTATTGCTCTTCTTTTGGCTATTGTTTAATACCTATGGTTTGTTGAATACTTTCCTCGAAGCGAGGGTACAGGACACATTTTTCCGTGATGATGCCGGTAATCAGTTCATGAGAAGTAACATCGAATGCAGGATTATAAACATGAACGTTTTCTGGAGCAATCAACGTCCCCCCGATTGTTGTGATTTCTTCCCGGTTACGCTCTTCAATGGGAATATCGTTTCCGTTTAAGCTGGAAAGATCGAAAGTGGAAGAAGGAGCAGCGACATAAAAGGGTATATTGAAATGTTTACACAAAATGGCAAGCATGGACGTTCCGATTTTATTTGCGGTATCCCCGTTGGCAGAAATCCGGTCAGCCCCGACAATGACGGCTTCTACACCTTTTTCTTTCATGGTATGTGCAGCCATGCTATCTGTGATGAGGGTGACATCTACTCCTGATTGCTGTAACTCCCAAGCGGTCAGGCGGGCTCCTTGCAGAACAGGTCGTGTCTCACATGCATAAACCTGAAACGCTTTTCCCTTTTCTCTTCCTAGATGAAAAGGGGCCAATGCAGTACCGTATTTACTCGTTGCAATGGACCCGGCATTACAGATGGTCATCACGATTTGTTTATCCTTCAATACACTCAAACCATTTTCCCCTAAAAGACGGCACACGGCCTCGTCTTCTGCATGAAGCTGGATGGCAGCATGGAGTAAATTGGTTTTAGCTTCATTAACAGAAGAAACATTCTCTAATACCTTTTCCAAGCGGTTCAAAGCCCAAACCAGGTTGACTGCTGTAGGGCGTGAATCGGCAAGATATTCTTTGTCACATTGAAACAGGCCGATAAATTCCTCTAACGTATTCACTTCATACTGACAAGCTGACTGGGCTAAACCGTAAGCAGCCGTAATGCCAATGGCAGGTGCACCTCTCACTTTTAGTGTGATAATCGCATCATAATACTCTTCGATGGTCGTCAGTTTAATGTATTCCACTATGTTAGGCAGTTTTTGTTGATTAAGAATCAGTAAATAATCTTCATGCCACTCTAGTGAAGTTGGAATTGTAAGTGTTTGTGTCATGATAATCTCCTTTATTCATTAAGAATGGGACTGTATTAAGGATATGAGTTCCTCGATGGAATGGATCTGTTTTCGTTTCACGATCAGTTCTTTCCCGAGAACTATGCAAGTACGTTTGGCCAGTATTCTTTGTTCTTTTTCAGCGATACTCTCCAAATCTTCAACATGAGCAAGGCCTATCGTTCTCCTGATACATTCACATCCTGCAAAACCGATGCTGTCTTGAAAGCTCTTCTCCAATACATATTCAAGGTAGCCATCCACTTTCGTGTAGGCATCTCCGCTTTCTTTCCAATACTTGGAGAACACAGTAGAGAAGACGTTCCAGGTATTCTCAATGTGATAGAGAATCGTTTCCTTCTCATCTGGCTTGGAAACGGCTTGGAAAATAAGGTTGGCAATGAACTGTCCAATATCAAAGCCAATCGGTCCATAAAAGGCAAACTCGGGATCAATCACTTTTGTTTGATTCTTATCTACAAAGATGCTTCCCGTATGAAGATCTCCATGAAGAAGTGCCTCTCCTTCAGTAAGAAAGCTCTTTTTCAATTTGGCCACTTCAAGTTTCAAGGTGAAATCAGCCCATAAATGTTGGACGTCCTGGGAAAGCTCTTCTTCAAATTCATTGGTTTCACTGTTAAAAAAAGGATCCGTGAATACAAGGTCCTCAGTGATTTTGCACAACTCAGGATTTGAAAATTCTTTCACGTATTCCTTTTTCTTAAAAGGATGAAGGGCATAATCAGAGGTGAAATATAAGGTATTAGCTAAAAATGTTCCAATGTCATGGGAGAGCCGGGGGTAATTTTCCCCTTTGATAAGGCCAGCCCGGGCAATGGTCAGTGCGCTCAAATCTTCCATGACTGTAATCGCAAGTGTCGGATCAGAATAGTACACTTCGGGAACGAGATCCCCTACAAATGATTGCTGAAGCTTAAGGGCACTCGCTTCTATTCTTGCCCGTTCGATTGTCAACGGCCAGCTTTCACCTACAACCTTCGCATATGGTAGGGCTTGCTTAATGATGATTCCCTTACCTGTTTCCCGTTCTAATACACGAAAGACCAGATTTAAATTCCCGTCTCCAATTTCTTCACACGTTAAGAGAGTGCCGTCTTCAAAAATTCTTAAGCGAATCGCCAGTGCAATTGCCGCCTGTTCAGTTAATGGTTGATATGTATTGAGTCTCGTAATCGCCATTGTCCTTCCTCCTTTAAGTACAGTCTTATTGAAGACTGTGTTGTGGAGGCTTTTCTGTGGCATAAGAAAAGCCTCTTTCCATGTTCGAAAGAGGCTTGAAGAAGGTATCTTCGTCGCCTCTTATCTCTCAGAAAGACTATCTTTCTGTTGGAATTAGCACCGTGCCTTAATGGATCCATTCAATCCGGCGCGTGCTGCGCCCCGTTTTACAACGGTATTATGGTCGGTTGCTGGGCTTCATAGGGCCAAATCCCTCAGCCAGCTCTTGATAAGAGTTGCGTAAACTATTTAATTAAACTTTCAGAATGTTTCATTTGATTTGAATAGTACCATCGAAGTATTTTCCATGTCAACGTTTTTTAAAAAAAATAACCCTTTTTAATAAAAATGCGGTCTTCGATCCTGGAATATCGGAATCTGTTTTCGGACTCTATCTACTTCCTGTAAATTGATTTTAGCTGAAACCAATTCTTCATTTTGTGACCCTTTTGAAAGAATTTCTCCCCATGGATCAATGATGAGGGAACAACCGCCAAATTCATTGTTCGGGTCGCTTCCCACCCGGTTGCAGGCGATCACGAAGCATTGATTTTCAATCGCTCTTGCCCTTAAGAGGGTCTGCCAGTGATCAATTCGTGCTGCAGGCCACTCTGCTACGACAAAAACAACCTTGGCACCTAGTAGAACTTGTTTTCTGAACCATTCCGGGAAACGGATGTCGTAACAAATCAATCCCGCCATCTCTGTGTCTTGAAGGGTGAAGATGCCATCTTCATGCCCAGGAAGTAAATAATGATGTTCATCCATTAGCTTAAACAAGTGAAGCTTCGAATACTTTTTCACCAACTCGCCTTTTGAATTCGTAACTAAAAGGGTATTGGACACCCCATCCTGCGTTTTCTGTGCAATAGAACCACCTACAATATGAATAGAATATTTCTTTGATAGGGCAGACAGGAAGGAGATTGAATCTTTTGCTCCTTCATCAGCGATTTCCTCCATTCTTGTAAGGTCATATCCAGTCGTCCACAGTTCAGGGAGTACAACCGTATCACAGCCTTCGTCACACGCTCTTTTAACCCATTGTTCTACTTTTTGCTTGTTTTTTTCGGGATCCCCGAACACAATATCCATTTGTGCAAGACCTATCTTTTGAATCATTTCTTTCACCTCATTATGGACTTTTGGAATTTATTCCTTTACATTCTTTATTTTCCGTTATATCATTTGTGACTAGAATTTGAAAGTAATTAATTTTCAAAAAAATGTAGTGGGTGAGTGTATGAAAACCTTTAGTAAGGCAAAACGATTAGATTTATTACCTGAACAATTTTTCGCATCCCTCGCGGAAACAGTGAATGCTGTGGTCAAAGAGGGACATGATGTCATTAATTTGGGCCAGGGAAATCCGGATCAACCGACTCCTCCACATATTGTGGAAAAACTGACAGAAGCAGCAGCTTCCCCGTCCAATCATAAGTATCCTCCATTTCGCGGCTTATCGTCCTTTAAAGAGGCGATTGCTGCTTTCTACCTTCGTGAATATGGTGTGGAATTAGACCCGGAAACAGAGGTAGCTGTGCTGTTCGGAGGAAAGGCAGGGTTAGTTGAAATCCCTCAATGTTTATTGAATCCTGGTGATGAGGTATTGGTGCCCGATCCCGGTTATCCTGATTATTTATCAGGGGTGGCATTGGCAGAAGCACGTATGATTAAAATGCCTCTACGAGAGAAAAATGGATTTCTGCCTGATTATCGTGAACACTCTCGTAATGAGCTGGAAAATGCGAAGCTAATGTTTCTGAATTACCCTAATAACCCTACTGGAGCGATCGCCACAAAATCATTCTTTGAAGAAACAGTCACTCTTGCCAATCAGCATGATATTTGTGTTGTACATGATTTTGCCTATGGAGCTATAGGGTTTGATGGAAATAAGCCCATAAGCTTCTTGGAAACAAAAGGAGCAAAAGATGTGGGGATTGAGATTTATACATTATCGAAAACGTATAATATGGCTGGCTGGAGAGTGGGGTTTGCAGTAGGGAATAAGAGTGTCATAGAAGCGATCAACCTCCTCCAAGATCACTTATATGTGAGTCTGTTCGGTGCTATTCAAGAAGCGGCTACCACTGCCCTTTTAAGTTCCCAGGAATGCGTACATGAGCTTGTTTCAACATACGAAGAAAGAAGAAAACTATTAATCTCCGGACTTCAGGAAATAGGGTGGGATGTAAAAGCTCCACAAGGTTCCTTCTTTGCTTGGTTAAAAGTACCTGAGGGATTCACCTCTGTAGAGTTCTCTACTTATTTACTTGAAAAAATCAAAGTCGCTGTAGCCCCGGGAGTTGGCTTTGGAGAATTCGGAGAAGGGTATGTACGTGTAGGACTATTAACCACAAACGAGCGGATAAAAGAAGCGATTTCGCGTATTGAAAATTTAGAATTATTCCATAAAAGGGATTGACAGAAGTTGAAATTGGTGCAATAATCCAACTGAAATAATGAATAATGAAATTCTTATCAAGAGCAGGCGGAGGGACCAGCCCTATGAAGCCCGGCAACCGACTTATTCAAGCACGGTGCTAATTCTTGCAGCAATAATGCTGACAGATAAGAAAGAGTGACTTTATCAAACCTCTTCTTATTTGGAAGAGGTTTTTTGTTTACCCGGGCTTATGAAATCAACATGCGGATAAGAATAGCATGTTTTCAAAAGGAGGCAGGACAACAATGAGTGAAGTGATAGCCACATATGAACTAAAGGGAAAGAGTGGTTCATTCGAGAAAAAGGCAGAGGGAATCGCCCTGGGATTGACGGTCGGTTCATGGACGGACTTACCGCTCCTGGAACAGGATCAATTGCGCAAGTACAAGGGGAGAGTCGTTTCTGTGAAAGAGTGGGAGGGTAAAAATGGACCCAGAGGTAAGGTGCAAATTGGCTATCCCGGTCATAATTATTCAAATGATATCCCAGCCATCCTTACTACGGTATTCGGCAAGCTTTCCCTGGATGGTGAAGTGAAATTAGTAGATATAGAGTTTTCCAGTGACTTAAAAAAAGCCTATCCTGGGCCACGGTTTGGAATAGAAGGAATCAGGGAGCTAACAGGTGTACAAGAAAGACCCCTGTTAATGAGCATCTTTAAAGGCGTAATCGGCAGGGATCTTACCTACCTTGAAACTCAATTAAGGGCACAGGCTCTAGGGGGAGTCGACGTAGTAAAAGACGATGAGATTCTCTTTGATAATTCACTAACACCTTTCACTGAGAGGATCAATATAGGGAAAAGAGTGTTATACGAGCTGTTTGAAGAGACAGGTAAGAAAACGTTGTATGCTGTAAACCTAACAGGAAGGACTTCAGAATTACGTGATAAAGCAAGAAAAGCACGTGAGCTTGGAGCCCATGCCCTTTTATTCAATGTGTTTTCATACGGCCTGGATGTTCTCCAGGAATTGAGGGAGGACCCTGAGATCGGATTGCCGATTATGGCCCACCCTGCATTTGCAGGTGCTGTTGCTTCATCTCCTGCACATGGTGTGAGCTATTCTTTATGGTTAGGGAAATTCTTACGAATGGCCGGAGCTGATTTTTCTTTATTTCCATCTCCATACGGAACTGTCGCATTAGATAAGAACCAAGTCCTGTCGCTCAGTCATGAGTTAACAAAGGATGACGATCAACTAAGAAGATCATTGCCCGTACCGTCAGCTGGCATTCATCCTGCGCTTGTACCGCTTTTGATGAAGGATTTTGGTTTAGACTGTGTCATTAATGCAGGTGGTGGCATCCATGGCCATTCAGATGGGGCAATTGGAGGGGGAAAGGCATTCGTCCAAGCAATTGAAGCAGTTTTAAGAGGAGAGTCTCTGACAGATGCTGCAGATACCCATAGTGAGCTTCGTAAAGCACTATCCCTATGGGGAGAGGAGGTAAAGGTATAGTGACGCGTCCGATCATTTTCTGTGATTTTGATGGCACGATTACAGAAACCGATAATATCATCTCGTTAATGAAATCCTTTGCTTCTCCAGAATGGGAACCTATCAAAGACGACATCTTAAATCAGTCGATTTCCATTAAAGAAGGAGTCAGCAAGCTGTTTTCACTTATTCCTTCATCACAGAAAGAGGAAATGATTCAGTATCTATTAGACACAGCAGTCATACGTAAAGGGTTTAAGGAATTTGTAGATTATACAAAAAAACATGAGATTCCTTTGTATATCGTTAGCGGTGGAATCGACTTCTTTGTTCATCCTTTACTAAAAGAATATGGGCCTTTTAATGGGGTTTATTGTAATAAAGCAAACTTTAACGACTCAACCATAACGCTTCATTGGCCATATCCATGTGACGATCACTGTGAAAATAAAGGATGTGGGTGCTGCAAGCCTTCCATCTTGAGAATGTTGTCTTTAACAGAAGATACAGAGGTCATTGTGATAGGGGATTCTGTCACTGATATCGAAATGGCAAAGCTTGGAGATACTGTGATCGCCAGAGACTATTTGGCACATACATGCGAAGAAAAAGGAATTCTCTATCATCCGTTTGAATCCTTTCACGATTGCTTGGACGTCATTGAAAAAGGAGTGAAAATATGAATTCCTATCAATCTCAATGGAAAGAACTCGCTGATATTAAAAGGGAACTGGCAGCCAGGGATTGGTTTATGGGAACGAGCGGGAACCTTGCGATACGAGTGAGTTCTTTACCTGCTACTTTCCTGGTAACGGCAAGTGGAAAGGATAAAAGGAAGCAAACCGATAAAGATTTCCTGCTCGTGAATGCTCGTGGTGAGGCCATCGAGGATACTCCTTTACGACCATCTGCCGAAACATTGCTGCACAGTCATGTTTTCACAGAAAGTTCAGCAGGTTGCAGCTTACATGTCCATACTGTTGCCAATAATGTGATTAGTGAATTGTATGGGGATGAAGGTGTCGTCACATTTAGAAACCAAGAATTAATTAAAGCGTGGGATAAATGGAAGGAAGATGATTCTTTAACCATTCCAATTATTCGTAATCATGCACATATCCCGACGCTTGCCGAGGAGTTTCAGTCCTTTATTAAAGCAGACAAAGGGGCAGTGCTCATTCGCAACCACGGGATTACGGTATGGGGACGAACCGGTTTTGAAGCTAAGAAACTATTAGAAGCTTGTGAGTTTATGTTTCAATATCAACTCACTCTTTTATCCTTAACGAACACGAGATCATTTACTAAAGGAGGAGTCAGATTATGACGACAATCAAAATCCAAGGGAAAAACCAAGTCATTGATAATCAGGAAGAAGTAGTGAAGTATTTAAGTGAACAAGGAGTCATTTATGAGCATTGGAAAATCGAAAAGCTGGACGAAGGACTAAGGGACCAATACGCTTTAACCGAAGATGATAAAGCGGAAATTCTGTCTACTTTTAAAGAGGAGATTGAAAATATTTCAGAGCGAAGAGGATATCAGGCTTGGGATGTGATTTCCCTTTCCGAGCGCACACCAAATCTTGAAGAGCTTTTAAAGAATTTCCAACAGGAGCATCATCACACAGATGATGAAGTCCGTTTTATTGTAAACGGCCATGGTGTATTTGTTATTCAAGGAAGTGATGGTGATTTCTTTGAAGTGCATCTAAACCCGGGTGACTTAATTTCAGTCCCTGAAAATATCCGGCATTATTTTACATTGAGTGAAGACAAGCAAGTAGTTGCCGTCCGGATTTTCGTTACACAGGAAGGCTGGGTACCAATCTATTAATATAACTTTAGGGTAGACAAAGAGTGGAATCCATTGTCTATCCTTTTGTTTTTGATAGAGGATATATTTAGCGAAAAATGTCTAATTAAGATACATTACTAGTTATTTTGTCTTGTTTTGCGAATCTATTTACTTTTCTAATAATACTTGCGATAATGCTCAAGTAACGATTTAACTTAATAAAGGCTAGGAGCTAAAAAGGAGTTTATAAGAAATGGGTCGTCTACTAAAACAGAAGTGGTTATTAATGAGAATTAATCAAAAACGTTCAGAAATGATTGGGTTGGGAGAGAGTTTAGGATTATGTGCAGCGGAGACAATCAAATGCAGCCAGCAATTAGATCAGCTTTTGAACGACTATGAAAAGTGCACAAATATGATAGTACCATTAACCCTCCAAGAAACATCAAACGAATTTGGGCAATACATTAAGAACTTATTAAAACGAACTGCTTCTTGAGACTACTCACCAAGGCTTTCCCTCACCATTCAAGGTTTACAAGAGACAATCATCTCCAACAAATCCACATTTAAACCAAGACAATCATTTTAATTTGTCGTTATCTAAATAAACGAAGGGCGGTTCGCTATATGCGTAACGCCCTTCGTTTATTTACTGTTGAGCAGTGATTCTTGTTTGACAAGGATAGGGTTTATCTGTATAATATTTTGAAACTGAGATATTTATTTAAAAGGAATGAATGGAATGAACGAAACTCCAGACACAAAACGATCATTAAAGCTTTTCATTGTCCTGTCAAGAGCTTTCAAAGCCTTAAATGAAGAGATAAATAAAAACATCCAGGAGAACGGTTTAAACCCTACTGAATTTGCCGTCCTAGAGCTTCTTTATCATAAGGGAGATCAGCCTTTGCAACAAATTGGCGGAAAGATTCTATTAGCTTCCGGCAGCATTACGTATGTAGTGGATAAGCTTGAACAAAAGGGCTACCTAAAGCGCAATGCTTGTCCAAAGGACCGTCGGGTCACCTATGCTCAAATAACAGAAAGCGGCAGAAAGTTAATTGATGAGATATTCCCTAATCACGAAAATCGAATTCATGAACTGATGTCAGCTCTATCTCCTGATGAGAAGGAAGAAACGATAGAAATGTTGAAGAAATTAGGCTTATCCATTAAAGACTTGTCGTATTGAGTCGAACTTCCTGTGCCCCGTCTTTCATGAGACGGGGCTTTTATTTTGTCTTATAAGCACGTCCTTTCACATCAGTTCCATTATTTCTATTTCCTAAAATTCGATATTACAATAAACAGGAGATTTTCTATCATAAGTCGAATAACTATATTCGGGATTATATTAGGAGGAGGCAATAGTATGAAGTTTGATCAGTTTACATATGAAAGGCCCAATTTAGAAGAGGTTAAACCTGTTTTCCAACAATTGCTAGGGAAATTTAGGTCTGCGTCCAATGTACAGGAACAGGTGGATGCCATGAAGGAATTGAATGATATACGTCTGAACATCGATAACATGCAAAATATATGCTATATCCGGCATTCTATCGATACCAATGATGAGTTTTACAAAAAAGAGCAAGATTATATCGATGAAATGATGCCTGAGGTTCACGGGATGGTGACGGAATATTACCAGGAACTCGTAAACTCTCCTTATCGAAAAGAATTAGAAGAAAAGTGGGGAAAGCAGCTATTCGCTCTGGCAGAAAGTGAAATGAAGACTTTTTCTCCTGACATCGTCACTCTATTGCAGAAGGAAAATAAATTATCTTCCCAATATACAAAGCTGATGGCGTCTGCAAAGATTCCATTTGAGGGGGAAGAAAGAACTTTGGCTCAAATGGGTCCTTTCACACAATCTGTAAATCGGGAAACAAGAAGAGAAGCCGCTCAAGCGACCGTTGCTTTCTTTGAAGAGAATCAAGAAGAATTGGATCGTCTATTTGATGAGTTAGTTAAGCTGCGTCACACGATTGCGACCACATTAGGGTATAAAAACTTTGTTGAATTAGGTTACTATCGTATGACGAGAACGGATTATACTCCTGATATGGTAAAGGTTTTCCGCGAGCAAGTAAAGAAGCATATCGTTCCTCTTGCTACAGAACTTAAAGAAAGACAAGGAAAGCGCATTGGAATAGATTCCATGAAGTTTTTTGACGAAGGCTTTAAGTTTACTTCCGGAAACGCAGTTCCTAAAGGAAGCCCTCAGTGGATCATAGATAATGGCAAAAAGATGTACGAAGAGCTGTCACCTGAAACAAAGGAATTCTTTGATTTCATGATTGAGCATGATCTCATGGATCTGGAAGCGAAGAAAGGAAAAGCTGGAGGCGGCTACTGCACGTATATTGCAAACCATGAGTCTCCTTACATCTTCTCAAATTTCAATGGGACCTCAGGAGATATTGATGTATTGACCCATGAAGCAGGTCACGCGTTCCAGGTTTACTCCAGCAGGGGATTCGATATCCCTGAATATATTTGGCCAACGTATGAAGCGTGTGAAATTCATTCCATGAGCATGGAGTTCTTCACGTGGCCATGGATGAATTATTTCTTCGAAGAGGATACAGACAAGTATCAATTTTCACATTTAAGTGAAGCATTGCAATTCCTTCCTTACGGTGTGGCAGTTGATGAGTTCCAGCATTTTGTGTATGAGAATCCTGAAGCTTCCCCGGCTGAACGGAATGCCGCCTGGAGAAAAATTGAGAAGGAATATCTTCCCCATAAGGACTACGGTCATGTTTCTTACTTGGAGAATGGAGGATTTTGGCAGCGCCAATCCCATATTTATAATTCTCCCTTCTATTATATCGATTACACATTGGCTCAAATTTGTGCATTTCAATTCTGGAAGAAGATGAATCTTAATCGTGAGGAAGCGTGGAGTGACTATGTTGCCCTTTGTAAACTGGGAGGGAGCCTTTCATTCACCGGGCTTGTAGAAGCAGCCAAACTTGATTCTCCATTCCAGGAAGGGACAGTTGAAAAAGTCATTGAACCGATCAGACAGTGGCTAAATGGAATAGATGATCAATCATTATAAATGCAAAAAGGGCAGCGTATTTTTTACGGCTGCCCTTTTTGTTAGGGCTCTTCTACAATTCCGGAAGAATTACGTTCTTTTGCTTCTGAATTTCCCTGCTTGTACATAAGGTGAAGTAGAAGGTTGTCAGAGGTGATGGGATGAAAAAACTAGCTGGGTCGTTTCAAATAGCTGCTGTTTATGTTGGTACCGTTATAGGAGCCGGATTTGCAACAGGAAGGGAAATTGTAGAGTTTTTCACTCGGTTTGGCTTTGTCGGGTTTATTGCGATTTTATTAAGCGGGTACTTATTTATTACAATGGGAACGAAGATTATGCTGAAGTCCCATGATATTAAAGCAAAGTCCTTTGAAGAATTTAATGAATATCTATTTGGAAAATGGTTTTCTAAGGTTATGAATATCGTCATGATGATTATGCTGATCGGGGTTTCTGCGGTTATGCTTTCAGGAGCGGGGGCTGTTTTTCAAGAGCAGCTTTTGCTACCAAAACAATTAGGGATATTGCTGACAATCGGTCTTGGATTCATCACGATGATGGTGGGGATTAAAGGGCTTTTTGCAGTTAATACGTTCGTTGTTCCTCTTATGATTGTCTTTAATCTTTTATTGATGGTTTATTCTGTTCGAAACGCAGCTTTTTTAGACGCATTTCTAATGATACCGCATGCAGAGGATGGATGGAAATCCGTAGTAGCACCTTTTTCATACGTGGCCTTTAATCTGGCCATGGCTCAGGCGGTTCTCGTTCCCGTTGCCGGAGAAGTGAAAGACCGGGAGACCATTAAGTATGGAGGATATCTTGGCGGTTTTTTCCTTACACTGATCCTCATTTCCAGTCATATTACCTTAGTCATGATCCCGAATGTGACACAATACCAAATTCCAATGGCTGTGGTGATGAAATCCTTTGTAGCCGGGTTTTATCTTGTTTATATCATCATCATTTATGGTGAAATTTTCACTTCCGTGATCGGGGGGGTATTTGGTCTGGAGAAACAATTAACGAATTATTGGAAGGGCTCTTCTTTAATGACCTTTACCGGTATCTTTCTCGTGATCTATTCGTTAAGCTTTTTTGAATACAGTGAACTTCTGTCGTATTTATACCCACTTTTTGGGTATATGAGCTTATTATTCATCATTCTTCTTTGGATGAAACCCAATAAATAATCATCAAGGTGAGAGTAAAATGCGGGTCTGCTGCTCATGTTAATAGGGACTAATGAAAAGGAGTGGCGAACATGACGCAATCAAAACATGAAAAAGAAAGACAGTGGAATGTAAGAAAACAGGAACAGCATCCTCATGGCAAAGTATCATCCTTCAAGGAGCTTTCAGAAGGAAAAAAAGGAAAAGAATAAGAAAAAAAACGGATGCATCGTGCATCCGTTTTTTTCTTGGCTCTAATTACTCTTCTCTCTGATGATGGTAAGAGTCGCTTGTCTTATATTGTTCGGGGAAATATTTATTCCGCACTTCATCCTTATCCCAATCCGTTTGATTGCAAGCTGCAGCCAGTTCATCCAGGTGCCTCATAATGTACTGCATGTCGAGATTTTGAAGGCTTTCGTAATCAATTCCTTCCAGAATATAGTCTTTAAATGTCCACACCATATGCTGCGTTTCTTCGCTATTGTTTTCCCCTATCATTCGCAGCGAACGCAGGATTTCAGCAATAATGGATATGTCCTGCTTCCCGTAATGCCTTAACTGGTAAAAGCTCTTGTATAGATGATCAACAAAGGTAGGCTGTTCCAATATGATTCGCACATTGTTTTCTTCATCCGATAAATAAGAGCTTGGAAGCTTGTATTTAGCAAGTTTCGATAGAATGATCCCGATTTCTTCTATACAGTTTTTTGCCGTATTCGGGTCATTGATGGCGGGGGAAATGGCTCTCAAGGCTATTTCAACCAGCTTTCTTATCCCGAGCTCAATGTCTTCCATGGGCTCTTTATCAGGCCCAAGTACGAGGTATTCCAAGTAATCTTCTACATCAATGTCTTTATTCGTCGCCCATGCTGTCATGATAGGAGTTCCTTCAAGTAAGTATTCACCGGGTGTTTTCATCATGCGGATAACTGCTTCATCCTTAGCAGCATTATTGATCATTCCTTCAATATTGATCTGTTGTAAGTACCCCGATTGTTCACTATACACCAAAATGGGCTCCGTATCGTCAAAGAGCGTCTCATTAAAGGTTGAAGGCTGTTCATTAATGGCATTCTTTCTATATAAATAACTATTATCAATTTTTTTATTGGTTTTGATTGTTATATTATGTATTAAATTACTTACCTTCACCCAATTGGAAACATGATGAACAAAGTAGACGAAAACAAATAAACAAATAATCGCCACTATACCGGCAAAGGCCGAAGAAATATATAGTTTTTGCCCGGACTCGTCCTGAAGGAGAACCAACAAAGTGATGCAGTACACCACACCTGACACAAAAATGGCTAGAACCCGTTGTGTAGGACGGTCATTAATGAAGTTCTGCAGGGTTCTGGGTGAATATTGGGACAAAAAAGTGGTTAAGACGACCATAATCGTTGAAAAGGTAATCGTCGTCATGGTCATGATCGAAGATGCAATCGTACTGATGATGGTCATGGATAAATCAAAATTGGAAAATAGTACCTTGGGGAACAAAGGATACTCATGCTGACTCAACCACCAATCAAAATAGAAGGTGATGAGAGCAAGTACTAATGAGATAAGTGAAAATAAAAATGGTACAAACCAAAAACTTTTCCTGGCTTTGTTAACCATGTGAATATTTAAATTCATGACGGGGGTCCACCTTACGAAACAGTATGCTATAAGAGTATCCTTAATGACATTTCCGTAAACCTTTCTCTAGTTAAGGAGCTCAATTTAAAAAGATGGAGTCTCATTCTCCACCTTTTAGAAAATCGTACTATGCTTCAACTATTTTATAGTTTTTATGGTTAACAACTGTTTTTTCTTCCAGTTCAAGGTCTCGATAATTTTTCATATACGTTAGATCAACGATAACCGAGTTTTCATTTACTTTCTCTACAATACCTTTTAAACCCTCTCTAAATTCAATCACATTTCCAATTTCTGCTTTTTTCATCAGAGGTCGCCCCTTTTTACCAAAATTCTACAAACAATTACTAATATTTTGACTTAAACTCTTGGAAAGGTAAAGAGTTTTCTAAAAATTTCATCAAAAAAATTATTCTTGAGGTTTACATCCTTTTAAAACTACAATAGAGACATTCAGGATGGAGGTTGTTTGGATATGAGTGAAACAGAAATTCTTGAACAATTACAATTATTGCGTACAAGAAAAATGGAAGAAATAAGAGTAACGAAAGAAGACTTTCTTACCTTTCGATCTGTACTCGTTAAACAAGAGGATTTTAAACAGTTTCGTGGAGTGGCTCAGCATGGCGGTGATATTTTTTATCACTATTTAGATACACCAAGAAGTTAGAAGAAGCGGGGGATGAGATCCTCCGTTTTTTTTGGGTTAATATCCAATATATGAAGCACTAAGGTTTTTTAGAATGTATTGCCAGGCTACAAAGAACGGACTGTGGTAACCATTACCTGATGAACTTCTGTTTATTCGTTGTTATCTTAGGGGGAGTGCTAATTAGGAGGTAGCAAACGGTCAATATGCCTTTTCACCGGTTCAGAAAGGGGAAATCAACCAAGCGCCTTCACAGGAAGCGAGAGACGCTGTTCAAGAGGCTTTGGCTTTCAGAGGTCAAGGACAAGGTTCTCTCTTCTTCTATAATCCACTAACATCTACAAGCGATGGATTACAAATAGAGAAACCATGTTAACCATTGGAAAACAACGCTTCGCAAAATAATCATTACGCAGTATTTGACTCAATATCAAAATAGCGTTCGGATACTTTTTTCTTTTCTCTACGTGGAATTAATAGTAAAATAGAGTAAAGAAAAAGAGGTGATGTTGATGAATGGGACCATTGTGGCTCGAATTGAAACGGTAAGGTGGAAGATGATACAGACAGGCGTTCGTTTTGGGCTTAGCAGTCCAGCCACCATTCAACTTAGTAAAGAGCTGGATGCCTTAATCAATATTCATCAGCAAAATGATATTAATAAAACTACAAAAAATAAGATAGTACAATAAATAAAAGGATTAACCTTGGAATGTCCCGGCATTTCCACAGGTTAATCCTTTTCTATATGTCTGAAAGAAGGTTGAGGGCCATGGGGAAAGGGTATGCTTTTTAGGAAGAGAACAGTAAATCGCAAATGAAAATATTTGAAGATAAAGGGAGATGACAAGATTGAAAGATAAAAATGGTCTGCATAACAGGTGGAGCGAATGGGATCGGTAAAACGCTGGTTGAAGAATTTGCGAAGCAAGGTGCTGTTGTTGAATTTATGGACAGGGACGGGGATAAAGGGGAGGAATTATCCCTGCAGCTCAATTCAGAAGGTTATTCAACAAGGTTTCATGAAGTGAATGTAGGAGTCTATCAACAGGTAAAAGATGTTTTTTCAAAGATAAAAGAAGATCATGGCGTCGTAGACGTACTTATCAATAATGCAGGTGTTTCGAAGCTCATGTCCTTTTGGGAGATGGATCCCGAGGACTGGGACAGCATTCTATCGTCAAACTTAAGTAGTGTCTTCTATTGCAATAGAGAGGGGGCCGCTTTAATGAAGAACCGAGGGGGTTGCATTATTAATATGGCCTCTACTAGAGCTTCCATGTCTGAACCGGATACGGAAGCCTACTCTGCAACAAAAGGGGGCATTGTGAGTTTGACTCATTCAATGGCCATTACATTGAGTGAGGTTGGGGTCCGGGTGAATTCCATAAGTCCCGGCTGGATTCAAACCGAAGATTATGATTCATTACGGGACAAGGACCATGACCAGCATCCTTCGGGGAGAGTAGGGAAACCCGAAGACATAGCAAGGGCATGCTTATATCTTGCTCATCCTGATAATGATTTCATTACAGGAGAAAACTTAGTGGTGGATGGTGGAATGACAAGGAAGATGATCTATGAGCATTAGCACTGTCGGGGAATAGGATAAGTATTTGTAAATATTTGTATGAACATAGAAGAACTACCGGTTACGAATCCAAGACAGGGATGGTGACCGGCTTTTTACTGTTCAGAAACAAAAGGGATATTTTAACAATATACTATGGTATGATGAGGATGGTTCTATTTTTAGAATATTGGCTGAATATTTATTGTTATTTTAAAATTACTAGATAAATAGAGATCAAAATAAAGGGGGAGCAAAGGTGTCTACTATACAAGACATAAAAAAAGAAATGAGCAAAGTTCTGATTGGAAGGGAGAAAGAAGTCAATCTTCTATTGATTGCCTTACTTCAGGAAGGGCACGTCTTGCTAGAAAGTGTACCAGGGACTGGTAAAACATTATTGGCTAAGACATTTTCACATTGTATTGAAGGAGATTTTAAGCGAATACAATTCACACCGGATGTATTGCCGAGTGATGTAACAGGCATTCAGTTTTTTAATCCAAAAACTCAAGAATTCGAATTGAGAACCGGACCAGTTGTCACTAATGTGTTATTAGCAGATGAAATAAATAGGGCTACTCCCAGAACGCAGGCAAGTTTACTTGAAGTGATGGAAGAGAAACAGATCACCATCGATGGAGAGACGGTATCATTACAGCCTCCGTTCATTGTGATAGCGACGCAAAACCCGATTGAATCACAGCAGGGGACATTTCCTCTACCAGCAGCCCAACTGGATCGTTTTCTGTTGAAGATTCCATTTGCATATCCAAGTTTCGAAGAGGAACGCAGTATTCTAAATCGATTTAAATCTGCACAACCTTTAAATACAGTAGAAATGGTGATGAGCCTGGGTGAAATTCAATCTCTTTCAAGTCTCGTTAAAGAGGTACATATATCTGAGGATATCGAATCTTATATTCTTCAGATCACAAGGGCGACAAGGGAGCATGAATGGGTTGAAGTAGGGGCGAGTCCACGTGCAAGTTTAGCTCTTTTAAAAGCATCACAGGCTCAGGCATTCATAGCGGGGAGGGACTTCGTCAGACCCCAGGATGTCGTTGCGGTAGCACCATTTGTCCTTCAGCATAGAATTCAATTAACCATTGAGGCATCCCTTACTAAAACACCTGAAGAATTGATTGACAGAATAATAGAGATTGCCATGCTGCCTGTTGAAGCGAGGCAGGCGCAGTGAACTGGAAGCGCGAAGTAGTTGAAGACCCATATATATCCTTGAGTTTAGTGCTCCTTGTCATTGTCGGGGCAGTAAGTTTCTATGTACAATCGTATGTTGGATTGGGGATTTTCCTGTTGATCATCCTCTATTTTCGCGTTCATCAGTGGTATCTGCTAAAAGTTGGAGAGGGAGTCATGATTGAAAGATCTCAACGAAGATTGAGGCTTCATTGTGATGAGGAAGATAATTGGGTATTTAAACTTGAAAACAAAGGACTTCCCATTTGGGGAGCAACATTGAAGATAACATTTAAAGATATTGTGGAGCCTACAAAGCATCCATATTCATTGGGCATTGCTAACGAGATCGAGGTATCTATCCCTTTCTCCATTGGGAAAAATGAAGAGAGGCAAATTTCGTTACCGGTCAAAGGTAAGAGAAGAGGGTTATGCCGTATAACCAATATGCAGCTTGAGATCCCTCATCTTTTTGGAAGTGGTAAGGTTCTCCTGAATCTACTCGATTCAGTTCAAACCACCATTATGGTGTTCCCTTCTTCATCACCTGTAAGAATGGTGGAGCAACAGCTTACATTAAGGCAAGGGGACGTATCTACTCCCCATTCTTTGTTTCATGATGTGTTCCATTCCGTAGGCACAAGGGGGTACGTACAGGGAGATCGATTTCAGGATGTTCATTGGAAGGCTTCTGCACGAACAGGCGAGCTGCAAACGAAAATCTTCGCGCCTGCTACTCAAAAAGAGTGGATGATTGCCATTAATATCTCTGATCGTTTTGCCATTACGAGCAAGTTGGAGGGAATCATCAAGCATGCAGCTTACCTTATGCAACTTGCTGTGGAACAAAACATCTCTTTTTCCCTAGTCTTAAATGTGAGAACACCGGGACTTACACCTTATTATTATCTGCCACCAGGAACAGGAAGGAAGCACCGACAGAGAGGGCTGGAGCTTTTAGCTACCTTATCGACCGATGAATTCACCATGCCCTTCCACATCGTCCTCCAGCATTTGTATCTACGCCGACTGGTACCGTCCGTCTTTATTGTCGCCGGTTCGCTTGGGTCAAGGGAAGAGGACTTATTGCAGAATATCGGCAAAGGCCATCCACATATTTTTAAGCTAAGCTTAGAAGAAGAACAAGGAGTCGTCACATTATGGAATCGTTCGTTGAAAATTCCTTCATAACGAAACTTAAACAAATGCTTTTTATCAAAATGGGGCTGTATGCAGGAATTGATCTTTTGTTTGTCCTGCTGGCCATTACGTTTCTATTTACTGGAGACGTCGTATTGAACCAATACGTACCCGCTTTTGCTATGATGTTGGTCTTGGTACTGACTTACACGGCCATATCCCTCAAAGTGCAGAGCTTCAATCACCTCTTGTTATATGCAGTGTTTGCCCTGGGGGTTGGAACTGGGATCTTATTACTCTCGGCGTCCTGGTGGGTTTTACTTCCCGCTACGATCTTTCTGCACTGGAGAATCAGCTCCTATTTACAGATCAAGGACCCATCAATTGAAGTCAGCAGTGGTAACGTATTGATTTTTCTTTTTATCTCTGCTGTTTCTTTATTCACGGGATCTATCAGACATTTGGAAAACACATACCTGGTTTACAGTCTGCTGTTTCTATTATTCGCGTTCATTGGGACCTTCACTTCGATTCAAAGGATGTTGGCCAGCGAAAGTAAAGGAGTAAAGAAGAGTATATACAAGCCTTTTGCACTCCTTCTCACGGTGTTTGTAAGCGTGGGGATACTTGCAGCTTTTAGTTCAGTGGTCAGCCAAGGAGTCTATTGGCTGCTTGAAAAGGTGCTTTGGTTATTCTCCTTTTTGGTTAACCCGATTTTTAATATATTGATTAAATTAAGGGATTTGATCCTGAAGTTTTTTGAAAGTAATACGGAAAAGGGAGACGGAAATGAGATTGAACAACAAATTTATGATGATTCCCAGCTGCCTACCAGTGGTGACGCACTTTCGTTTTCATGGGTAGATGAGGCACTGCTGGCCCTATTGGTTTGCTTTGCAATCATTTATTTGTTCAAGAAAAGAAAAACTTCCTTACATTTATCCTTGAATGAGGGTACAACACCTGTCATAATGACCCGGGTAGAAGGAGCGGCTGATACGCATAATCAAAAAGAGCAGGTCGAATATTCTAAAGCAAGGGACGCAATCAGAAAATCGATGGAAATGTTAGAAGAAGAAACTTACAAGAATGAAGTGGGCAGACTTCCGAATGAAAACGTCCAAGCTTGGTTCACTAGAATTGAGTTGGAGGAAAGTGCCCAATTTTTCGCTATATACGAACGTGTGAGATATGGACGTGGAGTTCCGGATCAGGATGAAGTGGATTTATTCACAAAACGAATCCGGGAACACATCGAATCCTTGAATACACCACTTGAATGAAACTGGTGCTCGAAGTTCTCCTTTCGAGCATCAGCTTCTTTATTTCATGATTCTTTAGGGTATGATAAATGTGAATATATGGGAGGGTGAAGGTAGTGCTGTTTCAATTAGAATGCGTAATATTTAAAAATATCGTAAGCATCGATCACTTGGAAATAGCCTCACACAAAACAACCTGCCTCATCGGTGAAAGCGGTGCGGGAAAATCTACTTTTCTAAAATTGCTAAATAAAATGAATATACCAGATGAAGGAAAGGTCTATTATAATGAGACTCCCTTACAAGAAATGGACCCTGTAAAACTTCGAAGAGAAGTAGTGATGATTTCACAAACCCCCTTATTGTTCGGGGATACGGTAGAAGAGAATTTGCAGAAGGGTCTTCTGTTTTCAGAGAAGCCGCTTGCAAGTCGTGCGGAGCTCATGAAGACACTGAAAATCGTAAAGCTGGATAAACCTTTGGGTTCTCGTGCAGAACAGTTGTCCGGAGGGGAGAGGCAGCGCCTGTCCCTTGGCAGGGTGTTGTTGATGAAACCGCCAGTCTATTTACTGGACGAGCCTACGTCTGCTCTTGATGAGGAAACGGAAATTGAAGTGATGAAAAGCTTTATCGAAACTGCCAAAGGTCATGGAGGAACCATTATCATGGTCACTCATTCGACCAACGTTGCCGAGCAATATGGTGAAGAGATTATTACCATATCAAAATAAAAGAAGGAGAGAGTATTATTGGAAAAAGGAATAATTGATATAGAGCTGTGGAGATTTTTAGCAGCATATTTCTTCGTTCTTCTATTGTTGTTTATTGTGAAGTGGAGAGGAATTTCCAGGGAGAAGCAGATTATACTTGCCTCCTTTCGAATGACCATTCAGTTAATCATCGCAGGATACATACTAACCTATATTTTTGACAATCCAAGTCCGTGGCTTACGTTAGGTATTATATTGATTATGGAAGCCTTCGCCATCAGGAATATATTTAAACAGGTTAAATACGAAATGGATAAGAAACTGAAAGGGATTGCCGCCTTATCTTTACTAATTGGAACTCTCATTAGCTTATTCTACTTTAATATGGTGGTTATTCATTTCTCCCCTTGGTATGAACCGAGATATTTTATACCCATTGCCGGAATGATAGTGGGGAATTCCATGACGGGCATCACTTTGGGGATCAATACTCTATTAGGGGGATTAAAGGATCAAAGAGAAAAGGTAGAAGGTGCCCTCATGCTCGGAGCAACCCCTAAAGCAGCCTCTAAAAAATATGTAGATAATGCCTTTGATGCAGCGATTCTTCCCACTCTTAATAATATGTTAGGGATGGGCATCATCTTTTTACCTGGAATGATGACAGGGCAGATTCTTTCGGGGATAAGTCCATTAGTGGCCATCGAGTATCAGATTGCCATACTTTTAGGCATAGTGGGGAGTGTAGCCTTAACAGTCATCAGCTTTATATTAATGGGATATAAGCAACTATTTACGAGAGATGCCCAATTAAATTTATAGATACCACATAGCACTCCTGTTCTAATCTAGTTTTTTCCTGCATATGATAGAGAAAGAATGGCAGGAAAGGGGAGAGAACTATATGAATTACCAAACAGAACAGGCGCTAAGAGTGAAAAGTTTAGCCATGGATGTCATAGAAGAACTAATGAAAGAGGATGGCAAGCATGAGGTGCAGGAATTAAAACAACTCTCAGAATTATTCTCTCGGTGCATATGTGACTTGGTAAATGTATATACAAACACCTCTGAAGATCATGAAATGACTCTGAAGGGGACCGTCATAAAAGCAAAAATCGGCTATAATATCATGAAAGCTAAATCAGAAATCATAGAAAAAGAATAGTATCGCAATGACACAACTGACTCATACTAAAGACTCCTTCTCCTAATTGGAATGGAGTCATTGAAGAGTCAGTTTTTATTTTGTAAAGGTGTCTTCTAAAAGGTTGTTTTTCTATAATAATTTTGTTAAAGCAAGACGAATCTAAGAAAGTTGAGTGGAGCGGAAAGCGAGCGTCCTGTAGCGGAAATCAACTACTACTTTCTTCTCTAAGATAGCCACAAACTTTGCGAAAAGAGCCTTTGTAAAAAACATCATAATTTTTACATAAATAGGTTCATAACAGTGGCAAATTTATGAAATACTAAAAAAATCAAGCTTTACAATTGTGTATATCTTCATTGCATGCTATTCTTTTTTATTGAACAGCTTTATAGTAGGAATGGATTATTTACTAGAAATAGTTGACGTATTCTTCATAATCCATTACTTTAATGAAGCAACTAAAAACAAGATAAATTAAGGAGTCGATTTACATGGCACAAAAAACATTTACAGTTACAGCTGAAACAGGAATTCACGCTCGTCCGGCAACTCTACTAGTTCAAACGGCAAGCAAATTCGACAGCGATGTACATCTAGAATACAAAGAAAAGAAAGTAAACTTAAAATCAATCATGGGTGTTATGTCTTTGGGTGTAGGTAAAGGTGCAGAAATCACAATCATTACTGAAGGTAGCGACGAAGAAGAAGCGTTAAACAGCTTACAAGAAACATTGAACAAAGAAGGTTTAGCTGAGTAATGTCCAGTCTTTTAAAAGGAATTGCGGCATCAAATGGTATTGCCATAGCGAAAGCGTATCGCTTAGTTGAACCCGACCTAAGCTTTGAAAAGAAAAACGTAGACAATGCTGAACAGGAAGTATCACGCTTCCAGGAAGCCATTGCGACGTCAAAGTCAGAGCTTGAAGCGATCCGTGATAAAGCTAGAGAAGATTTAGGTGAAGATAAAGCTCAAATCTTTGAAGCGCATCTTCTTGTCCTAAGTGATCCAGAACTACTGACACCAATCGAAGACAAAGTGAAATCTGAAAATGTAAACGCTGAATTCGCCCTTAAAGAAACAGCGAATATGTTTGTATCCATGTTTGAATCCATGGACAATGAATACATGAAAGAACGTGCGTCAGATATCCGTGACGTGACGAAACGTGTCCTTTCACACCTATTGGGCGTGCAGATTGCGAACCCAAGCATGGTGACAGAAGAAGTGATTGTGATCGCAGAGGATCTAACACCTTCTGATACGGCACAATTAAACCGTGAATTTGTTAAAGGATTTACAACAGATATCGGTGGAAGAACATCTCACTCAGCCATTATGGCACGTTCAATGGAGATTCCAGCTGTAGTGGGAACGAAATCCATTACTTCCTCAGTTGAAAATGGTGACATGATCATCGTTGACGGATTAAATGGAGAAGTACATATTAATCCGACTCCTGAAGTCATCGAAGAGTACAAGAAAGAGCATGCCCGATATGAAGAACAAAAAGCTGAATGGGCGAAGCTTGTCAATGAACCAACGGTATCCAAGGATGGGGAGCATGTTGAACTTGCTGCTAACATTGGGACACCTAAGGACCTTGAAGGGGTTATAAATCACGGCGGAGAAGGTGTAGGTCTGTATCGTACAGAATTCCTATACATGGGTCGTGACGAATTACCGTCTGAAGACGAGCAATTCGAAGCTTATAAGGCTGTATTAGAAGGTATGGAAGGGAAACCTGTAGTGGTTCGTACCCTTGACATCGGTGGAGATAAAGAGCTTCCTTACTTAAATCTGCCAAAAGAAATGAATCCATTCCTGGGGTATCGTGCGATCCGACTCTGTCTGGACGAACAGGATATCTTCCGTACTCAGCTTAGAGCGTTATTAAAGGCCAGTCCATTCGGAAATCTAAAGATCATGTTCCCGATGATTTCAAATCTTCAAGAGTTCAGAGAAGCGAAAGCCATCCTTGAAGAAGAGAAAAAAGCTCTTCTTGAGAATGGTACAAACGTAGCTGATCATATTGAAGTGGGAATCATGGTAGAAATTCCATCAACAGCTGTAATGGCGGATGTTTTTGCCAAGGAAGTAGATTTCTTCTCTATCGGAACCAATGATTTAATTCAGTACACAATGGCTGCCGACCGCATGAATGAGCGAGTTTCCTACTTATATCAACCGTATAACCCTGCCATTTTACGTCTTGTCAAAATGGTGATTGATGCGGCTCATAAAGAAGGCAAATGGGCAGGTATGTGTGGTGAAATGGCTGGAGATGAGATTGCTGTACCGATCCTTCTGGGATTAGGTTTGGATGAGTTCTCTATGAGTGCTACATCGATCTTACGCGCACGTTCTCAAATCCGTCAGTTGAACCGTGCTGAAATGAAAGAACTGGCAGAACAAGCACTACAATTAGACACCAATGATGCTGTCATTTCTGCTGTGAAAAAAGCGACATCAATGGAATAAATGTAGGTTTAGATGGTGGGAATGAGGGTATTATATCTGTGAATAATAAGGCACACCATTTGGGCCTTTTCATTCTCCTTTCCCCCTTTCTTGTGGATTGAAGGAACGTATTGTTCTTTCAATCCCTTTTTTCTTTTTCAGGGAGTACATCATTTGCAATACACGTTAAAACCTTGAACCTTTAAAAGGATTTTTCCATTCCATTAAAACCCCATAGTCACATGATTCTTCATCCTTCAGGTACCCTTTAACCGCTTTTAAAGGAGTGCGTCCTGTTTGCAGAAGAAACGTAATGACGGGATCCTTGAATTCTCCACTCGTTAATTTCTGTATATATTCCTCAATCGGAAAATTTTTGGCCACTTTATGATAGGTAGGAATCCGACCGCCGCCTAGTAAGCGATCCAATTGTAAATGAACCACAATCTCGAACATGGCATTCATCAAGACTTTTCCAAGCTTAAATCCCCTATAATCAGGGTCGATACATAGATCCACCACATACAATGTATTTCCATATTCATTGTGAGTCCGGATATATCCATCATCAGTTATGTCTTCCCACGTATGATGCGGCTCTAACGGATCAAAGTCGACGATTAAACTGGTCATGCTTCCCACTAATTTCCCGCCTACTTCCACACACATAGCCCCAAGGGGGAAATGAATCAAGTGATGTGCGAGCTGATCTTTATTCCACCATAATTCTGATGGGAAAGGAGGTGGAAAAGCTCTTTTTTGAAGGGATATCAAATCATCGAAATCGTCTTTGCGGTAATTTCTGATAACGGCTTTATGAATTTGGCTGTTTCTGAAAACGTACTGTTCTTTCACATACATGTTAGAACCTCATTTCTCAGAATTTACTTGTTCATTATACTTTATGAAAGCGCTTTTTTGAAGTGTTTTTCTGAAATAACTTTTCTTCTGAAAAAAAATTAATTTTTTCTTGAAGGGCGGTTTATCATTCTGGAAAGCGGGTATTCTATAATTAAGCATGAAATTGGAGATTAATTTCTCACTAACACCCCCTTTTCCTTTTTTTTGAATCAACTCAGTTAACTGGGTTGGTTCTTTTTTTGCTATTTTTATACCGGAAGTTGATTCGTATAGTGAAAAAGAAGAAAGCGAATAATAATATTGTGCTAATCCATTAAAGATTAGCATGATTAATAAAAGGGGTGTATAAATAATGGCGAAACGTACAAAAAAGAATGATCCACAACAGAAGAACAAAAAAGGGTTCGATTCTTCTAAGATCAATGCGGAGTTTGCCCACGAAATAGGCAGTGCGGCAACAAACAAAATACACAAAGACAAAGCCAAAAAAGAAAAAGCACCTAAAAATAACGGTGAATATAAAGGGTAAATATGAAGAGGGACGGACCTTGTTATGCAAGGTCCGTCCCTCTTGTCCGTCCCTCTTGTCAGGGTTGGATGAAGGAGTGGATACGGTCGAGTCCTTCTGTCAGCTGGTCCATGGAGCAGGCATAGGATAGTCGGAAGTATCCTTCGCCGAGAGGGGAAAAAGCATCTCCAGGAACGACAGCCACCTTTTTCTCCTGAGCAAGTGCCAACGAAAAATCAAATGAACTTAAAAGAATCCGATCTGGTATCTTGACGAAAAAGTAGAAGGCTCCGTCAGGTTTGACGATTCCTTCAAATCCCATCTCAACTAATCGGTTGTATACATAGTCCCTTCGTTTTTTATATTCTTTCTTCATATCTGCCGCATCATCTTTTCCGACTGTAAGAGCTTCATAGGCAGCTTTCTGGGAGACGGAAGAAGCACAGGAAACATTATACTGGTGAACCTTTATGAGATGCTTAGAAATCGATTCTGGAGCGAATACCAGCCCGATCCTCCAACCGGTCATACTATGTGATTTAGATAAACCATTGACGACGATGGTTTGTTCTCTTAAATATTCGGCAATGGAATAATGTGAGTCATCAAAGGTAAGCTCGCTATAAATTTCATCAGCTAACACAAAGATATTTCTATTTCTAAGTAAGTCGGCAATCTCTTTTAATTCTGCTTTTGATAGGCTTACCCCTGTTGGATTAGATGGATAAGGCAATATAACACATTTTGTAGAAGGAGTTAAGCTCTTCTCAATAAGTGCGGCATCCAACTTAAAATCATTTTGTGTTATATCAATTTGTACGGGATTAGCACCACAAAGTTTAATGATCGGTTCATAGCCTGGATACACGGGTCCCGGAAGGAGGCAGTCATCTCCTTCGCATAATAGCGTACGAAGGATCACATCGATCCCCTGAGAAGCGCCGTTTGTGACTATGACCTCATTTACAGGGTTATAATGTACATTATATTTTTCTTTTACATATAAAGCCGCAGCTTCTCGTAATTCGAGAAATCCTGCATTATGGGTATAGGAAGTGAAGTCATCATCAATGGCAGCCATACCCGCGTCTTTAACATGTTGTGGGGTAGGAAAATCCGGCTGACCGATTGTCAGGGAAATGATGTCGTCTATGCCTGCCACCATATTAAAAAACTTTCGAATACCTGAAATCTGGATGTCCTTGACCCGAGGGTTAATATACTGTTCCAATACGTACACCTACTTTAATAATTTGATTCATATTTTATCATTAATTCTAGCTTTTACGTAGTGATTTTGTTTGAATGATGATGAAAAAGGGAATGGATAAAAAATAAATACATGTCAGTTAGGGAGAGCCATATGATTCGAACGAGTATTATCATGGAAAATGGGGAAATTGAACAGAATGTTCCCTTATCCAGAATAAAAGAAAAGGGGGTTAAATGGTATTGGGTGGATTTTTCAGAACCGACCAGCAAGGATATTCGGCTACTTAAACTGTATTTTCGATTCCATCCACTTGCGATAGAGGATTGCCTGGACGATTTCAGCCAGCGTGCTAAGCTCGATTTTTATGATCAGTACATATTTGTCCTTCTGCATGCCATTAATCAGAAAACCCTGGATTCTCACGAAGTGAATATGTTTGTGAACTCCAGTTTTATCGTTACCTTCCATAAACAGCCTGTAAGGGAATTAAATAATGTATGGGAAAAAGTTCAACAAGAAGGGGATCAGCTCAGTCCTTTTAATGTCATGCATGGAATTGTTGACCGGTTAGTGGACGATTATTTTCCGCTCGTTTATGGTATTGAAGATCGCCTCAATAAAATTGAAGATAACACGAATGAAGATGCTGAGAGTGATTTGATGGATGAATTATTCGATATTCGTCATGATATGTCAAAGTTAAGAAGAACCCTCGTTCCCATGAGGGATTTATTATATCGAATTAGCAATTCCGGCAGATTGAATGCACTCAAAGAAGAGCAGCTCTATTTTAATGATGTATACGATCATTTAATTAAGCTTGTCGAGATGCTTGAATCGTATCGTGAATTTTCATCAGATATCCGGGATAATTATTTATCCATTAACTCAGATAAAATGAATAATATCATGATGACCTTAACTGTGATTACGACGATTTTTATGCCGCTTACGTTTATTGTGGGTCTGTATGGGATGAACTTTGTCTATATGCCGGAACTCGATGAGCGAAGCGGATACTTTATCGTTCTCGGGGTTATGGGGATCATAGCACTGGTCATGTTTGGGTTCTTTATAAAAATCGGCTGGCTGCGATTCAGCACGAAAAAACGAAGAAAACGAGGAAGGCTCCTTCGTTTAAAATAAGCAAGCTAAAAAGCAGTGACATTCCAGGGAAGTTACTGCTTTTTTTTATCTATTTATTCATAAGCCAGCCATTTTCAACTCCCATTTCTACCCATTCGTTAATTTGAGCATAAATTTGTGGTGAAATCTCTTTAATCCACGCATTACGGTTTAGAACCTGATGAGCGTGAATCTTATGTTCCATCCATGATTTTCCTTGAGTTGAAACATTTAAGAGAAGGGGCTGAATGTGGTCGATGATCCCAGCATAGAGAGCTTCATTGGTCATTCCTTCTTCAAACTCATCCCATAGAGAGCGGTATTCGTCTCTTGTTTTTTCAGGAAGCAGTCCAAAGATTCGGTCAGCTGCAAGCTCTTCCCGTTTTCTCTTGTCTTCATAGCCTCTTTCATCAAACGCGTATGTATCGCCAGCATCAATTTCTACGATGTCATGTAGAAGAAGCATCTGAATGGAAGTGAACAGGTCTGTTTCCTGATTTCTCTCATACACTTCAAATAAGGTCATGGCCATCACGCATACATGCCAGGAATGCTCGCCGCTATTTTCTCTGCGGCTTTTGTTGCTTACGTATGTACGGCGTTCGATCGTCTTTAGTTTGTCTACCTCTGTAACGAAATTAATCATATCAGCTAACATGCCATACCCTCCAATTAATGATTCTTTTATGTCCATTATGAGGAGGGGGGAGGTATTTTGCAAATAATCGGCGGCCGGTGAAATGGAGACCTGGTCACGATGGAGATTACTTTTCCGATGAAATTCCCGTAAACGGTAGATTTTTTTGAAAAAAAACGTTATATTGGTTGAGGACAAAAGAAGAAGAACTGGGATAGATAGATAAGTCTCGAGAGGTTCTAGCACAACCCTCTATAAAAAACTAAGGAAAACGGCATCCTTAGGTGTCGTTATTTTTTGTAAATGACGGCTTTAAAGCCATTGTAATAGGGTATCACAGAATCTCTTTCTTCTTTTCATGGCAAAAGAGCCTGTAGAAAAGAAAGGAGAACCTTTTATGAACACAGAGAAAGCGTTAGTCGTATTCAGCGGAGGTCAAGATAGTACAACGTGTTTATTTTGGGCAAAGAAAGCATTTAAAGAAGTAGAAGCGGTGACATTTAACTATGGTCAGAGGCATGTTGCAGAGCTGGACTGTGCAAAAGAGATTGCAGAGGATCTGAAAATCCCTCACCATGTATTAGATATGAGTTTATTAAATCAATTGGCACCAAGTGCTTTAACACGGGCACATGAAGAAATCACTCATCAGGATGGTGAATTACCATCTACATTCGTTCCTGGAAGAAATCTATTATTCCTATCATTTGCAGGCATATTAGCGAAGCAAATCGGAGCGAGGCATATTGTAACAGGTGTATGTGAAACGGATTTCAGCGGCTATCCTGATTGCCGGGATATTTTTGTGAAATCCTTGAATGTTTCCCTCAATCTATCCATGGATGATCAGTTTGTGATTCATACTCCACTAATGTGGATCAATAAGGCACAAACGTGGGAAATGGCCGATAATTTAGGTGCCTTCCATTATGTACAGGAAAATACCCTCACTTGCTATAATGGGATAAAAGGCAGCGGATGTGGTAAGTGCCCTGCATGTGAGCTTAGACAAAGAGGGCTGGAAGAGTATACAAGTGCAAATAAAGGGGGAGAGGGAAGATGATTCAACAAATTTACCCGACTCCTGACCACACTTATGAATTTGAATTAAATAAAGATATGCATTTTGCGGCAGCCCATTATATTCCACATGTGGATGCAGGAAGCTGTCAGGATGTCCATGGACATACGTACTTTGCAAATATAACTATTGGCGGGGATCAACTTGATGATTCAGGGTTTCTTATTAATTTTCAACACATCAAACAGCTGATTCATAAGCGCTTTGATCATAAGGTCATGAACGAAGATGAATTGTTTTCTGCAGAGAACGGCAATGTGTTCCCGACCACTGAAGTTGTAGCGAAAGTGATGTGGGAAATCATTCAGAATCATTTAGACACACTGCCTCACCAACCTAAATGCCTTCAAATATTTCTAAGAGAAACACCGACAAGTTACGTCATATACAGACCAAAGGTGAGACAACCATGAAGAAAATCCCCGTTTTAGAAGTGTTTGGTCCAACCATTCAAGGAGAAGGTATGGTAATAGGTCAAAAGACGATGTTTGTCCGAACTGCGGGATGTGATTATAGCTGTGCATGGTGTGACTCTGCATTTACGTGGGATGGATCTGCAAAAGAGGATATTCAGCTTATGACGGCTGGAGAAGTGTGGAACAGGCTAAAAAAAGTTGGAGGAAATAAGTTCTCACATGTTACCATTTCCGGTGGGAATCCTGCTCTGTTGGCTCATTTGAAGGAGCTTATCGAGATCTTAAAGGAGAATGGCATAGCTTCGGCCTTAGAGACGCAAGGAAGCCGCTGGCAGGATTGGTTCTATGATATAGATGACCTGACACTTTCTCCAAAGCCTCCAAGTTCGAAAATGGAGACTGATTTTGAGAAGCTGGATATCATTGTACAACGTTTAATTGAGAATGGCTCACAATTCAGCTTAAAAGTTGTTGTCTTTGACGACAGGGATCTGGAATACGCCACAAAAATTCATAAACACTTTCCTGACGTTCCATTCTATATCCAGACGGGTAATCCTTCTGTTTCCGAAGGAGATACACCTAAGCTGGTGTCAAATTTATTATTGGATTATGAAACGCTCATTGAGAAAGTTTGTGAGAAGGAAGAATTGAATCATGTACGGGTGCTCCCGCAGCTGCATACTTTGGTATGGGGCAACAAGCGCGGAGTATAAGAAAAAAGCGATTGAAGGGATGACTTTCAATCGCTTTTTCTATTATTTATGAAGATTTTCACGTTGTTCCTGTTTTATCCTTCTTTGTCCCTCGATATAAGAAAGTTCATCGGGTTCATCTTTTCCATCAGCATTCTTCCCGAAGGCAATAATGGGAAGATTGTTTTGTGAGGGAAGGATGTGGTCACTTATTTCATCAAAATCAGGCAGGCTCCGGTTCTCTAAGTCCCTTCGATCGGTCATATAAACACCTCCTCCCCTTAGTATGTATAGGGATTCATTTTCTATTACCATTTAGGTCACGGTATAGAAAGTGAGGGTTGAAAAAGTCTGCTTTCCCAAACGGGTCTGCCTACTTTTTTCATGGTTACCTGTAAACATGTTTCTCAATTGTTCGATATAAGAAGAGTAAGGAAAATACTCATGTTTGTATGGAAGGACGAAAATAATTGAATCAATCAAACAGCATTCTTCTAGAAAGTGGGACCAATGAACTTGAAATTGTTGAATTTGAAGTTCATCACAATAAATTTGGTATCAATGTAATTAAAGTGAAGGAGATTATCCAACCAACTCCTGTCATCCCAATTCCCCATTCTCATCATCATGTGAAAGGACTCATTCAATTGAGGGGAGAGGTACTTCCAGTAATAGATATGGCAAGGGTACTGGGAGTGGAAGAGGAGGAATCTTCCAATTCAAAGTACATTGTCGCTGAGTTTAATCAACAGAAAATCATTTTTCATGTACATAACGTTACCCAAATTCATCGCATTTCATGGAATCAAATAGAGAAACCTTCAGAGATGTATTCTGGTGTTCATTCCGGAATAATAGGAGTCATCAAGCGAAACGAATCAATGATATTGTTACTGGATTTTGAGAGTATTATGCTGGAAATCAATCCTGATACAGGGATCCGGGTGGAACAAGTGAAGAAGTTAGGACCAAGGGAGAGAAGGAATAAGAAGATTGTTGCTGCTGAGGATTCCCCTTTACTCCGCAAGCTTTTGAATGATACGTTGAGTGAAGCAGGATATGAAGAAGTAGAGTTTTTTGAAAATGGAGGTGATGCATTGAATTATCTGGAATCACTTGTTGAAGGAACTCATGATATTCAACAGTCAGTTCAGCTTGTCATTACAGATATTGAAATGCCGCAAATGGACGGACATCATTTGACCAAAAGAATCAAAAGTCACTCTAAGCTCAATAAACTCCCAGTCATCATTTTTTCTTCACTGATTACAAATGATTTAAAACATAAAGGTGAGATGGTCGGAGCTGAAGATCAAATCAGTAAACCCGAGATTGCTGATCTGATTTTAAAAATCGATCAACATATATTGTAGAATCAAAAGAGATTGAGGATAATCATAAAGGGTTCAGACATTTGTCTGAACCCTTTATGACATATATGCGTTAATCCGCTAAAATCATTGAATATTAAAAGAAGCTATCGCCCAATTTTTTAAAAACAGGTTTTTGATAACTACTCTTCCCGGGCTTACGTGGCTGTTCATTACGATCAGACATCCCTGTATATTGTTCTAAAATACCTTTAGCCTGCTGAAGTCCCATTTTACATTTAGGATTTCTTAACGATTGATCAAGTGAACCCAGGTGTGGCAATTCCTTGAAATCTTCCTTTGATGGAGGGATATGAAAGGTATAATCTCCGCAATCAATCAATACGTCAGATTGTTGTTGACTATTCTTTGGGTTGTTGGAAAAGTGAAGTCCAACTTTCTTCGCCTTACCTTCCCGAATCATTTTCATTAAGGCTCGTTTTTTTAATGAATATAAGTATTTTGGGTTACCTGCTGTTTTCGCATGACGATTCACAGTGAAAATAGCTTGAGAGAGGGTGATTACGGATGTGGAAGAAGGGGTAGATTTACTAGTATTCCTCAAGTTATTGGCTCCTTTCCAATGTATTAATCTTCATTATACCTACTTTTTCTGGGATTGGAAAGGTACGGAGGGGGAGTTTCTTGTTGAAAGTTAGTAATATTTCGACAGGTCAGTTTCTATAGGAGGAATTATAGCGTTACCTTAAGAGGATTAGACGGGGTACCCTGGCCTCAAAGTAAAAGTTGTAGAGGGTAAATATCATAAAGGCTCTACCTAAAGAATGTAACACTTACATTTTCAGGTGAGCCTTTTGTTTATCTTTGGGGGTATATATTAATATTCTCTGTAAAGTTGTACGGTGAAGATTGGATATTATTTCCTCCGTAGGGTTGTGGGTATGCAGGGTAAGGATACCCTCCGTAAGGCGGATAAGGTGGATAGCAAGCAGGACCGTAGCAAGGTCTGTTGAAAAGGAACGGGCTAATGGCCAACCCAGCTAAACCACCTGCTAAAAACGGTAATCCAAAGAATGGGAAGAAGCGCTGGTCTCCTCCTCTAAACTGTGGATAACTGTGGTATGGGTAATATGCGTGCTGATACATATACAATAAACCTCCTCTCTCTATTCACATTAGTGTATGGTTCATATTCAAGCTGCGCGCCTGTCTCACATATAATAGGCAGACGAATGGAGTGGAACATAGGTATAAAGTAACGGTAAATGAAGAAAATAACAAATATTCTTATAATAATGTAGGAAACCCTTGGATTAACTAGTAAAATATATGGAGGAAGCATTATGTAGAAAATGACAGAAGGCTAAAAGGATGACGAATCCATGAAATGGACTACTATTATTAACACCAATGGTCAAGATCAACAGGTCCTTGACACTGTTTTGAAAGAACTAATTTTAGATCATATACATGATATGATTTTCATTATGAAGGTTGAAAAGGGACCTTCTTTCAGGTACCTATACATAAATGAATCAGCCAAAAGGTACACATCCATTCAGCATGGGGATATGGGACGCCTATTGGAGGAAGTGGTTTCATTTGAGATGGCTACTGACTTACAGGAGAAATACACCCTCCTTGTTCAAAAGGGTGAGAGTGTTACCTATCAGGATACTTTCTTCCATGCGAATGGAAGTCAGGTTGTGAACGAATCCATACTGACACCCATCAAGGATGGATATGGAAATGTAGAGTACGTTGTTTCCATTACAAGAGATATAACTTCGTCCATTATGGAGAAGAAGAGATTAGTGAAAGCGAAAGAACGATACAAATCTATTATCGAGCATAATCTGGATGCCATATTCATTCTGGACGGACAAGGTGTCATCAAGGAGTCTAACGGAGCAGGCTGCTCATTAACAGGCTATTCAAAAGAAAACTTAGTAAATATGAAAATCTATGATTTATTTCACTCTCAAAATGAGAAACTCTTGACAGAATCACTTATCCAAACATTAATGGGAACACCTTCTACAATTGATTATAGTCTTCTTCTTAACGAAGCAGGAGAGGAGAAAATAACCCAGCTGAAAATGGTTCCTATCGTGGTAGAAGAAAAGTGTGACGGCTGTTATATTATCGTGAAGGATATAACCAAGCATCATGAACAGAATGAAATGATTCATTATATGGCTCTGCATGATCAATTAACTGGTCTATGGAACAGGAAAGCACTGGATGATCATGTCCCTTTAATCATTCATAATATGGAAGAAAGAGGTATAGAGCTCTCGCTTTTATACCTGGATCTAGATCGGTTTAAATTTGTAAATGATACCCTTGGTTTAAAGGGAGGAGACCGGTTTCTCAAAAAAATCACAGAGCGTTTGATAACCCTTACGAACGAAGAATGTTTATTATACAGACAAGGAGGAGATGAATTTATTTTTCTGTTGAAGAATAGTGGTTTTGATGATACCAAGACGAAAGCGAAGGAAATCTTGGCACTCTTCATAGACCCCTTCACTATAGATGAGCAGGAATTTTATATCTCTCCTTCGGTTGGAATCAGCCGTTATCCTGCCGATGGATATGATTCTAATTCACTCATTCAAAAAGCTGCTCAAGCACTCTTTGAAGTAAAAGAAAAAGGAAGAGCCCATTATCGTTTTTACCAAACACATATGAAATCAAGTTTTCCGAATTATATCATTATGGAAGCTCATCTGAGAAGAGCAATAGAGAAGGGGGAGCTATACATCCATTATCAGCCACAGGTAAACTTAGCTACAGGTACCATCGATAGCTTCGAAGCGTTAGTCCGCTGGAACAACCGTAAATTTGGGTTTGTATCTCCTGCACAGTTCATTCCGTTGGCAGAAGAAACAGGCTTGATTCATCAAATTGGCGAATGGGTACTGGAGCAAGTGTGTATACAGCTTCAAAAGTGGCGAAACAAAGGATATAAGACGGTACGTGTGGCTATCAACATTTCTCCCAAGCAATTCCTTCAGGAGCAATTAGTAGATACCATTGAATTCTATTTATCAACGTATAATCTTCCCGCTTCTTGCATAGAAATTGAAATTACGGAGGGCGCCATGCAAGATACTCAACAAACATTAAAAATGCTGAGAAAGCTTAAAGATCTTGGTGTGTACATTTCTGTGGATGATTTTGGAACAGGATATTCTTCTCTTCATTATTTGAAACGATTCCCCATTGACATCTTAAAGATCGATCAATCGTTTGTGAAAGAGATTGGAATGAATCAGAAGGATTCTGCCATAACGACTACCATCATCCATCTTGCACATAGCCTGGGTCTTGAGGTGATTGCAGAAGGTGTAGAAAGAGAGGGACAGGTTGACTTTCTTAAAGAGGCGAACTGCCAAAAAGCTCAAGGCTACTTCTTTAGTAAACCTATCTGCCCGAAAGAGATCGAGCAGCAGCAATTTGTTCTTATGTAACGTTCTTGCCCCACTATTTGAGGCAACCTGTCATTTGATGATACGTTTTATTTTCATTCGTCTCACATACGTCTGGTAAAAGCGATGAAATATTTGACAGAGTAGTTCCTATGACTTATTTTAAAGTGAGGAGAGTAAAAGATTCATAGACAGGCATAAAGAATCGAAATCCGTGTGAATCAGAGTTCCGAATGCTTTATAAAGGAGAGGGATTATGAAAAAGACAAAACGTATGGAAATCCTATTTCTCCCTACCGATAGAGGAACGATTAAAGCATATATTTATGGCTTTAAAACTCCTCGATCTTTAGGTCAGGTAGTCGTTTCATATAATAATGTTTCTGTTGAAGCAAAAGGATATAAGAGAAATAAAACCATTATTAAGGCATTGGCGCAATTACACGATACCATTGTTAACAATCCTGATAGCTAATCTTTCAGACTGATTTTTAAGAAGGAGGTATTTTCTTAAAAATCAGTCTTTTTTATATTTAAAATGGTTGCAACGCATCTCTATATGGTAAAATTGTGAGTGAACATTCATTCATAAAAAAGGGGGAGTTACATATGGGAGAACAACAAGTTGTAATTGTAACAGGCGGTTCGAATGGTATGGGGAAATATATGGCGAAGCACTTTGTAGAGTCTGGCGCAAGCGTCGTCGTAACAGGGAGAAATGAAGAACGACTACAATCGGTGAAAGATGAATTTTCGTCTCTTAATGGAAAGATTGAAGTATTTCAAATGGATGTCAGGGAACAGGAACACGTAAAGGCAATGGTTGAATTTACGGCTGAGAAGTTCGGCAAAATCGATGTACTCATTAATAATGCAGCTGGTAATTTTATTTGTCCTGCTGAAAAGCTTTCACCTAATGGCTGGAAATCTGTTATTGATATCGTTCTAAATGGAACGTTCCTGTGCTCACATGCTGTAGGGAATTATTGGATTGAGAACAACCAAAAGGGGTCCATCATTAACATGGTTGCCACTTACGCTTGGAATGCAGGTACAGGTGTGGCTCATTCTGCGGCTGCCAAAGCCGGAGTCTTATCGTTAACCCGCACGCTTGCAGTCGAGTGGGGCCATAAATACGGTATTCGTGCAAATGCCATTGCACCAGGACCGATTGAAAGAACGGGTGGTGCCGAGAAGCTTTGGATTTCTGAAGAGGCAGCGAAAAGAACGATTGATAGCGTCCCGTTAAAACGATTAGGAACACCGGAAGAGATCGCCGGCCTTGCTTATTTTATTGCGTCAGATCAAGCGGCGTATATAAACGGAGAATGCATCACAATGGACGGGGGACAATGGCTTAATCAATTTCCATTCTAATATAAGGTAAAGTATGAACAAAGGATTAAAAGCTTTCCCCCCATATGTCTAAACGGCAGGGCGGGGAAAGCTTTTTTGTTTATGTCACTTCGATTCCACTGTATAGTTGTGTTATAATTATGCAAAAAAACATGAGTAATGGTGGGGGAGTGCGCATGGACGCATTAGAAGTATTAACCAATATTGAAAAAGTGATTCCGTACTTTCAACCGATTTTCAGTGCGGATGAACATAAAATCATCGGCTACGAGGTATTAGGGAGAATAGGGGTGGATGAAGGAACTATCGAGAGTCTTGGTCCATTTTTTGGAGATGAAGAGATACCGGATGAATATAAAGTGGAAGTGGACGAACGAATAACCAGATTGGCTCTAAGTAAGTTTTTAGGTGAGGATCAAGAGGGATATATCTTCTTAAACCGTGATGCAAGGCTATTGATGCTTGACCACGGGGAATCCTTTCTGGAGCTCCTTCAAGAGTACGAAAAAAAGGGTTTGAATTTGAACCGGACGGTGATTGAGCTGTCTGAAAAAACGTTTATAGGGGACTTTGACCAGCTGGTTCATTTGCTTCTGTATTACAAAACATATGGAATTAAAATTGCGATTGATAACGTTGGCGGAAACAGCGGTCAGTTGGATCGGCTATCTCAATTCTCACCTGATATTTTGAAGGTGGATTTATACCAACTGAGAAATGATGCGGGGAATAAAGTCTATAAAGATATATTATACAGTTTGTCAATGCTTGCGAGAAAGATTGGGGCATCCCTCTTATTTGAGAATATCGAAATCAACTTTCAACTGCAGTTTGCCTGGTTGAATGGTGGTCGCTATTATCAAGGATATTATCTGCAGCACCCGTCAGACTCATTTTTGAAGCCGGATATCCTAAAAGAAAAATTGAAGGAAAAATGTCAGGACTATATTCGATATGAGAAGAAGCATCTTGAAGCAGGGTATGAATTCGCGGATGTCCTTCATAAAGAAATCAGTCAAAAGCTGATGATGATAAAAAAACAAAGTACTGAATTCGATGACATACTCTTTGAGTTGGGGAAGTATTTTACCGACAAATGCTTCCGGCTATACATTTGTGATGAAAATGGCTTCCAAGTGACTAGTAATGTATTAAAAACTGATCAAAAGTGGCAGATAGAACCAAGGTACAAAGGGAAGAATTGGAGCTGGCGCCCGTACTTTCTGGAAAATATCATTCGTATGAGGATCAATAAGAAAGGTTTATTATCGGACATTTACAGCGATATTGATTCAGGAGAATCCATCCGTACGTATTCCTTTCCGTTTGGCAATGGATTGTATTTATTTATGGATCTTTCGTATGAATTTTTATTTGAGGAGGATGGTTTGATCTTTTAAATCCCTGGGCGCCTTTCTGTCAGTTGCGCCTCTGGGCAAAGCCCCTCCGCTTTTCTTGATGTCCAGCTGCAGGGCTTAGAGGCT